>DATDGF010000018.1:0-33684 GCA_036522195.1 Candidatus Acidiferrum sp. | reverse complement strand
CAAACGGCGGCGCTTGTTGACCATCAAGATCAAACCGCGCCGGGATGCATGGTCTTTCACGTGGGACTTGAGGTGCGTGTTCAGATAGCTGATCCGTTCGCTCAAAAGAGCGATTTGAACTTCCGGTGATCCAGTGTCTTTAACATCCCTGCGGAATTGTTCGATCAACACTGATTTTGGTGCGCTCAAGTGCCCCTCTCCGTCATCCCCTGAATTTTTCCTCTTCTCTTCGACTCATTCAGGCTAACACAACCGAGACAAAAGTGTAAAGAGACCGTAAATGCGTGGCGGCGCGCAGGTCGTGGCGCGCATTCGCGTGGGACCCAGAGACTTGCGGCAATTCCGCAGCTAGCTCTTCGCGAGCCCCTGGATTTGCCTAGCCAGCTTCTGGATTTGCTGCGCCTTTTTTACCACGGAGACGGATAGAGTGGCGTTCGGGTCCATCTTGTCAACTTGTTCCTTGAGCTCTGAGACCATTTCAGAGAGCGCGGCCACCTGCTTTTTGAGTTCGAGCCGGTTCGCTTGCTGGAGGGCCTTGGGGTCCAGGTGGGAGGGCTCGTCCAAGTCCGGGGGAGCATTGGGGTCGCGGCCGTTGGGGTAAACTCTCGCCCTCGGGGCGGTTGCAGTCTGCGCGAGCAGGCTGGAGAGAGCAGGTGGCGCGACGAAGACGCCCACTACGGCGACAAGGGTCTTGAGCAAGGAACGTCTGGATTCGGTCATGGGCACCTCCGGAAATGCACCTTGGACAGGGGGATACGCGCTGGTGACAGACTAGGACTAGCCGCTTTTTCCGTGTTACGCAAGTTCCGAGATGGCGGCGGAGGGAAACGAGTGGCCGTCCCAGACGTCTGATGAGAGGAAGGGTTTGGGTGTTGCACTCGGCGGGGAAATTAGATTGAATGTTTGCGCGTACCTTTAAAAGGAGGAAAGAAGAATGAGGAGACTATTCGCGGTTCTAGCAATGGCATGCATCACGCTGGGGTTGATGGCGGTTCTAGGGTCGGCGCAGATGGACAAAGGAGCGAAGCCGAGTCCGGCGGCGAAAGCCTCGTGCGCGCTGGCCGATGGCAAAAGCATTACGGTGGATTACTCGAGCCCGCGGGCGAAAGGGCGCAAGATTTACGGCGGGCTGGTGCCTTACGGCGAGGTCTGGCGCGCCGGGGCCAATGAAGCGACCACGTTTGTGACCACCACGGATCTGATGGTTGGCGGCAAGCATGTGCCCGCTGGCAGTTATACGATTTTTGCGATTCCGAACAAGGATAAATGGACCCTGGTCATCAGCAAGAAGACTGGCGAATGGGGGATTCCCTATCCGGGTGCCGACCAGGACCTGGTGCGAGTAGATATGCAGGCTTCGACGCTGCCGTCGGCGGTGGAGAACTTCACCATCGCGTTCGACAAGTCGTCGGGAGGCTGCACACTTCGGATGGATTGGGAGACGACGCGGGCAACGGTGGATATCACGAAGATGTAGGGCGTAGAGAATTAGTGCAGAGAAGGAAAAGGGCGCCGGTTGAAAAATCGGCGCTCTTTTTTTGTTCCAAAGCGCCATAGCTCATTCTTGTGCGATCAGGCTTCCTTTCCTAGAAGCGAAGTGCCGCGATCGACGAGCATGACGGCGCCAATGACCATGGCGGTAGAAAGAATGACGCTGAGAGTGACGGCTTCGCGGGCAAAGAGCCAGCCAAGAAATACGGCAACGATGGGATTTACATACGTGTGAGTCGCGACTAACGTGGGCGAATAATGCTCGAGGAGCCAGTTGTAAGCGGTAAAGGCAACGACTGACCCGAAGAGTATGAGGTAAGCGAGCGAGAGCCACGAGCGCCGCGAGACGGAGGAAAGCGAGAATCCGCGATATTCGCCTGCAATGGTGCCGACCAGAAGCAATTGAATAGAGCCAGCCAGCAGGGAGAGCGTTGTCAAGAGCAGTGGATGGCCGGAGAGATGCGACCGGCGCGAATAGACGATCCCGACGGACCAGGACAGCGCGCCAAAGAGAATGGCAAGCGAGCCGACGAAAACTCCAGGCCCAGCAGTGAGAGCGCTTCTGCCCATGAGGAGGCCGACGCCAGCGAAACCCAGAACGATTCCAGCGAGGAGCGTTGCGTTGGATCGCCACTCTTTGGCGGCGGCGGCAAAAAGCAGGAAAACCAGGATGGGTTCGCAAGCGATGAGAAGAGATGCGAGGCCGGAGGGTACTCTCTGTTCCGCCCAATGCAAAGAGCCGTGGCCTCCGAGGAAAAAGAAAGCGCCGATGAGGATGCTGGCGCGAACTTGGGCCCAGGTGGGGCGAAGACGTTTAGCAAGGCACCAGAATAAGAGGATGATGCCAGCGGTCAGGTGGCGGAGCCCGGCGGTGTAAAGCGGAGGAATGGTTTCCACGGCGTAACGGATTGCGAGATAGGTGGAACCCCAGATCAGGTAGATGGAGATGAAAGAGAGGACGACCGTAATGCGATGTGTGCGAGCGGTTGAGGCAGAGGGTATTAGAGACGTGGCCTCTTCGGGGAGAACGGGTGCTTGGTTGGCGGTCATGCTGGGTTCTTGCGAGAGGGTAACGCGCGAGAGAGAGGCAAGCTAGCGCCAAAATGGATTTTGGCGGTGAGCGTTTGGGAAAAAGAGGACAGACAGGAATGTCTGTCCTACGGTTAGCTCTTTCGGGTGCGGACTAAGGCTAGGAATTCGTCACGGGTCTGTTTGTTGTGACGGAAGCCGCCGAGCATGGCGCTGGTGACGGCCTGGCCGTGCTGTTTTTCGACGCCGCGCATCTGCATGCACAGGTGGCGAGCTTCGATGATGATGCCAACGCCCTCGGGGCTGATTTTGTTCTGAATGGCTTCGGCGATCTGGCTGGTCATGCGCTCCTGGATTTGGAGGCGGCGCGCGAACATGTTTACCAAGCGGGCGATTTTGCTGAGGCCGAGCACGCGCTTGTTCGGGAGGTAGGCTACATGGGCCTTGCCGAAAAAGGGGAGCAGGTGATGTTCGCAAAGGCTGAAGAACTCGATGTCCTTGACGATGACCATCTCGTCGTAGGCGACGCTGAAAGTTGCGCCGTTGAGCAGGACGTCCATGTTCTGGTGATACCCGCTGGTCAGAAATTTGAAGGCCTTTTCGAAGCGCTCGGGAGTCTTGCGCAGACCTTCGCGATTGGGATCTTCGCCGATTAATTTGATGATCTCGCGGACGTGGCAGGCAATCCTGCGCGCGTCGATCTCTTTGTTCTCATTCAGCAGGAGTTCTTCCGTTGGTTTAGTCAAGGCCGATTCCCTTCTGGATTTTCTCCGGCATATTCGAAACTGTTTTTACCGGTCTCTTCGACACGGACGCGTTCTAGATTGGCCAGAGGAAATTTTTTCAGGCGCTGAAAAATCTCAATGCAGACATTCTCGGTTGTGGGCACCTTGTCACGAAATGCCGGAACATCCTCGTTCAGCGATTTATGATCGAAGTCTTCGAGCACCTGTTGCTGGACGAAGGCGTCGAGATCGGCGAGATTGAGGATCATGCCGGTAGCCGAGTCGACTTTGCCCGACACGCTGACTTCCACGACGTAGTTATGGCCATGGCCGTAGGGATTGTTGCACTTGCCGAAGACGCGGCAATTCTCCTCTTCCGTTAGATGCGCGGTGTGCAAGCGATGTGACGCCGAAAAACAATAGCGGCGGCCCAGTTCGAGCTTCAATGAGCTGGTCATGACTTACCTGCTGCGCTTGCGCCGTTGCGGTAGCAGTCGGCGAAGAGGTCCGGCGACTCGTAGAGGCGCACGCGGTGCAATCTACCCTGGGTGATTTTGGGATCGAGCAACTGCCAGATGACCTTGGCGATATTCTCGCAGGTCGGGATCTGCCCGGAAAGTTCGGGGACTTCGTAGTTCAAATGGCGATGGTCCATGCGCTGCATCACTTCGCGCTCGAGAATTTCTTTCAGCTCTTTCAGGTCCAGCACCATGCCAGTTACCGGGTCAGGCTCTCCAGCTACGGAAACTTCCAGAGTGTAGTTATGACCATGGCCGTGGGGATTGTTGCACTTCCCAAAGATGCGACGGTTCTCTTCGGCCGAGAAATTCGGGTTGTGATAGAGGTGCGAAGCGGAGAACTCGATTTTTCGTGTGATCAGGACCATGGCGTCTTATCCGCGTTAAGGCTCCCGGAATCCGGCTTTTTTCAGCGTACCCGAGGCTTGCACCCGGTATTCGCGGCCCTTCCATTCTACCTTGCCTCTGGCATGATGCCGGTAGGAAGCCCAAAGCACACCCGCATAGAGCACTACGGCGGGCACGTAGTAGAGGATGAAAGAGAAGCGAAATTGGTTACGCGTGAGCTCGGAGCCGTAATTGATCTGGCGAAGGATGAGAAGCCAGACTCCCGCGAACATAGCGAAGGGAAACTTGAAACCAAGGAGCAAGACTAGCAGCACAACCCAGGGAAAAGTGGACTCGAGTTCGCGAAAAGTAGCGACCGGGGTGCCGCCCATAAGCGGGTAGAGATTTTTTGTCCAGCCTTTCCACATGGAAGCGAAAGACCGGTACATGCGCACGCGGACGGTGCCTTTTCCGGAGCTAAACGAGAGGCGGTAGCCGGCTGATTTGACGCGACGAGCGAGGGCCACGTCTTCGAGGACTTCCGCGGCAACGCTCGCGTGGCCTCCGATGGCATTGTAGGCGTCGCGGCGAATCAACAGGAATTGGCCGTTGGCCGCAGCATCGAGAGAAGCAGGGTCATTCACGGCCGCGTAAGTGTATTTTCTGGCCAGGCGGCAGTAGATGAAAGGAATCAGAGATTTCTCGTACCACTTTTCGGTAATTTGTTCCGGCGAAAAGGAGACAAGAGCGGCGCCGGTTTCCTGGGCGATCTGCAAAGCCTTGGCGGCTGCGCCGGGCAGGTGCTCCGCATCAGCATCCGTGAAGAGCAGCCAGGGCCGCGAAGCTTCGCGTGCGCCGAGAGCAACAGCATTGTTCTTGCCAACCCAGCCGGTCGGAACACCATTGGTTTCCAGAAGGCGGAGATTGGGGATGTCGTGCATAAGTCCGCGAACGATTTCCGCGGTTCTATCGGTGGACTGGTCATTCACAACGAGGATTTCGGCAATTTCCGGCTGGCGGGCTAGCGATTCGATGCAAGCCGCAATAGACAGCTCTTCATTTCGGGCGGGAACGATGGCTCTGATGCTAGCAGGAGTGCTGAAAGCGGCGTTGGAGGATTCGTTGGACATATTTTGCGGAAAGTGAAGGGCTTGTTTCCGTATCCAGAGCGGATACGCTAGTATAGCATTTCATGGGAATCGTCCGAAAAATTGGCGTGTGGGTCGTGGTGTTGGCCGCATTGGGTGTGTTGCTGCTGTTTGCGATGCCGAGTTACCGCCAGGGTGAGGCTTCGATTGCGGGGAAGAGCGCGTGGGACTTCCCACTGGAAGTCTCCGGCAAGCCGGGACATCTTTCCGACTACAAAGGCAAGGTTGTGGTGCTTAATTTCTGGGCAACGTGGTGCCCGCCATGCGTCGAAGAGACCCCTGCGCTCAACCATTTGCAGAAATACATCGCCTCGCGGAGCGGCGTTGTTCTGGGCGTCGCCGCCGACGAAGATTCGGCGGTGTACGAAAAATTCCTGCGCGAGCAAGGCGTCGTTTTCCCCACGTACCGCGATCCCGGCACCAAGGACAATCATTCTCCCATCGCGCAAACCTATGGTACGTCGATGTACCCGGAAACCTATGTCATTGATCGCCACGGCAAAATCGCACGCAAAGTGATTGGATTCCAACAGTGGGATTCGCCAGAGATGCTGGCGTACTTCGACGCGGTCCTCGGACAGCCCTGACAGGTTCAAGACGTCCGAGAAGTATCACGATAAATCGTTCCCGTCCTTCGCCACTCCCCGCACGGCAAGCTTCCGGGTCATGTTGAGGACATGCACGCAACAGGTTTGACGGAATTCCGGGGAGCGGCCTATGATGCGTTCACAGGTGCCTTCTCGTTATGGTTGGCAAGACATTCGCGCACTATCTCATTTTGGAGAAGGCCGGCGCCGGCGGCATGGGGGTGGTCTACCGAGCCCATGACGAGAAATTAAACCGCGACGTCGCGCTGAAGCTGCCGAACCTGAGTTCCCTCACAAATGAAGAGGCTCGCGCGCGGATCCTTCGCGAAGCGCGTGCGGCCTCCGCACTCAATCATCCGAACATCTGCACGATTTACGAAGTTGGTGAAGTCGATGGCCAGTCCTATATCGCGATGGAATACGTTCCCGGCGAAACGCTGAGCAAGCGGATTCCGGCGGAGGGACTGACGACCGAGTCGGTGCTCGATTTTGGCGCGCAGATTTCCGACGCTTTGGATCACGCACACACGCACGGGATTCTCCACCGCGACTTGAAATCACCAAACGTGCGGGTGACCGCTGCGAGGTTGGTTAAGGTGCTGGACTTTGGGCTGGCGATGAGCATCAAGGACTCCGCGTTCGAAGGAGTGACGCGGACGACGAATCTAGATACGGGAGAGGTCGCGGGCACCCTGGCATACATGGCGCCGGAACTCCTGCAGGGCAAAAATTCGGACGTGCGGACGGACATTTGGTCGTTGGGAGTGGTGCTATACGAGCTCGCCGCCGGGACGCTTCCCTTTCATGGCGGTACGAGCTTTGAGGTGAGCTCGGCCATCATGCGCGAGCCGCCTGCGGCGCTGCCAGCTCATGTGACACCGGGATTGCGCGCGGTGATCATGCGATGCATGGCAAAGGAACCTGAGAAACGCTATCAGAGAGCCAGTGAAGTGCGGGCCGCGATGGAAGCGCTGCAGTCGGATACGGGAGTCACGCAACGGGTGGAGCTGCCGCCGGCGAAGAAGCCCTTAATTTCTTACCTGTTGGGTGCTGTGAGCCTGCTGGCAGTCGCTGCCGTTGTTATGCTGATCTACGGCCGCGTCAACAAGCCGGCGGGTGGGCCAGTAACTGGCGGCAAGCTTCGGCTCTTTTTATCGTCAGAAGGCAACCTGAGTGGCCCAGCGCTTTCTCCCGACGGAAAAATGGTCGCATATATTCAGGAGAGCGGCGGCCGAGACGATCTCTACGTGAGCCGTGTGGCGGGCGGGGAACGCGTCCGGCTAACCAACGATGGTTCCCAAAAAGATGATCCACAGTTCTCCCCGGATGGCGAGAAGATTGCCTTCGTGCGGCTCGTTGCGAATTCGTCTCAGCCGGAACTTTGCTCGGTGCCGGCGCTGGGCGGGAACATTACGCCACTCGTTTCCGGTGCGGCACTACCTGCATGGTCGGCTGACGGTACACGGCTGGCGTTCGTGCTACAAAAGCAGGGAGAAGCAGAAACCCTGGCGACCTCCGCCGCCGACGGCTCTGACTTGCGCATGATCATGAAAAGCGATGATGTGTACCCTTTTTTTGGACGGATGGCGTGGTCACCTGGTGGCGGATTGCTTGCCATTTCGCGAAGCCGGGGTGGAATGAATCGTGAGATTTGGACAGTACCCTCCCAGGGAGGCGCAGCAACGCGGCTGACGAAAGATCAGCAAGGAGTCGTCAGTGACATGCCGGTCTTTACGCCGGATGGACGAGGTGTTGTGCACCGTTCGAACCGCGGGGGCGCTTCGAATCTGTGGTGGCAGCCCCTGGATGCTAAATCTCCTGTGCAATTGACAACCGGTCCCGGCCCAGACACTTCTCCAAGCGTGGCGCGAGATGGCACGATCGCGTTTCTAAACTCCAGAGAACGACATACGCTTCTCGTTTATTCACTCACGGATGGCGCCAGCACAACCGTGCTGACGGATGCTTCGCGGCTGTGGGCGCCGGCGTTTTCGCCGGACGGCAAGGAGATCGCCTATTCGCGAGATCAACCGGACGGGTCGTGGCATTTGTGGATAGTCCCTTCGGAGGGAGGCACACCACGGCAGATTACTTCCGGAAAGGTGCCAGAGATTTATTCGCGATTCGCGCCGGACGGTACTGCGATTTACTTCAATACCTGGGGAACGGAGCCACTAAGTATTTGGAGCGTGCCAAGCAAGGGTGGCCCGGCAAAACCAGCGATGAAGCAGAGTACCGGTAGTGACGCTTACACCGACGTCTCCCCCGATGGCCGATGGCTGGTATTCACACGAACAGAGAAGGTTTCGCATCTTTACATTGTTTCCGCGGATGGTGGCGGGGAACCTCGTCGCGTTCTTGATGCGCCGGGGACCGTTCCGCGATGGTCTCCGGACGGAAAATGGATCAGCTTCAGCCCGAATCGGGGATTCTCGAGCGGCGTTTACCTGGTACACCCGGACGGAACCGGCTTGCGGCGCTTGACGGAAAATGGCGGATGGGCCGTGTGGTGGCCAGACGGGGAGCAAATTGGTTTTCAAATCGTGGGGCCCGACGGAAATGAGCAGATTCAGGTGTACAGACTGAAAAACGGGGAGACGCGGACACTGCCGAATCTGCACTTCGTCGGTACGAACTTTCCCTTTGATATTTCACGGGACGGGAAGTGGATGGTCACAGGCAATTTCCAACACTTATCCGATGAGATCTGGCTGCTGGAGCCGGTGGAAAAGAAATAGCACTCCGCAATCGGAGATTAGTTTAGAGAGAGACTTTGCGGAGGCGCAGAGCGTTGGCGATGACGGAGACGGAACTGAAACTCATAGCGGCGCTGGCGAGCATGGGGCTGAGCAACAAGCCGAAGGCAGGATAGAGAAGGCCGGCAGCGATGGGAATACCTATGGCGTTGTAGAGAAAAGCGAACCAGAGATTTTGCTTGATGTTTCGAATGGTGACGCGGCTGAGTTTGCGTGCGCGAACGATACCACGCAGATCGCCTTTCACCAGGGTGATGCCGGCGTTTTCGATGGCGACGTCCGTGCCGGTGCCCATGGCGATGCCGACATCGGCGACGGCGAGCGCGGGGGCGTCGTTGATGCCGTCGCCAGCCATGGCGACGATGCGGCCTTCCTTTTTCAAATTCGTGATGATTTCGCTCTTGCCCTCGGGCCTGACTTCCGCCTTGATTTCTTCGATTTGCAGCTGAGTGGCTACGGATTTTGCGGTCTCCGCCCGATCTCCGGTAAGCATTACCACTCGCACATCCTCTGCTTTCAGCTGCTGGATCGCCTCGGGGGCTGAACTCTTCACTTTATCGGTCAATAAGAAAGCTCCTGCCGCTTTGCCGCCAATTGCGGCATAAACCACAGTAATCGATGCTGCTCCAACACTGAAAACCCCCATTCTCTTTCCTGGTGGAAGCTGAACACTACGTTCCTCCAAAAACCTCGCAGTTCCGACCAACAAGTGCTTGCCAGCGACCGTGCCTTCCGCGCCCCCTCCCGGTGTCGCCCGGAACTCCTCGACCGGGTCGGTCGAGAGCTTCTCACCTTCCGCAGCCCGCACAATCGCCGTCGCCAATGGGTGTTCGCTGGCTCGCTCCAAGCTGGCTACCAATTGAAGCAATTGCTCCCTCGTAACGCCACCTTCCTCGAAGAGTTCGACACTCCCCACTTGGGGCTTTCCTTCGGTGAGAGTGCCGGTCTTGTCGACAACAAGGGTATCGACTTTGGCCAGAGTTTCGAGGGCTTCGGCGTTGCGGACGAGGACGCCGACTTGGGCGCCGCGGCCGACGGCGACCATGATGGACATGGGCGTGGCGAGGCCAAGTGCGCAGGGGCAGGCGATGATCAGAACTGCTACCGCCGCGACGAGACCGTGAGCGAAGCGCGGCTCGGGGCCGAAAAGGGCCCAGCCGAGAAACGCGAGGATCGCGGCCGCGATGACGGCGGGAACGAAATAGGCGGAGACTTTGTCGGCGAGTCGTTGCATGGGCGCGCGGCTGCGCTGGGCTTCGCTGATGAGTTTCACGATTTGCGCGAGCATGGTTTCGTTGCCCACGCGTTCGGCTTCCATGATGAAACTGCCGCTGGTATTCAGGGTTCCGCCGGTGACTTTGTCACCCGCGGTCTTTTCGACCGGCATGGGTTCGCCGGTCACCATCGATTCGTCTATGGCGCTGGCGCCTTCGCGGATGACGCCATCAACGGGCACGCGTTCGCCGGGACGAACTCGCAAGCGGGTTCCGGCTTTCACTTGATCGAGCGCGACATCCTGCTCGATTCCATCGCCTGCAAGTAGGTGAGCCTGCTGCGGCATTAGATTCAGCAGCGAGCGAATGGCCCCACTCGTTTGCTGGCGCGTGCGCAATTCGAGAACCTGACCGAGAAGCACCAGCGTGGTAATTACCGCGGCGGCTTCGAAATAGACAGGAACCGCTCCGTGCATATCCCGGAAGGAAGCCGGGAACAATTGCGGGAAGAGCGTGGCGGCAAGACTATTCAGGTAGGCCGCACCCGTGCCCAGGCCAATCAGCGTGAACATGTTCGGACTGCGATTCACCAAGGAAGCCCAGAAGCGTTTGAAGAAGGGCCAGCCACCCCATAGCACGACCGGCGTGGCAAGCAAAAGTTCGATTCCGTTTAAGACATTTGGTGCAAGATGCAAACCGAGCGATTCACCGAGCATCGATAACAGCAATAGCGGAAGCGAGAGCGCCGCACTCACCCAGAAGCGGAGACGCATGGAGTGGTACTCCGGATCGGTTTCCACTTCCGCGAGAACATCCATGGGCTCGAGGGCCATGCCGCAGATGGGGCAATGGCCTGGGCCGATCTGAACGATTTGCGGATGCATGGGACAGGTGTAGCGCGCAGTTTTCGAGGCGGTGGCTGATGGTGCTACAGACTGAGCGTGATGATGCGCATTGTGCCGTAACGGAGCCGCATCGCGCTCCATGCCCGCCGCTCCTTGTATGGCCAGGTACTTGTCTGCATCCTTCTTGAAGCGAACTCCGCAACCGGGGGAGCAGAAGTAATACATTTTTCCCTTGTACTCAGCCTTTGGGGCAGTGGCAGGATCGTTGACCGTCATTCCGCAGACGGGATCCTTTACCTTGGGTACGGAGGCCAGAATCGGCAGGCCAGGGGCTTCCGGTTTCGGTGTGGGAGAGGAATCTGACATGACACCATATTAGATGAACTGAGGTTACACCCGGCTACGACTCAGATTTTGAACCGGCTGGTATACTGATCGCATGACATTAGTCGAAATTACCTACCAACTGCAGTCTCCACTGACCGAAGATCAGTTGCGCTACCTCGGCGAATTCGCGAACACCTATGGCCTGCGACGATTTCGGGTCGATGAAGCGAAGAACCAGCTGACATTCGAATATGACGCGTCACGTCTGCGCGAGACGCAGGTAGAGCATGTGCTGGCGCGAGCGCGTATTGTGGTGACACGGGAAATCAATCAGGCAGTTTGAGTGATTAGGTCAGGCTTGAAGAGAAAGAGAGGAGTAAATGAGTGGGCCTCCCGCTTGGGACCGGGTGAAAGCGCGTTTCGTTGCTGGCGTCGTTTTCACACCAGCGCGTGGGGTCATCCATCCTAGCTTCCCTCTCAGAGGCCGTGGGAACGATCTACAGAAAGTAGCAAGCAAGCCCCTTCCCCGTCGCTTGCAGCTCTCCGCAGATCGTCATATGAAACGCGCCTACGGTACCCCTTATTGCATGGGCTGCGCCAATGTGCTTTCCGTGGCAAGCGCGTGTAAGTGGCTTTTTATGTTAAATATCGCTTCCTTCGCGGCGTTGTCGCTTGCCCCAAATCCGTCCACTCGGTCCGAATTGGAACGAATCGCGAGTTGCGAGGGTAAACGACCATGCGCGGGCGTTATGGGAGACTCTTCCGGGTTAGTTCCAGGACCCCGGTAACAGGAGTCACGGCTCTGCGGCGCTATCGGTTTTTTCTGGCATTCTCCTCAGAATGGAGTCATGAGACGGGCCCAATTCGCCGCAGTTGCTCCCCGAATGTGCCGAGTCAAGTTGTACTCTCTGGGAATAGCGCTCCTGGCTGGCTCCATTCCCGTGCTGGCGGATACGCCCGCTCTGATCCATCGCATTAGAACGGCGGGGTGTTATTGCCACTGCGAGGAATCCCACCGGCAGGCGGGATGCGTCAAAATGTGCGATTCAAAGCGAACTGCGCCGCGGTGGTGGTCAAAGACTTGCGCCAAGCCTCATATGCAGACGCCTGCCCAGGATTCCCACGCCGGACCGCGATTCCCGCGCCCGGGCCGCGCCGAGCATGCGCAGCTCTAAGAACGGTTCACACTCGTCAGTTGTTAGTTGTCAGTTCTGGGGTTGCGCAGACTAGTCTGCGTCGGCTGCCACAGTTGCTGGCGCCGCTGGCTGGGGTTCATTCTGGGCCTCACTCAAAAGCCTTGCGAGAATCTCCGGGATTTCAAAAATCGCGCGATTGTCTTGGGCGGCAACATTCTTTCGAAACTCGGCCAGTGTTGCGGGGTCGAGCATCCGGCGGACACCCGCAGCAACATCGCGGAAACTATCCAGGACGATGCCGACACCCTTCTCGATCACCCACTGAGCGTTGTAGCGTTCCTGCGGAAGCGTCCAGACATTGCATTCGATCAAAACGGGAAGTTTCCGCACCATCGCTTCGGCGATGCTTCCCGGGCCGGGCTTGCCGATCAGGAAATCGGCGGCGCGCATTACCTTGTGCACTTCTTTCGTGAATCCCATGACATGCACGGGCATTTTCCATCGGCGCCCGTTCAGCTTGGCGGCAAGCTCTTCATTGCGACCACAAGTCAAGATGAGTTGTACCGGCGAATCCGCCGCGTCCAAACGTTCCGTAATGTCAAAAATCACCTTTGAGCCGTGGCCGCCGAAGAGCACGATGGCCGTCGGCAAGTCCGTCCGCAAGCCCATTTCCTTTCGAAGAGGCATGGGGTCGGAATTATCGGAAACATAGAAATCGGGGCGCAGAATCATGCCGGAGGTGAGAAAAATGTGGGCGTCATCGTGGCCCAAGGCGCGGGCTTGTTCGGCGGCTTTTTCCGTCCCGGCGATGACGAACTGTTCGCGGATGGGCTCGATCCAGAACCTTGGAGGAAAATCGGCTAGGTCGGTGATCAGCGTGACGAACGGCCGGCCGGGATAGACCTTGTTCCAGCTTTCGCAGATCTGCCGGTTGAAATGGGGAATTACGGAGACAAGGAGGTCGGCCGGTTTTTCGCGCCAGAAATTCTCGAGCAAGCGGACGAGCGGCCGGTGGAAGACGCGGATGGTCATCTGTAGCACCCTAAGGAGATGGGTACTGCCCAGGGTCCATCCGTTCTGCAACATGATGTTGTATTGCTGCTGGATGCGGATGCCGGTTAATTTGCGAAGGACGTCCAGGCGATCTGTAAGATCCTGGAATTGAACGAGTTCGACCTGCCAGTCGCGATGTAGTTGGGAAATGATGGTCTTTAGGGCGACGGCAGCATTGCGGTGTCCCCCACCGCCGTCGTGAAAGACGACGTGAATCTTCTTCATTAGACTGAGCTTGGCACAGATTCTGGAATTCTGTAAGGAGCACGCTCCATGCCATGTGAATAACATTGTAACCCCCTTGTGTTCAATAAGTTCCATGGACACATTTATGGAGATTTCGTCACCTCTTCACAGGCTGTTCATATCGGCGGTCCAAAATTGCACCATGCGCTGCGACCTACATGTTCACTCCGTCGCCTCTGGCATGTTTAACGTTCCCGGCCTGGACCGCATTTGCCGGGAATCCTACAACGATCCCAGTGAAGTCTATGACCGGCTGAAAAGGCTGGGGATGTCCATGGTTACCCTGACCGACCACGACTCCATCGACGCCGCCGAAGCTCTCCGGCAGCACCCGGATTTCATCCTGAGCGAAGAGGTCACGGTTCGAATGCCGAGCGGGACGGAAGCACACATCGGCGTTTACGGCATGGCCGAGCGCGACCATGTGGAGATCCAGCGCCGCAGGAATGACTTCATCTCCTTGCTAATGTACCTCACCGAGCGCAAGCTATTCTTCAGCGGGAACCACATTTTCTCAGGGCTGACGGGACGGCGCGAAGCGGAAGACTTCCGCTGGTTTGAGTCCTACGTGCCGGCGTTCGAGACACGCAATGGGCAGATGTGGCCGAAGGCGAACGACAGCGCCGCAACGCTTGCGGACAGATTGGGCAAAATCGCGATTGCCGGAAGCGACTCTCACACCATCGCCGGGGTCGGACTCACATACACGGAAGTGCCCGATGTGCGCACGATGGATGAATTTTTCGCGGCGCTGCGCGCGGGTCGCGGCCGTGTACATGGCGCGCATGGAAGCTGCGGCAAGCTTACTCTGGACGTGTTCAGCATCGTGTACTCCCTTTTCTGCGACAAGCCCTGGACGATGGCACTTTCTCCGCTGGCGCTCCTGGTACCGGCGTTTACCGCCAGCCACTGGCTGAACGAAATTTGCTTTTGTAGGAAATGGTCGGCGTTAATGGAAAGCGGCGAGAAATGCAGGCGCATGCTTTGGGACATGGATTCGAACTTCGAGGCGAACCTGGCTGGATGATGAAAATGTGGATCCTATCCGAGCTTTCGAACGAAACGAAAGGCTATCCGCGCCCGGATGGCGTGTATGCGGGAGATTTTGTTCGCGCACTTGTGCATATCTCTGATTGAGTTTGCTTGTTTGTTTCCGGCCGTGTTCATGAGGTAAGGCGATGGCAGTCGCACGTGGCCTCTGGGGATACATCGAACGCCGCGATCAACGGTTGATGCGGCGGATGAACCGGTGGCGCGCCCCGCGCTGGATTCGCATCTGGATGATCGCAGCAACGCGGCTGGGGGACGGCTGGATCTGGTACGGGCTGGGGATCATGCTGGTTTTCTACGGCGGCCCGCACCGCTTTTCGGCGATTGGCGCCGCGGGAAGCGCAGCAATTATCGGCATCTTCGTTTTCAAGGCGCTGAAGAGGCTTAGCCAGCGCCCGCGGCCTTGCCAGATCGACCCGCACTGCTGGTCGAAGGTTTTGCCGCCGGATAAGTTCTCGTTTCCGTCCGGGCACACCATGACGGCATTTTCCATCGCGCTGGTGATCAGCTACTTCTATCCCTCGCTCGAAGCCGTGCTTTTTTTTCTGGCGCTGAGCATTGCGGTGTCGCGGATCGTGCTGGGGATGCATTACCTGAGCGATGTTCTTGCGGGCGGGGTCCTGGGCGTGGCGTTGGGTTGCGCTTCCGTCACCGCATTTGCGTCCTTTGGCCTCGCCTAACAGCTACGCACTTCTTCCCGCGTTTCCTGATCCTCAAAACAATTTGAAAGCTCTGAAACGATTCGGCACACGGTGATGATTTGAAAATCGAGGAATGCCCCGGAGCCTTGTATAGTTGGGCCAATGGCCGAGGCCACTCTAGCGGTACCAAAAGAAGAAAAACCACGGCAGCAGGTTTCGGGTTGGCCATTTCTGATTCAGGTCTCCCGGCCTGGATTGTGGTCGACCACGGGGATGTTCTACCTGATGCCGCTCGGCCACGCGAACTTTTTTCATTCGGCGACGCTGTGGCTCGGATTATTCTTTGTGCTCTTTCCCCTCGGGCTGCTGCTGTACGGCGCGAACGACATCGTGGACGCCGAGACGGATTTGCTGAACCCGCGCAAAGGGACATTCCTGTTCGGCTCGCGGGGCGCTCGCGAACAGCTCCCTTCCCTGAAATGGCAGCTCGCGGCGGTACAGCTTCCGTTTCTGGTGGCGTTTTACGTTCTGATCGGGCCGCGCATCTTGTGGTGGTACGCGGCACTGTTGCTAGCCGTCGGTCTTTACAACGCGCCACGGTTCGGCTGGAAAGGGCGCCCACCACTTGACGTTTTGATTCAGGCGAGCTACTTGCTCGTTTTCGTTTTGAGCAGCTGGCTCAACAAAGTGCCGCAGCTTCCCTGGCAAACCTTTTTATTTGGTGCGCTGTTTGCCATGCATTCGCATGTATTCGGCGAAGTGATGGACATCGAACCAGACCGCTTGAGCGGCCGGCAAACGACGGCCACGCTCATCGGAAGAGTTCCCGCCAAATTATTGATCGCCGCTTTCTTGTGCGTCGAAGCGGGGCTGGTCACTTTTTATTTTCATGACCCGATCATCGCGGGTTTTCTTGCCACCGGCATGCTCTGGTTTGTGCTGGATGAGGCGGCGCTCTGGAAAAATCGCCCCTACAGCACAAGGGAAATGCGCCTGTTTCTGTGGGGCTGGAACTTCGCCGCGCTGCTGGGCATCTTCTGGAACTGGAAGCAGAGCACGCTTACGCATATCAGCGTCGGGCACGGGCTTTGAACGTGCGAGAGAAATTCCTGCTGGAAATCAGCGTTGAATCGGTTGAGGCGGCGCTGGCTGCGGAACGCGGCGGAGCGGATCGCATCGAGCTTTGCGGCGACTTGTCTGCTGGTGGCGTGACTCCAAGCGCCGAACTTATGACCGTGGCGCGCTCCCGGATTCGCGTTCCCATTTTCACGATGATTCGGCCGCACGGCGGCGATTTTGTTTATTCCGCAGGCGAATTCGCCACGATGCAAAAGGAAATTGAGATTGCGAAGGAATTCGGGATGAACGGCGTAGTGCTTGGCATCCATGATTCGAATCACCATATCGATGTTGCTCGGACGCGAAAGCTAGTCGAGTTGGCACGGCCACTGCCAACTACATTTCATCGTGCGTTCGACGAATGCCCCGATTTGCCTCAAGCGCTCGAAGATGTGATTCGAACGGACGCAGCGCGCATTTTGACGTCGGGTGGCGCCGCAGGAGCTCGCGAAGGCGCGGCAGTCCTCGCGAGACTTGTGGCCGCAGCCGGAAACCGCATGGTCATCGTTCCCGGGGCGGGAATCAACGCATCGAACATCGTTGAGATCGTGGAGAAAACCCGCGCGCGAGAATTTCACTCTGGTCTGGGCTCTACGCTCCCATATGGAAGCCGGGATTATCAGAAATTCGAAGACGGAGTCCGAGAACTAGCCGAGGCAATGTCACGCTTGGAGTAGCGGCGCAATCCAAAATTCAAAAAAGAAGGGCGCAGCATGCTGCGCCCCTACAAGATCAACCAAATCCATCACGAAGTGACCTAGGCCTTCTGCGCCTGGCGGCGGAGAAAGGTCGGGACGTCCAGATCGTCCGCGGGAACGTCGTGGTTTACTTCGCGGACATTTTGCTGGACCTGGTGGACGATGTTCGGCGGAGCCTGCTGCACGGGCGCCTCCGGGATATCTCGCCCGGCTTTCCAAGTCTTTGGCAGGAACGAGGGCTTCTGATGCATGTTCTTCTTGTTGGCGTCCTTGAATCCGGCGGCGATCACCGTGATTTTGACGGTGTCCTTCATATTGTCGTCCTGGACGGCGCCAAAAATAATGTTGGCGTTCTCGTGCGCGGCTTTTTGGATGACGCTCGAGGCTTCATGAACTTCATGGAGCGTCAAGCTGGAGCTGCCGGAAATGTTGATGAGAATTCCCTGCGCGCCCTGAATGGAATTGTCTTCAAGCAACGGGCTGGCAATGGCACGATTGGCGGCATCCACGGCGCGGTTCGTGCCGGTGGCAACAGCGGTGCCCATGACCGCGTAGCCCTGGCCGGACATGATGGCTTTGACGTCGGCAAAGTCGCGATTGATGATGCCCGGAACAGTGATGATGTCCGAAATGCCCTGCACTGCCTGGCGAAGGATGTCGTCAGCGATGCGGAAGGCGTCGAAAAAGCTGGTGCCGCGCTCGACGGTTTCCATCAGGCGCTCGTTGGGAATGACGATGACGGTGTCCACCGCGCCGACCAGCTCCTGAAGCGCCTGCTCGGCCTGCATCATGCGGCGTTTGCCTTCGAACGCGAAGGGTTTGGTTACCACGGCAACGCTGAGCGCGCCAAGTTCGCTGGCGAGCGAAGCCACTACCGGCGCCGCGCCGCTTCCCGTGCCACCGCCGAGGCCGGAGGTGATGAAAATCATGTCCGAGCCTTCGAGCGCTTCAATAATTTTTTCCGTATCCTCGAGCGCCGCCTTGCGGCCGACCTCGGGATTTGCGCCGGCGCCGAGGCCCTTGGTGAGCTTCGCGCCGAGCTGCAATTTCACGGGCGCCTGCGAAAGCTTCAACGCCTGCAAGTCGGTGTTTGCCGTGATGAATTCCACGCCCTCGAGCTTGGCGCGAATCATGCGGTTGACCGCGTTGCACCCGCCCCCGCCTACTCCGATGACTTTGATCTTCGCCGGCTGCAGCTCTTCGCTGAAGCTCATGCGGATTCCTGCTTCTCTTGCCGTCATATCTCCCCCAGACTTCTCCAGTTTCACTAGCGGCTCTCGGGCAGGGTCACGAGGCGCCGGCGAACATGGCCTTCAATTTGGATACAAGATTTCCAGCACGCTGCGGCGAGCTGCGCCGCGCCCGCGCGCCGTATAGCACAAGCCCGACTACCGTTGCATATTCCGGCTGCGCCACCTGTTCCGGCAGATCAGCCAAGCCCTTTGGTTCCGCGATGCGCACCGGCAGATGGAACGCCTGCTCGGCGAGTTCGTCCAAGCCGCGCAAACGCGCGCCGCCGCCCGCCAGGACAAATCCGGCGGGAATCTGGCCGTCGAGGCCGGCGCGCCACAAATCGTCGCGCATCAGCGAAAGAAATTCCATGGCGCGGGGCTCGATGATGTCCGTGAGCATATGCGCGAAGATGTTACGCGGCGGACGGTCGCCCACGCTGGCGATTTCGATGGCGCCCTCTTCCTTCTTGATAAACGCGGAGGCGGCACAACCGTGTCGGCGCTTGGTCCTCTCGGCTTCGGGAATTGGTGTGCGCAGACCGACAGCCAGATCATTGGTAAAGTGATCGCCGCCGATGCCTACGGCGCTCGAATGACGAACCACACCGCCGCCGTAGACAATCAATTCCGTCGTGCCGCCGCCGATGTCCAGCAGGCAACAACCGAGATCGCGCTCGTCCTGAGTGAGGCACGATTCCGCGGATGCGAGGGGCTCAAGAACGGTATCGCTGATGAGGATGCCGGCCTTGTTCGCCGCGCTGACGAGATTTTGCGTGGCAGCGACGGAGGAGGTTACCAGATGAACGTTGACTTCCAGCCGATGCCCGACCATGCCAATGGCGTCGCGAATGCCGGTCTGCGCATCCACCATGAATTCGTGCGGGAGAACGTGTAGCACTTCGCGATCTTCGGGAAGCGTGATGTTGCGCGCCGCATCCACGGCGCGGCGCACATCGTCGCGTTCGATGTCCCGCGGACGATGGCCCAGCGTGATGCCGCCGCGGCTGTTGACGCCGCGAACATGGCCCCCGGCAACGCCAATCAGCGCTTCTTCGACGGGAACGTTGGCCACGCTTTCAGCTTCTTCCACGGCGCGGCGAATCGAGCTGACGGTGGCATCGAGATTGACGATCAGACCCTTGCGTAGCCCCTTGGACTCCGCAGCGCCAAGCGCCAGAAACTTTACGAGGTCGCCTTCGACTTCCGCGATGAGCACGCAGGTTTTCGTGCTGCCGATATCCAGCCCAACCAGGTATTTGTCTTTCTTCGCCAAGCCGCCGCTCCTGCGATGAATCTATTTTAATTTTTTGGCGATCGTGCCCGAGCTAGGTTCGGGATTCACGATCACTTGCCGCAAATATTGCAAATCGATGGATAGCACGCGCCCGGTGTTCGCCTGCCACTGCGAGAAATTGTCCACCAGCATTTTGTATTTCCCGGTGAATTCTCCGGAGCCGAAGTGGACGGTTATGGCCTGCGAGTCCGTTGGACCCGCAAGGCCAGTCATCACCACGCGCAGATCCTTGGGATTCGAAAGATCAATCTCGCTGACGCAATTTGCAGAGCCCGCGCGCACCAGTTCGACAGCTTTCATGAATTCCTGATAAATCTGCATGCGCTTTTCGCGCTGTTCGCGAGCCAATTCATCCGAAACACCGCTGACGACAGGAAACCGCAGTTCCTCTCCTTGCGGACGGTCGAGAATTACGCCATGGACGTCAATCACCGCCAGTTCATTCCCGTTTCGTATGAAAGCGATGGGCGTGCGCTCGGTCAGTTCCACGCGAATGCGATTCGGCAGGATTCGCTGCACGCTGGCGGATTCCACCCAGGGGATTTGTTCGATCTCGCTACGGCGAGTATCCAGTGGAACTTGCAGCGCGCTCCGGGAGCGGTCATGTACGAACTGCTGCAGCACCGCTTCGCGGGCGACGATGTGATTTCCGTTCAGCTCAATCTGTTCCGGCTTCGTCAAAAGCATTGTTGGCGAATAGAGCAGGAACCGCGTTCCAAAGATGGCCACAATCAATCCCGCGATCCCTATTGCACTCAGCGCCAGCACCCGGCGATAGAACGGCCATCCCCGCCCGGTGAATTTCTTGCGGCGGATTTCGACCGGCTTCTGTCGGCGCAGGTAACGCGGTTCATCATCGGCAATCAGCTCCGGCCGGTAGGCCTCGGCCTCCGCTGCCGCGTGCCGTTGTAAAGCCTTTACGCGTTCCAAACGACCACCTCGTTCTCCAGCTCGACGCCAAACGCCTTCTGCACGCGCCCGCGCACATCGGCAATTAGCGCCAGCATGTCTTTGGCGGAAGCTTTTCCTGCATTTACAAAGAAGTTGGCATGGCGGTCGCTGACGCGCGCGTCGCCTACGGCATGGCCTTTGAGTCCGAGCTCATCAATCATGCGCCCGGCGGACGCACCAGCAGGATTTTTGAAGATGCAGCCGGCGCTTTTCTGCCCGAGCGGCTGGCTTGTGCGCCGTTTTTCGTTGCAGATACGAATCCCTTGGAGAATTTCCTTGAACGGCTTGGAGGGTAGTTCCAGGGTCACCGAAAGCATCATATCATCGGGCCCAAAAGAAGTGTGCCGGTATTCGAAAGAAATTTGATGGCCGCGGAGGATTTCGATCTTGCGGTCCGCGGCCCGGTAGAGCTTCACTTGGCGAACGTAGCTGCCGATCTGCATGCCGTAGGCGCCGGCGTTCATTCGAAGGGCGCCGCCGACCGTGCCGGGAACCCCGATCAGCCCTTCCATTCCCCCCAAATCGTTCTTCGCGCAGAAAGTGACTGTGCGGCCGAGGTCCGCGGCGGCATCCACGTGGGCAAGATTGCCTTCGAGGACGACGTCCGGTTCAGGACGAACCAGTTGCAGCATCACCCAGGGCAATTCACCGTCGCCGACGAGCAAGTTGGAGCCGCCGCCCAGGAACCTGTGCGGGATGTGATTCGAATCGAGAAGCTTTAGGAGATCGGGAATGCTTTCGTGCTTCTTGATGCGGAGCAGATCGGTGGTGCCACCGATGCCCAAAGAGGTCTGATCGGCCAGAGAAATCCCCGGTTGCAGCTTGACAGCGAGCTTCGAGAGGCCGGCGACGATTTGGGGATCGCTAATGCGCATGAGTCGTCGGATGTTCCGTTCCAAGCAAAACCATCAGCTCGTTGCTGGCACGGCTGACGCTGCCCGCTCCAATGGTCAAGATGGCGTCGCCGGGGTGCGCCTGCTTGAGCAGAAACACGATGCCATCCTGCATGGAATGAAAATAATGAACGTTCTTGTGTCCAGCTTCGCGAATGGCTTGAGCGAGTGCCTCGCTCGTCACGCCCGGGATAGGCACTTCGCTGGCGGCGTAAATGTCGGTCAATACGAGAATATCCGCCTGGTTGAACGCGCGGCAGAATTCATCCCACAAATGTTGCGTGCGGCTATAACGGTGCGGCTGAAAGAGCACCAGCAGCCGATTGAACTTGCATACACGCGCCGCTTCGAGCGTGGCGCGGATTTCAGCCGGGTGATGCCCGTAATCGTCAACGACGGTGATTTCATTAACCACGCCTTTAACGTCGAAGCGGCGGCCGACCCCGGCAAATTTCACAAGTCCCTCGCGAATCAGGTCGGATGCCACATTCAAATAAAGTGCAACCGCCGCCGCGGCCGCCGCGTTCCGGACATTGTGCATGCCCGGGGGATGCGCCAAGCGAAAAAAGCCCAGGTCATCTCCCTTGTAGGTAAGACGGAACTCGCTTCCCAGTCCTTCGAGCTTTACATCGCTGATCACCAGGTCGGCCTGGCTTGACGTGCCGTAAGTAATGATGGGCCGCTTCACGTCGGGAATAATCGCCTGGACGTTGGGCTCATCGATGCACAGAATCGCGGCGCCGTAGAAAGGCACGCGGTTCACAAACTGAATGAATGCGTCCTGAATGTCTTGGAGCGAAGAGTATTGATCCAGATGCTCGCGATCGATGGTCGTCACCACGGCAACGACCGGAGCAAGCATCAAAAAGCTGCGGTCGCTCTCGTCGGCTTCCACCACAAAGTATTCACCCTTGCCGAGCCGCGCTGTTGTGCCCGCCTGGTTGACTCGTCCGCCGATAACAAAAGTCGGATCGAGATGCGCAGCCGCAAGCACCGAAGCGACCATCGAGGTCGTGGTCGTCTTGCCGTGCGCGCCCGCGACGGCGATGCCGTATTTCAAACGCATTAATTCCGCGAGCATCTCCGCGCGCGGGATCACTGGAATCTTGCACTTGTGCGCCTCGACCACTTCGGGGTTGTCGGCCTTCACCGCCGAAGAGGTCACCACCACGTGTGCGCCGTCAGCATTGGCGGCCTTGTGCCCCTCGAATATCGTCGCGCCGAGATTCTGCAGCCGCTCGGTAATGGTCGAGAGCTTGACGTCCGAGCCAGACACTGAATAGCCGAGCGTCAGCAGCACTTCGGCGATGCCGCTCATGCCGATACCGCCGATGCCTACCAGGTGAATGCGCTGAAAATTACGGAAGGAGACCATCATGAAGTTGTCCTCTGCCGATTTCCCTGCACGTTCGCGGCCTCCTCAATCAGATTGACAATCTCCCGCGCAGCGTGCGGCCGGGCGAGCCCACGTGCAGCGGTTGCCAGTTTTTCGATCTCCTGGGGTTGGTCGAGGAGAGAGAAAATTTCTGCGGTCAGTTTATCAGGGGTGAGTTCCGACTCGGAAATCAGCCGGCCGGCGCCTACGCGGGACATTTCCTGCGCGTTGCGCAGTTGATGGCTGTCTGTGGCTCTTCCGAAGGGAATAAAGATGGCCGCACGGCCCGCGGCTGCGATTTCCGCTGCGGTAATAGCACCTGCGCGGCAAATAATCACGTCGGCCCAGGCAAAACGCTCGGGCATGTTGGTGAGGAAGGGCACGACCTCCGCATGGATTTCGCGACGCGCGTACGCCGTGCGCACCGCATTGTGGTCGCGTTCGCCGGTCTGGTGCACGACGGCCAGTTCGTTTTTTCGAGTAGCCAAACGGTCCATGGCATCCACAAACGCCCGGTTGATCGGCAGCGCGCCCTGGCTGCCGCCGGTGATCAGCAGGCGGAAAGGCATCCCCAGCTTGCGCGGAGCGATGGAAAAAAACTCCGGGCGCACCGGGCAGCCGGTAACAATGGCTTTTTTTCCCCACACCTGCGCGGAAACTGCATACCCCGTCGCGATCCGCGCGGATATTCGCGCCAGCACTTTGTTGGTGAAGCCGGACTCGGCGTTCGGTTCAAAAATGATGTTCGGCACGCGACCCAGCCAAGTCGCCAGCAGCATCGGGCCAGCGGCGTAGCCGCCGACTCCGAACGCAGCAATGGGCTTGTGCTTCCGAAGAACGCGCCGCGCATCCAGCATCGCCGGAGCAAGCATCGCCAAATTTCTGAGCAGCGTTGCTCCGCCTTTACCTTTTAAACCGGCCACGCGCAGCATTTCCAGCGGCAGCCCCGCCTGCGGCACCAGCTTCATTTCGATTCCGCGCTCCGTTCCCACCAGCACCACTTCCCTCTCGTTTCCTCTCGAAAGCCATTCCTGGGCGATCGCCAGCGCCGGAAAAACGTGACCGCCCGTCCCACCGCCTGCAATCAGCAATTTCACGTGGCGCGCCCACCGCTCACGTTTCCGCCGCTTGCTGCGAAATATTCAGGAGCACGCCCGTGGCCAGCAGCATCACCAGCAAACTCGATCCGCCGTAGCTGATGAACGGCAGCGGGATTCCTTTTGTGGGAACCATACCGAGCACCACTGCGAAATTAATGAGCGCCTGGCTCATCACCATCGCGGTAATCCCCAGCGCCAGCAGCCTTCCGAATCCATCCGGCGCGGAAAACGCGGCGCGCGTTCCCCTCCAGCCGTAGACCACAAACAGCGCGATGATGACCATCGCGCCGATGAACCCCAGTTCTTCGCAAATCACGGCGTAGATGAAATCCGTGTGTGCCTCCGGCAGATAGAACAGTTTCTGTTTGCTCTCCATCAGGCCCACACCGGTGAATCCTCCCGAGCCCACGGCGATGAGCGACTGCAGCAATTGAAATCCGGCTCCCTGCGGGTCAGAGTCTGGATGCAAGAACGCCATCAGCCGGGCCTGGCGATATGCGACGTGAGTGATCAAGAGATAGAGAACGGGCATCGCGGCCACAGCGCCGGCAGCAATCCACTTCCAGGAAAGGCCTGCGACGTAAAGAACTGCTGTCGCAACGAGGACGATTTCGATGGCGGTACCCAGGTCGGGCTGCAGAAGCACCAATGCGACACAGATCAAGATTGGTCCTGCCGCGGGAAGAATGGTTTGCATGAAGTCTTCTTTGCAAAATTCCATTCCGGATTTGCCGCGGCGCTTGAGATCGAGAAACCACGCCAGATAGAGAATCACGGCGAGCTTTGCCAATTCGGAAGGCTGGATGTTGACCGGGCCAAATTTTATCCAACGGTGCGTGGCGTGAGATTTATCCAGGAAAAAAGTTCCGACGAGCATCAGCAGGACCACGCACACGACCGGGTAGATGACCGCAGGTTCGCGCAGCTTGCGATAGTCAGTGCGCATCAGCACAAACATTCCCGTGAGGCCGAGCAACAGCCAGGCCGCCTGCCGCGCCAGAAAAATGTAGGAGTGGCCGTATTGTTGTTCCGCGGTGACAGCCGAAGCGCTGAGGATCATCACGGCACCGAACAAACACAGCGCGAGGGTCACTCCAAACAGCCAACGGTCATTTTCGAGTCGTCTCGGCACGACTGCTCACCTTCTCCCGGACCATGTACTGGCTGCATGACGTTCTAATTGATGCACCAAATCTTTGAAGACGCGTCCACGGTGCTCGTAGTTTTCGAACTGGTCGAAGCTGGCGCAAGCCGGCGCGAGGAGCACAACATCCCCAGGACGCGCAGCTTGTGAAGCGATCTCCACCGCGCGCTCGATAGTTCCGGCGCGCTCGATGGCCACGCTTCCGGCGATCTGTTTTTCAATTTTCTCCGCAGCCGCGCCGATCAGCAGCGCGAGAATGGTTTTTTCGCGCAACGACTTCTGCAGCCCGGTGTAGTCGCTGCCTTTGTCCTTGCCCCCAAGCACTACGAGAATCCTCCCGGGAAAAGAATCCAGGGCCTTCAGCGTGGCATCCACGTTGGTAGCTTTCGAATCGTTGTAGTAGCGCACGCCGCCAATCTCTGCGACGAACTCCAGCCGATGTTCCACGCCTGAAAACGAGCGTACTCCTTTGGCGATGGCCGAGGCGTCCGCCCCCGCAAGCCGCGTAGCCGCCACAGCGGCCAGGACATTTTCCACGTTATGCGCACCAGCCATCGGAATATCCTGAAGCTTCAGCAGGGTTTCTTCTTTTCCGTCACGCCGAAAAACAATCTCATTTTCGCGAACGAATGCGCCTTGCGCTACGCGCTGCTTCCTGCTGAACCAGAACACCTGTGGCTTTGCCGGCGCATATTTTGTGGTCGCCGGATCATCCGCATTCAGCACGGCGCTGTCCGTTTCCGTTTGATTCTCGAAAATCCGTGCCTTGGCCGCGCCATATTCGTCCAGCGTGTGATGGCGGTCGAGATGGTCCGGCGTGAGATTCAGAAACACACTGATGTTGGGCCGAAAGCTGTCGATGAGCTCGAGCTGGAAGCTGCTCAGCTCTATCACCGTGACGCTGGCGTCATTCGTCTCTTCCACCCGCGAAATCAGCGGCGTGCCGATGTTTCCCGCTAGAATTGTGGAGATTCCGGCGCTCCTCAAGATGTGTTCGATCAGCGAAGTTGTGGTGGTCTTCCCATTCGAACCGGTGATTCCGATCAAGCGACCATTCAAGAAACGATCCGCCAGCTCGATTTCACTCCAGATTGTGATGCCTTTCGCGCGCGCAGACTGCAACAGCGGGGCGTCCGCGGGCACACCGGGGCTTGGAATGATCAAATCCTGCTGCAGAACGGTTTCTTCCCGGTGGCCGCCCAATTCAAGATGAACTCCCGCGGTCCGCAACTGGGAAAGTACGTCGCCAATTGCTTTTTCCGTCCGCGCATCTGTTGCGGTCATGTTCGCGCCGCGCGCGGCGCAAAAAAGCGATGTAGCCACACCCGTCCTTGCCAGTCCCACAACCAGCACGCGCTTGCCTCGCAATTCGAAGGCATTCGCCATCGGTCTCGCAAAAACCTCTCAAGAAAATGCTCAGCTACCTCAATTTCAACGTGGTCAGCGCAAACAGCGCGAAAACCAGTGCGACAATCCAGAACCGTACGATCACTTTCGATTCGCTCCAACCCATTAGTTCAAAATGATGATGGATGGGCGCCATTCGAAAGATGCGCTTGCCCCGCAATTTGAACGAACCGACTTGCAAAATCACGGAAAGCGCCTCAATCACGAAAATGCCGCCAACAAAAAAGAGCAGGATTTCCTGCTTGATGATCACTGCAATGGTGCCGAGCGTTCCTCCGAGTGACAGCGAGCCCACATCACCCATGAAAATTTCCGCGGGATGCGCGTTGTACCAGAGGAATCCCAACGAGGCTCCCACCAGCGCGCCGCAAAACACGGTCAATTCACCGACCCGGGGAATGTACTGAATCTCCAGATAAGTGGCCCAGCGGTAGTTGCTGCTCACGTAAGTCAAAACAGTCAGCGCCCCGGCTGCAATTACCGTGCAACCGATGGCCAGGCCATCGAGCCCGTCGGTCAGGTTTACCGCATTAGAAGAGCCCACAATGACAATGGCCGTCGCCACGAGAAAGGGCACAAACGCCAGCGGCCAGAGGTGGCCGGAAAAGTGGGATTGATCCAGCAACGAGTGCACCACCAGATCCGGCCGGAATCGCTTGAAGAAGGGAAAGACAAACTGCGTCGAGTACGCGCTGTACGTAGCCAAAACTAGAAGCACCACGCCAACGATCAAGCTGACGAAAACCTGAAAGTAGATCTTTTTCTTCGCCGTGAGCCCGAGGTTGCGCTGCTGCGAAACTTTGGCGTAGTCATCAATGAATCCGATTACAGCAAAACCGAACAGCGCGAAGAGCGACAGCAAAATAAATGGATTGGTCAGATCCGCCCAGAGCAGAACCGGCACAGCCGTTGATAGAACAATGAGCACACCGCCCATCGTGGGTGTGCCTGCTTTTTTCTTGTGCTCCTGCGGCCCTTCCTCGCGGATGAACTGTCCGATCTGCAATTCGCGCAGGCGGCGAATGAGCCACGGCCCAAAGACCAGCGCAAGGAACATGGCCGTCAGGCTCGCATATACCGTTCTGACGGTGATGTACCGGAACACGTTGAGCGGGCTGAAGTAGCGTTGCAAGGCGCGGTAGAGGAGGTAGTAAAGCATCTCAGTGCTTTACCTCCTGGTCTGAATTTTCGCCCGGGACGGCGTGCCTCATGATGAGCTCTTCGACGATGCGCTCCATCTTCACGCCGCGGGAACCCTTCACCAGCAGCAGGTCTCCCGAAACCAGATAATCTTTCAAATACTCGGCCGCTTCTTCGGGTGATGGAAAGAACTTCGTGTGTGCCCGCTGAAAGCCGGAGGCCACCGCGCCTTCGACGATTTCCACGGCATCACCAGTCACACCTATAATCGAATCGATCTTGCCGGTTTTCGCGGCGAACTTCCCAGCCTCGCGGTGTAATTCGGGCGACGCGGTGCCGAGCTCGCGCATCTCGCCTGCAACGAGAATGCGCCGGCGAAAACTCGGCGTCGCCGCCAGCAATTCCGTCATCGCTTGCAGCGCCGCGGGACTCGAATTGTAACTATCGTTAATCAGCGCCGCTCCATTCGAAAACTGCAAAAGTTCACCGCGCATGGCCGGCGCGCGCAGCGAGCGGAACACGCTTTGTGCTTCCGCGGCTCCAATATTCCAAACGCTTGCGGCCGCCAGCGCCGCCAAAGCGTTGGCAATCGCATGATACCCAGGCACCGTCAACTCCAGCCGCACGCGTCCTTCCGGACTGACATAGTCAAACGCCGATCCAAACGCCCCGCGGTCTTCAATCTCCTGCGCCATGAAGAATGCCTGCTTCTCAATTCCATATGTCAATACTCGTCCTGGAGCAAACGAGCCAAACGCCGCCACGCGTGGATCATCCGCGTTCAGCACCGCGGTCGAGCCATGCCCGTTCAATCCCTCGATCAGCTCGCGCTTCGCAAGCGCAATCTCATCCATGGACGAAAAAAACTCCAAATGCGCGGGCGCAACGCGTGTCACCACTCCAACATCCGGCTTGGCAATCGCCGCCAGCCGTGCCAGCTCACCCCGCCGGGACATGCCCATCTCCAGCACCGCGGCCTGATGCGTTTCCTCCAGCCGGAACAACGTCAGTGGCAGCCCGTACTCGTTATTCAGGTTGCCTTCCGACTTCAACACCCGCAGCTTCGCGCCCAGCAATGCCGCCAGGATCTCCTTCGTGGTGGTCTTGCCGACAGAACCTGTGACCCCGGCAATTTTCCCGCCCCAGGCTTCGCGCACCGCGCGCGCGAGCTGCTTGAGTGCCTCGAAGGTGTCTGCCACGGCGATGCAGTGGCTGCTGATTTCACCCGGGTACTGCGAAAGACGGCTTTCTGCCACCACCGCCGCGATCGCTCCACGCTCAATCGCACTACCCACATGATCGTGTCCATCGTGACGCGGTCCGTGGATGGCGATGAACAGTTCTCCGGCACGTAGTGTGCGAGAATCAATCGAGACGCCGGCCACCCGGGCCATGGGGTCGAGTTTCGTTCTCGGCCAAGTACCCAGAGCGCCAGCCACTTGTGCAATCGTCCACCGCATAAGTTCCTCAAAGGGTTCTTCTTAACCGCACCAACCACGCCAGGTTGTGTTCTCACCGTTTTGAGGGTTCCTCCTTTCAAGAGGCGACCAATGGCACCAGCGCCCTCGTCACAGCTTTTATTCAAGCGCGCTAAGTGCCAAACCCTGAGCCCGAACTCTCTTGCGGCTCTCCTTTTGCTGGGCCGCCTTGCGGCTCGGAAAATCCACGCTGGCGCAGCGCCCGCCGCGCCTCGATGCGATCGTCAAATTCGAAGGCGCGGTCCGCCAAGACCTGATAATTCTCGTGACCCTTTCCGGCCAAAAGCACGATGTCTCCCGCGCGCGCTTCGTCCATCGCCAGCCCGATGGCTTTTTCGCGGTCGGGTTCAATCAGATATTTCCCCGCGGTTTTCTGCAAGCCAACGATGACGTCGCTGATGATTTTCAGCGGGTCCTCACTTCTCGGATTGTCGCTCGAAAGTATCGTAAGATCGCTCAGACGGCCGGTGACTTCTCCCATCACCGGCCGCTTCGTGCGGTCCTTCTCGCCGCCGCACCCAAAGAGTGTGATGATCCGTCCCTTGGGATTCAGCTCGCGTGCCGTTCGAATCAGATTCTCCAGGGCATCGTCCGTGTGTGCGTAATCCACAATCACTAGAAACGGTTGCCCGAGATCAATCCGCTCGAAACGCCCGGAAACGCTCTGCAGGTTTCGAATGCCGTTCTCGATCACTGCGTTCGAGAGACCCAGCCCTTGCGCCGCGCCAATCGCGGCTAGCAGGTTGTAGACGTTGATGCGGCCCACCAGCGCGGACTCCACCTGCACTTTCCCATTTGGCGTTTGCGCCGTGAACGTCAATCCCTCAAACGTCAGATGGAATTTTTTCGTTGTGATGTCGGCTGGTGATTCCAACCCATAGGTCACAGTCTTTTTTGCAAGCCCGGCAAGCCGTTTTCCAAATTCATCGTCGGTATTCAGGACCGCCACTTCCGGAGCGCCCGCGCCTGTGCCTTCAAAAAGCTTTTTCTTCGCGGCAAAATAATCCTCAAATGTCTTGTGATAATCCATGTGCTCGCGCGTGAGGTTGGTGAACACTGCGGCTTGAAAATGACAACCCCAAACGCGATCCATCGCCAACGAGTGCGAGCTCGCTTCGAGAACAGCATATTCCCCACCCGCGTCGCGGATTTCCGCGAAAAATCCCTGCAGGTCCACGGACTCGGGGGTGGTGTTCGGTGCAGGATAGTCACCGAGAGGCGTGTGATACGCGATAGTCCCGAACAAACCTGTCTGCGCGCCGGAAGCCTTTACGATTGCATCGATCACCGACGTTGTCGTCGTCTTCCCGTTCGTTCCTGTCACCGCAACGAGCTGCAACGCATTTGCAGGCTTCCCAAAGAAATTCGCCGACGTAATCGCCAGCGCCTTGCGTGTGTGGCGCACCTGAATCCGCGTCACGCCTTTCGGCACCGCGCTAAGTACAGGCTCCGCGCTCGCGATGGCCACGGCTCCGCGCTTCACGGCATCCTGTATGAACGCGTTTCCGTCCGCCTTGGCGCCATGCAACGCGAAAAAGAGCGCCCGCGGCTGCACTTTCCGCGAATCGCAAGCCACCTGCAGAATTTCCAGGTCCCCCACGCCGGCCGCGACGGCGGTCTCAGTGCCTTCCAATAATTCGCTCAGTTTTCTTCGAATGGCTGACCTGTCGCGATGGACGGACGGATTCAATTGACTGTCAACCTGGTTCGTGGCGGCATCCCGTGTCTGGTCTTCTTCTTGGCTCAATCCAATTTTCATCCTAAGGCCTGGCCCTCTGTTTCGGCTTCTCTATCTTTGATGCCGGTGTTCCGAACTGCACGGTGATCTTTGCGCCTCGCCGAAGTTTCGCTCCGACCGCTGGCGTCTGATTCGATGCAAGACCGCTGCCAACGAGAACAGGGTCCAATCCCAGGTGAACGCAAGCCTCGGTTACCTCGCGCATCGTCTTGCTGGAAAAATCCGGGACCTCAATATCCCCGCCTTCGTCCACGGCCACTGTCACCGCGGGCGGCGCGCTCTTGCTCTCTTTCGAATTGGGCGCCGAAGTCTCCGCTGGAGGCTGATCGGGCAGGCCTGAAAAATCCACCGGCGTAAAATCTTCCAGCGCAGCACTGTCGGAAATGTCACGACTCTTGTACGAAGCCTGCATCAGCTGCGAACCTACCGGCACGTCCCGCGGCACATCCAGATATGGCAGCACCTGCTCCGCGATGCGCTTGAAGACCGGCGCCGCTACCATTCCGCCTTCATGCAGTCCGACCGGGGAATCCAGAGACACCAGAATAGCCACGGCAGGATTGCTGATGGGCGCAAACCCCGTAAAAGACGCGATGAAATGCGTCGGCGAATATCGCCCTGTCGCCGGATCTATTTTTTGCGCCGAACCGGTTTTGCCAGCCGCGGTCCATCCATCCAGGTGTGCCAGCTTTCCGGTGCCTTCCAGGACTACGCCTTCCATCAAACGCCGCAGCGTGGCCGCCGTCTCCGGCCGAATCACTCGCCTGGGCTCCGCTGGAGCCAGCGGACCCTCCGCAGGCAGGACCTCCTCGCCGCGCCGCAACTCGGCAATGACGTGCGGCTTATAAAGCATTCCGCCGTTAGCGATCGCGGAGACAGCGCTGATGAGCTGAATCGGCGTAACGCCAACTTCCTGCCCCATCGAGATGGACCCGATCGACACCGGCGTCCAGTTTTCCAGCCGCCGCAGCAATCCCTTGCTCTCACCCGGCATGTCGACACCCGTGGGCTGGCCAAATCCGAACGCGCGAATGTAGTCGTAGAATTTCGGCGCGCCTAGCCGTAGGGCAATCTTGATGGCGCCGACGTCACTCGATTGCGCCAGAATGTCCGCCACGCTGAGCAGGCCGAACGGTTTGTGGTCGCGAATGCGGTGCCCCGCAATATAAACGGCGCCATTTTCGCAATCGAAAACCTCCGTGGGCCGCGTGATTCCCTGGTCGAACGCAGCCGCCAGCGTGATCAATTTGAAAGTCGATCCCGGTTCGTACAGCGCGCTCACGCCGCGGTTCATCCGCGATTCCGCCGGTGCCTCGTTCGCCGCATTCGGGTTGAACTTTGGCCAATTCGCCAGCCCCAGGATTTCCCCGGTGTTGGGATTCATCACAATCGCCGTTCCGGCAATCGCATGTGTTCGGGCCATCGCCACCGAAAGCTCACGCTCAGAAATGTACTGAACCTTTTCATCCAGGGTGAGCACCACATTCGCCCCACGCTCCCGCTGCGCCTCCCCGCCGTCAAACCAGCGCTGCCGCGCGTCGGCCATCACGATGATCTTTTCGCTCTTACCCCGGATCTGGTTGTCGAGTTCGTACTCGATGCCGCCCAGACCCTTTTCATCCATGTCCACGAACCCGAGTACATGTGACGCCAAATCGCGCTTCGGATAAAACCGCTGATTCTCTTTCTGGAAATACACGCCCTTCAGATTCAGCGCCTCTACCGCTTCCTTCTTTTCCGGAGGAAGCTTCCGCGCAATCCACACAAATGTGCGCGACGATTCCAGTCGTTGTTCGAGCACGTCCCGTGGAATTCCCAGCACTCCCGAAAGCAGCCGCGCCGCGAGCTGCTCGTCGGCAAGTTCCGAAGGCACCGCGAATGCCGAATCCACAGGAATGCTCATTGCCAGCGGATGCATGTTGCGATCGAAGATAGAGCCGCGCTTTGGGGTGATCTCGATCACGCGCTTTTGCTGCCGCTGCGCTCGTGCCATGTAATCGCTATGTCGGAGAAGTTGCAGGTAACCCAAGCGGCCAAGAACCGCCGCCATCCAGATCGTCGCCACTACTCCGACAATCAGGATGCGTTTCGCAGCCATGCGCCCACGCTCACTTCTGATTGGAGCGCGATCACCCGAAGCGGCGTGGAGACGGTTCTGTTGCATGGCGAATCAGATCGGCGATCGCTCCGGGTACACAGTCATAAAATTGACAGCAAATTCTTCGACGGATGACCCCGGCAGAACGGAGCTACTGCGCGCGGTTAGGCCGGATGTATCGCGCTGCGGCCACTTCCGCGCCAGACGGCGCGTCGTATTCCCGCACTTGTTCCGGCAACGGTTCCGTCAAGCCCAACTGCTTCCGCGCGATCACGTCGATGCGCATCGGATTCCGCAGCCCGGCAATCTCCAGCTTCAGCGAGGAGTTCAGCGAGGCCGCTTCGGCTTGCTTGCCCTTGACGTCCTCGAGCTGAAAGCTCAGGTCAATGCAGCGAAAGTGCTGGTAGATATACAGCATGAAACACATCGCCACGATCCCGCCCAGCGCCACCGTGCGGTAGAGATTCCGCATCTTCACCGGCTCGACGTGGCGCACCAGGCGCGAGTTGTCAATCCGCTTGACCGTCTGAAATTCCAACATCGCCGTTGCTTTTTTCTTCCGTGCCATATCGTTACCCTGCCTGCCGTTGTTCAGCCGGCATTCTTTCCGCACACCGCAGCTTCGCGCTTCGCGAACGCGGGTTGCCCGACATCTCTTCCTCACTGGGCTGGATTACGTGTTTGGTCAGCACGCGGAGCGATCCTGCTCGCTCTCCCTCCTGAAAAGCATGCTTCACCAGGCGGTCTTCACGCGAGTGGTAACTCAACACCACCCAGCGTGCGCCTGAATTCATTGTGGCGGGGGTCCGAGAAAGAAACTGCCCGAGTTCCTCCATCTCTCGATTCACCGCTATCCGCAGCGCCAGAAACGTTTTTGTTGCGGGATGCAGTCTCTGCCTTCCCCATTGCTTTCGGGCCCCTGCC
>DATDGF010000017.1:0-39618 GCA_036522195.1 Candidatus Acidiferrum sp. | reverse complement strand
TCCGCTCTCCTACTTCGACTCTCTCGGGCTTCCTCGGCTCTTCGATGGCCTTGCGTAACCCTCTGAACCGCCCGATGCGGACCCGCATGTCGGGTGGTGTGGCAGGGGAGAGCGGGCAACCGCTCCCCCTATGCCGATTCCGCGGGTGCTTTGCATGTGCCGGTGCCCTAGGCGTCGGTCTTACGTCTGAGTCTTTCTTTTTCTTGGCCCCTTGATCGAACGTCGAATATCCGCCGCGTGCGGTTTCTTGTCGCCTTCACGGCAGCGGGTATAGCTGCACTTCCGGCATCGGAAAGTCTTTGCGGTTATGGGTCAGCAATTCACAGCCACGCTCGATCGCTATCGCAGCCACAATCGTGTCCGCGAGAGTTAATGTGTAGCCTTTGTGCGCCCAGGCGCTCTTCAGCTTGCCTGCCAGCCGAGCGCTCGTTCCGCTGAGTTCGTACAACTCCAGGCCGCCCAGCAGTGCTTCCGTTCTTTCTTCCTCTGCCGGCCGCATCCCGGCATAGATCTCCGCGACGTTAAGTGTCGTAGTCGAGAGGGTATGTCCGCGTCGCACAAGCTCGGCAAGCCATTCGTTACGCTGGTTCCTGTGGCGAAGGATGTCAATCAGGATCGATGTATCCAGCAGCAGCTTCATTTTTTCGCACGCCGCTGCTTCCTCGTGCGCTTCTTCTCGTTTTCCAGCCGGAGCTCGCGCACAAACTCTGCCGCACCGCGACTTAGCTCGGGATGATTCTCCTCTTTCCAGGCAGGAGTATCGCTTTCCAGGAAACGCAGTAACTTCTTTCGCCGCACGGCTTCCCGGGCTGTTTCAACCAGGAATGCGCTGCGGCCCCGTGGCCCGACAATCGAATCGATTTCTTTGACCAGATCGTGGGGCAGCAGAATGTGAGCGCGTTTGGTTTTCATATACGCACACTCGGTATGTGCTTTTCAAGTGTATCACAGGCCTGTGTGCTTCCTCTGCCACAAGTTGCGTTATCCGGAGGTGTTGCCTCCTCGCGCCCGCAGTTCGATCTTCAAAATTGCATTCACCTCGGCTGGCCACAATTCTTCGATCGTGTAAGTCCTGGCGATAGTCCTGCGTCCACGATGGTGTGCCAAACTGGACAGACTTGGCTTTACTCAAACTCCTAGACTCCTCCTGCTGGGGATCTTCCTCTCTGCGGGCGCCCGCCCGCATCCTCGAGATAAGGTCTCCTGCTGTTTTCCCGCCGAAAAAAAAGGAGATCTTGCTATGCTTGGACTAATCGCAGCGGTCTTAATCATTCTCTGGTTGCTGGGGTTCCTCGCATTTCACATCAGCGCCGGCGTGATTCACATCTTGCTCGTCATTGGCCTGGTTCTGCTCGTTTTGCACTTCGTTAGCGGAAATAGAAGAACAGCATAACTTAGCCTTCCGGTGCGTGGCCTTTGCTCGCTTGACTGAGAGTGGCCTCCTAGCCACCGCCGCAAGTCGTCCCGTTCACAGGCTTCAGGTTCGCGCGGAGCGCATTGCAAACGAAACTTCTTGGGAGTAGGCTCTGACGAGCCTCACCCTTCTCATTCCCCCAGCCAATGGTTCCGTGAGGCAAGGCCCCAACTCCAGGGATGTTAGAACCACTTACCCGCAGGAGGAGGACAATTCTCATGTCCGCGGAAAACAAAGCAATCATTCGCCGGCTCTACGGAGAAGTCTGGAATGGCCGCCGGCTGGATCTCATCGGCGAAATCATTTCCCCCAGCCACGCCCTTCATGACAACAACTCGTCCGATTCTTCAATTGGCCCCGAAGCCTATAAGAGCCAGGTCGATCGATTCTTAAGCGGCTTCCCGGATCTGCACTTCTCCATCGACGACATGGTGGCGGAAGACGAAAAACTCGTGGTTTCCTGGAATATTGCAGGTACTCACAGGGGCGAGTTCATGGGGTTTCCTGCCACCAACAAAAAAATCTCCGTCGATGGGATCACCATCAACCACATCGTGAACGGAAAGATCATAGATTCCTACATCAACTGGGACGCGCTCGGGATGCTCCAGCAACTCGGCGTCGCCCCCACCCTCGGCCAACTCAAGGGCGCCACTGCTCGCTAAATCTTGATCTCCGAAAACGGCATGACCTGGGACGATCTTCCACCCCAGGTATCATTTCCAGTTTGAAACGATTTGCTTTCCACCTTCACTACTCCATGGGAGGTAGTACACCTTGGAGGCACCCGTATCTTCGATGACCCAATCCTTCTACGACATTCTGATCGAGGACGCGGACGGCAGGCATCTCTGGCTGGAGTGTCAGCAGGACCTGGAGATTGCCCGAAAGCGTCTGACGATCCTCGGAGCCCGGTATCCCGGCACCCGGCTCATCCTCTGGAATCACAAAACGCGCGCCATCCTCGCCGCGACGGAGGGCTATTAGCCGGATAGATCTATGCCATTCGGGATGTTGTGACTCCAGTGCCGATCGTCGATTCATAGGTTGAATCCTCTTGCTCGCAAGAACCGCGAGCCCGCTGCTCCGCATATTTTCGTGTCATTATATGTACGCGGCTTGCCCTGGCCCGACGACTCCTTGCCACGAGAGGTATCCCCATGAAGGTTTTTGGTCTGGCCCTGCTCGCGTTTCTTTTCGGCTCCTTCGCTTTCTTTTATCCGAGCACGAAAACAGACGTGGTTCCTCACGCGTCGCAAGATCCAAATCCATCCTCTGGCACTTCCAAGCTTGTCTACGTAAGTGATTTCGAGTTGGATGTTGTACCCCGCCGCGCCAGGAGAGGAGTCCCGCCAGGATCACCTGTCGCGATTGCCCCAAGCGAGCCTTCAGACACCGCGCCATCTACGCCGCGCGCTGCGACTGGCTCGGCGCCAGGCGATCCCTCGACCAAGTCGTCAGGCTCGCCGGCATCTTCAAAAGCACTCGACCTCGACCCCGACGACGGACCCAGCAACAGAGCGGCCGCACTTTTGAGTGCCATGTCGATCAACTTGGTAAAAATACTGGAAAAGGCTGGCTATACCGTTCGCCGCGTTCGTGGCGGAGAGACCGTTCCGCATGCTGGGCTGCGAATCCGCGGCGTGTTCGCCGAGCCCGACGAACAGAATCGCATCCGTCGTCTGCTCGTCGGAAGTGATTCAACAGCTCCCAAGATGTTGCTCTATGTGGGGGTCGATAATCTTGCGCGTCCCGAACAGCCGCTTTACGAACTGGCCAAGCCGCCGAGCAATGATACGAAACACGGGCCGGTCATCACGGTGACCTCCTATTCTCCGGTGGCTCGATTTGAGATGGACAAAAACCCCGCTGATGATGATCTCAAAAAAATTGCCACGGAAATCGTTGCGGACTTGAACGCTCTGTTGAACTCCAATCCACCGCTGGCTTCTCAATGAGTCAATGAAAAGATAGAAGCGCCGAACCGGCAGGCGCTAATGTCGACTCCACAACAATAACCAGAAGAACAAATCCAAGACTGACCTGCGTTTTGTTCACCTGTTCGACTCTAAGATTAAGGTATGACTCAGCCTTCCAAGGGCGCTGCCGCTTTCCTGGCCCTATTCGGGCTCCCATTCTTTGGGGTGGGGCTTTTCTTTGCCTACACCCAGCTTGCCGGCCGCGGTAACACTGCAAACGGGAGCACGCTGATCGGAGTGATGCTTGGCTTGGTTCTCGCAGTCATCGGGGGAGGGTTAATCTATGCCGCGATTGGAGGCTACAGGCTCCTCAAGAAGCAGGCCGCCATCGAAGAATCCCAACCACTCTCTCCCTGGCTCTGGCGGACGGATTGGGCCAGCCGCCGGGCGGAAAGCTCAAATAAGAAAAGCGAGCTCACCTACTGGGTGATCGCCATTCTTTGCAACATGATTACCCTTCCTTTTCTCTTCGGAATGGTTCCGAAGATGGCGCGCAGCAGCGACCCGCGCGTATTTATCCTCCTTGGCTTCAATCTGCTTGGCGCCATTCTGATCGCCAATGCCATGCGCGCGACGATTCGTCACCGGCGCTTCGGCAATACCTATTTCGAATTCAATTCGCTTCCTTTTTCTCCGGGCGACCACGTCAGTGGAAGAATTCATCTAAAACTCGAGACCCAAGCGCAGCACGGGATCGACTTGCGCCTGTCCTGCGTTCGCAGAGTCGTCACTGGCGCGGGTAACAGTCGCACCACACAGGAAGCCGTTCTCTGGCAGGCCGAGCAGAATGTTCCCTCGGGAGCGGTAGGTCCCGGACCGCTCGGACGCATGATTCCCGTGGACTTCGAGATTCCCCCAGAGAGTCTCGTGACCTACCACGATAATCCGAGCGATCAGGTTCTCTGGCTGCTCCACGCGCAAGCGGACGTGCCCGGCGTAGACTACAAGGATGATTTCGAATTGCCCGTCTTTCGGACCGCATCCTCGGCGGAGCCGGCGCGAGATTCGCAATCTCCAGGCTTTTCCGGATCGGACGCCTATGGATTTGCAACGGCGCCCGGTGCATCGGATTCCACTGCCGTTCCACAGCCGGCGCACACAAAAGTGATCGTCTCGATGCAGTCGGGTGGAACTGAATTTTTCTTTCCAGCGTTTCGCAATCCGGGCCGCGCCCTCGGACTCTTTGCCTTCACTTTGATCTGGAGCGCAGTGGTTTTCGGGATCTCGCGTTCGCACGCTCCTTCGTTCTTCTTCATCGTTTTTGGTTTGTTCGATCTGCTCCTCATCTACGGCGTTTTCCACGTCACGCTCGGAAGCGCCCGCATCACAGTGGCCAACGGCGAAATCCAGTCGCGCAGAGGCATGCTCGGTCTCGGTTCTACCCGGCGAGTCCCCTTTTCTGAAGTTGCTACCATCCTGCCAGTCGTCAGCATGCAGCAGAGCGGCAGCGCGGGAAGCGCGCTCTACGCCATCCGCCTGCGGACAAAGAATGACCGCAAAATCACACTTGCCGATGAAATCGACAGCCGACAGGAAGCTCGCTGGATCGTTTCGCAGATTGAATCGCTTGCCGGGCTGAAATTAGACACGCATGTCGAAGTAGTCTTGCCGCTCGGTGTGTCGTCCCAGGCGATGCAACCGGCATTCGGTACCGCGGCTTCCAGACCGCAGCCACGCCAGTCCGCGGCCGCCTCCATCGCCATTTTCATCGTGATGGCCATGGGCATCTTCGGATGGGTCTCCTGGCGGAGCTTTGCGGGTTCTTCGCGTGTGCGCGGCGCCCGGGCGGCAGCGGCCGCGCGCCCCAATCCTGTCTCGCGCCGCGTTTTCTCCGCATCCATGACGGACGCGGATGTCGAACGCGTTCGGGCCTTGCCCGCGCAGGATCAGGCGGAAGAACTTCTGGAACGCGCGATCGGCCACGACGAACGGGCGCTCGAGCTCTTCGATCAGCAAGTCGAAAGCTGGATCGGCCACATTCGACTGACTGATCGCATGCGGCAGCTGGAACGGCGTTCCGAATATTCCAAGGACCTCCGCGTACGCTACGCCAACGCCGACATTAATCTTGTGCTGGACGGCTGGCAGAAGGACGCTCGCGCAGCCGATCTGCTGATCGAACGCGCGCGCACAGACATTCAATATCGGGCGGCTGCCGTTTGTTTTCTCGGCATGCTCGCCGGCCGCGGCGTGAATTATGACCGCATCCATGGCGTGCTTCTCGACTACGCCAGGAACGACAAAGACCCCACAGTTAGGCTGTGGGCCGTCGAAGGCATGCGCTACCTCGGCAAAGACGAAGTTCTCGATGAGTTGTTCACCGCCTTCACCGAGGATCCGTCCAACAGTGTCCGCGATCGCGCCGGTTGCAATATTACCGATTGTGGCAATTTCATGCGCAAGCAACGCATGAGGATGGTTCCCAGGTTGATCGATCTGGCCATGAATCCCCGAACGACTCCGCAGATGCGCAACTGGTGTTTTCTCGCCTTGCAGGAAATCACCGATGAGAATTTGCCTGCCGACGCGGTCGTCTGGAGCCGCTGGTATCGGGACCATGGCGACGAAAAAATGACGGAGTTCGAGCGTCTCGATTGGTGGCAAGTTCGCGGCGACGAATAGCCCCGCTCCAATCCCAACCCTCGCAGCAAGACGAAAACCCCAAAAACGGATGGACAGCAACTCTTCGCGGGATAGAATGCTCCCGCGCCTGGAGAGGGGCACGAATGATGTCTGCTGCAAACGACGAGCGCATTCGAATCGGAGTCGATCTTGGCGGCACCAAGATCGAATTCGTCGCGCTCGATCGTGACGGCGCCGAACTGCACCGTCATCGTATTGCGACACCCCGTTTTGACTATCAAGGAACCGTGCGCGCCGTTGCGGATGCTGTGGAAGCAATTGAGAAGGAACTCGGACGGAGTGCCACCGTCGGTATGGGCATTCCCGGAACCATCTCCACAAGAACCGGCATGGTAAAAAATGCCAACTCAACCTGGCTGAATGGAACTCCCTTTGACAAAGATTTGAGCCGCGCTGTCGCGCGCGAAGTGCGCTGTGCGAATGACGCGAACTGTCTGGCAGTGTCCGAAGCGACGGACGGAGCGGGTGCAGGCAAGCACGTCGTTTTCGCGGTCATTCTCGGGACCGGGTGCGGCGGAGGAATCGCTGTCGATGGCCGCGTCCACAGCGGTTCGAACGGTGTCGCCGGCGAGTGGGGACACAACACTCTCCCGTGGATGCGCGCGGAAGAATACCCCGGCCCCGCCTGCTATTGTGGGCGAAACGGCTGCATCGAAACTTGGATATCAGGAACCGGGCTGGAAGCCGACTATCAGCGCGCGACGGGTGCCTCGATCAAGGGCCCTGAAATTTTCGCGCGCACCGCCGCGGGAGAGTCCGCTGCACTCGCGGCGCTCGATCGATTCGAGGATCGCGTTACTCGGGGGCTGGCACAAGTCATCAATCTTCTAGATCCAGACGTCATTGTCATGGGGGGCGGCGCATCGCGAATTCCGCGCCTTTACCAGAATGTGCCCGCTCGGCTAAAGGAGTACGTTTTCGGCAAGGAAGCCGACACGCCTGTTCTTCCCGCAAAGCACGGCGATGCCAGCGGCGTCCGCGGAGCGGCGTGGCTGTGGCCACTCGGGTAAAGATGCCCGCATCCTGTAAACAATCGAAAGCCCCGCCGTTTGCTTTGCAGACGGCAAGGCTTTTGTGGAACCAGTGAAAACTGCAATCAACTTTGCCCGGCGGCTTTAGCCATCTTCGCCGTCCACTCCTCGGAGCGGCGCTGCATCTCCGCTGGAGCGACGTCTTCCACGTGTTGCGCCAGGCCCCACTGATGCCCGAAGGGGTCGGTGATTTTGGCGTAGCGGTCGCCCCAGAATTGGTCCGCGAGCGGCATGTCTACCTTTGCACCGGCGCTGACCGCGCGGTTAAACACTGCATCCACATTATCCGTGTACATGAACATCGCAACGGCATCCATCGTGCCGGGGGATGGCGCGCGGCTCATTCCGTGGAATTCGTCGGCAAGCATGATCCGAGAGTCGCCGATTTGAATTTCGGCGTGCATGATCGCGCCGCCCGGTCCTGGCATGCGCATGATTTCCTTTGCACCAAATACTGATTTGTAAAACTCGATCGCCTGGGCCGTATTCTTGCAAGTCAGCCCCGGCGTAATGGTGTGATATCCCTCGGGGATAGCACGGACAGGATTCGACATGTTGGCCTCCTAGTTGGCTTAGACGTGCGCGCACTGAAAACGGGGGGAGAATCCGGTAGCGCCGTGCGCGTAAATGTGTAAATACTCCTGTGCAAAGCGCATGTCAACAAGCAGTTGTTCACAATGCCGTGAGCTGCCCGTACGGGAAGTGGTTGTCAGGGGCGCACTCCCCGGACGGTGGCGAGTTCACTGGCGATGCAGGACGTGCGCCAGCAGCGAAATCGCGAACAGGATGATGAAAAGGAAGAACAACAGCTTAGCGATTCCCGCGGCGGCTACCGCAATCCCCGTAAAGCCGAAGACCGCTGCGATCAGCGCCACGATGAAAGAGCCCAATGCATAGCGAAGCATAGACCCCTCCCTTCTGATTTGCCCTCGTGCCAGGGGCCGGCCATCAGCAGCACCACGCCGCCAACCAGCGCGATTCCTCCGAGAATTGGTGAAAGGGGAATCGTTTGCTTCTCTTCCTTGGTCGCTTGAATGGGTCCGATGTCCACGACTTTTTTGTGCGTCGTGTAGGCGATTCCCTGGTACGCCAGAGAAAGAACTCCCAGCACCAGCAGAGCAAGTCCAGCAAGTGTGGCTGTTTTCATGTCATCTGCTCCCTTCGGAAATTCCAAATTTCAGACAAGAATCAACCATCGTTCCTGGAGCGGCCGCGACAACAAACCGGGCCGCTCCCGATCAGCGATGTTCGTGTGCTTTGGTGAGTTGAACGATAGCGTGAGCCAATCGCCTAAGATTGATGCGCGGCGCGCTTCAGCTCTTTCTCTTTTGGCTGGAGCGAATCCGCAAATTCATCGACCTGCTTTGCGGCCTCTTCTTTGGCGATGCCATACCGCACTTCCAGCCGGCCGATCAGCTGGTCGCGCTGCCCGGCGATCATTTCCAGATCATCATCCGTGAGGTTGCCCCACTTTTCGCGAAGCTGCCCTTTCATCTGTTTCCATTTCCCTTCGATCAGATTCCAGTTCATATGTCCCCCTGTTTTTAGCTGCACGATTTTTGTGCTCACGCGATTCGGAACGGCTTCGCTTCATCGCGTTCGAAGCCGTGCGAGGCTCACTCCGCTGTGAGCCCCGCCGATTTTCATTTTTAGAACACCCGGGAAGAGGAGCAATATCGCGGCCACAATAAAGACTATTTGTGAAGTTATGGCGGTTCTCGAAAGTGTGACAAAAAATGCTGGTACTAGCCCCAGTAACTTGCACGCGCCCGGTGTTTTTTCTCCATTGCGTTCGCGCGCTCGTCGCAAGTTCCCTCGATCCACAGCTCTTCGACGAACCTGTTTTACAAACTTCAAACTTTGCGCCGCGCGCAAATAAATGTCGCGGTGAATTCCTTGCGCGCCAACAGGTTGACGCAAAGTTTTTCGAGAGGGAAAATGGACGCCGGTGCGGTACGAGAGGATAGCCCCATGGCTTACGATTTCCTCGTTGAAACCTATGAGACCGAGCGCATCAAAGTGGTCAGCGTCTGGAGCGAGTTTCGCGACGAAGATCTCCCCGTACGCCCGCGCGCTGGCGACCCCCGCGGCCGCAGCGTTCACGAACAGATGGTCCATCAGTGCGTCAGTGAAGATCTTTGGTTTCTAACGATGCTGGGGATCGACGTCGGTGCGCCGCCCCTCCCAACCCCCGAAACTCGGCTGGAGTTCATCAAACGCTACGCGGCCGACAGTGCGAAGCGACTGGAAGTGCTGCGCACGAAGGATAATTCATGGTGGGAAGCAGAAACGAAGTTTTTTGACGTGCAGCGGTCTCACGCCTGGGTGATGGTGCGAAGAATCGCGCACACCGCTCATCATCGCGGCCAGCAGATGGCCATTCTGCGTGTGCTGGGGCGCGACCTCCACAGCAACTACGGTCCCACGGCGGACACCGGAGGCCTCATGCAAAACCATGCACCGACGATCTACACGTATCCCAGCTTGCAAGCATTGCTTGAGGGTGAATCGCGCCACGGCGCAAAAACACCCCTTCCGGGCGCAGGCGGCAAAGCCGTGACCGAGCGCCCGGATAGCAACAAATAAGCGGAAAAATTACGCCGCGATTATTCGGGCTTGCTTATCACGCCGCAAGCGATCCGCGCTGGAGCCGCGGAGCCGGTTCCGCCGGCGACCGCGTGAATCACAATCGCCGTGCCGCCATTGCTGAAGACCGAGTGATCATCCGTGCCCAGAGTCACGTTCGGCGCGATGGTGCTCGCGTGGGCCGTGCCATCCACACCCACCACCAACGAAAAGTCCGGGATGTCGCCCGCAGGCATCCCTTCATGGGTATGCTCGCCGCCACCGGCAAAGTGCGGTCCCGCCGATTTAAAGTCCGGCGGTTCGCATTTCGCAAACTGGTGAATATGCAGCGAATGTTCACCTGGGGGAAGGTTTTTGATATCCAGAGTGATCTTCACGCCCTTAGGGGCAGGCGTCAGGACCGCGGTGCCCATCACCTGGCCTTGCGCGTTTTTGATCTCCACGGTAACGGGCTTTGGCACGGCATTGGCCCGGCTTTCCTGCACCAGCACCGCACCTGCTGCCGACAAAAACAGAGCAGCACAAACGAGAGCTCTCATAACGGTTTGCCTCCCGGCTCATTCTGATCTAGGATTTTGGACCCTCTCGGAAAAACGTCCCATTTCAATCTAGCTCAACTTGTAAAATGGCGATACAGGATTTCCTCAAACAGTAGACCACGCTCACAGAGTAGAAAGTTACAAAAGAAACTTCTTCTGAGCAGGGATTTCCCCGAGCTTGAGCGCATCGAGCCCTAAAACGAATTCCGCTTGCTACGGGTGATAAAGAGCAGGGAAAACCCTCTTGAGGTTTTCCAGTTTGGGCAGGTCGTTGTACACAATGTAGGGATTGTTTGGATTGTTCTTCAAATAGTCTTGATGGTAGTCCTCCGCTGGATAAAAAACTTGAAAGGGCTCCACCTTCGTCACCAGCGGTCTCGAATACACTTTGGCGGCCTCGAGTTGCGCAATGTACGCTTGCGCGATGCTCTTCTGTTCCTCGTTGGTGAAAAAAATCACCGACCGGTATTGACTGCCGGTATCCGGTCCCTGGCGGTTCCACTGCGTAGGGTCGTGCGCCACGGAAAAATAAACCATCAGCAGCTGCCCGTAGGTGACCTGCGATGGGTCAAATTTAATGCTCACAGTCTCGGCGTGCCCCGTCACGCCCATACTAACGCTTTCGTAGGACGGTGACTTGACGTGGCCTCCAGCATATCCCGAAGTTGCCGACGACACTCCCTTGACGTGTTCGAATACTGCCTGGATGCCCCAGAAGCATCCGCCCGCAAAGACCGCCGTTTGCTGGCTCTTTCCCGCCGCCAGGGGCGCATCCACCGCCGGCGCGGGGAAAGGCATTTTCGGCGCTTCCGGTGGCCGTGAACCCAATGCCCGCACCGCGGTCCAGGCCACCAGGCCAGCAATCAAAACAACGGCAATGCCGCGACCAATATAAGGGCTTTTCATCGTCCAACTCCCGGACCAGCTAATCCTAGTCTACGCTTTTGCTGGCCGATTGGATGCCGCTACGCGGCTGTCGGATGGAACAAAATCTTTACCGTTCCCTAGGTTCGACTTCGAACCAGGGTTACATCTGGTGAGCTGCCAGCAGTTGGGACTCAGTCTAACCACCCACCAAGAAGCGCTAGTTCACCGTCAGCGTAAGTTGAATCGGCGGCAATTGCAACGGCTGCCCCGTCGCAGACATCGCCGTTGGTGTACTAACAATCGTCGAGGTTCCCGCCGGCGTGATGACTGGCGGCGGCGTAACGAGCGCGCCGGAGCTACCCCGCCACAACCTCCCAGACTCGCAGCCGCGCACGTAACCATCACGACCAACACACCATTCGCGCCGCCAATCGATATCGAAGTCAGGCTCAACGCCTGATCTCCCCTGCTGGTGAGCACGATCGGTTGCGCCGGACTGGCAGTCCCGACCGTGATGTTCCCCAAAGAAAGCGCCGCAGGGGTCAGGCTCGCTTGCGGGCCAACCAGATTCTGCTGCCCTGGAACAATGCTGAAGACATAAGAACCATTCACTCCGGGCGCCGAGATTGTGGTTCCGGCGACCGCGGTGAAGTAACCCGTCAGCGGATCGATCTGGAAAGCCTGTACGCTCGTCCCCGTGGCGTCGCTCTGGTACATGAACGGCCCCGTCGGATCCAGCATGAGCGCGGGGACGGACGTAAATCCCGGCAGCGGTGAACTCGCTGTTTCCGTCAGCAATTGCGTCGGCGGGTCGATGGCGAAAATATGCACGGGAGGATTGGTGCCGTTCAGGTAAGTGAGATAGATAAAGCTACCGGTTACCTCCGTCGAAATCTCATTCGGAAAGCTTCCCAGTCCCAGCGAAGTCTCTACAAACGTGCCACCGGGTATCCCCGTGTCGGCCGCGATCGGGAGAATCCCGATGATTCCTTCGATCCGGCCGATACCCACGACCAGAAACCGGCCTTGCGGATCCATCGTGAAACACCGGCCTTCCGAACCCACCAGGAAGGAGTTCCCGCTGACGAATCCCGTCTGCGGGTCAATCCCATAGTTGTTCAGCTCCGAATCCATCTGGATCGCCGGATTGTTGGGATTGGGGGCCAGAAAGACATAGAAGCGCCGGTTCAGGTGGTCGATCCCAACGCCGATCACCGTGGAATCCAGCTCCTGCAGGATCCCGCAACAGGAACCAGCGCCAGATTTGCCGAATCGATCTGAAACGTTTCGATCGAGCCCTGGCCCGCATTGGGGCTCGCTCGGTTGACCACCGCGATGTATTTCCCGCTGGGTTCTACCGCTATGAACACCGGCTCATTCGTGTTCGCCGATGCAAACGGGGAATTGGGAACTTCCGCAAAAGCTCCCGTCGTCGCATTCACCTGATACATGTGAATGCTGAAACCGCCCTTGGGACGTCGAGCGTTTGCAACAACGCCGGCGCGAACGGCGATCCGGCAACCGGCGTCAACACTCCCGTCTGGTCATTCCGCGTCATCACCGCCCCTGCCGTGGAGAAGACGAACGGCTGCTGATATTGCGCGCATACCGGGATCGAGCAGAGCAGCAGGAGGACGAATAGCACCGTGTGGCGCAGCGCATTCGAATGCCTGGGGCTGCGTGTGTACCTCGCCAGCCATGCCAGAGGATGGATCTCGTTTGCCTTGGCCGGGTCTTCCTCGGCCGTTTGTTCTGCAGCGCTTCTTAGGTTCCGAGAGGGAAACGGTGCACGGTAGCGCGGCAATGCGCTCGCGTCAATGAAAATTATCGAATCCGATATCTACAGGTATAGTTTATATGAAGAAGAAGCCGCGCGCTCCCTGGTGACCGGTGGACGGTCGCCGGCGAAATTTTTGCGCGGACGCCATTTTTCGGCTAAGCTGCGTCCTTATGCAACCCGTCCAACTCGATCTGGAACGACTCCCTGCATCCGGCCCCGACCGCCTTGTCACCCTCCTTACCGGCAAACTGAGCATCGAAACCGTCCACAATTTCATTCAAACCTTGCGCCCCGAACCCGCCGCCCAGCTCATCCTCGATATGAGCGGCGTCTCCTTCCTGGACTCCGCAGGAGTCGGCGCCCTGGTCCAGCTTTATGTGCACCGCCGCAACGCCGGCAAACGGTTTGCCCTCGCCGCCCTCACTCAGCAGGGCAACGCCGTCATCCAGGTCGCCGGCCTCGCCAAACTCCTCCCCATCCACCCCTCTGTCCACGAAGCCCTCGCCCAAAACTAGGATCGTTAAAGCTTGAACCCATGGCATGACCCTGGGCGAGGATCGAGAGCCAGACAAGAGAAGAACCGCTCGCCCATTTCGCGAACCGAATCGGCAGGGCACCTCCTCAACTTCCGTCAGGATGGATTACGGAAGTGGTATCCTCTTCCCGTGCTGTGCCTTCAAAAAGAACCTCAGAGTGAATTCAGTGGTCCACCTGCCGTCGGGAAGCAAGGATTATGATCTGGACCTGGTTCAAAGACGACTGGCTCGTAACTCGTCAGGCTGTCAAACTTTTCGCGGTATCGTCGTTCCTCGTGCTCGCTTTAACTCCCGTATTTCTCGGCAAGGTTGATACGGCACGTATGTCTTTCTGGGCCCGGCTTCCGTGGGGAATCTTGGGGATTTCGGGACCAATCGCACTGTTTTTCCTGTGGTTTGGCATGTGGCGATACTGGGTCCGAATCGATCGCTCCGTGGCATGGGCAAAGCGGATGTGGTTCGTTGTACTACTGGTTGGCTCTTGGTGGGGAAGTTGCCTGTACTGCTTTTTCGTGTACCTTCCTCAAGTATATAGGAGAGCAAGGGTCGAGGCTTAAGAACTATGTTTCGCCGGATGCTTTTGGCTGGCTGGGCGTTCATTTTCGGAAGCGTGGCCCTCATGGGGCTCTTCCCAAAGCTCGCGACCCGGGCTCCGCGTCCAGGATTCCTGTTCATTTTTCTCATTACCTTCGCCCTCGTCTCGCTCGGCTGGGCGATCTTCTCGCTCTACCGTGAAGGCATGAAACGCGCGGATAAATAGTCGGCGCGTGGGCCGGACACATAAGGTGGTGAGACGATTTTGATGGTGTTGCGCCCTCGGTATTAGACGGCAGGTTCTTGATTCTTCCTCGATCTTCTTCCTACTCAGCGACACCAGAAGCGCCTGGGCGTTCCCTCGGCGCTGCTATACTCACGTTCATGAAAGACAATCCTCGATTTACCGCTTCCGATCCGCAGTATGAAAGCCGCATCCGCGACAGTTTCGCGCGCCAGGGATTGATGAAACACCTGGGAGCGGAGCTCGCCGAATTGGGCCCCGGCCACATCACCATCCAGGTTCCGTTTCGCGCCGAATTGACCCAGCAGCACGGCTACTTTCACGCTGGCGTTTCCGGAGCCATCGCCGACAGCGCCTGCGGCTACTCGGCGTATACGCTGATGCCCGCGGATTCCTCCGTTCTCACCGTGGAATACAAAATGAATCTGCTCGCCCCTGCCGACGGAGAAAAGCTGCTCGCCTGCGCCCGGGTGCTCCGCTTTGGCAAAACGCTCAAAATCTGCGCCGCCGATGTCTACGTCCACAAGAACGGCCAGGAAGTCCACTGCGCCACCATGCTCGCAACCATCATGTGCCTTCCCGGAAAATCTGATCGTCCTAGGTGAACTAATCCTTTTGTTGCATCGGAGCAATTCCTCTGTGCCCCGCCCTTTATGTGCGCTTTCTGCATCCCGGACGCATCTGCGGGCCCGCCAAGCAGTCCTTCTAACCGTCCCATCCCATCCAATTACTCTCTCGCCAACAGTCCGCTCCCCTAGATCCTTTAGCGGCAACACTTACTCTTGCACTCTTCTAGCCTTCGACCCTTGCACTAGGTTCGTACGTTCCAACGCTCTCTTGTCTCTCTTCGCACCAGGAGTGTTTCACAACTCTTTTCCAATCAGGATCTTCCGCACTCTTTCTCAAGACTGCCGGGGTGTTGTGTTACCCCCTCCCGCAACTCCTTTCCTTATCATCCTTACAAATGCCCGGGGTCTGGAGTTAGAGGTCTCGGACTTCACGAGGTCAAACTTAACTGGGGGTCCAATTGGGGTGAGCGCTGAAGAGCCCATCGACGATTCCGATGTGGTAGCAAACGAAGACCCCGAATGCCAGGCTGAGCAGCCCGGACGCGGTGACGAGTCCCCGATTCAGCCAGGCGAATTTGTAACCCGCAAAGGAGAAAGGCAGCGCCAGCACCGCGGTGATCAACGTCATCCCGGCGATTGTGCCGACGCCAAAAACCAGGAGATAGAGCACCGCCCACTTCGGCTGGTGAATCGTACTCAACACCAGCAAAGCCACCGCCGCGGAACCCGCAAGCCCGTGAACGATGCCTACAAGCAGCGGCCGCAATGCATGAAAAATTCCCAGATGTCTGAAAGGTCCGGTCATCCATCCCGGTGTCGCGAGGATATCGCCATGGTGCTCCTCCGCAGGGGAGTGCGAGTGCCAGTGAAAATGGACCTTGGAGTCATGCTCGTGAACGTGCGCATGCTCCCCCGTAACTCGCGGATGAGCGAGAGAGAATTTTTCGCTGATCCATTTCATCGCGCCAGAAAGATTCAGCAGGCCGAGCAAAATCAGCATCAGGCCCACGGAAAATTCCATCGTCAGGCCGACGCGGGGAGGAATTGCCAGTCCAAACAAAATGATGGCCGCTCCCACCGCCACAATCGTCAGCGTGTGCCCGCAGCCCCAAAGGATGCCGATCAGTCCTGCTTTGGCAATCGAACGCTCGCGGCTCACAATCGTGGACACCGCGATCACGTGATCCGGGTCGGTGGCATGCCGCATCCCCAGGAAAAATCCGATCGCCAGAATTGCCAGTCCGCTCGTCAAGCGCGCACCTTCACAAAGAAAAAGGAGCTGTCCGCCGAAGCATATCTGACCTGGAAAAATCTTGCTTGAAAAATTGGAGGAAGCGAGGTCCTACTCTTCGCGAAGGATGCGCATCAGTTCTGCCGCCGCATGCGGCAACCGCGCCCCGCGCCGTGAAACCAGATACACGTGCCGCGGCATGTTGAGCTGCCGCATTTTTACTTCTTTCATCCAGCCGTGCTCGATTTCCCATTGCACGCACATGCGCGGCACGATGGCCACCCCCATGCCCATCTGCACGAAGCGCTTGATGCTTTCAATCGTCGGCATTTCAATGGGCATTTTCAGCGCCGTGCGGTTGCGCGCGAACAGTTCGATCACCCGCCGACGGAAGGGCGATTCGACGATATGCGCGATGAAGTTTTCGTCTCCGAGCTCCGCGACATCCACTTCACGCTTTTTTGCCAGCGCGTGCTTGGGAGGCACAACCAGCGTCAGTTCGTCTTTTAATATTTCGGTAGCCTGGAGGTGCTCGTCGCGCGGCACGAAAGAAATCGCGCCCAGGTCGAGCCGGTAGTTCAACACTTCGTGCGGGATGTCCCGCGAGAACATGCGGTGAACACGTACTTGCACCCCCGGATGTTTTTCGCGGAACTTGCCGAGCGCCGGGAGCAGCGCATGAATTGAACTCTCGTTCACTCCGAGCGAAAGTTCGCCGCGCTTCAATCCTTCCAGTTCGGTGAGGCCTTTTTTGACCTCGTCGCGCAGGTTGATCAGCCGTTCGGCATAGTCTTTCAGAAGCGTTCCGGCATCGGTGAGCCGCACAGGGCGCGCGCCGCGCACGAACAGAGGCTGCCCCAGTGAGTCCTCCAGCTTGCGGATGGCCAGGCTGATAGCCGGCTGGGTGCGATAAAGGCGCTCCCCGGCCCGCGAAAAGCTGCCCTCCTTCGCAACCATCAGAAATACTTGCAGTTCACCAAGATCCACGGATCCCCCTGCAGGGCTAGTATAAGGCAGGATTATCAAAAGTAGAATAAAGATAAATTGGACTGCAGGGCTCCTCCCATGCGTTACTAGAGCATGGGAGACTCTATGGACGTCGTACGCATTTTTGACACTACGCTCCGTGACGGCGAGCAGTCGCCGGGCTTCTCGATGAAAACCGAAGAGAAGATTCGCCTGGCGCGGCAGCTTGCCGCACTAAATGTGGACGTCATAGAAGCGGGATTCCCGATTGCCTCGCGCGGCGACCTCGAAGCGGTACAAAAAGTTTCGCAAGAGATCCGCACCGTGCCGATCGCGGCACTCGCGCGCGCAAAAAAACAGGACGTCGATGCGGCGATCGAAGCGTTGAAACCCGCGGCCATGCCGCGCCTCCACGTTTTCCTCGCGACTTCGGATTTGCATCTTCAAGTGAAACTGAACATCACGCGCGAGCAGGCGCTCGAAGCCATCGGCGCGATGATCCGCTACGGGCGGCAGCATGTGGGCGAAGTGGAATTCTCCGCCGAGGATGCTGGACGCACAGACATCGATTTTCTCTGCCAGGTTTGCCGCGTGGCTGTGGACGCGGGCGCGACGGTCCTGAATCTGCCGGATACTGTGGGATACGCCGTGCCGGAAGAATACGGCGCAATGTTCACCAAAGTCCGCGAGTTTCTCGGCGATCCGCAGGGCATCACGCTAAGCGCGCACTGCCATGACGATTTGGGAATGGCGGTCGCCAATTCGCTGGCGGCGATTCGCGCAGGCGTGCGCCAAATCGAATGCACCATCAACGGAATCGGTGAGCGCGCCGGTAACGCGGCGCTCGAAGAGGTGGTGGTAGCGCTGGCGGTGCGCAAGGAAAGTTTTAATGTGACGACGGGAATCCGGCTGGAAGAGCTTTTTCGAACAAGCCGCATGCTGACGGAAATTACGGGAGCACAAGTCGCTCCCAACAAAGCCATCATTGGAGCAAATGCGTTTGCGCATGAAGCTGGGATTCATCAAGACGGAATCATCAAGAACCCGCTGACCTACGAAATTATTTCGCCGCAAACGGTGGGCGTTCCGGCGCGGTCACTGGTTCTTGGAAAACACTCTGGTCGCAACGCGCTGCGGCTGACGCTACGCGACCTGGGCTACGAAGCGAGCGATACCGAGCTTGCGGAAGTGTACAGGCGGGTGACGGCTCTGGCGGATCAAGCCAAGCTGGTGCGCCCGCGTGACATCGTTGCGATCGCGCATGAAGTGATTCGACGACGGCCCGTGGCGGTGGCCGCGGAATCGACGTCCGCCGCCTGATCTCTCTGCCGCTGAAGAAATTGCGACGGCGGAAATAGACAGCGCTGAAGATTTCTTAGCGGGTACGAATTGCAAAGTTTTTGTTTACTCGGGGATTTTTATGAAGAAGACCATCGTCCTGCTGCCGGGAGACGGCATCGGCCCGGAAGTGACACGGGCCGCGACAACTGTTTTGCGCGAGACGGCTCACGAATTTAATCACGAATTCGAATTCAGCGAGCTTCCGGTCGGCGGCATCGCCATTGATTCCACGGGTACGCCACTCCCCAACGAGACACTAGACGCTTGCCGCAAAGCTGATGCCGTTTTCCTCGGCGCAGTCGGCGGCCCGAAGTGGGATGCGCTGCCCGTCGGGAAGCGCCCGGAGAGCGGACTCCTCGGGTTGCGCAAGGGCCTGGGACTTTACGTCAATGTGCGTCCAATCAAATTGCTGGATCCGCTCCGCGGAATTTCTCCACTGAAATCGGACCGGCTCGGTGATCTGGATTTTGAAATTGTGCGCGAGCTTGCGGGCGGAATGTATTTCGGGGAGCGCGGCAATACCACGGAAAAGGGCGTGGAGCGGGCCTGGGACACGGAATCTTACTCGACGCCGGAAATCGAGCGCATCGCGACGTTTGCTTTCACGCGCGCGGAAAATCGCTCGCGGCGCCTCTGCTCCGTGGACAAGGCCAATGTGTTGACGAGCTCGGAGCTCTGGCGCCGAACCGTCACGGCGATGGTCGCGGTGTATCCCTCGGTGAAGCTCGAGCATATGTATGTGGACAATGCCGCCATGCAGTTGACGCTGCGTCCGTCGCAGTTTGACGTGATGCTCAGCACCAACATGTTTGGAGATATTCTCAGCGATGCCGCGGCCGCACTCGTCGGTTCGATCGGGCTCATTCCGTCCGCGAGTTTCGGCTCTAGCGCGCCGCTCTTTGAGCCCATTCACGGCTCGGCGCCGTCTCTGGCCGGAACCGACTCCGCCAATCCCATCGGCTCGATTCTGAGCGCGACGATGATGCTGCGCGACGCTTTCGGCCTTTCACTGGAAGCAGACTGGGTGGAACAATCGCTCCAGCGCGTCCTCGCCGGTGGCTATCGCACGCCGGACATTACAGAGCCAGGCGCCCGCGCCGTGGGCGGCTCGGTTTTCACCGAAATCCTCCGCGAAGAAATGCAGCGAACGCTCGAGCACGCTGAGCGTTACGGCTGGGGGGTTTAAGCCGGCGCGGTTGCCGGCGACGTACCGGACTTTACTTATGGCCCATAGGCAGTCTCATGGGGGCTTGGCACTCACGATATTCGGCCTGCTGCTTCACTCTTGTGCCTGTATCGCGGCATTCAAGCTGCTGACCTTGCCGCTCACAGCTCAGGAGCCACGCAAGCAGCCAGATTCATCAAACCAACCAAAACTCATTGTTGATGACTGTCGAAAGCTCGTACTGGAAGTATCGCAGGAACAGGGTTCAACAAAGTTGCCAGGATTCGGAATCGAGAATTCCCAAGACTCTTATTTTCCAGAATTCTACTTTTTTGATGCACTCTGGAACAATCCCGATGGGAGTGTTGTAATCGGCCATTTCGCGGTGGATCCCCAGACCGCGGATGTTTGGGATGCTGTCGTGTGCCGACGCTACCACACGACGGCTCTTAGTAGGCTCCAGCGTTCGATGCGCCAGCGCATCGGATTGACTAATACCCGTTACAATCAAATCCGCAGGTCCGGACCAATGTGCTAGAGCGCTCTGAAGGCGGCGAGTTGCCTTGCGGGAAGCCGCTGAGAATGCTACTTTTACACTTTCCCAAGTAGCCTGCGCGCGGCTAGAGTCGGAGACCAGGCGGTTGTTCGAACGCGGGCGCAGGCATGGAATCCATGCCATACCAGGTTGACCGAAGGGTGCGAAACATCATTACTGATCGCAAGATTCTCGAAATTTGTTCGCGGCGCATTGGGCGCCGATAGTCATACACCGGCCATGGCACTCTCCAGCTCCAATTCGAAGCGTGTTTCGGACTCTATGCAGAGCCGCGCGACTACTTACTGGAGGGTTGAAGGCTCGTTGCTGGAACTTGGCGCGATGCGCCCCGTCGGTTTTTTCACCTGGAATTCGCAGAGTTTTTCGGAGCGCTGGGCGCGGCGCGCGGGCATGGCGGGTATGGCGCTGGCGCGGCCTTTCGCGTATGCCGCGAACCGCACGTTTGCTACCAGATTCTTGCACACACTGTTGCGCGGAGTCAGCCGCGACCGTCTCGATCTTCTTGGGGAAGAATATTTTCACTACGTTTTGAAGCCGCAGTTGCGCAGTGAAGCTGCCGGGAAACTGATCGAAGCGGTTCGCGGCGGCGAACGCATCGTTCTAGTCGGGCAGCTCCTCGAAAACATCCTGCGTCCGCTGGCGCATCATTTTGGAGTTGAGTCGTTCATCTCCAACCGACTGGAATTTCGCGATGGAAAAGCGACGGGCCGTTTGCTTGACCCGATCGTGCGTCCGCGCGGGCCTTTCGCGTGGATAGCGAGCGGCTCAACGGACGGGCGCGTTTCCCGTGAAAAACTTCTGAGCCAGCTTGGCTGGATGGACAAGCCCACGCAGCTTGAGAGTTCCGTGCAGACAACCGCCAGGCCGTCGGCTCCCGCAGGCAAGCCGGTCGCGGTTTTCGGGGAATCGCCGAAGATCGACCGCCTTTCGGCGCGTGAAACTCTTGCGAAGCGGCACCTTATGCTGATCGGTGTGACTGGATTTATCGGCAAGGTGTGGCTGATTGATTTACTCGAATCCATTCCCGACATCGGCAAGATTACACTGCTGATCCGGCGCAACCGAACGACTTCCGCGCAGCGGCGTTTTGAAAAAATTGTAGAAGACTCGCCGACATTTGACACGTTGCAGGAGCGCCACGGGCGGAAACTGGGCGCGTTTCTGAAGGAAAAAGTTGAGGTGGTGGAAGGCGACGTGAGCTTGCCGGGTCTGGGACTCGACGAGGCAACACAAGCACGGCTGGCTAAATCACTCGACGTGATCGTGAACAGCGCGGGCTTGACGGACTTCAATCCCGATTTGCGCGACGCGGTTTCCTCCAACGTGGATTCCGCGCTGCACCTGCTGGATTTTCTTCGGAAGTGCGACCACGCCGGACTGATGCACCTTTCCACTTGTTATGTGGTGGGCATGCGCGACGGCCGAGTGACGGAAGAATTGCAGAAGAACTACAGCCCCACAAACGGCGCAGATTTTGATGCCGAGCGCGAAGTCGAATCTCTGCGGGAGACTATCCGGCGCATCGAAGCCCGAGCCGAAAGCCCGGAACTCTCGAAGGCACTTCGCCGACAGGCGCTGGGACGCGGCGGTGACGAGAAATCCGCGCCAGCAGTGGAGCTCGACGGCGTTTTGAAACGCAATCGCGCGCGCTGGGCAAAAAACAGACTCGTGAGAGTGGGCATGCGCAGGGCCCAGCATCTTGGCTGGCCCAACACTTACACTTTCACAAAGAGTCTCGGCGAATCGATGCTGGCGCGGCGGGGACGCGGTCTCCCGATCGCCATCGTGCGACCTTCGATCGTGGAAAGTTCGGAGCGCTCGCCCTTCACCGGCTGGAACGAGGGCATCAATACTTCCGGGCCGCTTTCTTATTTACTGGGCACGAATTTTCGCCAGCTCCCATCGAACGAACGGAAATGCCTCGATGTGATTCCCGTGGATATGGTGTGCCGCGGGATGACGCTGATCGCCGCGGCAATCGTTGCTCGTCGCCACTCTCGGATGTACCAGCTCGCGACTTCGGCGATCAATCCGGTAAACATGGGACGCAGCATCGAACTGACGGGGCTGGCTCATCGCAAGCATTACCGGACGACACAAAGTATTGATAGCTGGCTGAAGGTGAAATTCGAAACGATACCCGTGTCGAAGCAGCGCTACGAACAGCTCTCCATTCCGCGGCAGAAGGCGGTGGTCTCCGGAATCAATCGCGCCGCAGTGACACTTGGAATGAAGAAGCCGCCGCTCGCAAGAGCAGAGCGCGACCTCATCCGCGCGGAAAAACTGATCGAACTCTACGAGCCGTTCATTCTTCACAACGAGCACGTATTCGAATGCGAGAATGCGCGCCTGCTCTCCGCGGCGCTGCCCGCGGAAGAGCGAGAGCTGTTCGACTTCGCGCCTGAATTGATTGACTGGTGGGATTACTGGATCAACGTGCACATCCCTGCTTTGCGCCGCTGGTGCTATCCGTTGATGGAGGGCCGTCCACTCGAGGCGCGCGAGCCTCGTGCGCTCGATTGGCCCGCCGAACCTTTGCGCGAAGCGGCGCTCTCCAAGGCAGCAGCGCCGTCCGACCCTTTATGGCGATCTTCGTAACCGGTTCGACCGGCTATCTGGGGAGCTATCTTGCCGCGGGACTCTTCACCGGGTACCGCGACACACTGAACCTTCTGGTTCGCGCAAAAAGCGAGCAAGGAGCGCGCGAGCGGCTCTGGACTTCGCTGCAGCTTCATCTCGGATTTCCCGAATTCATAGAGTATGTGAACACTCGCGTGCGAATTTTTCGCGGCGATCTGACGAGCGAGTGTTTTGGTTTGTCCGATGACGAATATCATGCGCTGGTGGACTCGACGGATTCGTTGATTCACTGTGCCGCTTCGCTGAACCGCAAATCCGAGAAGCAATGCCTGAACGTGAATCTGCGAGGGACGCTGGAGGTCATTCAGCTCGCGCGGCGAGCGCAGAATCGGCACGGGCTGCGGAGGTATTCGCACGTATCCACGGTAGCGGTCGCGGGGAAAAGGCAGAATGAAGTGGTCACAGAGGACGCCGCGGTTGACTGGTCGCGCTCCGATTACGATCCCTACGCGCGCACGAAGAAGTTTTGCGAGCACATGGCGAATCAACTTTTGCCGGATGTGCCAAAGACGATTTTCCGTCCCGCGATCATTCTGGGCGACAGCAAGCGTGCCGACACTTCGCAGTTCGACATGGTGCAGGCATTTCACGTGCTGGCGCAGATGCCTGTTCTTCCGCTGCGCCCCGGCGATAGAATCGACATTGTGCCGGCGGACTATGTGGGCAAAGCGGTTGTGGCGATTCATCAAAAAGAAGCGCCCGCTCATGGCATCTATCATTTGTCTTCGGGAACGGGGTCGCAAACGTACCTTGAATTGACCGATGCCATCGCGCAGGCGGGGGGGACGAGGCGGCCGGTTTTTTCTTCGTGGTTGGGCGGACCTTTTTCGCATACGGTGAACTGGGTTGCGAATCGCGGCGGAGCGGTTGGCCACGGCGCATCGCTGCTGAAAGTTTTCTGGCCGTATCTGGACTGGAACACGGTTTTCGATAATTCACGCGTGGTCGCGGAACTCGGCGAATCGCCGGCCAAGTTTTCGACCTACGCTTACCCGCTCTTGAAGTTCAGCCGCGAAAATAAGTTTCAGTATCCGGCGAAGCCCTGGCCATCCGGTTCGAATGAGCAGAAGATTTCGGTGGCACGGAGCAGCGGCTCATGACGGACTTCTTGCTGGTCGCGTGGGTAAGCGCGCTGATCGAGATCCGGCGATTCGGATGGATGCTGGGCCTCGGCGAGCGCTGGACGCCGGGCGAAAAACTGAAGCTGCTGTTTGCGGGATACAACGGCACGCGCAACACGGGGAGCGATGTGCGCGTGCAGGAGATGCTGCGGCAAATCCGGCATGTCCTGGGGGCCGAGCAGGTTGATTTCAGCGTGATGACGCAGAGCTTTGACCGCACAAAGGGATACTTTGAAGGAACCCGGCAGGTGTATCTGCCCGATGTTTATCCGCCGTTTCTGTTCCGCGAGGTGAGGCAGAATCACGGGGTCATCGCCTGCGAAGGCTCGATGTTCAAAAGCAAGTTTGCCAATGCGTTGACGACAATGATGATCGGCTCGCTGGGTTTGGCTTCGGCGGAGAATAAGCTTTCGCTCGCCTACGGCGGAGAAGCGGGCCACATGGACGGCCTGATTCAAAGGATGTGCGCGCGGTACGTGCATGATTCGCTGGTCATAACACGCAATGTGGAATCACAAACACTCTTGAGTTCGCTGGGAATCCCGACGGAGCTGGGCACGGATACGGCCTGGACGTTTGAGCCGCATCCTCCGGAATACGCCCGCAAAGTGCTGCGCGAGGCGGGCTGGGATGAAAAGACGCCGATTCTTGTGCTCTGTCCGATTCATCCGTTCGTCTGGCCGGTGAAAGCTTCGATTGCCAAATATCTTGCGCGCGTAACCACCGGCGCATACAAAGACAGCCAGTACCGCACGGTTTACTTTTTCGAATCCGGCGCGGAGATGAACCGGAAATATCGCCACTACATCAACGGTTTCACGAAGGCGATGCAGGCATTCTTACAACGACATCGCGTGTTTCCCATTCTTGTGGCGATGGAGCGTCTGGATGCGGCGGCCTGCCGCGATATCGCGGCGCAAATTCCCGGCACGCCGATTTTTACTTCCGATGAATACGACATGTTCCAGCTTGTTTCGATCCTGCGCGCGTCTACTTATATGGTTTCATCGCGTTATCACGGCATCGTGACCTGCATGCCGAGTCTGGTGGCATCGGCCGGCGTCACCATGGACGAACGCATCCGCAACCTGATGCGCGAGCGCGGACATCAACATCTTTTCCTGACGGTGGATGATCCTGACCTGGAGCCGAAGCTTCTGCAAATCATGGAGACGCTGGTTGCGGAGGCCGAATCCGTCCGCGAAGGCATCGGCCGAACGGTGGTGCGCAATCTGAAAGTCATGGCGCGCATGGGGACGTTTCTCGAAGACGCGATGCGCCGGACCTACCCTGATTTCCCGTTGCGTAACAGTGTGCTTACGTGGGAGGACTATCTTCCGCCGCTCAGTAAGAATCTGCTGCAACTCGCTGAGCGCTATGATTCTTCGCCAGCCACACTTGCGGCGGCGCGCTGATTCTTCATGGCCAATTTTCTGGAAAATGTTTTTGCCCAGCTCAAGCGCGCGGATGGCCGCGTTGTTCTGCGCGAAATTCACGGGGAGCAATTCGTCAGCCTGACGGGCAGGGAACTGCTGGAACAAGTACAACACGTGCGGGCCTATCTGAGCCGCGCGGGGCTTCAGCCGGGAGACCGCTGCGCGCTGCTGGCGGCGAATTCCGCGCGGTGGGCGGCGTTTGATCTGGCGCTGATGGCCGAGGGGGCGATCGTCGTGCCGCTGTATTCGCGCCAGGCGCCGGCTGAGCTTGCCGCGATGATGAAGGATTGCCAACCGCAGTTGCTGTTCGTCAGTGATGCGGCGCTTGGGGAGAGCATTGCCCAGGCTTGGCCAGAGGCTCCTCGCTGCGTTCCATTTGATGAAGTGATGGAGCAGCCTGCTTCACCGCAGCCGCTTCCCGATGTTCCCAACCCGCGGCAGGATTCGGACATCATCACCATCATTTACACCTCCGGAACGTCAGGCGAGCCAAAAGGTGTTTGCCTCAATGTCGGAAATGTTACGCATATGATTTCCTGCACGACGGAGCGGCTGGATCAATTGATGGGAGAGACGCATGGGCCGGACCGCGTCTTCCACTATCTTCCATTCAATTTTGCGGCTTCCTGGATTGTGCTGCTCACGCATCTCACGCGTGAAAGTATTCTCACGCTCTCCACCGATCTGAACAAGCTTGCCGACGAGATCCGCCTGGCTTCGCCTCATTATTTTCTGAATGTGCCGACGCTGCTGGAACGGGTGCGGCGTGGAGTAGAAGAAGCAATTGCAAAGCGTCCCGCGGTCATCCGCTCGCTCTTCTCGAGGGCCCGCGAAGCGTGGCAGCGGCAGCATGTGGGCCGGGGACGGGCTGCGGATGCCTTTTGGCTTGGCCTCGGGCGAATGCTTATTTTTGGGAAAATTAAAGAACGCTTTGGCCCCAATTTGCGAACATTGATTTGCGGCTCGGCGCCGCTTGCGCCGGAGACGCAGCAATTTTTCCTAATGCTGGGCATTCCGGTGTTGCAAGGATACGGCCTTACGGAGACCACGGGAATTTGCACGCTGGACGATCCGCGCGTGCCGGTCGAGCCCGGGTACGTCGGTACCGTGATTACCGGCATTGAGATGAAGATCGCGGAGAACGAAGAGATCATTGTGCGTGGACCGCATATTTTTCCAGGCTATTGGAGCCGGCCGGAAGAAACGGCGCGCGTTTTGCAGGATGGCTGGTTTCATACCGGCGATCAGGGTGAAGTAAACGTGCGAGGGAATTGGCGGATCAGCGGGCGCATCAAGAACCTGATCATTCTGAATTCGGGGCACAACATTGCGCCGGAGCCCATCGAGGAGAAAATCGCGCAGCTTCTTCCGGCGGCGCAGCAAGTGGTGATTGTTGGAAATGGACGCGGCTATCTTTGCGCGCTGGTCACGGGGGCAGTCGCCCCTGCGGCTATTCAAGCCGTATTGGATAGAGTGAATCCGGAGCTGCCGCATTACCGCCAGATTCGGAATTTTACGGTGATTCCAGAAGCGTTTACCGTTGAGAATGGGCTGCTCACCGCGAATGGCAAACTTCGCCGCGGCGCTATCGATGCGCGCTATGATTCCGAAATCAAGGCCCTGTACGAGGCCAAAGGAGCTCGCGAAAGCGTCAGCGGGCAACACGCATGAAGAGTTTCACGGGCAAAACGCTGCGTTGGGAATGGCGCGACAGCGTAGTTGAGCTGACGCTCGACCATGCGCCAGCCAATGAAATCGGGACGGCGATGCTGGTGGAGCTTGAAAAATTCGTTGGCGCGTTCGAAGTTTTGGCGCCGGAGACCTCGGTTTGCATTATTGCGAGTGCGCGGAATGCCGTTTTTTCGGCGGGCGGGGATTTGCGCGAGCTCTATACGACTGCTGTAGCGGTTGCTGAGAAGGATCGTCCTGCGGGGGTACGTGCTTTTCTCGAACGCATCCACGCCGTCATGAATGCGATCGATGCGGCGCCATTTGTCACCATCGCCGCCGTCCATGGCGCGTGCCTGGGCGGGGGACTCGAGTTGGCCCTGGCCTGCGACATGATCATCGCGGACAAAATGGCGAGATTTGCGTTTCCTGAGCTGCGCTTGGGATTCATTCCCGGCTTCGGGGGCATCCCGCGCTTGAAACGAGATCTTGGGAATGCTTTTGTACGGGATTTGCTTTTTACCGGACGGACGGTCAACGCGACGCGCGCACATGCCGTGGGCCTGGTGGCGCAACTTGCGGGTGAAGGCGAAGCGCTTCGAATCGCGCGATCGACCGCCGCGCAAATCACCAAGTACGACGCGGTGACGCGCGCCGCCGCCAAGAAATTCATCAAGCCCATTCCGCACGATGAGCTGCGCCGCGAGATGGATCTCTTTTGCGAGCTGTTTACTCGCCCCACAGTGATGGAGGCACTCGAGAAATTCGTCGAGTCGAACGACGTGATGCCGTATTTACCGTGAAGCGGATGAATTCAGAGCAAAGCACTTCTCTCGGCGCACCGAACAAAGTCGAGATCTATCCAAGCCGTGGACGGCTCGTGCTCCTGGGGTTTGTTTCACTGCTTTTCGTTTTGCTTGGGTTGTGGATGGGATTCGGCGGCGAGGCCTCGGGAATTCCCGGGTGGAGGGTTGTGGCTGGTTCCTACCTGGGGATTCCTTTCTTTAGTGCTTGCCTGTGCTATGCCGCGTATCGGTTGATTGCAAGACGGCCTGCGCTGGTCCTGTGCCTGGAGGGGATCGTAGACCAGGGTTCTGCAGTCAGCGCGGGGCTCGTGCGCTGGGAAGAAATCGAGCGGATTTTTGCGGGATCGATACAACGACAAAGTTTTGTTTCCATCGCGATCAAGTCTCCCGACGACTTTCTGGCGAGAGTGGGAGGAGTCAAAGCAAAACTGATGCGGATGAATATCGGTCTGGTGGGGGCACCAGTCAACATCCCGGTCGATGCGCTTCCGCTGACTGTGGATGAGGTTCTCCAGACGATTCAAGAGTTCCGAAGCAAGCATCGAGTGTGAACTTCGCGGAGTGAGGCACGCAGCCGCTCGTGTCAGTGTCAGGTAATTTGCGGGGAGTTTCGGATTTGTTCTTGGTCGTCAGGCAGTGATAGATTTATCTTTCAATGCGCACACTGGAACAAACGACGCAGGAAGTCATCAGCCTTGCGGCCCAGCACTTTCAGCTGGCTGCGGGCACTCTTGCGCCCGAGGACGATTTTTTCAAGAAGCTGGGCATTGACAGCCTGCAGACGCTAGAGATGCTTTCGCACATCGAAAACCATTTCGGCATTGAGCTGCCGGACTACGAAGTCCAGGGTGTCAGCGACTTCAAGACGCTGGCGGAGCGGATTCAGTCCCGCTTGTAATGCTGGACCTTTCCAAATATCAATCCATCGGCGAAGCGCTGAAGGATTCGCTGGAAGAATTTGCGAATGAAGTGTGTCTGATCGAAGCGGACCGCGAGCGCGAGAAGGAGCGGCTAACGTATCGCGACTTTAAGGAACGAGCGCAGCCACTCGCCAAAGCCTTGCAGGAATCCGGATTTTCCCCGGGCGACCGAGCCAGCATCATCATGACGAATCAATCCAAGTGGCTGATCACGGCTTATTCGATTTTCTTTTCGGGTGGAGTACTCGTTCCGCTGGATTACAAGCTCACTCCCGAAGAGCATTGGCAACTGCTCAAACACTCCGGCGCAAGCGTGCTCATCACGGAGCATCCGATCTGGCGGCAGCTCTGCGCGGCTGCAGGACGTGCGGCGGCGGCGAACGTCCGAACAGTTCTCGTGACGGAAGCTCCGGCGAATGCCGACCTTGCTGGCGCGAAGCGATGGGAAGAGTTTCGCGGAGAGGGCGAACAGGTCTTCAAGCCGCGCCAACGCAAGGACACGGCTTGCATCGTGTACTCGTCCGGGACAGGAGGCCGGCCGAAGGGCTGCATGATGACGCACGAAAATTATCTGGAACAGTGCGTGGCGCTGACTTCGATCTATCCGTTCTGGCCGGGCGTGCGTTACCTGAGCATCCTGCCGACGAACCACGCGATCGATTTCATGGTTGGTTTTTTCGGGCCGTTTACATGCGGCGCTACAGTCGTACATTTGCGCACATTGCGTCCCGAATACGTGCGCGAGGCGTTCCCGAAATACAAAATTACCTACGTAAGCCTTGTGCCACTTGTGCTGAAGAATTTGCAGAAAGGTTTGCAGGCGCGTTTTGATGCGTTGCCGGCGGGCAAGCGAAGGATTTTCAATGCACTCCTCGGCATCAACAAGGCTTTGACAAAAGGACGGCCGCGGCCGGGGATCAGCAGGCGATTGCTGAAGCAAGTTCATGAAGCCTTTGGCGGTGAGCTTCGCACCATCATCGTGGGTGGCGCATTCACGGAACCGCAAACGCTGCAATTTTTCTACGATCTCGGAATTCCGGTCGCGAACGGCTATGGGCTCACCGAAGCAGGCACCGCCATTACCGTGAATGATCTAAAGCCCTTTCGTGCCGACACCGTTGGCAAACCGCTGCCGGGGATGGAAGTGCGTATTGTGAATCCCGCACCCGATGGCGTCGGTGAGGTTTCTGTGCGCAGCAAAACCGTTATGGCGGGTTACTTGAATGATCCCGAACTCACGGGCGAAGCTATCGTCGGGGGGTGGCTGATGACCGGAGATCTCGGCCGATTCGATGAAGCGGGCCACTTGCAACTGAGCGGCCGCAAGAAAAATATGATTGTCACCGAAGAAGGGAAGAACATTTATCCCGAGGATATTGAGGCCGCGTTCGAAAGCCTTCCGGTGAAAGAATTCTGCGTTTTTGCCGCCAACTACATTTGGCCAAAGCGCTCGATGGTTGGGGAAAAACTTCTGCTCGTGCTCCATCTCGAGCAGGGACAGCAATTTAGCGATCAACTGCGCGCGGATATCAACGCGCGCAACAATCGCCTGCTAAACTACAAGCGCTTCCACGGGGTAATCCTTCTGGACGAGGACTTTCCCCGTACGGCTTCCCTGAAGATAAAGAGAAATGTTCTGGCGGAGCGGCTAGCGATTTTGGACAACTCCACGGCGATTCTGCCTTTGTGAAAACGGCGGAAAATATTTTCGTTGAACAGGGGTCAACATACTGAAATCGTTCGAGACGCAATCGAATCGCTTCTTTGCCGTAGTCAACCCCGCCGCCGGCGGCGGCCGCTCGGCGAAGCTTGCCGGACCAGCCCTCGCGCGGCTTCGCGAGAAGGGTTTGAAGATTGACGTTATCGCATCCACTGGCCCAGGACATGCCGTTCAGCTTGCGCGGGAGGCCTACGATCAGGGTTACCGGCGTTTTCTTGCCGTGGGGGGCGACGGCACAGCCCATGAAATTCTCAACGGTGTTTTTGCCGGCCGCGGGCCGATTCAACGCATCGCGCTCGGATTCCTTCCGCTCGGCACTGGCAATTCTTTCCTGCGTGACTTTTCGAAGGACGGCGCGGAAGCCTCACTGAATGCATTAATCGAGAATCGCAAACGCGCCGTGGACCTGATTCGGCTGACACATTCTGCTGGTGAGATCTATTCTTTCAATCTGTTGAGTGTCGGCTTTACCGCCGACGTCGCGGCGCTGACCAATCGCGTGTTCAAGCCGTTCGGCAACCTTGGTTATCTGCTGGGAGTTTTTGTCCGCGTGGTGCAATTGCGGCGGCATTCCTTCGCGCTGCGCTGCGACGATGACCTGGAGTGGGATGAGCGGCGCTCTCTGTTTCTGACGTTCAGCAACAGCAAATACACGGGCGGCACAATGCTCATCGCGCCGCACGCGGACGCGACCGACGGGCTCATCGAATTTGTCCGCTGGGGCCCCATCGGAAGGCTCGGCTTGTTGCGCAACTTGCCGCGACTCTACGATGGGACGCACATTACCCATCCGCTCGCTTCGCACCGGGCCGTGCGCCACGTCGAGTTCAGCTCGACGACGCCGGTCGACGTCATGATTGACGGAGAAGTTGCCACGGTCGAATGCCGTTCCCTCGATATTCTTCCTGCCGCCGTGGAAATCTATATATGAAACGGGCGTGGCTGGTATTCCGCAGCGCGGCCCTGTGGGTCCTCAGCGGCCTGCATTTTTTCATTGTTGTCCCCGTGCTCGTTTTTCTCGGGATTTTTCTGGATCCACGCAAGCACGATTGGCTGCAACGCGGCCTCTGCCGCCGCATCGCATTTCTGTCGGGCGCGCAGGTCGAGGTTCGCCGTTTGCCGGGATTTGATCCCAACCGGACGTCCTTTTTCATGTCGAATCACGTGAATCTTTTCGACCCTTTTATGCTGTACTGCGCCGTTCCGCAGTTTGTCCGAGGATGGGAGCTGGAATCGCATTTCAAAATTCCGGCTTACGGCTGGTTGATGAAGCGCTTCGGAAATGTGCCCGTTCCAGATGTTCGCCGCCCGTCGGACCTGAAGCGCATGTGGCGCTTGACGCAAGACGCTGTCGACGGCGGCACCAGCCTGATCATTTTTCCCGAAGCCAAGCGCACGCGCGACGGCCATGTGGATCAATTCCAGGACGGCGGTTTCCGCGTCGCGCAACAACTTGGAATTCCCATCGTGCCGGTCAGCCTGGTGGGATCCTTCCAGCATCACCGTACAGGTCACTGGATGCTCTGGCCGGCAAGAATCACCGTATACCTGCACGACACCATTGAGACCAAGGGGCTCGCCAAAGAAGATGTCCCCGCGCTGCGCGAGCGAGTTCGTGAAATTATCGCCGCGCCAGTCGAAGAAGCGTTGGAACGTGAGCAGGGAATGCCCCAAGTAGCCAACAATGCCGCACCGGAGACTATTCCTTGAAGCGGGGGACGGTGAAGTTATGTTGTCCGCTTCGGACAGCGTGAGGATTACAGCGACAGCTTGATTCCGGGAAGGGTGCGTCCGGCGCGCGTCTCCTGCCAGGTATAAACGATGCGATGGATAACGGTAATTGTGGAAACCACCGCAATCACCCAAAGCGCAGGCCCCATGCGGTTGACTAACCCGCCGATGATCAGGAGCACCAGACGCTCGGGCCGTTCCATGAATCCCACTTTGCACAACGGGATCAGCGATTCGGCGCGCGCGCGCGCGTAGCTGACCATGACCGAACCTGCTGTGGCGACTGCAGCGAGCACAACGTACGCCGTACGCCCGCTCACGGAGTAATACACAAGCAAACCCATGTACAAGGCCATATCCGCGTAGCGGTCCAGCGTGGAATCGTAGAACGCGCCGAACGCGGTGACACGGTTCTGCCGCCGCGCAACCTGGCCATCCAGCATGTCGAGGAAGCCGGCAAATAGAATAATCAGGGCCCCTGTGAAGAAACTACCCACAGCAAAAAAAGCTGCGGCGATGAAATTCACCACCAGCCCGAGGAATGTCAGGACGTTGGGATTGATCCCCGTGGCGGCGACTGCGCCGACAATCCTGTCGAGCAACCACTTGCTCCCGGTTCCGATCATCCCTGTAAACGTAGCCATAGCCTTAGTAGTGTCTCAAAACGCGGCCATTTTCGCGAAAAGTTGAAGCTCCCCCAATTCTGCGGCATCCTACACTAGCGCTGCCGCGCCTCGCAAACAGGGCGATGGGACAACAGGGCGATGGGACAAATTGGCCGCCATGCAGCATTCGAATCGTTCGCATCTGTCATTTCTTCTTGACGGCGCGTCGCCATCAGCCTACAGTCGGCCAGCTCAAGGAAAATTTATCAAAGATGATCAACGAACTTAGCCGTCGCAACTTCCTCTTGCGAGTGGGGACTGGCATCAGCGCCGCGTGGTTGTCGGCAAACTGGCCTGCACTTCTTTCTGCCGCAAGACACGCGCATGAAGCGGCGCAAGCAGCGAAGCCGCCCAAGCTCGAATTTTTCACAGCAGAGCAGGCCATTGAAATCGAGGCTATCTCGGCACGCATCATTCCTGCCGATAGCACGCCGGGGGCGCGCGAGGCCGGGGTGGTATATTTCATCGACCGCGGACTTGCGACCTTCGCCGTCGACGACCAGAAGACTTATCGGGAAGGCCTGCCGGAAATGCAGGCTCGAGTGAACGAACTTTTCCCATCCATCCTGAAATTCTCCGCAGCAACACCGGAACAACAGGATGAAGTTCTGCATTCCTTCGATGAACATGCCACAACGGCGCGGCGGCCATTTCGCGCTCGCCCCGGGGCGCAGAACTTCTTCGAAACATTGCGGCAACATACCATTGCGGGATTCCTGATTGATCCCGAATACGGCGGGAATAATAGCGGAGCAGGTTGGAAGGTGATTGGCCGCGAAAACGAACACATGTTTCAGCCGCCGTTTGGCTACTACGATAAAGACTATCCAGGCTGGCAACTGATGCCGAAAGAGGCGGAAAAGAAATGACGGTCGATCAGCCTAAATACAAGACAACGGACGAGGTCGACTTTGTCATTATCGGTTCGGGCGCAGCAGGCGGAATCCTTGCCAAGGAACTTTCAACCAATGGATTTCGCGTTGTTGTTCTAGAGCAGGGCCCGTATCTGACGGAAGCGGATTTCACGCACAACGAAGTTGAAATCCTGGGCCAGGATAAACTCACCAACCACCCGAAGCTGCAGCCGAACACTTTTCGTAAGACACCAGAGGAAAAAGCCAAGCCTCAGCGGGCGTTGGTTTACGGCCGGTGCGTCGGAGGGACCAGCGTTCACTTCACCGCGAATTTCTGGCGTTTCCATGAAATCGATTTTATTGAGCGCAGCAAGATTGGCCCTATCGCGGGAACCGGCTTCACGGATTGGCCGATTACCTATGCGGACCTCGAGCCGTACTACACGAAAGTGGAATGGGAAATTGGCGTATCTGGTCTCGCCGGCGCCAGCCCTTTTGATCCACCGCGTTCGAAACCTTATCCCATGCCCCCTTTGCCAGTGAAATCTTCCGGCGTAATTTTTGAACGCGCAGCGCGGAAGATGGGCTGGCATCCGTTCCCCGCGCCGATGGCGATCCTTTCGCAGGCGCGGCCTGGACGCAGCGCCTGCATCAATTGTGGTTTTTGCCTCGCGTTCGGCTGCGAAGTGGGCGCCAAATCCAGCTCGCTTGCTTCCGCCATTCGAATGGCGGAGAAAACTGGCCGTTGCGAGATTCGCCCCAATTCGTACGTACATCGCATCGAGACGGATGCTAACGGCAGGGCAGTCGGCGCGGTCTACTTCGACGAGAAGCGCAACACGCATCTGCAGAAGGCCAAGGCGGTCGTCGTTTGCGCCAACGGGGCGGAGACTCCGCGGTTGTTGTTGCTTTCTGCCAACAAACAATTCCCCAACGGCCTCGCGAATTCCAGCGGCATCGTCGGCAAGTACCTCATGCTCAATAGCGGCGGCGTGGTCACGGGTCAATTCGAGCATCCGCTGAACGACTACAAAGGCTATGCCGTCAGCCGCGTGCTCCATGATTTCTACGAACTCGACCCCCAGAAAGTTGGCTTCTACGGCGGCGGGGGATTGGACGCGCGTTTCGACTTCACGCCTATCGGTTTCGCTTTCGGTGGTCTGCCTCCCGACACGCCACGCTGGGGCAAGGAGTTCAAGGCCGTGCTGGCGTCGGATTTCACCCGCACCATGGAGATTTTCTGCCATGGCACGTCGTTGCCACTTGAAAACAACAGCTTCTCGCTCGACCCAGAGTTAAAGGACGCATGGGGTTTGCCGGCACTACGCTTGACTTACAAGGACCATCCGGACGATCTCAAGCTCGGGAATTGGATGTTCTTGCGCGCCCATGAATTGTTTGAGGCTGCCGGAGCGCAAAAGAAATGGGGCTTTCCGGCGCAGGAGCAGCAGTTCGCCGTGCACCTGCTCGGCACGTGCCGGATGGGGAATGATCCGAAGACTTCGGTGATCAATTCCGATCACTGCACCCATGACGTTAAGAATCTTTTTCTGTGTGATGGCAGCAGCCTGGTTACCTCCGGGCGCGGCCAGCCCACCATGACCATTGAAGCGCTTGCCTTCCGCGCCGCGGACCGCATTACCGCGCTGGCGAAGCGCGGCGAGATCAGCAGCTGATCTCGTTTCCGGTCTGCGATCGATCCTTAATCCTTTTGTGACCACTTGTAACCACGCTAGGAGCGCGTTCGTCAAAGTTGTGCGAGGGGGTGAATCGATGCGGCGGAATCGTCTGAGTGGCTGGCTGGCTGCTGCAGGGATACTGCTGAGCCTCACGCTAGTTTTTGCGGGGGCCCGCGCGCAGTCTGCTTCGCTCCAGGTGCCCGCTTCCGGCTCAACAGCTTCGAAGCTAGCTGAAGAGCAGTTCAAGAACATTCAGGCACTTAAGGGCATCCCCGCCGATCAAGTCGTCCCGTCGATGCAGTTTATCGCGGCGTTGAGTGCGAATACTGCCACGTTCGCGGGGCATTCGAAAAGGACGACAAGAAAACCAAAATCACGGCGCGCAAAATGATTGGCATGATGATGGCCATCAACAAAGAGAACTTTGAGGGTCATCGCGAGGTGACCTGCTATTCCTGCCACCGCGGCGCCAAGGATCCGGTGGGGACTCCCATTATTACGGACGAAGACCCTGCGCCGGGCGCGGCCGAAGAGAAAGCGGCAGGGGAAGGGAAGCCTGCGCTCCCGACTGCCGACCAACTGCTCGACAAATATCTCGCGGCCATTGGCGGCGCCGACGCGCTGCAAAAGATCACCAGCCGCGTGCAAAAGGGAAAGCTCACCTCGTTCGGGGGCCAAAAAATTCATGCTGAGGTCTATTCGAAAGCTCCCAACAAGCGGCTGGCGGTCATGCATCTCCGCATCACAGCATTTGATGGGAAACAGGGATGGCTCAGTGTCCCCAGCCGCGTGCACATGATGTCCGCCGCCGAAAATGACGCCGCCCGCATTGACGCCGATTTGTATTTCGCTGTGCACGTGAAGATGCTGTATGAGAAATTCGGCGTCGAAGCTAGCGAAAAAATCGATGGCCACGACACTCATCTGGTTGTAGGACGCAGCGAAGGCCAGCCGCCCCTGCACCTCTATTTCGACCGGCAAACGGGTTTGTTGCTCCGGCTCGTGCGTTATGCGGAAACGCCACTCGGCCGCAATCCCACTCAGATTGACTACGCCGACTACCGGGACGTCAACGGAGTGAAAGTGCCATTCCGCTAGACGCTCGCTCGTCCGGGGAATCGCTTTACCATCCAGATTGAGCAGACTCAACAAAATGTACCTGTGGACGATTCCAAGTTCGCGCCGCCGCCGCCGCCTCCGGCCGCAACGAAGCCATCCACACCCTGAAGCCTTGCCAAACGATTCGCAGTGCCATCCACGATTCGCGGCGTTCCAGCATTGGCATCGCCCGGCTCTGGAGCTGAATGCGGTGACAAATTTTCGATTGCACAACTCCCGGATATCCAAGAGACTCGGAGCCGCATTTTCAGAGTGATGGAGGGTTCATGATCCGGTTGCGAGGCGTGCTTACGTTGATGGCGATGTGCATTTCGGTTTCTGCGCTGGCACAATCTCCGCAATCCGCCGTCGCGCAAGCAACTGCGCCGGCTCCTGCCGCCGCGAACCCCTCGGCGGCTCTCCCCTCCGTCGCTCCTCACCAGCTTGAAAAAGCGGACCTCAAAGCATTTTTCGACGGCATCATTCCGTTGCAATTGGAGCGCAGCGACGTGGCCGGAGCGACTGTGCTAGTGATGAAAGATGGAAAAGAGCTGCTAAGGAAGAGCTACGGCTTCGCCGATGTTACGAAGAAAAAGCCGGTTGATCCGGAGACCACCATGTTCCGCCTGGCTTCCATTTCCAAGTTGTTCACATGGATTTCGGTCATGCAGCTTATGGAGCAAGACAAGCTCGATCTCGATGCCGACGTGAACACCTATCTCGATTTTCAGATCGCTCCAGCTTTCGGCAAACCCATCACGCTGCGAAATCTGATGACCCATACCGGCGGCTTCGAGGAGGAGGTGCGCGACATTCTTCTCACCGACCCCAAGAAGGCCATTCCACTGCGGCAGTACTTGATCGAAAACCAGCCGCATCGGATCTTTCCGCCGGGCGAAGTGCCCGCTTATTCGAACTACGGGGTTGGGCTCGCCGGCTACATCGTGCAGCACGCGAGCGGGGAGCCGTTTGAGCAGTACGTTGCGGAACATATTTTTCAGCCGCTTGGGATGAAACATTCGAGTTTTGATCAGCCGCTGGCAGAAGGACTTTCCCCGTTCGCGTCCGATGGATATAGGAGCGATACGGAAAAGCCGGCAGTCGGATTTGAGATTTTTAGCCCTGCCCCGGCCGGCGGAGTCTCGTCAACCGCGTCGGACATGGGCCGGTTCGCCCTGGCCCTCCTGAATGGCGGCGAACTGGAAGGCCGCCGTATTCTGAAACCGGAGACCTTGCAAGCCATGTGGACGAAGCAGTTCGTGGCTTCCCCAGCTCTGCCTCCGATGTGCATGGGCTTCTATCAGACCTGGCGCAATGGGCTGCATTTCATCGGGCACGATGGAGACCTCATCGCTTTTCACAGCATGTTTCTGGTCGAACCCAAAGAGAATCTGGTCCTGTTCATTTCTTACAATTCCGCAGGCTCGGCGAACAAGACGCGCGCGGAGATCGTAACCTCATTCGCGGATCGCTATTATCCCTCTTCGCAGAGACCCGATTTTCAGACTATTCCTCTCGAAGAACTGAAAGCCATCGAGGGCGCTTATGAGGCCACGCGCCGCGCCCAGACTACCAAGCTGAGTTTGGGAAACCTCATCGGCCAGAGTGATGCCAAGGTGGACAAGGACGGCGTCCTGAAGGTGGATGACTTCAAGGACCTGCGCGGACACGTCCGGAAATGGAAACCCATCGGCAAGGATTTGTGGCAGGACGAGAACGATCAAAGGCTGATGTTCACCATTCGCGACAGCTCGGGAAAAATCGCGCGTATTGCAGTGAACTTCCCGGGTGTGCAGTTCGAACGCGTTTCGTGGTATGAAAACAGCAATTGGATTTTACCGGTTTTGATCTGCAGCCTCGCGATTCTGGGGATGGTGGTTGCGGCTTCCTTGCTCCGCCTGGGCCGGCGGATCTTCTTGTCGAAGCGCACGCGTCTGAAAGAACAACCCGGCACGCTGCGGCTGACCGCGGGTCCGCGGCTATCGGCTTTTGCGTGGATCATTCTGGTCGTCGGAACCGCCATCCTGATGGCTCGGCTGGATAGCGAGACGATGCTTCCGACCCGCGTCCTCGATAAATACTTTGTGCTGATGAATCTGGTGACCGGAGCAGCGATTTTTCTGAGCATCTTCGCCATCCTCGCTGGATGGCGCATCTGGCGCCGCTCCGAGCTCCGCACCATTTCCAAAGTCAAATTCTCTCTCGTTGCAGCCGCTTGCCTTTTTCTTACGTGGTTCTCCGTCCACTGGCACCTGATCGGCCCCGCCCACCGGTTCTAGAAAGCAGCAACCAGGCTATTACTTCAGGTATCAAAGGGCATCGTATGCCCGAACGGCAAGCCATCGGTGCGCAGCCATCATGGCGATGACTTCATCTTTGAGCAGGGATTAGGAATGCTCCTGCTAAGCTTCGGTCCAACGTGGCGAGGATTGCGCCCTTGGCTTTGGCGAGTTGCACAAGATGACCATCGGTTGTTTGTTTCGCGGTTTTGACCCAAGCGGGAAGATGCGAGACATCCTGATCGTCAGTGATAAATGTAAATTTCAAGGAATTTCCCGTCTTAAGGCGGAGCAGCAGGGTGCGTGCATGGGCTACGGTGAATCCGTAATGCGGTGCCTGTGCGAGGACCCGGACGAAGCCAAGTTCTGTAATCGAGCAAGTTGCCAATTCCAGAGCACCTTTTGAGGCCCGAGTGCGCACCCAGGCCGCAACTCGCTCGTGGAATTCATGCTGGAGGAAACCCAACGCCACGAGAGCATTAACGTCAAGGAGATACTTCATGGGAAGTCGGACAGAATGTCGTTGACCTGTTTGCTGCTCAAGATGGGAGCGTCTGGACCCGCGCTCAGAGCAGGAAGGCCAGTAATAGGGTCAACGAGGATCATCACTTTCCGCGAGCGGGTGCTTCGCGGTGTCAACACGATGCTCCCACCTTCGATCTTCGCATCCAGCGGGTCTCCGGTCCGAAGGCCAAGTTTGCGGCGGATCGGACTGGGAAGGACGACCTGGCCCTTCGTTGAAACCTTGGTTTGCATAGTAAGACAATCTTACCTAAATTCGTCACCGGTAACAACCTTTGCATCCGAGCCTCGCGCATGGGCGCACACGTAGGGGGTAATATTCCGACCTTATGACGGGGAAAAACCCGCAAGAGAAATTGGTGGGCCTGGGTGGACTTGAACCACCGACCTCGCCCTTATCAGTACTGAGGGCCCTGGTCTCGGAGTGTCATTCTTCGCGATACCGGATGCGGTCCGGCTCGACAATCCAAAGCTGATCCTCTACGCGCGGTACACCTG
>DATDGF010000016.1:0-25196 GCA_036522195.1 Candidatus Acidiferrum sp. | reverse complement strand
CAATGATTTCGTGTGGATTTTTGCAGGCGGCGAGCCACCGACTGCCTTTTTGAAAAAAATCGGCGCGGGCTTCGGCTCTAAAGATCTCACCACCGAAGGAAGCAGCGAAGCGAAAGCAGCAAAGGAACGATTCGAGATGGCGGACATGACTGCCTAGCCTGGCAGCACGTCGAAAGCATTGAATGCTGTTCTGGAACAACGGTGCACATAAAGCCAAAAGCCCCCGTCGCTGTTCCTGGCTTACGATATTCTTGGTGCAGGCCCGGGAAGCGTGGAATAGGAGTTTGCATGAAACGTAGAGTGTTTCTTGGAATTCTACTGACCGCAGCCATCACGCAGGCCGGCTGCCAAACACAACAGCAGACCGCTTCCGATGGCATCCGCGAAGGGATTCGGCAGCATTTGAGCTCGCTGAATACGCTGAACCTGAGCGCGATGGACATGACTATCACCAACGTGAATGTGAACGGAAATACCGCGCTGGCGCAGGTGGAGTACGTGCCGAAAACTGGCGCACCTCCTGGTGCCGCCATGCGCGTATCCTATTCTTTGGAGAAGCACGACGAGCGGTGGGTAGTCGTCAAGACCAATTCGCTAGGCGGCGCAATCGATCATCCCGCCCAGGGTGCAAACCCACACTTGCAGGCCGGGCAAGTCCACGGAAACTTGCCAAATTTTCGCGAACTCGTCCCATTAAGCACTCCCGACGCGAATGGCGCACTTCCGCCTGGCCATCCTCCAGCGACTTCATCCGAGAATCCAAAACAGAATTAGATGTCACCTGTTATTTCGAACTGGCCCTTGGCATGAAAGGTGGCGGCCGCTTGGCAGTCCACTTCTGTTAAGTCCGCTGACGTTGAAAATCCTGACTACCCACCGACAGGCGGATCAGAGAGTCCTACATCATCCTTAAAGCAGTTCACCCGGTACGCAACATCGTCGCCTTCGGGGTGCGCCTGAATCGTGGTCCGTTCGGTTTCGACCGATTCGCGAACAAGCTCGTTCATCTCCGGGCTGATCAGAATCTCGCGGGCCGCTGCAGCGGTAGAGTAGCGTGCCGCCCCGGCTACGGCTTCACCCACCACCGTAAATTCCATGCGGTCTCCGGCACCGACAAATCCTTGCACCACCTCGCCGCAGTGAATCCCAATGCCGAAGTCGCCGCAGGGCGCTCTTCTTGAGCGACGCATATCATTCCGTCTTGCAATAACGGTCTGCCATTCAAGAGCGGCGTGGATGGCATTTTCGCGCTGGCTCGGATCGGATTCCGGGCTCCCAAAGACGGCAATGATTGTGTCGCCCGCGCACTTATCGACAGTTCCGCCATACTTAAAAACCACCGGCACCACGGCAGCAAAGTAATCGTTGAGCATCTCCATCACGTCGACGGGATCCAACTCCTTCGCCAGTTGCGATGAATCCCGGATTCTGGAGTTGAGAATCGTAACTTCGCTCCGCTGGCCAGCGAGCCGCAATCGCTTGCGATGAGCCAGGAGCCTTTGCGTCACCTTCGGCGGAAATTGGCGCATAAGATTGTTCTTGGAGATCGACTGGCGACAAAGTTTTTCCCTCAAGCGAAGCGTGGCTACCGCCATCGCCGCGTAGTGTGCGGTGGCGACCATGAGCCGCAGGTCCTCCTCATTAAAGGATGTTTCCAGGTTCCCTGCTCCCACGCAGATGGCGCCGAGGGCTTCGTCCTGCCAAACCAGCGGAGCGTACATCCCGATTTCGAACTCGCTCTGCCGCATGCTGTCGTTCAACTCTGCTTGCGCACCTTTCTTCCAGATGAACGCTTTGCGATCGGTCATGGCTCGGCGAATAAGCGGCTCGCTGATGAATGGCTGTTGAACGTAATGGTAGGCTGCGACCAGGAGGTCGTTGGTGCCCGATTCCCGGAGCACCAGTGTCCAGCTCTCCCCGTTTGGAATCACCTCCATTAGCTGGTCCACAATTTCGGGCAGAAGAGATTCCTGTTTCGTCTTGGTGGCAAACTGGAAAGGTAGGTCGTGAACCACCTTCAACCGGCGTGTGGCGTCATCGGGGGCACTCTCCGGCGGCGCGGTGCCGACAACCGTAGAGGCCATGTCTTGCTCGATAGTTAAACTGGTTTCCGCCTGAGGCTTCTCAGGCAGCAGGAACGTGCCGGGATCGAGGTAGTGCGTTCTTCTGGCTCCTCCGGTCGTTTCCCCAAGCTCGAGCTGGAGCGTCGTCTCCCCTGCAAGGACGGAGTCACCCGGACGCAACGTCTGCATGCCCTTTCCTTTGATTTCGATTCCGTTCAGCTTTGTCCCGCGGGAACTGTTGAGATCTTCAATCCAATACGTGCCTTCCTCTTCCCAAATCCGCCCGTGGAGTCTTGAAACTTTTTGGTCGGCCGAGAGATCGAGGATGACCGCGCGTTTATCCTCTGCCCGTCCGAACAGCACCTCGGTCTCTGGTGTTTCCCAGATCTTCTGTGTGCCGTGATAAGAACAGGCAATGCGCATGGCGGACTCATGAAGAAACAATGGCCTGCGAAGAAAACCACGCCGGATCGATCAGGCCGTATCCGAGCGACGCCATCTTCGCCCGCGGTGGTCTTACCGCCCTGCTAAAAGCTGTAGGATACGCCGACCAGGGGAATCGCCGTAGCGCGCAGTCCGCTGTTATTCATTTTCAATAGCACGTTACCCGTGAGCACCAGCTTGCCAACGGCCCTGTACTTGATTCCGAGCGACCCATTCAGGATGTTGTAGTCCACCCCTGGGCGGACGCCCAGGTCGGCATGCACGGTTCCAGGTGTCAATTGCGTGCAGTTCGGATCCCCGCACTTTCCCAGGTCCGTGTACGGGTTCAAGAAAAGTTGTGGGACGCCAAACAGCCGTTGCGCGTAGAAATCAAAGGACGCCGTGAGCCGCTTGACGACGATAACGTCGGCCCCCAGCGTGTACACAAACCGGTTAGGGAGTGAGCCCTTGGCATTCGTCGCCGTTGGGCCGACTATATTTCCAGCAAGAATGGACTGCCCGTTTACCTCGTACCCGATTACGGCGTGGGGAGAAACACGCGCGCTATAAGAGATGATTCCAAATGGCTTGAAGCCCCAGGCGCCCGAACCCAAAAAGTTCGTCGCGTCCCCGGAAGGCGCGCGAACGTCCAGTCCAAGGGCGATTCCGGCCCGCTCACCCCGGTACACTTCGTATTTCCCGCGGAAGACAACGTCGCCAATCCCGGAAGCTGAGTTAGGATTCGGCACTCCGGTCCCAGCGTTCGGAAATGTGGCTGTCAAACAAGGCTGCACCGGACCACAACTCTTGACTATCGTAGGATCAAACTGGTGAAAAACACCGCCCGGGAAGGCTGGAATATTGGGAGCGAAAGGATAGTTCGAGACAATCGTGGCGGTCGAACTAGCACCCATATGCACGTCCAGAAGCGGAATTACCACCGAAACATCAAGACGATTCGTGATGCCATAGGTTGCGTACAGCGCGTACTGACTCACCGTAAGGTCGATGTTCGTCGCGGTATCAATATAATCACGCACAAAACAGGTGCTGCCGGCGTATGCGCCGGTTAATCCCGTTTGATTTGGGCAGGGCGAGAAAGGCGGGGGGATAAACGGCCTGTGCTTAAAAACGGCAGGCAACTTGCTGATGTTCTGCCCGTCAATCGAGGTGAAATTGAAATACTGATAGCTGAAGCCCAAGTAAAGTTTTCTGCGCCCAATCGTGCCCGCGCGCTCCCCGAGTATTGGCCCGAGGCTCTCTTCGGTTGAGGGCGCGAAGGTCTTCAGCGAAGTATCATAGACGAACAAGATGCCCGAAGCCGGCGAGGCGATCGGCAATTGAGACACCTGTACACCAACGGCTTCGTTGATGGGGCCAAAACTGGAAAGAAAGTCTCCCTCGAAGTGCGCTTGATGACTGTTGGCAAGCAACGGCGCACCATTGCCGCTGCCGAGTCCTGACGGTCCATACAATTGTGGGAGGACACAAACCAACTGATTGCTGGCTGTCCCATTCAATGGACAAACTCCTTGGGCAGAGGCGTTGCAAGCGGAAAAAGCGGCGAGAACTATCGCGCTAACCAACACGCGTTTTAGCATGAGATTCCTCCGCGTCGGACTCTGGATGGTTCGCCCAGAAAAATTGAGGTACTCCGACAGTCGATGCGAACTTGCAGTTTGCCCAAGAGTAGGCGCTGCGCGAGAGTCTATACCGCGAATGTTTTTTGTCAAGATGCCAGACGGGCGTTAAGGTTAGGTCACCGTCATTGGACGGCGGTAATCACCCAGACGCCGTTTGATTTCGCCAAATGGAACACTGCTCTGTCGCTGCGACTGTTTGCTTTGGCTCCCTTGGGTGTGTAGTCCTGAGAGACTTGCCCCGTTACCACGGCGCTGACGCCGTCGGCACTGATCTGCACGCTGTCAACAGCCACATTCATCCGTATGGAACTCGCCATGTCGAAAGAGGCTTTGTAACGGCCGTACCTGTCCCCCATAGACGGCCAGGTCTGTCGCAGCGCGTTTGCATCGCGCCTTTCGAATGCCTGGGCATAACGTTGGATCACTGCCCGGACAGCCGCATCGTTATCCGGCGCAGGCGGCGTAACCGCCTCGGGCGGCTTCACGGGAGGGGTCACCGCGGCGACGGCAGCAGCATTCAGCGCGTCAAGTCTGGTGCTGGCATCATTTGCATATTTCCGGGCTTCTTCCGAGTGCGGACCGCCTCGCTGGGCGATGGACTGAAGATCGGAACGAGCCGCTGTGAGCGCGTTTTTGTCGCTCGACCCCATAGCCTGCTGATAATTTTGAACAGCCTGCTGAAACTCCCTTTCAGCGATCCTGTTTTGAACCCGAGCGTGGACATTATTAATCGCCTTGGGAGTGTTGTTTGCATAAGTCTGTGCTTCGCTCGCGCTCGGGCCCCCACTACTGCCAACGGACTCAAATTTCGGCTGCAGAGCCTTGAGTTTCTGGACGGCAGCTTCATCATCGGCTTGGCTGAGCTGATTGAATTGGCTCTCCCATTGCGAAAGTTGAGCTTGTTCCGCCTGGTCTATCTCGGCGATCAGCTGGCCCGGATCGCCCCCGTTTTGCTGGATTTGGCCAGCGGCCTGGCGGGCAGCGCGGAAATCACCCTGCTTCAGATCCTGGCGTGCTTCGACCAGCACACGATCCCGAAGCTGATGTTGGGGAATTACGGTATCTAGATATCTGTTGGCATCCTCTTTGCGAACGCCTCCCGCTGGCAGCGCCAGGATTTGCCGCAGGTCATTTTGGGCTTCCTTGTAACGGCCACTTGTTTCCCGGTTTTTCGCTGCTTGCCAGAGCACTTCTTCCCTCTGCCTCAGCTCACGAAGGTTCGCGTCCTTCATGGATTCTTCAATTCCAGATATTCTCTTCTGGATGTCAGCCGTCAAAGGACCATTTGAGGTGGCCGCTTGCTGCAGCGTGCGCATCGCGCCGTCGAGGTCATTGGCCGCGACGAGTTTGTCCGCGCTGTTAATCGCATCTCGTTGCGCTGTTTCCAGCGGATCGACTTGCGGTTTTGCAGGCCGTGGCTGGGGCTTGGCTGCAGGAACTACAACATTGGTCCGGTTCAACGCAGAAAAATGAATCCCCGCCCAAATTGCCGCAGCAAGCGCAACGGTTGTGAGAATCGCCGCCGCCGGTTTCCGCCAGGACGAAACTGCCAACGGCTGCGGTTTCGGGGACGGAGCTGTCGTCGTCACGGAAGACGGCCTGTCCGTAGTCTCAGCTCGTGGTGCAATCGTGGAGGGTGTTGAGCTGGCCGCGCTCGCTTTTTCAGAGACAACAAACTTCCATGGCTCTGGGCTCGACGCGGGGACCGCAGGGACTGCCGGCTGAGCAAGCGGTGGCACCGAAGGTTGGGCGGTGTGGACAGGCTGTCCCGCTGGAGCACTTACGGTAGGGCTTTCAGTCGTGGCGCCCTTCTCAGCTGGGGGCGGAGCCGACGGTGCGGTCATCCCTTGTTGGAATGCATATTCCTTGGCGAAACTCGGGGGTACGGATGGCACCTCGGGTACCGGCTTCTCCGCTGCTGAGGACGCCGCGTCCTTGATTTCCTGAGTCACCCGTTGAACGCGCGAGTCGAACGCCTCCAAAACGCGAGTCTCGAGAGCCACTTCCAGGGTCCGATTGGCCTCATCCAGATTTCCGGATTCCACCAGCGTGCGAATGGTCTCCAGGCTTCTTTCCTGCTCTCTTTTCTTTTCGCGGGCCTCAAATTCAACCTGGGCCGAATTTAGCAACTGTGTCAGATCCGTGTCTGGTCCGAGCGTAACGAGCGTCTGCTTGGCCAGGTCGATAGCCTCGCTGAACTTCTCCCGGTTGATCTTTACCCTGATTTCCCGGATGCGCTGCTCGATATGTTGCCGGGTTTCCAGCTTTTTTTGCTGCGTTTCTGCTCGTTGCAGTAAATCGAGAAGTTCCGGATTATTCGGCAAGGTCTTCAGGCCATTTTGCGCCGACCGGATCGTCTCCTCAAAGCGGCTGGCCTCGAACAACGCCTTCGCTTCACCCACGATCTTTCGATGCAAAAGCTCGGTTTCGATCTGCGCTTGCTGGCTACGCGCAAATTCAGCGAGCCGCATCAAGGCCGTGTCTCCCGGAAAGTCCTTCAGAAGAACTGTGGCCCGGGAGATAACGTCGGGATAGTTCCGTTCATTCATGAGTTTCCGGAGGGCTTCTATTTCGCGCTCCATCCTTACCATCTGAGCGTGTTTTTCCTGCTCACGCTGCACTAGCGCGCGCAGCTTGAGTACCCCGGTATCCTTCGGGTGAGATGCAACGAGGCCATCCAGGAGTGTCAACGCCTCCGCAAAGCGTTGCGCCGCCAGATGTGCTCTGGCGTCCGCCAGCTTTTGCTGTTTCTTCTGCTCTGCCCAATCCTCGCCCGCCGTTTCGAGCAGCCTCGCGATTTCCGTTTCGTTCGGGAACTCTTTTTGCAAGCCGCTTAGAAGCGTTATGGATTCCTCGTAGCGTCTGGAAGCCAATAGATTTCGCGCTTCCGCCAGCCCTTCCCGCTTGCGTTGCTCAGCCTGCTCCTTGCGAGCCGTATCGAGCAGTTTGCGATAGTCCTCTTCTTGGGGAAATTCCTTTTGCAGGGAAGCCAGCAGCGAAAAGGCTTTTTCATAATTCTTGGCGGATAGCAGGCTCCGGACCTCTGCTAATCTCTGCCGCTTCTGTTGCTGCACCTGTTCCGCGCGGACCGCTTCCAATAGCTCCCGGATTTCCTCGTCATTGGCGAATTCCTTGCTCAGGGACGTCAAGAAAGTCATACACTCTTCGAAACTCCGCGCGGCTAGAAGTTTTCTCGCTTTGGCCACTCCCTGCTGCCTGCGCAGTTCCGCCTGGCCTGCACGGACAGCCTCGAGTAATTTCGGAATTTCTTCGTCTGTAGGGAATTCCTTCTTCAACGCCGTCAGGTACGTCGCGCATTCCTCAAAGCTCCGGCTGGCCAGGAGCTTTCGCGCCTTCGCCAATGCCTGCTGCCGGTGCTGCTCCACTTGATCCTTATGAGCGATCTCGAGAAGCCTGATTATCTCTTCTTCATTGGGGAATTCCTTGCGGAGAGCCTCCAGCACCGAGATGCATTCGGCGGGTCGTCCTGAAGCGAGGACGTTTCTCGCCTCGGCCAGGCCCTGCAGCTTGCGCTGGTTCGACTGGTCCTTCCGCACTTCTTCCACCAGCCTCTGGATTTCTTCATCGCGTGGAAACTGTTTCTGCAGATTCGTTAGCAAGGCCAGCGACTCTTCATAGCGCCTTCCCGCCAGTAGATTTCTCGACTGCAGCAAGGAGTGCTGTTTCTGTTGTTCCGCTTGATCCTCGCGAACGGTTTCAATAAGCCTTGCGACCTCTTCTTCGGCAGGAAACTCCTTCCCCAGGTCCGTCAAAACTTTTATACACTCGCCGTATTCCTGCTGCGTCCAGAGGCTTCGCGCGTGCTGCATCCGTTCCTGCAGCCGCAGGCGTTTTTGCCGCTCCGCCTTCTCCTTCCCAACTTGCTGCTGAAGAGCCAGCGCTTGTTGATTCGAAGGATCGACTTCCAGCACCCGCGCCACAAGCACCTCGGCTTCCTCGGGCATGCCCTCCGCTAAGTGCTGCTTGGAATCTTGCAGCCAGTCCGCTACTCGCTGAGCTTTATCAATTTCCTGCAGAACCAGCTTTTGCAACTCCTGGGCGGGTTCAAAAGTGGAATCCAGTTGTAGCGCCGTTTCGGCCGCCGACTTCGCTTCCTGAGTTTTTCCCTCATCCAAAAGCGCCCGGCCCTTGTCGACAAACTGCTGAACCTTCGGCCTGGCTTGCAGACGCTTGATCTCGACATTGACTTTTTCCAACAGCGATCGCGCCTGCTGATTTCCGGAATCGATTTGGAGCGCCTGGCGCAGCAGATCCCTGGCCTCCGTAAAATCTTTGTGGTCCGCGCGTTCGCGGCCTTGAGCCACGAGTTCAATCACGGCTTGTGCTTGAAGCTTCTTACAAATCGGCTCGAGCTCCAGCAGTAAATCTTCCATGGACTGGTATCGATCGCCGGGAGATTTCCGCAAAATCCTGGTCATCACAATTTCAAGTTCAGACGGGCAATCCGGCAAGACCTGGACCAGCGAGTTGGGCTCCTGCTGACAGATGCTGTGCATCAGGCTGGCGGGAGTAGCGCCGGTGAACGGTCTCTGGTATGCCAGCAGTTCGTACATGAGGACACCGAAGGACCAGATATCGGACCGTTCATCGGCATGCTCGCCGTGATACTGCTCGGGAGACATGTAGGCAAAGGTACCGATCAGCATTCCGGTCTGCGTCCGGGAAGTCTCCATAACCCGGGCGATTCCAAAGTCGACCACCTTCACGATGCCGTCGCGGTTCACCATGACGTTGCCCGGTTTGATGTCGCGGTGAATGATGCCCCTCTTGTGGGCGTAATCGAACGCACGGCACGCCTGCATCGCGTAAACCAGCTTCAAGGAAATCGGAAGCGGGGCGCGGCGCGCGATCGTCTGCTCGAGATTCTCCCCCTCCACCAGTTCCATGGCGATGTACGGAAGATTCCCGGCCTCCCCCATGTCGTAAATGGTGACGATATTAGGATGTTGCAAGCCGCCGGCCGATTGTGCCTCGCGGTAAAAACGCTGTAGCAGATTGGGATCGTCCGCAACACCGGTCGTGATGGTCTTGAGTGCAACGAGTCGATTGATGATTGGATCGCGCGCACGGTAGACCACACCCATGGCTCCGTGGCCCAGCTCACCTAAGACTTCGTACTTGCCCAACTTCTTCAACAAACACCTCAGCTTGCGCGCCTACGCCCTACAACGTTGCAATCTGCTCCCGTCGTCGAAGTCTGCTCAACCTCCAAAATCCTTAGCCTGCAAAATACACTCTTATCCCAGCACAGGGTTTACTTAGTCAGCCGATTGCAAGTGCCCAGCCTTAACTTGGGTCGCTCGTCCGTTGCGTCTCCTCGATTCTTGACGACAAGTTTATCGATACTCGTTCACACACACACCCTCGCGCTGACTCGCTCTCCCCCGAGAGCGAGCAAAGGTGTGGACCGGCCGAGGTCCTCTCAGTCTCGCAGAATACTCCCAAAACGGACCAAACGTGTCAATCAACTGAGGCTGTTGCACCCTGAATCGCAACGACTTGCACGAAGACGACCCATCGGGCCACTTCAGGAGGCATTGGCCCAACGATTTCCAAGCTTTTTTAAATTGCTTATTTGCTATCAACCTCGCGAACGGTTACGTTCGCCAGATGATTGCGGCAAGCAAAACGCCGGCTATGCGGGACCGGCACCGATTCCGACTCACCGCTCCTGCTGGATTCCGGACACCAGGGGAGAACAGGTAAAGGACTATTCCAAGTCCCAGAAGAAGCCCGCCGACAGAGACGAACACAACGAACGCAATCGGCCGCGTTCACCGGCGCGCGCCGTAACGTCCGCGGGTTGGAAGACCCGTGCGGTGTATGGCACACCACACAGCCCTCGATTTTCACGGATCCATGTTCGTAAACAAATGGTCCCGCTTGTCCGAGTGGCACTTGTAGCACACCGTGTCCTGCGACGCGCTCGCCCGAAGCTGCCTCGTCAGAAATCCTCCGTGCGGGTTGTGGCAGTCCGTGCACTTCACCAGCCCCTCGTTCATCCGGTGATGGAAAGTCCGCGTGAATTCCTGCTTCTTATCCCGTCTTGCACGTTTCCCACATAGAGCGACGGGTCCGTCGGACGTTCCTACGTTTTGGACTGTCCGGAAGTGGCTGATTTTTTCTCGCTTTGTGTCCGTCCGGGGGTGATCAGGACAGAAACCACTAGAAACGCGGCAAGAATCGAGAAGGAGATAGGCAAGTAGCGTGAGTTGAACCGACCATTCACACCCTCCACACCTAACAGTCTGGTGACCGCATCACCTTGGTGCCCCAATATCAACCCGAGGATCATTCAATGCATGTGACACAGATCACTGGACACTGTGCTTGGTCGAACTCGGCTGTTGAGAGGCTGGCCGGTATCTTCTCCCGCGTTACCATTCTGGTGCCTGGTCTTTTCGATCGACTCATCGTCCGTCCGAACCGCACACCCGGCATGGTCGTTTTTTGCAAACTGAGGAATGCTACAACCGCCCACCAGGTCAAACTGTACAGTAGTGAACACTTTTACCGGATCGCACCCCCGAGGACTTGGCGGCAGCTAAATGCTCCTGACATTTCGAACCCTGTGGGCGCTCGGGGCCGCCGACTAGCGTTAATACTCTTTTCACATTGGCAGGCATAAGATGGACTGGTGACCCCTACAAGAAGCGCTCATTCCCTGTTCCTTTCAGTGAATGACCACCTCGATTGAAGACCAGGAGGACACTGATATGGCTTCGACAGCACCCACCGGTTCGGCAATCCCTTTTGAATCTAAACGCCCACTATCCGAAGAAGAACTGCGCAAGATGCACGCCTACTGGCGCGCGGCAAACTATCTTTCGGCGGGGCAAATTTATCTCTACGCCAATCCCCTGCTACGCGAGCCTCTGAAAATCGAAAATATCAAGCCGCGTTTACTGGGCCACTGGGGCACCACGCCCGGCTTGAATTTCATCTACGTTCATTTCAACCGCCTGATCAAGAAGCACGATCTGAACGTCATCTATGTCGCCGGCCCTGGCCATGGCGGACCCGGTTTGGTCGCCAACACATATCTGGAAGGCACTTACAGCGAACTCTATCCAAACATTCCGCAGACCGAAGAAGGCCTGCAAAAACTTTTCAAGCAGTTCTCTTTTCCCGGTGGTATTCCCAGCCACGTCGCGCCGGAAACGCCCGGCTCTATTCATGAAGGCGGAGAACTGGGCTACTCCATCGCTCACGCGTGTGGAGCGGTGTTCGATAATCCCGACCTGCTGGTTTGCTGCGTGGTTGGTGATGGCGAGGCTGAGACCGGCCCGCTCGCCACCAGTTGGCATTCGAACAAGTTCCTGAATCCCGCCCGTGACGGCGCTGTTCTTCCCATTCTGCACTTAAATGGATATAAGATCGCGAATCCCACCATACTCGGCCGTTTGCCGGATGCCGACCTGACACAGCTTTTCGCGGGATATGGTTACAAGCCGTATTTTGTGGAAGGTCACGAACCTCAAACTTTGCATCAGCTCATGGCGCACACGCTCGACACCGTCCTCGAGCAAATCCAATCCATTCAAGCTGACGCCCGCACCGGAAAATCTTCCGGGCTGCCGGTCTGGCCGATGATAGTCCTTCGAACGCCAAAGGGCTGGACCGGGCCAAAAATTGTGGATGGAAAGCCGGTCGAAGGAACCTGGCGCGCGCACCAGGTTCCCGTCACGGATTTTGTGTCACACCCTGACCACATAAAAATTTTGGAAGACTGGCTCAAGAGCTACAAGGCCGAAGAACTCTTCGATGAATGCGGCAAGTTGATTCCCGAACTCGCAGAACTCGCCCCGGCGGGACGCCGCAGGATGGGCGCCAACCCGCATGCCAACGGTGGACGGCTGCTGAAGGACTTGGTGATGCCGGATTTCCGCGAATATGCGTTCAAAGTGCCGAAACCCGGCGCTGAGATCGGCGAGGCCACTCGAATCCTAGGAAATTTCCTGCGCGATGTCATGAAACGCAACCTGGAAGTGAAGAATTTCCGCGTATTCGGTCCCGATGAGACCGCTTCGAATCGCCTCGATGCTCTCTACGAAGTCACCAACAAGATTTTCATGGAGCCGACTCTTCCCACCGACGAATATCTCTCGAAAGATGGCCGCGTAATGGAAGTTCTCAGCGAACACATGTGCCAGGGCTGGCTGGAAGGCTATCTTCTTACCGGACGCCATGGCTTTTTCTCCTGCTACGAGGCCTTCATCCACATTGTCGATTCCATGTTCAATCAACATGCCAAATGGCTCAAGGTTACGCGCCATATCCCCTGGCGCCGCCCCATTGCTTCCTTGAACTACCTTTTGACCTCACACGTGTGGCGGCAAGACCACAACGGATTCACCCACCAGGATCCCGGCTTCATCGATCATGTCGTGAACAAAAAAGCGGACATTGTTCGCGTCTATTTGCCGCCGGATGCCAACACGCTTCTTTCCGTCGCCGATCACTGTCTCCGCAGCCGAAACTACGTGAACGTGATTGTTGCCGGCAAGCAGCCAGCGCTGCAGTGGCTCGACATGCAATCCGCCATCGAACATTGCACGAACGGAATCGGAATCTGGCAGTGGGCTTCGAACGACCAGGGAGCGGACCCGGATGTGGTGATGGCGTGCGCCGGAGATGTGCCCACTTTGGAAACCCTCGCGGCCGTTGACTTGTTGCGCCAGCATTTTCCCGACATCAAAATCCGCGTCGTCAATGTAGTTGACTTGATGACCATCGAGCCTTCCACCGAACATCCTCATGGACTCTCTGATTCTGAATTTGATTCCATCTTCACGGTCGACAAGCCGGTCATCTTTGCTTACCACGGCTACCCGTGGCTGATTCACCGCCTGACTTACCGGCGCAGGAATCATGACAACTTACACGTGCGCGGATATAAAGAAGAAGGCACAACGACTACCCCATTCGATATGACCGTCCTCAACGATCTGGATCGCTTTCATCTCGCCGGCGACGTTGTCGACCGCGTTCCTCGATTGCAGCGGATCGGCGCCCACTTCAAGCAGTTCCTGCGCAACAAGCTGATCGAGCACAAGCAATACATTCGCGAGCGCGGCGACGACCTTCCGGAAATCCGCGATTGGAAGTGGACCTACTAACCTATGAAAATCCTCGTGCTCAACTCGGGTTCTAGCAGCCAGAAGAGTAGTCTTTACGACGTTCGAAACGCGCCACCCGAACATCCGCCCGCACCGGCGTGGGAAGGCAAGATCGAGTGGGACGGCGATCACGCCGACCTCCAGGCGCGAAATTCGCAAGGAGCGCAGCTGCAAGATCGCGTGAAAGTTTCCTCGCGCTCTCACGCCATTTCCCAACTTCTCGATACGCTTTGGGCTGGAAATGTGCGCGCGGTTACAGCACCTTCGGAAATCGATGTCGTCGGGCATCGCGTGGTTCATGGCGGCCAGGAGCTCAAGGAGCCGGTGTGCATCACACCGGAGGTGAAGGCTGCGATTGCGCGCATGTCCGTGTTTGCGCCACTGCACAATCGCGCGGAGATGGAAGGGATCGAGATTATCGAGAAGCGCATGGGAAGCGTTCTTCAAGTGGCTGTATTTGACACGGGATTTCACAGCACGTTGCCGGAGGCGGCGGCGGTCTATCCGGGCCCATTTGAATGGCTCGCGCAGGGGATTCGCCGCTACGGATTCCACGGAATCAATCATCAGTATTGTGCCGGACGAACGGCGCAACTTCTTGGAAAGGAATTGGCGTCGCTGAAGATCGTCAGCTGCCATCTGGGAAATGGCTGCTCGCTCGCGGCGATACGCGAAGGGCGAAGCATTGACACCACGATGGGATTCACGCCGCTGGAAGGATTGATGATGGGAACGCGGGCGGGCTCGGTGGATCCGGGGATTCTCACGTACCTGATGCGCGACGGAAAATACAACGGCGAACAATTGGATTCATTGCTGAATACAAAATCAGGACTGCTGGGAATTTCCGGGATTTCGAGTGACATGCGGCAAATCGTGGCGGCGATGAAAGATGGCAATGCACGGGCCAAGCTGGCGTTTGATATTTTTGCGCATCGGTTGCAAACGGGCATCGGCGCGATGGCCGCGGCTTTGTGCGGGATCGATGCTCTAATTTTTACCGCAGGGATAGGAGAGAATTCAGTTGAGGTGCGAGCCGCGGCTTGCAGCAACCTGGGATTCCTTGGGGTGAAACTCGACGGCGCGAAAAATAAGCAGCCATCCGCGGATCAAGATATTTCCGCGCCCGAATCAGCGGTGCGCGTTTTAGTTGTGCGTGCGCAGGAGGATTGGGCGATTGCGCAAGACTGCTGGAAACTGGCGTCCGCAAAAACACGCAGCCAGGCAAACGCGAGCTGAGCTATCTGCTGCAAGCTGCCGCAGTTTGTCAGTTGTTTCAGGCGGCGCTCTTCCCTTCCTTGCTTTCTTCTCGCTTCTCCGCTCTTGATGGCCGAATGAAATCTTGTGCCGCTCAGCGATTTCATCCAGAGAAATTAGGACATGAGGCGACAATTTCTCTTTCGGTTACTCGAACTGCTTGCGAAAAGTGGCTAACTGCTGCTTGAGGTCCGCGACTTCTTTTCGGAGGGCGACGACTTCCTCTTCCAAGTGCGTCATGCGCCCGGCGTCGGCGGAGATCGCCATGGGTGCCGCGGTCACTACGTCGGGCCTAGCCTCGAAGGCTTCCAAATCGCCGGACAACAAGTGGGCGTAGCGCGCCTCTTTGGTGCCGGGCTGGCGGGGGAGAACTTTGACGAGCGGAGGCTCGCGCTTCATCAAGTGCTGCAAGCTGGATTGCACGGCGCCGAGATCGTCGAAGGAATGCATGCGCTCGGTGCGCGTGCGGAGTTCGCCGGGCGTTTGCGGGCCGCGCAACAGCAAGACGCAGAGGATGGCAATTTCGTGGCGGTAGAAGTTGAAGGCTTCCTGAAGGCGGTGCTCGTACTTGGTGACGCGGCTGTCCGAGGCGCTGACGGAACGGACGAGAGACTGGCCGTCGAGGGAATGCAGCGCGTTGCGAACGGCGGCTTCGTCGAGATTCATGACGGGTTCACGGTTCGATTTCTGGTTACAGGCGTTGAGGAGAGCGTTCAGGGAAAGCGGGTAGTACTCGGGAGTAGTAGCTTCCTTTTCGACGAGGGAACCCAAGATGCGGCATTCGACCTCGTTCAAAAGGATATTCACGGATTGAGATAATACAACGGCCCGGGGACAAGTCGGAACGGCTGAACCTCGGAAGGTCTTAAAAGTCGGATTCCAGCATCGGAATTCTTGTTGACAGAACCCCCCCCTCCACATTTCTGTAAGTGTTGATTCTAAAGGGGTTGGTGCCGGGGATTGCGGTGGCATTTGGAGCGGGGTGGTGGCGGAGAGAGGTGGGGAGGGATGAGGAGCGGCAAGCAAGGGCAGGCCATCGCCGAACGTGAAACGACACAACGACTTGCGGTCCTTATCGGGTGTGGCCGTGGAGCGGCCAACCGGGGGAAGAGAGGACATGGAATTCTCCCAGAGTTGGAATTGAAATGAATCGCGACGATCGAAAATGGAAAAGTGAAAATAGAAAATGGGCCAGAGGAAGATGCCGGCGCTACGAGCTAAAATAAAAAGCCTCGCAGGAGGCGAGGCGGAATAATCAGCGACCAAGTTATAGTCGATTGGTTATATAACTGTCAAAGAAAAAATTGGTAGGGTCAAAACCCGGCCCCTCAAAACCGAAAGGCATAGCGCCCGTCGTAGGCTGGGAGCGAGAATTCAATACAGCAGCGCCCGCAGGTCTTGGCAACATGCTGCGACAATGTCCGTAGAGGAGACTCGATGGGAATTGCACTCTCGAAACGTGAAACAATTGGTCGACCGCCCCAATTTCGCTCACCTAGCAACAATCATGTCCGATGGCTCGCCGCACAGCGCGGTTTGGATAGGGCACGAAGGTGACCTGCTACTGGTCTGCACCGAAGCTGCTTCACTGAAAGGCAAAAACACACTGCGCGCCCCCCGCGTTTCCATTTCCATGGTGGACTTTGTTGATCCCTGCTCGGAAGTACAAATTCGCGGGCGGGTCGTCGAGCGGCGCCCGAACCCTGAGCTCAGGCACTACGACGCCATGTCGCGAAAATATATCTTACCGTGACGAGAAATCGCCCATCGTTCTGATCATCAAGATCACGAAGGCACGCTACTCGAAGCAGCCCTTCGAGCATAGGCCGCTGGTGACACCATAAGCGCGAGACCCGTGGCGTAACTGCAGGCGGGGATGGCGTCGTTAGCGCAGGGATTCTTAGAGGGGACAAGGCGAGGGGTAGTCTTGCGGGGAACAAGTCGAACCCTGCAGCCTCTAATCCGAAGGCTGCGGCACCCGGCACCGGCCGTTGCAGGTTCCCTAATGGGTTGTTATTCTGCGCGGCATGTCTGGTTTCGATGGCCCTACAATGGACCGTCGTACGTTTCTTTTCGCTGGCCTGGCGGCTGCAGCTATGGGCGCAACTGTAAAGGAACAATCGCCGCATCTTGAGACCTTCACCCAATGGTTGAATGCCACAGCCAGTGCGCGGGAGCTTGCATTACCCGCCTGCCTTGATCGCATTCGCGCCATGGATCCATCTATTCAGGCCTGGGTCCAAGTCGAGCCGGAGAAACCAACCGCAACCGGCAAGCTTTCCGGCATCCCGTTCGGAGTCAAAGACACTATTGAGACCCGGGGCCTGTCCACGGCATACGGTTCGCCGGTATATAAAGGGCGAACCGGCAGCGAGGATGCGGCGATCGTTCGCGAATTACGCGGCCGGGGCGCCGTGTTGCTGGGGAAGACCGATTGCGCGGCATTCGCGTATTTGACGCCGCCGCCTACGCGCAACCCGCGAAATCTGGAACATACGCCGGGCGGAAGCTCCAGCGGGTCCGCGGCTGCGGTTGCTGCGGGAATGGTACCGTTTTCAATCGGGACTCAGACGCGGGGGTCAGTATTGCGCCCGGCCTCCTTTTGTGGTGTTACCGGATTTAAGCCAACCTATGGACTTCTATCTATGGAGGGCGTACTCCCACTCGCTAAAAGTCTGGACACGCTCGGCTTCTTCACGAATACACCAGCGGATATGCTGGCTCTTTGGGACGGGATGGGCTACTCCAATGTTTCAAACGCGGATCTCACGCTTGGCGTTCCAGATCCCAGGCAGGATGTTGAGCCAGCCATATCGTCGGCATTTGAAAACGCTCTTGGTGTCCTCCGAAAGGCTGGCGCGAATATCGTTCCCCTTAACATAGCGGGGACTCTTGCGAGACTCTCCGACGTGAACAAGGACATAACGATTTACGAGGGTGCACGGTTCCACGAGCTGCGCTACAAGAAGTATGGCTCCAGCCTCGACCGTGGTCTTGTAGAGATGATTCAGCAGGGACTGCAGATGCCTGCGAAGCAGTATGACGAAGACATGAAGTTTGTCACAGAGTGTAAGGCACAATTCTCTGAGATCTTCAAAGCCACTCCGCTGATCCTGACGCCGGCCGCCCCTGGCCCGGCGCCGCTTGGATTGGCATCCACAGGAAATCCAAGAATGAACGCGCCGTGGACGTCTTTGGGAACACCCGCAATCAGCATCCCCATGCCGGTTTCCAACGGGTTACCGCTGGGACTACAAATGACCGCCGACTGCGGCCAGGATTCCCGCGTGCTGCGCGGTGCTGTGTTCTTGAATGAGATCCTTACTACGGCATCGGCAAGGGCCTCTGACTAGCGTCGCGATGGAGTTGAACATGGCAGGCAGGTCCACATACAGAGTCTTTATTTTCGGGCTTCTCTTTCTATCCAGTTCGGTACTCGTTTTTTCGCAGACGACAGCGTCGATTCCAGGCCTTCCGGGCACACTGAGCTGGCAAAATATGCCCGGCTCATGGAAATTCGATCATCAGAACGTGCTCACGATCTCCGCGGCCGCCAAGACGGATTGGTTCGTCGATCCGTTTGACGGAACCGTGGCTAATAACGCCCCCATCCTTCTTTTCACTCCTGATGCGGAGTATGTCGTCAGCGCGCGAGTGACAGTAAAGTTCGTAACCAAGTGGGATGCCGGCGCGCTCATGCTGTGGGGCGACGATCATCACTGGGCTAAACTCTCCTACGAGTTGTCTCCCGACAAAATTCCCACGCTCGTTACCGTGGTCACCCGCGGCCTCTCCGACGATTGCAATTCCAAGGAGTACCGAGGAGATTCCGTTTACCTGCGTGTTGCGAAGAGCGGCAAAACATACGTTTTCTACTCCTCTGTGGATGGGCGTAGTTGGCAAATCGTTCGCACGTTTAGCCTGGATACCGAACTCCCTATCCGCGTTGGTTTCGAAGCCCAATCCCCGGCGGGCTCTGGCGCGGTCGCCAAGTTCAGTGCCATCACCTACGATACCCATGGCATCAGCAACATCTATAAGTAGCGGCGAACAGAGAGGCAGTTTGTCGGGACTTGAGAAACCGCCGGTCGTGAGCTTAACGGCATTTGGAATGTGGGTTCGGATTCCCGCTGAAGAGGTACTTCCGAACAGATCAAGTCAGGTGCATTACAGCCTCAATGAGGCCGATTCCCGAGGGGAAATTATTGGCGTTTAACGCTGACCTGAAATCAACGCAAGGATTCAACGGAGTGCCGCATCCGCGGGCGTTCTTTTCTGTTCAAACCACCGCGTTCATGGCTTTCCATCGCCCGACACGTTCGTCGTCAAGCGCCTCGAAAGGAATTCACGGAGTAAATTCCCACCCACCCGTCCGGCGAGGCCGACCGCGGCATTCGTGAAGACCAGGTGGGCTCCCCGATTCGCCGCGGGATAGTACAGATTGGACAGTGCTCCTGCGCACATGTCGCCGAGCAGATAAGAATAGTTCGGCACTGTGCGCCCGCTATCGCTGCGGGTGACAAATGCGGAGCCGACCGCATGCAGGAAGCGGGACTTAAAGGAACCACAGCCTGGTAGTAGTAGCGCGGATCCTGGTGAAGGAGCGAAGGGAATACCGCATCAGTCAGGAAGTCGCTGCTGCGTCCGTCGGCGAACTTTGCAGCAAAACGTTTGCTGTATCCCGCGGCACCTTGCCCGTACCCGGCATAGGAGTTATTCGCCTGCTCGATGCCGGCAGCGAAGCCGGCGCCGAGAATGGCAACTGGATCGAATGTGCCCCGTGTAGCGAGCGAAAATTTCTGTTTCCAAGTGAGTGGGGCGGCGTCATAAACGTAGCTTGTATAGAAGTTTGGGATGAGGCCGATAAGACGCTGTTTCTCTTCAGCTCTTATCTGTTCAGCGGCAATCAAGTCTGTGGGACGGACTGTCGCTTCTATGTTTGACGTCGCAACCTATAATGAGATATCAGGAACCTCATAGGCCTGCTTCACCTTGACGACGAACTCAGCAGAGGTAAAGAGCGCAAAACCCTTAGCGCTGACGATCACGCGGTAGGAACCAGGAAGAATCTGTATAAAACTAAATTCGCCGTTCGCATCAGACACCATCGTGTGCAATTGTGTTCCATCCCTATGCATCAAGCTGACGTCAGCGTCGGGAACGCTAGCTCCGCTTAGGTCCAGCACGGTGCCTGCGACGCTGGATAAGTCCTCATTAACGGTCGTCTTAGCTAAAGGTGCGTCTGGGAGGGTGCTGCGGATATCCCCCAGGCCGGCATTTTGTTGCTGAGCGGGTGCACTCGCAGGGACCAGACACAGCAGAAGTGACGCGCAGGCGAGAACGGCATGGAGACGGGGCACGGGGCTTTTCTTAAAGGGCGCTTCCGAGACAGAGAGGAAGCCACAGTGCGAGGATCAGTCAGGCCCATGGGGGTCGCGGTGCTGTGCGGAAGGAAGTAGACGGACACGTTAGGAAGTCACAGTCGTTAGCCTTTGCTGATTCAACTCTTATCGCGGATTTATCGCGTATCAAATTGCCGCGGCGGGGCTCGTCTGCCTTTCCATTAGGGCATAGAGACAGTCGAAATGCTGTTCCCTATTGCACACTCTACGGCAGTCGACACTTGGAGAAAATCGTGCGGCGGGCCAGATGCGGGTCGAAAACTATTGTTCGCGGAGGAGGTTTGCCGGGTCGACGTGGAGGACGCGGCGCACGGGAGCGGCGACCGAGAGTGATGCGATGAGCAGCAAAGTTAATGCAACCGCGGCAAGCACAAAAGGATCCTGCGCGGATGCCTGGTAGACGATGGCGGAGAGGAGCCGGCATGATGGACACCTCAAGAATCGAACCGACCAGGAACCAGAATCTATTCGTAACGCAGCGCAAGCATTGGGTCTACTTTCGTGGCGCGCCGCGCCGGAATGTAGCAAGCCAGCAGCGCTGCCCCAACGAGGAGCAGGGTCACACCGCCGAAAGTCAGCGGATCGGTGGCAGTGACGCCAAAGAGCAGCGACTCCAAGGTGCGCGTCAGTACAAGGGAACCGGCAATCCCAATTGCGACGCCAATGAATATCGTTCGCAATCCTTGGCTCAGGATCATCTTTAGGACGTCGCCGGAGCCCGCGCCGAGGGCGACACGCACGCCAATTTCGCGTGTGCGGCGGCTGACGGAATAGGCCATCACACCAAATACGCCTGCCGTTGCGAGCAACAACGCGGTGATTCCAAAGAATCCGATGAGAATGACGTCGAATCTCCGAGAACCCAGTGAAGCGGAATAGACTTGCGAAAACGTCCGGAATCTGGCCGGAATCTCCGGGTTGAGATCCTGCAGGATTCCGCGGGCCGCCGAAGCGACCAAGCGCGTGTCGGCATCGCTCAGCATTGTCACGGTGATTGCGGCACGCGGGCGCTGGAATAAATTCACATAGACAGTGGGACGCGGCGGCGCGTCGAGGCCGTATTCGTGAACGTCGCCCACGATTCCGACAATGGTCAGCAGGCGCAAGTCACCATCCATGTTTCCAAATTCGATGGTGTGGCCGATGGGATCCTGATTGGGCCACCGGTCGCGAGCAAGAGATTCACTGATGACGGCAACGTGCGGAGAATCCGCGCCGTCGCGCAGGTCGAAGATCCGCCCTCGCACTAAAGGAATTCCAAGAACCTGGAAGAAGCCTCCGCTAGCGACGCAGAAATCCGCATTGCCAATGCGTTCTTTTTGCTGGAACAGCGCCCCAAAACCATCCATGGTCTTGGGGATTTCATTCTGGGTCATCAGAAGAAACATTCCGTCGGGAAGGCCGCCTTCCACCAGTGGCAGAACGCTAGTCGCGCCAACTTTGCGCACGCCCGGGATTTGATTGAGCCGATCCATGAGGTTTGAAAAGAAAATCGCCTGAACTGCCTTTGCTTTGGGGTCTTCCACCCATGGAAGGGAGACGTCCATGGTGACAATTTTATCCACGCGGAACCCGGGATTCACTTCGAGCACTTTCATCAGACTGCGTCCGAGCAATCCGGCTCCAACCACGAGAACCAACGTGATGGCGATCTGCGCCGCCACGATTGCCCGGCCAACGCGCTGACTGCCTTGCGAACCGGCTTGTCCGCGTCCGCCTTCCACAAGGCCCTTGCGCAGGTCGCCGGAAGTTGCGCGAGCGGCGGTGAACACTCCGAGGCCCGCGGCGACGGCCGTGGAAAGCAAGAACGCGAACACGAGCACTGGAATACTGATGGAGATGCTGTCCAGCCGCGGGAGATTTTGCGGCGCAAGCCCAACTAATCCCGCCACGCCCCAGAACGCAGCGAGGACGCCGAGGCCGCCGCCAACGAGTGAAAGCAGAAAGGCTTCGGTAAGAAATTGACGGATCAGCCTCCCGCGCGCAGCACCGAGGGCGGAGCGAATGGCCAGCTCACGATCCCTCACCGAAGCTTGTGCCAGAAGCAAGTTCGCCACGTTCGCGCACGCCACCAACAACAAGAATCCCACGGCACCGAGCAGGATCAGCAGCGCCGGGCGAGCTTTGCCCGTGATGGAGTCCTGAAGCGGGACGACAATTCCATCTTTGAGGAGATACTCGCTTTGCTCGCTCGAAGTATCGTGAATGCGCCGGGCGATGGCGCTGATGTCTCGAATCGCTAACTCGACAGTTACGCCGTCGCGGAGGCGCCCGACTGCAGAGTAGTTATGCGCCGTCCTACTTGGGTTTTCGCCGTCCAAATCGGCCGGGAGCCATAGATTCACGTCAGCGGGGAAACCAAATCCGGCCGGGAGCACGCCAATAACGGAGTAGACGGCGCCGTCAATCTTCAGGTGCGAGCGCGAGAGGTCCCGCGACGATCCGAGATACTGCTTCCAGTATCCATAGCTGACGAGAACCGCGGGGCTCGCGCCTTTTTTCGCGTCGCCGGCATTGAAATCACGCCCGAGGATCGGCTGGACTCCGAAGACCTTCAGAAAGTCAGGCGAGACGCTCGCGACCGTCGTGCGCGTCGGCTGCGAAGTACCAGAAACAGACGCGGTGTTGTCATTGTATTTTGCAATTGCTTGAAAGCTGCGATTTTGATCGCGAAAGTCATCGAAGTTTGGATCGGCAACGCGAGACCACGTTCCCTTGGAGTTGACCTCGTAGACAGCCATGATGCTGCTCGATTCGGTGTACGGCAGCGGGCGGAGCAACACGCCGTATACCACGCTGAAGACGGCCGTGGTTACGCCGATGGCCAGCGCGAGAGTAAAGACCATCACGGCGGTAGCGCCGGGGTTCTTCCGGAGTTGGCGGAGACCGTAGCGGCAATCCGAAGGCACGGAGCGGAGCCAGTTGCCAAGTCGCTGTTCGCGAACCTCTTCTTTTATCTGTTCGACACCGCCAAGTTCGATGCGCGCGGCGCGTTGTGCTTCTTGCGGCGGCATGCCCGCGCGAATGTTTTCCGCGATTAGCAATTCGAGATGGGAATGAACTTCCTGATCGAGGTCCGCCTCCACCCGCCGAGATAAAAAGAGATTTCGCAAGAAGCTTCGGGCTTTCACAAAGAGCGGCATGCTGAGTACCTCCCTACGATGTTCCCAAGGCTTGAGCGATAGCCCAGGAAATGCGGCCCCATCGCTTCGTTTCGAGTTCGAGTTGGTTTCGTCCAGGCTTGGTCAGGCGGTAGAATTTCGCGCGGCGGTTGTTTTCGGAATCTCCCCAAAAAGAGGAGATCCAGCCCTCTTCGTCCATCCGGTGGAGCGCAGGAAAGAGCGAGCCGGGCTTAACGACAAAGGTGCCGCCTGTAACCTGTTCGATCCTGCGCGAGATTCCCAGTCCGTGCATCTCGCCGGCGACAAGCGATCTCAAGATGAGCAGGTCCAAAGTCCCTTGCAAAAGGCTGGTCTGTTCAGGGCTCAATTGATGTCTCCTATCGGCTGTCTATAGGGATAATGCGCGTCTAACGTATAGAGTGTCAATAGGAAAAGAAAATGCCGGGGACGATAATTCTCGCAAGTGGGCAAGTGCCCAGCTGATTCGGGGGTCTTTCCACTTGTGCGGTAACGGCGTTCATTGGGAGTTAAGGGCTCCGTGTTGGAAATGGCTGGAAGCTGGATGGGACGAGGAGCGAAAGCGGATCTGCCGGGGAGGCGCCGGCTCGCCGAAAAGTCGATGTCTTCAACTCTCCCGCTCCACGAATCGTGTGCCTATTGGAATTTTGCTCCGGGGTGATAACGAAAGTATGATCAGGAATGGCTACGGCGCCGCTCGCAAAAGGGCCGTTGGCATCGCGGCGGGTGGAGACCAGTGAACATTCCCAAGATCTCAAGACGCACGTGGCTACGGCAAGTTCGGGCCGTTGCCAGTGTCTTCCCGCTGGGGATTTCTCCTTCGCTTGCGTCTCGGTTTCTGCAGAATTTATCGCCGCCCCAGAAGGCCTCGTCACCAGCGCAAGGGAAGCGCGCCACTGTACCTAGCAGCGCTTCGACTCAGCATCCGTTCTCCACCGCGGACGACGCATTCCTGGAAGAGTTGGAACGAGCCAGCTTCCGGTATTTTTGGGAGGAAGCGAATCCTTACACCGGCCTGGTCAAAGACCGCAGCCAGGCAGACGGCCCGGATACGCGCACCACCGCAAGTATCGCTTCCACTGGATTTGGATTGACCGCGCTCTGCATTGCGGACCACAGAGGCTGGGAAGACGGGAAGAAAATCCGTGAACGCGTTCGAAACACGCTGCGGTTCGCCGCCACGCGCTTAAGCTACAAGAACGGGTTTTTCTTCCATTTCATCAACATGCAGAGTGGCGAGCGTGATTTTCAGTCAGAAGTTTCCTCGATCGATTCGTCGATTTTTCTTTGCGGCGCGCTGACCTGCCGGGCCTATTTCGACGATGCGGAAATCCGCGAGCTGGCTACGAAAATTTACGAGCGTGTGGATTGGACCTGGTTGCTGCAGGGACAAAAAACTCTGCTGATGGGCTGGAAACCGGAGAGCGGGTTCCTCAAAGCCAGATGGGACAGTTACAGCGAACTGATGATGATCTACCTGCTCGGGCTGGGCTCGCCGACCTATCCTCTGCCGAAGGAATGCTGGGATGCGTGGAAACGCCCACCGTTCGAATTCGACGGGTTGCACTATATCGGGTCGTACGCTCCGCTTTTCGTGCACCAGTATTCGCATGCGTGGTTTGACTTCCGGGGAAAAGCGGACGCGTATGCAAACTATTTCGATAATTCAGTGATGGCCACGAAAGCCCACAAACATTGGTGCCTGTCACTAGCAAAACAATTCCCGGACTACACCGAAGACCTTTGGGGGATCAGCGCTTCCGACTCGATGCACGGATATGTGGCCTGGGGCGGGCCACCTCTGATGGGGCCAATCGACGGGAGCATCGTTCCGTGCGCCGCGGGGGGCTCTTTGTGTTTTCTGCCGGAAGAGTCGCTGCGCGTGCTTCAAACAAGCCGGGAAAAATATGCGAAACGTGCCTGGCGAAAATACAGCTTCGTGGATGCATTTAATCCGCTGAAGAACTGGTACAACCCGGACGTGATTGGAATTGACCTGGGAATCACGCTGTTGATGGCGGAAAACGCGAGAACAGGATTCGTCTGGGAACAATTTATGAAGAACGAAGCGGTCAAGAACGGGATGGTCCGCGCAGGTTTCCACAACCAATAGCGAAGAGATCTTGTG
>DATDGF010000015.1:0-30522 GCA_036522195.1 Candidatus Acidiferrum sp. | reverse complement strand
CGAGTGTGTTGATCGGCGGATACTTGGGCGTATCTTGGGCGGGGGGTCTCAATTTGGTTTCTGGCGCTAGGTGCCGCAACGGGGCGGATGCGGCGCGAAATCCCTGGGCTAATGGCCCCGCTCAAAGTTCAGATTGCGGTTTGGCTGGTTGGAGCTTTAGCGGAAGAGACGTGGCGGGTTACAGCAATCGCAGCTCTGATGACCAACCGAAACTCGCCTCTTTTTTCGATCGTTGCCGTTAGCGTCGCCTTTGGCAGCGGGTACTTAAGCCTAGGCCTTCAGCGTGCGGCCGTCGCTAGCCTCGAAGGAGTGTTCTTCGGGTTCCTTTTTCTGTGGCAGGGATCTTTCGTCGCCCCCTTTACGGCTCATCTAGCGGTTCAGGCAGTGTACCTGTGGGGAGTGGGACAATTGTTCCATGACCGAAAGAGCCGCAAGACTTGGCAGATACCGGGAACTAAATGTCCCGTTTGTCAGACACATTTGAAACTGCTACAAATCAAGCTGGGTGAAGTATTCGAGTGTCCGTCATGCAGGGAGCGCTTGAGTCTTTCCGACGGCTATCAAAATATAATGCGATTTGCAGCGGCGTTTGGATTCGGCTCCTTGATTCTCTGCACGCTTATTTTATTGACGACCTGGCTTCCAGGTAATCTAGGCGCGTGGTTGATATACCCGGTATCGTATGGGGTAGCGACTAGCTGCCTTTTCCTCTACCGAAAAACATTTACGCGGCTCTTTGCTCCCAGACTACAACGAGGGACTCCTTCCTTTATCACCCTAAATCCTGAGGGTCGCCACCAATCGAAGGTGAGCAACGATGAAGACCACGACAGCAACTGACGTGTTTTCCCAGCATGGTTGGTTTGCCTTTATCTGCCCTGACGATCTGGGTCCTCTAGTTTTGTGGTTTAGTTGCACGCGAGCGGGAGCTTCGGGCGAATACACTTTGTGGAACAGAGTACTTGACAAAGAGAAGCGGCCATGTATCCTACCCTTACCCGCAGCGCATTGTATGGAGGTAAGGGGAATATGCAAACCCCGCGTGGCCAGAAAATCAACCGCGTTAGCGCCGTAGTCCTACTAGTCCTGTCTATGATTGCGTTGCTTACGGTGCTGAGTGGGTATGCTCAACCGTCCCAACCGCGCGAAACGGACGAAGGCTCGGCGGCACATATCTTTCAGCTGTCGATCGTAGCGCTGGTGCCGGTGTTCTTACTGTTCTTCGCAACGGCGGATTGGAGACAACCTCTGCGGAGCGTGCGGCCACTGGCAATTCCAGCCGCCGCCTTGGTTCTTGCGTTCGGGGCGCTATATTACCTCGAACATTACAGGTGAACTGCGACCCCGGTTGCGGGGTTTGACTTTTTCTTCATCCTCCGGGAGCCACCAGCGATCACTTCGCCTCCGCCGGAACCGCAGAATCGTCCGGCACGCACAAGGGCCGATCACAGAAAAGAATCGCGAGAGGGAAAGGCGCGGAAGGGGAGGCCAAAAAAATTGAGGGCGCAGCAGCCGTTAGGCTGCTGCGCCCTCTAAACTGAGCCGTAAAGTTTCTTACCTTGCCGATTCCTTCTGGCGGCGTACCTGCCGTGAGGCCGGTTGCGCCGTCCCAGATGGAATCGTCAAGGCTACGAGCTTCGCAGTTCAAGTTCGCGGCGCAACCTGCGGTTAAGCTTGCTGCGCCTTCAAAACCGAGCCGTAAAGTTCTAAAGCTTCCGGTTCAATCTGCCCGCAAGATAAATCTTCGCCTTTGCGCCGTCAATCAAATTCTGCGCAAACGTTTGTGCAAATCTGTGGACGCTTGTGCAAAAAAATCGCGCACGATCCTGGCCCCAACAGGCCGCCAGCCGAAGGTGCGGGCGGCGAACGCAAAGGCCAGAATGAATCATGATCGTCGATCAAGCATTGCCAATATTTCGCGAGCTAAAACCGGTTGAGAAAATCTTCAACCGCGTGTTTGGATTTCTGGTGGGGCTGGGACTTGGCCTCAGGCACAACTTCCTGTTGCAGGTCCGCGGACGAAAGAGTGGACGGATCTTCACAACTCCGGTGAATGTGCTGGACACGGATGGGAAGCGCTACCTGGTTGCTCCGCGCGGCAGAACACAATGCGTGGCCCGTAGTTACCCGCAGGGTTACGTACTGGCGGCATTACTTTAGGGGTGTTCCATTTTGAATAGCCAGACCCTATTTGTAGGCGTACCCTCAGCCCGAGGCAGGGGTTCCAGCGACGGATGTCTCCGTTCGCGTGGGCCCTCGGTTCCGGAGGTCAACATGTCTTGTCCTTCTTGTGGTTCGGGCAATCTAGCGGAATTTTGCGGAGAGATGATGATTCACTTTGAGGGCATCAAAAACGTGGACAAACCTGGCGTCTGGTTATTTCCGAAACTATGGATCTGCACCGATTGCGGAGCTTCGCGGTTCCGGGTTCCGGAGAAAGAGTTGGAGCTGCTTAGGAGAGTTGCTCTGCCAATGGAGCAAGCTGCCACGCGGCAAAAAGTTGACGAAGCCGCGCCGGGCAAAACGATGGCGCAGGGCGCGGGACAATAGAATTATTATCTCTTTAAGTGCGGCTGAAAAAGGATTTCCCAGAAAGCACGGCTTCGACGGCGGCGACGAGATCTCTTCCGGCTTGTGCTTTGACGACGTAGCCGTTCGCACCCAGATCCGCAGCTACCTGCACGACATCCACGGAGGATTCCTGGGTGACAAAAATTATTTTGGATACGGGCGCGAGCTTGCGGATGCGTCGAGCGGCTTCGATGCCATCGAGCGAGGGGAGCCCAATGTCCAGCAGAATCAAATCCGGTTGCAGGTCCAGGGCTTTCTGAACGGCTTCTACTCCGTCAGAGACTTCTCCAATGACCTGCAATCCGCTCATGCTTGCGAGCGTTGTGGTAATGAATTGCCGAAAGGCTGCGAAGTCCTCTACAACGAGAACGGAGATTGATGACACCCAGGTCACAACCTTTCCCGAGTCAAACTGCACTTTCACTTTATCCAGGGAGGGGGACTTCCAGGGAACTATGAATCATAATGCGCGCGCAGGAATAGTTTCAATCACAAAAAAGTCGTACTCCAGAGTGGAACACTCGATATTCAGACCCAGACATCGATTTTGCCTCTGCCGAATTTGAGTCGTCCTCCATCATCGGCCAGCAGCTGGCTCCGTAACCGTGCATGACGGCGACGGTAAGTTTCTCAGCCGGCGAGAAACGAATGTAGATGGACACGGGAACTCGTACTATTGCTTCGGTAGGGTGCGGTTGCTATATTGCGCGAGCCCGCTTCCTCAACCCCTGAAGACCCGAGCAGCGAAAAACTGCGTCGTCGCGAATAGGTGTCCAAGTGCGACGCACGCAGACGTTTCCGGTTGCGGCCTGGCCGCGCAATGGAGGTTCCCATGAAAGATAAGTTCTCGGTGGTTATCCGATTTTCGATTTTGTTTGTGCTGGTGTTGCTCTTGCCTCGATCGGGCATGTCCTCAAATGGCGCTCGGCTGGTAGTGGATGACGATAAGGTGGAATGTCCAAACGCAGGTTTTACGCACATTCAGGACGCCATTGACGCGGCATCCCCGGGCGATCACATCCGAATCTGCAAAGGTACGTATGTGGAGCAGCTTACGATTCGAAAGGCTCTGGACATCGACGCGGACAGCGGTGCGGTATTAATGCCCAACGCGATGAAACCGAACACGACGAGCCTGTTCAGCGGTGCGCCAATCGCTACGGCGATTCTCGTGGCGGATGCCACGGATGTTTCCATCAGCGGGCTGACGGTGGATGGCGTGAATAACGGGATATCGGAGTGTGCGCCGGACCTGGAAGGAATAACATTTCAAAATGCATCAGGAAATATCGTAAGGGCGGCGATACGCAATTTCAAATTAGCGACCGGACTGGGAGGCTGTCAATCCGGAACGGGACTTTTCGTGCAGAGTGGCGGTGGCAAGATTTCGAAAGTAGAAATCGAAGACTGCACGATCCATGATTTCCAAAAAAATGGAATCACCGCAAATGAGATCGGAACTACGGCGTTCATCAGGCGGAACGTCGTTACAGGAATCGGGCCGACGGCGGCGATCGCGCAGAACGGCATCCAGATTGGATTCGGCGCCGGGGGAGCGATTGCAAAGAATGTTGTGACGAATAACGTGTATTCCGCCTGCAGCGCGGTAACAATGTGCGCAGCTGTGGCGACAAATATTCTTGTGACGCAATCGGATGGCGTGGAAGTCTCCGGAAACAAAGCGGGAATCAGCCAGGTGGCCATCTTTGTGAACGGGAATGGCGCCGAGGTTGAACGAAACCAGACGTTTGCCGCAAACGTGTTCGACGGCATTCGCGTGGAAGGCAATCAGGCGGAGGTCCGGCGCAACAGGGTATTTAACGGGGCAGAGGCCGGCATCTTCGTGATGGGGAACAACAACGTGTTGGAAGACAACGTCATCACGGAAGCAGCCATCGGAATTCTCAAAGAGACTGGATCCATGGGGAATTTAATCGCTATGAACCGTTTCTTTGACACGCCGATCGCGGTTCAGGATCCTTCGCCAGCTGGGTTGGCGAATAAAATTCAGCCGCAACGCTAGGACATTCGAAATCCGTCACTGAACCCTTCCCTTTCGGCGGAGTCAAGGAATGACGGTGATGCTGGTGACGGGATGAATCTCCATCCATTGGCCGTGGAAAGTGTCCTGGACATAGGTCCCGAGGATGCGAACGTGAGAACCAACGGGCGGTAGCGTCACATGGTCGGTGTAGCCCTGGCACGCAGCTTTAGCGTCGGCTTGAGTCACAGGGAACCGGCAAACGATCTCGAAGACCAGGTTGCCTCCTTCATCGCTCTTGTTTCCGGCGTTGACGAGATTCTGAAATTCAAGATCGAGCTTGAGCCATCCATGCGTGTCGCCATCCGGCTCATGACGGACTCCATCGAGTTCCTTTCCAGCAGTGGCGTCCACGATCGTTCCGGTCACAGCGATGCACTGAAGGTTCACGACCAGGCGCGTGGGATGGTAGACATGACTTTGCAGGCTGGAATCACAGCCCGAGGCCGGCGGGGGCAGAGGGCCTGGAGGCGGAGCTGGCGGCGGTGCGAGGGGAGCCTTCGAAATGGTAAGGGCCTTCGAGGTGACCCAGCCAACCTGGTCCTCCTCCGTCCTGACGTGATAGAAGCCGCCGTCCGAGTTTTCGTCGACGAGGTCTAATCTGGAGCCCTTGGGGAGATGTTCCACCACTGGACTTGAGGTTGTGGGATCACGACGAAGATTAGCGTTGTGGTTGACGGTGGCCTGCTGTGCCGAGAGCAGGGGCGGGCCAGCGAGCAGGAACAGAATCCAGATCGGAGTCCGGAGCAGATTCATCTTCATCTGGCCTCGCCTTTTGCGATGCGCGTGCGGCTGGGGGCCACGATCAGATATAAAGATATTGCGGCTGGGGTGTCAAGGAATACAGCGCGAAGGAAGATTCGTCGCTTACTGCTACGTTGGTCGAAGGAAACCACTGCATAGGGGACCCCGAGTGGTCCGAGAAAATGCGAAGCAGAAATATTTCCGGCGCGCTTCGGGACGTTTGGGCAACCGGCGCCGCCTGTTAGCTTCAGCGAGAGTGCTACTGGATGACGGCGCTGGCGCTGGTGCAGCCGGAGGGGTCGTAGCGGATCACGCCGCTCTGGTCGAGGCAGAACATGCGCTGGCCGGAGGCGCCAAGAACCTGGGGCGCGGCCGTAAGCGTGAAAGTGACGGAGGGAGTGGCGCCATCACCGCTCCAGACGAAGGTGTAGCCACTTTTCGCGCCCGAGGCGCGAGGACATTGTCGATCAAACAAGCTTGGGAGGAACTGGCGGTGCAGGGATTTGCGCCACCGAGATTCGTCGGCTGAGCAGCGAACCCTTGATTCGGGTAAGTAATGGAATAGGTCACCACAGAGGTGTCAATGAGGCGCAGGGAGGCAACAGCGGAGGCCTCGTTGGCGCGCATACGCGAACGGACGTAATTGGGTACGGCAATGGCGGCGATAATCAAGATGATGGCGACGACGAGCAGAAGCTCGATCAATGAGAATCCGGATTGGTTCTTCCGCATAAGGTCCCCCCTCGGGTACGCCTTTCCTGGGCTGAAAGTCCTGGGCCGAAGGGCCCATCCCACCACCCTCTTTAGGGAGCATTCCGGGCGAGCGCGGTATCTGGAAAGGTAGGAATGTCAGAGCCGCAAAGGACAAAAAACGTCAAGAAACGCGGTTGGCCAGCACTTAGTGACAATAAAGGTCAGTCTTGTGGTTGATGGGTTGGGTTACTTCTTCGAACGCTTCGTTTTGTCTGGAGATGGAGCGGCGTTGGTTGCTGGGAGGTCAACGCGCCAGATGTCCTTGTCGCGCTGCAAGCCGTAGACTCCGACGTGGTTGGATTCTGAAGTACCGACCTGGCCGGTCCAAACGACGCGGAAGAGGCCTTTGCGCAAGCTCCAGGTGCGGCGGACTTCAATGGTCTGGCCGGGGGAAGTGAGGAAGCCAACGCCGTCGAGGCGAGCGCCATCCTGGCTGAGATCGACGGTGTAGGCGGTTTGCGCGAAGGGATTGCCTTTAGAATCCCTGCCTTTGACGACGACGCGGAGAGACTTTGGAACGCGCGGCTTTTTGCGATTTTTCTTCCAGAAATCGTTTATCGGCTGTTTGAAAGCCAAGCCGATGCGCGTTTCGTTGTCGGAATAGCGATCCACGTAGGCGACGCGAACTTCCTGCTCGGCGCGACTGGCCTTGTGAATGAGAAAAACCGTTTCGCCCAATTCCAGCTTGGTTTTTACGATGACGAGAGCGCCGCTGGCGTTCACCGTGACGGTTTCGGTTTCTTCATGGAAAGCGCCCCTTTTGCCCGCAAAGCCGTAGACAACCACAGGCACGCGCATGTTCAGTCGAACGCTGGAACGAGGAATCTTTTTTGAGGGGCCGGCGGTTGCGCGAGAAAGGGAACGGCCGATTTGAGAAGGAGGGGCGTCGACAGGAGCGATTTCCATGGCTTCGCTGGGAGCCGCTCGCTGCGCGCCGTGCTCGCGGCACTTGAATTCCCAGGATTGTTCGAGGATTTGCTCGAGGGATTCGTCGCGATTGTTGAGCGTAACCCAGGAGTCGCTGTCTCCGCGGGGACACGAGAGCCGGACGGCAAAATTTCTAGGCATATAGATTCCCTACGCAATTCGATCATACCCGTTTGAGGAATTGGCCGGACGAGGACAAGTCATGGAGTTCTTCGAAAAGTTACCGTCCTGGCGGACAGGGGTGGAGGCACTTCTTTCCGTTGTAACCTTTGCCGAAGAGCGGACTCGTATGCGTGTACGGGATGAGCACCCAGAGGGACTCACCGGGAATTCAAAACAGAGGAGAGATTCGAATGGTTCGCACAATCAAGACAGCATTGGCTTTCGCGGCACTGGCGGCGGCTTTCACGCTTCAGACATCGGTGTACGCGCAAGAACCGATGAAGCAGGACAGCATGAAGCAAGACAAGATGCAGGACGACAAAATGAAGCACGACGGCATGACAAAGACGCTGTTCACCGGCAAGTTCCACGGGAAAGTACACAAGACCGACGGCCGGGCGACGATTTATCAAGAAGCGGACGGGAAGCTGGTGCTGCGGCTGACCAAGTTCACGACTTCGAACGGTCCGGACGTGCACGTGATTCTGGTGGCGACGACGGATGCGATGGACCACGCCAATTTCCTGAAGGACAACACTGAGAAGGTGGAGCTGGGAAAACTGAAGGGCAATGAAGGAGATCAGAATTACGAGATTCCGGCGGGGACGGACCTGGCGAGATTCCGGACGGTTTCGATCTACTGCGAGCGTTTCAACGCGAATTTTGGCGCGGCGCCGCTGGAGAAGCTCTAAGGATTCGAATGAGGAGAAGAACGGGCAGGCGCGGCCTGCCCGTTCTGATTCTTCGGAGAAAAGAAGATGAATACGAATACGAGTTCGTGGATAGCGCGGAGAAAATGGATTCTGGCATCGATTGGGATTCCGGTGTTGGTTGGAATGTGGTGGGCGTTCCGGCCGGAAAAACTTTTCATCAGTCAGCGTGTAAATGAGGCAGCGCCAGCGCTGAGCGCGGAACCGGAAGCGGTATATACGGGGCGGCTGGAAGGAAAGATTCACCTGACGAGCGGACGAGCAACGATTTACAAATCGATCGAAGGGAAGCAATATTTACGGCTTTCGGATTTCACGACTTCGAATGGGCCGGACGTGTACGTGGTGCTGGTGCGTTCGAACGACAAGGCGCTGGGGCAGGATGTCGTGAAGGGCGATCTGGATAGCGTGAAGCTCGGCTCACTGAAAGGGAACCAAGGGGATCAGAATTATGATTTGCCAGCGACAGTGGATTTGAATCAGTATCAGGCGGTGGTGATTTATTGCGAAAGGTTTCACGCGATTTTTGGCGTGGCGAAGCTGGAAAAGTTTTAAAGAGATGGTGTGAAGAGACAACAGGAACGCCGCCTTGAATCGACTTCGCAAACAGCGAGCCGGTGAGGGCGGCGACCGTTTTTATGCGAATGGCGGAGACAAATGAGGCGGGACTGATCGCGCGGATTCTAGGCGGCGAGAAGGAACTGTTTCATGAATTGATCCGGCCGTATGAGCGGATGGTTTATCTGACGGTGTTCTCCATTTTAAAGAACGAGGCAGATGCCGAGGATGGGGCGCAGGAAGCGGTGATCAGCGCTTACCGGCACCTCAGTTCATTTCGGGGCGACGCCAAATTCAGCACGTGGCTGACGACGATCGCGATCAATGAAGGGCGGAAACGGCTGCGGAAAGCAAAGAGTGCGGCAGAGGATTCGATTGATGTAGAAGTGGAGGGGCATGAAGGGGACTATAGTCCGGCGCCGCTGACGGACTGGCGCGAGGTGCCACTGGAAGCATTGGAGCGAAAGGAATTGCGAGAGGCACTGCGGGGCGCGGTCGCGGAGCTTCCCGGCATCTACCGGCAAGTATTCACATTGAGAGACCTGGAAGAACTGAACGTAGAGGAAACGGCGCAGGCGCTGGGAATCACGGCAAACGTGGTGAAAGTGCGGCTACACCGCGCGCGAATCCTGCTGCAGAAGCGGCTGGTTCCATTCCTGAAAACGACGGCTCCGGCACGCAGAGGATTCTTCGGGAGAGCGCTATGAAACTAGAGTGCAAACACGTGTGGGAGCACATCTCGGAGTACATCGACAACAGTGTTGATGCGAAGCTGCGCGAGGAGATCGAGCGGCATCTGGAGCACTGCGAGATTTGCTCGGCGATACTGGATTCGACGCGGAACATCCTGATCTTGACGACGGACGACCGGACGTTTGAACTGCCGGTGGGGTACAGCAAACGGCTGCACGAGCGGCTGGCGAAAGAACTTGAGAGTTCCAAAGAGAATTCAGACGACAAGTGAAATTCTGGAGTTGTCACGTTCACAGGGACCCGTTACAATCAGGCGCATCACCCCCGAGATGGAAAACCTTCCTCTAAGATACCTCAGAACCTTCCTGTTTGCCTTGGTTGTTGGATTGACCTCAATTTACGGCGCGCACCCGCAGAGTACAGGATCGACTCAACCGTTTTCTCCAAATCGCACGACTTTCAATCAGTTTGTAAGGCGAATTCAGGAAAAGGCCAAAACGCTCGAAAGCACAAGCGGGATGCGCTCTGGTTTTCAATCGTTCACATCAGGCCATAACCTGCCTGGGGAGAGCGTCCATTACTCCGATTTCGTCGTTGTCCGGCTGTTATTCGAGGCAACCAGGGACGCTGGCTATTGGAATCTTCATTGGGACATTACGGACCAACCTCCAAATTCAGATCGGATTTGGCAGCAGTGGAAGAGTGCTACGAAGCCTTCGCCGCTGGTGCCGACGGCCACAGCAGAGTGCGACGAGTTGTCAGCGCTTTATGCATTCCTCGCGGAGCGCGCAGGCGTGAAGAGTGTTGGGCTGTTCTGGCCGGCTGCCAATCATACGCTAGCAGTGTGGACGGTACATCCGGTAGCGGCTCCAGTTATCCGTGTGGTTGTGCCCACTTCGCAAATCTTCCTGGATGAAAATGATCGATTTGACACAAAAAAATTCGACCCTTGGCATCAGAAGACGATTTACGAATATACGCGGCGCGATGTCCCGGACTCCTTTGAGATTCCCGCGCCATTGGTCGATTTCTTCTTGGAGCAAACGGACAATTACGGAGGTGCCTCTGACGACACCCTTCAGCGCCTGAGATATCTGAGGGAAGGCGTGTTTCTAAAGCAATGGACCGCGGAATATGCTGCCAGGGAGGCTGTTGCGCGGCGCGACCTGCTTAAGAATCCATCTGCTGAGGATATTGCTGCACTGCAGAACTTCGCCCAAGACATGCGAACTCGCATGCCTAAGTAAGGAGAGTGAAGTTGCTTATGGGCTCTTGACTTGATCCAGACCAGGCGAGAGGGTTCTAAGGGGATGCGGTGGACCATTGGGTGAGTAATCCATTCGGCGGCGAGGAGAAGCAGGGTCAAGACAGAGAGAGCGATTTGAAAACGCTCGGAGTTGAGTTTTTTCTTGGTTACCGGTTGCTGACGCCACTGCGAGGCGGGGCGGTTGCGCAGGCAGCGGACTTTCCAGACTACATACAAATTTACGACGGCTCCCAGGAATGCGAAGAGCATCATGGGGATTCGAATGGCGTCCTGGTGAAAGCCGTGGGCGGGCGCGTGAATTCCCGCGGCGGCAGCGAGAGCGCTGAGGCCGATGGCGACGCGCACGCCACTAATGGCGACGACGGCGGTGCAGGCGCTCTGAAGAATGGCGAAAGCAATGCCGGACCAAGTGAGAAGCTTGGTGTTGACGAGAGACATCTTCGCAGGGGACGTCGCGCTGTCGGACGGAGCGAGTTCCGCGGGATTCTGTGATTCGTCGTTCATAAATAAACTTGCCAGGTTCTAACCCGATTTCCAGCTAGCGATGTTCACCGACTATTGAGGGCAATAAGCGCCGCCGTCGATCCAAAGTTTCATTTGGGCGACGGTCTCTGTTCGCGATAGCGGGGGCGGCGTGCGCCCGGCGCCGGGATCCCAGGCCCATCCGACGAGATCGTCGGAGGAGATGTGTTCGAGCAATTGCTCGAGCGAGCGGCCGCCGGTCTGCTTGGGATCTTTGAGCTGGCGGCAGAGCTCTGCCGGTGAGCGGCCGACGATGATCATTTTGTGTTCCGGAGAAGGGAGCGACCACTTGGGATTTCCCGGTGGCATGTGTTCGCCGGAAAGGTTCTTGGATTGGTGGCAAGTGTCGCAGCGCATGCCATAGACGCCGTGGCCGTCTTTGCCGCGCTGGACGTATTGCAGATGGACGTGACTGTCGTCACCTTGCAGTGGGGAGTCACCGGTGGGATGGCAGTTCTGGCAGCGCGGGGAGGTGAAAACTTTGTAGACCTGCAGGAAGGCTTCGCGGGAGGCTCCGGCGTCCGGTTTCGGATTTGGCGGTGCGGCGTGAATAGTGGTGATTTGTGACACGGCGAGCACGAAAAGGATGCAAAACGCCGACAGCAAAAGTGAAAAAGAATCATGGTCACGTGCACTTCTGGCGCTCATGACTTGGCCTCGCTTCCGGCGGCGAGATCGCTCGCGCGAATCGGGAGGCGGCGGATGCGCTTGCCGGTGGCGGCGAAAATGGCGTTGGTCAGCGCGGGCGCGACAGGGGGAACACTCGGTTCGCCGACGCCTGTGGGACTCTGTTCGCTGGGAACGATGTAGACCTCGATCACCGGGGATTCGAACATTCGCAGCATAGGATAATCGTAGAAATTGTGCTGCTGAACGCGGCCGTTTTCGAGAGTGATTTCGGTTTTGAGAGCGGCAGTCAGGCCAAAAATGATGCCGCCTTCCATCTGGGCTTTGACGATGTCGGGATTGATGGTGCGGCCGCAATCGACGGCGCAAACGACGCGATGAACGCGGACAGTGCCGTCTTTTTCGACGGAAGCTTCAACGACCTGGGCCACGTAGCTGTCGAAGGAAAAATGAGTAGCGATGCCGCGGCCACGTCCGGGCGGGAGCGGCTTGCTCCAGCCGGCTTTTTCGGCGACCAATTGCAGAACGGCGCTCATGCGCGGTTGATTGGCGAGAAGTTTGCGGCGCAGCTCGTAGGGATCTTTTCCACCGGCGTGGGCGACTTCGTCAAAAAAGCTTTCGACGGAAAAACCGGTGTGGGAATGGCCGACGGAGCGCCACCACTGGACGGGGACGCCGATTTTCGGAGAATGTAAATCCACCTGTAGATTGGGAATGCCGTAGAGTAGATCGGCGGCGCCTTCGACGGAAGTGCTGTCGACACCTTCCTTGTTGATGGTGTAAGCGGCGAAGGGCGTGCCCTCGGTGATGGACTGGCCGACAATCGTGTGAGTCCAGGCAATGGGATTGCCCTGCGCATCGAGACCGGCGGCGAAGCGATCGTGCCACACGGGGCGATACCAGCCGCCGGCAAGATCGTCCTCGCGGGTCCAGACAACTTTTACAGGTGCTTTGGCAATTTTTGCGACGTGGACGGCTTCGACAACGAAATCCGAAGCGGGATTGGCGCGTCTACCGAAACCTCCGCCGAGGAGAGTGGTGTTGAGCTTGACTTTTTCGGGAGGAAGACCAGCGACGGCAGCGGCGTTAGCGCGGTCGACGGTTTCGAATTGCGTACCGGTCCAGAGTTCGCAACTGTCGGCGCGGAGATCGACAACGCAGTTGAGGGGTTCCATCATGCAGTGAGCGAGATAGGGAACGTCATATTCGGCGGTGATGGTTTTGGCGGCGCCGGAAAGTGCGGAGGCGGGATCACCGGTTTTTTTGGCGATGGTTCCGGGAGAGGCGGATTGTTTAGAGAAATCGGCGAGCATCTGGGTCGTGGAAAGGTTTGCGTTGGCGCCATCGTCCCAGGTGATTTTCAGTTTTTCGCGGCCGAGTTTTGCGGGCCAATAGCGGTCGGCGACGACGGCTACGCCGGAAGGGATTTGCTCGACGGCGCGGACGCCGGGGATCTTGAGAGCTTCGGTGGCGTCGACGCTTACGACTTTGCCGCCAAAGACGGGCGCGCGGGCGACGAGGGCAAAAACCATGCCCGGCAGACGAACATCGAGGCCGAACTGCGCGGTGCCGTTGACTTTTGATGGTGTATCGAGGCGGCGGACAGGCTTGCCGATGAGCGTGAATTGTTTGGGATCCTTTAGCGGAATATCCGTAGGCGGCTTCAATTGCGAGGCGGCATCCGCGAGGGAGCCGTACGTCGCCTTTTTTCCGGTGGCGGTGTGAATCACTACACCTTTTTCCACGTGGCATTCTGTCGCCGGCACACCCCACTGTTGAGCGGCGCCCGCGATCAGCATCAGACGACCCAGCGCGCCCATTTTGCGGAAGCGCTCCCACTCAGAAGGGGTGGTGGTGCTGCCGCCGGTCATTTGAATACCGAAAACGGTGTGGTTGTATGCGGGATCGACGGGAGCGGGTTCGACTCTGATTTTGGACCAATCGGCTTCGAGCTCTTCGTTGAGAAGCATGGGGAGGCTGGTATAGACGCCCTGTCCCATTTCGGAGTGGTTGGCGATGACGGTGACGGATTCGTCGTCGGCGATTCGAATGAAGGCGTTGGGCGCGAAGACGGTTGCGCCGGCGGGGGCGTTCGAAACGGAACGCGCGGCGAGCTCGGGGACATAGGCGGCGATCCAGAGCCCGCCTCCAATCGTCGCGGTGGTTTTCAAAAAATCACGGCGGGCGATCTTATTAGTGCTTGCGGTCGGGTGGAGTTGCTTAAACTCGGAGCGATTATCTGCGCGGCTCATGAGGACCTCTTTTCCGCGGAGAGCTCAGCGGCGCGATGGATGGCGCGGCGAATGCGGGAGTAAGTTCCACAGCGGCAGATGTTGCCGGACATGGCTTCGTCGATATCTTTGTCGGTGGGCTTGGCGTTTTGCTTGAGGAGCACAGCGGCGCTCATGATCTGTCCGGACTGGCAATAACCGCATTGTGGGACGTCGACTTCAATCCAGGCGCGCTGCAAGGGATGAGTGAGATCGTTCGAAAGGCCTTCGATCGTGGTGACATGCTTTCCGGCAACGCGAGAGAGCGGAGCAACGCAGGAACGAATGGCGTTGCCGTCAAGATGGATGGTACAGGCTCCGCAGAGCGCCATGCCGCAACCAAATTTTGTTCCTGTGAGACCCAGAGTATCGCGGATGACCCAGAGCAGAGGTGTGGAAGGATCGTCGTCGACGGTTACAGATTTTCCGTTGAGGTAAAAGGAAGTCACCATTCGCCTCCAAGAAATTTAAGGGCCGACCACCACTGAAACGAGCCGTGAGCGCGGCTTGATATATGCGACGGCTCTACTTTGCTCCAGTTGGATTATTGATGCAACGGGGGGCGCACTCGTCACACAAAAATTACTGCAGGGAGGGCTGCCACTTGAGATAGATGGCGGCGAGGGGAGGGAGGGTCAGGACAAGGGAATGGGGGCGGCCCTGGGCGGGTTGATCGACGGATTCCTGGCCGCCGGCGTTGCCGACGTTCGAACCGCCATAGTGGGCGGCGTCGGTGTTCATGATTTCACGGTAGTAGCCGGCATTGGGGACACCGAGGCGATAGCCGCCGCGGACGACGGGAGTGGTGTTGACGACGGCGACGATTACGTCAGCGGGATTCTTGCCGCGACGAATGAAGGAGAGAACGCTGTTGTCGGAATCGTTGGCGTCAATCCATTCGAAACCGGGCCAGTCGAACTCGACCTGGTGGAGGGCGGGTTCGGCGGCGTAAAGATGATTGAGATCCGTGACGAGCTTCTGGATGCCGCGGTGGGACTCGTGTTCGAGCAAGTGCCAGTCGAGGCTGTGGGCTTCGCTCCATTCGTGGCGCTGGGCAAGTTCCTGGCCCATGAAGAGAAGTTTCTTGCCGGGATGGGCATATTGATAGGCGTAGAGGAGCCGGAGGTTGGCGAATTGCTGCCACATATCGCCGGGCATTTTGTGGAGAAGAGAGTTTTTTCCGTGGACGACTTCGTCGTGAGAGAAGGGAAGAAGGAAATTCTCGGTGAAAGCGTAGAGCAGGGAGAAAGTGAGCTTGTTGTGTTCGTATTTGCGATGGACGGGGTCGTGGGAGAAATATTTCAGGGTGTCGTTCATCCAGCCCATGTTCCATTTGAAACTGAAACCCAGGCCTCCAAGATAAACGGGGCGAGAGACGGCGGGCCAGGAAGTGGATTCCTCGGCGATGGTGAGGATGCCGGGGAATTTCTGGTGGGCGACCTCGTTCATGCGCTTGATGAAATCAATGGCGTGGAGATTTTCGCGGCCGCCGAATTGATTGGGAATCCACTCGCCGGGCTTGCGCGAGTAGTCAAGGTAGAGCATGGAAGCGACGGCGTCCACGCGCAGGCCATCGATGTGGTACTTGTCGAGCCAAAAGAGGGCGTTGGAGATTAAATAGTTTTGAACTTCGTTGCGGCCGTAGTTATAGACGAGCGTGCCCCAATCGGGATGGGCGCCCTGGCGCGGGTCGGAGTGCTCGTAGAGATGGGTGCCGTCGAATTGCGCGAGGCCGTGGGTGTCGCGCGGAAAATGCGCTGGGGTCCAATCGAGAAAGACGCCGATGCCGGCTTGATGACAGCGATCGACAAATTCCATGAATTCGGCGGGCGAGCCGTAGCGGCTGGTGGCGGCGAAATAGCCGAGAGTCTGATAGCCCCAGGAGCCGTCGTAGGGATGTTCCATGATGGGGAGCAGCTCGATGTGCGTGTAGCCGAGATCTTTTACGTAGGGGATGAGCTGGTCGCCGAGTTCGCGGTAGGTGAGCCAGCGATTGTGATCTTCGGGGACGCGGCGCCAGGAACCAAGATGCACTTCGTAGATGGAGATGGCGGATTCGAACCAGTTTTTTTGCGCGCGATGAGTGATCCAATCGGCATCCTTCCATTTGTGGTGATCGAGTCGGGCGACGACGGAGCCGGTGTTGGGGCGGAGTTCGGAGCGGAAGGCGTAGGGATCAGCTTTCAGGGGAAGGATGTTTCCGCTGGGGCCGACGATTTCATATTTGTAGACGGCGCCCTCGGGGAGCTCGGGGAGGAAAATTTCCCAGATGCCGGAAGAGCCGCGGGCGCGCATGGGATGGACGCGGCCGTCCCAGCCATTGAAATCACCGACGACGCTGACGCGCCTGGCACTAGGAGCCCAAACCGCGAAGTGGACACCGCGGACGCCCTCGAAAGTGACGAGATGAGCGCCGAGCTTTTCGTAGGTGTCGTAGTGGCGGCCTTCGCCCATGAGGTAGAGATCGAATTCGGTGAGCAGGCACGGAAAAGAGTAAGGGTCGTAGATTTCGAAAGGTTCGTCGTAATGAGTTCGGCCCTGAATTTTGTAACTGCCGGGAGCAGGTGCGCTGGCTTGATTCGAAGGCCAGGTGGCTTCGAAGAACCCCTCGGGGCGAAGCTTGACGGCGTCGGTGACTTTGGCAGGGGCAAGAGTGGCGCCTTCAATGGCCGGCGGACGCAAAGAGATGGAGGCTTCAGCGGCCCAGGGAAGAAAAAACCGGACTGCCCAGTTGCCGTTAACGTGATGCGGGCCGAGAAGGGCGAAGGGATCGGAGTTACGCGCAGAGAGGAGAGCGTCGATTTGCGCGTCGAGGCGCGAATCGGGGGAACCGCCTGGTGCGGAGTGTTGCATGGCAGGACGCTGCTCAGACAAGTCGGTGCGCTCCGGTGCGTTATGGATGTGTTGTGGAACGGTAACCTTAGCCCTAATTCCGCACCACGTCCCTTGAATTCTATGGCGTTCGGAGTACAAATGCTATCCCGGCGGAAAAATGGCAGCCGGAGATTATTCTGTTGCGGCGTAAATCAAAATCCTGGAACTCTCACCTAGAAAAGAGCACGAGGGTAATTTGCTGAACGATGATTGCGTGTTGTGCGCCGTTTCAAATCACAAAGGCAACAAGCCGCCGCTTGTTTGTTGACAGCGGCTTGCTGCCGATTTTGTATTGCGAGTTGAAACTGTGCAAAGGAATTCCTGGTCAGATCATTAGTCTCTGAAGCAGCTCACTCTGCCATTGTCGGGATTTGTATAGCGATGCTCTCCTGCTGGACAAGGAGCGGCATGGCCGTCCCGGCCCTGGTCACCGGTCTGTCCGCGGTCTCCGCTCTGGCCCGTGCGGCCACGATCACCCGTCTGGCCCGCATCACCGGTTTGACCGGTCATACCTTGTCGCCCGGACTGTCCTGGATCTCCCTACTGTCCAGATTGGCCAGTTTGGCCTGTTTGCCCGGGGGGCCCGCAGGTCCCGGTGTTGCGGCTGGGGTTGGGCTCACGGTGCATCCGACGGTAGCACCAACAAGAACGCACCAAAGATTAGCAATTTCTTCATTTCGATTCTCCTTTATGGCGTCGCTCGACACCACACGCTGCTCCCTTGCGGACGTTTGTACGGACACTGAATAGTAGCCACAGTGAGACAGTGGGCGATGTTCGAATTCGCACAGTAATCGAACAACGTCGCGGACGATGCAGTGCGGGGTCGACTGGTGTTTTGCTAGGTAGCCCGGCGCGCCTGCACTATAATTCGCGCCGGGTTGCTGGCTACCTTGGAACGAGGCTCAGTCCGCACGAGATATCTGCAAAGATCGAGACGCGCGGGATGGGAGGGATTGCGCGAAAGGTAGGCGGCTAAGGCAGCTTGGCGATCGAGTTGATACGTGGGTTGATATAGAGTGCGTGAGGATCGTGCAACTTTTGAGGGAATGTGGAGTTGGAAGGATCGACGAGGGAGCGGATCAAGACGATGCGGAACCATTCGGGACAGCGCTTTTTCCTTTGCGTTATTGGCGGAGCGGCAATGCTGATCAATGGCCAGTTGAGCGAGGCACAGGATCGGTCGCAGGGGCGGTCGATGGTGATTTCGCGGGGCGGAATTGTGGCGGCGGAATCGCCGCTGGCCGCGCAGGCGGGAGTGCGAATTCTGGAGCACGGCGGGAATGCCGTGGATGCGGCGATTGCAACGAACGCGATGATGGGCGTGGTGGAGCCGATGATGAACGGCATCGGCGGAGATCTCTTTGCGATTGTGTACGACGCGAAGGCGAGCAAGCTGTACGGAATCAATGCAAGCGGATGGGCGCCCAAGGGATTGACGATCGAATACTTGCAGAAGCAGGGGATTCGCAGCATGCCGCAGCAAGGGGTGAATGCGATCACGGTGCCGGGCGCGGTGGATGGATGGCAGAAACTGGCGGATAAATTTGGGAGGAAGAAGCTGGCGGAGGATTTAGCGCCGGCGATTCGCATGGCGCAGGATGGGTTTCCGGTTCCGGAATGGACCGCGGCGTATTGGGCGACAGAAGTGGATTACTTGCGGACAGATGAAACGGCAGCGTCAACGTATCTTCCAGGGGACCATGCGCCGAAAGTAGGGGAAATATTCCGCAACCCGGATCTGGCGTGGTCCCTGCAGCAGATTGCGCAGCACGGCAGGGAAACGTTCTACAAAGGTGAAATTGCGGCGAAGATTGTGGACTCGATGAAGCGCCACGGCGGGACGATGACGGCGCAAGACCTCAGCGAATATTCGAGCGAATTTGTCGAACCGATTTCCGTGACGTACCGGGACTGGACGGTGTATGAATTGCCGCCAAATGTGCAGGGCATGGCGGCGCTGGAGATGCTGAACATCATGGAGACGTTTCCGATGGGACAGAAGGATTGGGGGCCCGGTTCGACGAATGCGTTGCACACGATGATCGAGGCAAAAAAGCTGGCCTATGCAGACCTGGTGAAATACATCGGCGATCCGCGAAAGCAGAAGCTGCCGGTGGCCACACTGCTTTCGAAAGAATGGGCGGCGCAAAGGGCCAAACTGATCGACCCGCAGCACGCGAATTGCGATGTGACGGCGGGAATGATGCCGGCAGGGAGCGATACGACGTATCTGAGCGTGGTGGACCGTGACGGGAACATGGTGTCGCTGATTCAGAGCAACTACTCATTGTTTGGATCGGGGATCGTGGCGGCGGGAACGGGATTTGTGCTGCACAACCGCGGCGGCCTCTTCACCATGGAAGCGTCGTCGCCGAATGTGCTGGCGGGGAGGAAGCGGCCACTGCATACGATTATTCCGGCGTTTGCGCAGAAGGGTGACACACGGATCGCGTTCGGGATCATGGGCGGGTGGAACCAATCGCAGGCGCATGCGCAATTCGTTGCGAATATTGCGGACTTCAAGATGAATATCCAGGCGGCATTGGAAGCGCCGCGATTCAGCAAGCAGACGTTTAATGGATGCGACGTCATGATGGAGAATCGTTTTTCGCAAACGGTGCGGAGCGACTTGACGAACAAGGGTCACAAAATAGATCTGAAGGGGACGTATTCGAGCGTCGTGGGGGGAGGCCAGGCGGTGATGAGGGATTTTGCGGCGGGGGTGAACTATGGGGCGTCTGATCCACGGAAAGACGGGCAGGCCGCGGCAGAATTACCGATTGAATAGGAATTTATGACTAAGTTACCTTGGGGAGGGTAAGGTGTGAAGTTTGCAAGAAAGTTCCCTTGAGTAGGCCAGGCGGGAAACAATTGTGCTTTTCAGGCACAGTGAACTGGGCGAGCAAATTAGCTAAAGCCACTTATATCAATAACTTAACTTGTGGCCGGTTGGCCAGTGAGTTGCACCTGTACCAATGGCCAGGGAACGCCGCCCGCAGCTACGCGACCTGGATTTGGAGACCCTGATGGGTTACGTTCGAGCGGCACTGAGCCTCGCGCGATTTTTTACGGCAGCAGCGATCCTTTTTCTAGTTCTTCCAACGAGCCATGCGCAAACGGTTGATCTTTCCGGCCGGTATGTGTGTGCCCAGGCACAAATGCACGGCAAAGTAATTCCCTGTACGGCTGCGCCGCTCATCCTGAAAAACGATGGGCGATTCGAATTGCGCGGATGGGAAGGAAGCTACCTGGTGAATGGACAGTGGGTGGAGCTTTCCGATTCGCTGATCAAGGCGAAAGCCAGAATCGAGCCAGGACATAAGATCGTGCTGCGTTACTACGGTAAGCATGGCCTGGTGGAAATGACGTACGAGCGGCGCGTTGCGGAGCTGGGGAAGACGGCACTGAGCTAAGAGCGTCCCTGTAGAAAAGCGGTCTTGCGAGCGCTCGCGTTCGGTTACTCCTTTTATCCCGACACAAAACTTACTGAGCAGCCGGCTGCCATCCGCGGCCGCGGAGAACTTTGCCTGCGACGGCGCCGGTGAGCTTGCCGTGGTCGAACTCGATCTGGCCGTTGACGATAGTGAAGTCGATACCTTCGGAGAGTTGGTCTGGTTTCGTAAAGGTGGCACGGTCGCTGATGGTTGCGGCGTCGAAGATGGTGACGTCGGCGAAATAGCCAGGTTTGAGGAGGCCCCGACCTTCGAGATGCTCGCGCTGCGCGGGAAGAGATGTGATCTTGCGTATGCCAGCTTCGAGGGGCATGAGATGCTCGTCGCGGACATAGTGGCCGAGGAAGCGCGGCATGGAACCCATAGCCCGCGGATGATTGTGTGGCTCGAAGGTCGGGCCGTCGAGAGACATTTCGCCGGCATCAAGGCCGATGCTGGTCCAGGGCTGGCTGAGGCCGGTGCGGAGGTCTTCTTCGCTGGCCATGAAATAGATGGCGCCGGTTTGCGCGTTGTCTGCGAGGACGAAGTCCATCAGCGTGTCTTCCGGTGATTTTTTCCAAGCTTTGGCGACTTCCTCCACGGTCTTGCCTTCAAATTGCTTCAGTTCGGGCTTCTGGACGGAAGAGATAAGAACGCCCGTGGCGCCTCCGCAATCGTAAAAGAGATTCTCCCAATCCGGGTGGTCACCCGCGAGATCTTTTTTGATGCGTGCGCGGACAGCGGGATCCTTGAGGCGCTCGAGCAATTTTTGGACTCCGCCATCGGCGACCCAGGGTGGCAGCGCAGAGGCAAGCGCCGTGGCGCCAGCGGGGTACGGATACATGTCCGCGGCGATGTCGAGGCCGGAATCGCGAGCAAGTTGGATGGCGGCGACGACGTTTTTCATAGTGCCCCAGCGGGGCTTCCCGCTGACTTTGAGATGGAAGATTTCGACGGGGAGATTGGCTTCGCGGCCGATTAGAATGGCTTCGGCTAGAGCGGGCATTTCCGAAGCGCCTTCGCTGCGCATGTGCGTAGCATAGAGACCGCCGTATTTCGAAGCGACCTGCGCGAGGGCGATCAGTTCGTCGGTCTTGGCGAAGATATTTGGCGGATAGATGAGGGAGCTGGATACTCCGAGCGCACCATCCCTCATGGATTGTTCGACAAGAGATTTCATTTGCTCGAGCTCGGCGGGAGTGGGGGCGCGATTGTCGTCGCCGATTACGGCTTCGCGGACTTGCGCGGAGCCGACGTAAGTACCGATGTTGATGGGTGTGCCTTGTTTTTCGAGGCGGCGGAAATAGCCGTCGAGAGTGGTCCAGTCGACAGTGAGCTTGTACTGGTCGAGGAACGGTTTTTGAGGGGCAATGGTTTTTTCGTTTTGTGGGGCGATGGAGCCGCCCTCGCCGGTGATTTCCGTGGTTATGCCTTGGGAGAGTTTGCTCAACGAGCGGTTGTCGAGGAGCAGTGAGACTTCGGATTGGCCCAGCATGTCGATGAAGCCCGGCGCGACGATGCGTCCCGTCGCATCGATTTCGCGTTTCGCGTGAGCATCGCGCAAATCGCCAATCGCAGCGATGCGTTCGTCTTTTACGGCAACATCCGCGGCAAACCAGGGATTGCCGGTGCCATCGATGATGTGGCCGTTTCGAATGATGAGATCGTAGTTGCCCGCGCTCGTGGCGGCGGTCAGGTCAGCATCGTAGGCAGCGGCGGCGATTTCGCCCAGGGCTTGACCGGCAACTTGCTGTGCTGCGTCTGGATCGGGAGCGAGGGAGACGTGATTGACGTAGGCGGCGAAAGCGAGTCTCTTGCCATCTTTGGTGATGACATAGCCGGCGAGGCCCTTGCCGTTCAGCATCATTTTGCGGTTGAGCTTGTCTCCGGAATTAAAGGTGCCGGTTTTTGCGAAGACGTGCCCAGCGCCGGGTGAAGTGGTTTGAATTTTTGCGAGAGTGCCGTCTTTGCCTAGGATGGGGAGGGCTTTGAAGAAGAGTGGATAGTCGGGACGCGTGGTCCAGTAGGTGAGGTAGTGAACCATGAAGTCGGGGGTGAAGAGGTCAGCCCAATCGCCGCCGGCGCCATCGCTCTGAGCAGCACCGGAAAGATCGAGATTCGCGGATTGCAGGAATTCGTGTTCAACTTTGAAACCGGCGTTGAGAGGATTTTTTGTATCTTTCGCGACCAGCACGCCGAGCAAATAGGGGCCCATACCGGCGTGGAGATTCTGGCTGACTTTCAAGGTGACTTTGATTTCTTCGGAGAGCGGGAGAGAGACGTGCTCGCCGAGTTGGTTTTCGGAGGTGTATGAGCGCGACAAGGAAGAAAAATCGGTGGGCGCAGGAGTGGAAGGGAGTTTGATTTCGATGCCGGAGGAGAGGAGGGCTTCGCGAAGAACGGTTCCGGCGAACTTTGTTGGGGAGGGAACGGCAAAAGCAGCAGTTTGCGGGGCAGCATCAAGGGGGAGGCTGCCGGAAAAAGTGACAACGATGGAACCGTCGGGATTCGTCGTGGTGCTGGCTGTATCGAAGGAAGGCTTGGTCCCGGCGGGAGTTGTGATTACTCGATTGATGAATTTGATGTAGGAGGTGCGAGGGGAAGATTCGAGCGCGGCGAGATCGCCGGCTTTGGCGCCCGGCTTAGCGACGAGATCGATGACGTTATCGTTGATCATGATCGAGGACATGACGACTTCGGTGCCACCTTCGGGGGGGCCGTCCGGAAAAAGCGTTGTGTCAACAAGCACGCGGCCCTCGATTTTGCGAATGCCTTTGGCGGCGACGTCTTTGGCGAGTTGTTTGATGACGATGAGGGGATCACCGGGGAGCGCGGGGCCATCATAGGAATGATCTTCATCGACGAAGGCGAGGGTTCCGTCCGGCTGGATGCGATTCGAAAGATTGGGGTCGCCGCTGGCGACGAGGATAAGGTCGCCTTTGAGTGTGCCGTGCTCGTCGATGGGGCCGGTTCGATAGATGCGGGTATGGAAGCGGTAATCCGGGCCCAATTTTGCAAGGAGCGTGCCTTCGGTGAGGATTTTCGTAGTGGAGGCGGGCACGAACAATTTTTCGGCGTTGTGGGCGTAGATGACTTTGCCGGTGTCAAGGGAGTAGAACTCGATGCCGAAATTGGCGTGAGCGAATTCGGGGCGGTTCATGATTTTCTCGATGCGATTGGCGAGAGAGACTTCACCCTGCGCGCTAGCAGGAGCGACTTGAATGGAGAAAAGAAACAACGAGAACGCGATGCAGAAGAGCCAGAGACTGCGCGATTCAGCTTTCAAACAAATCCTCCAGTAGATGCCGCACTCTAGCATGCCGCGGAGCCGAATCACGAGCCAGCTTGTTATGCGAAGGACTTGAATGCTACGGGGGTTGAAGCGGGGCCTCGGCGGGTCGAGGCCCGCTATCGATTTGGCGGAACTTATTTCTTGGAGGCCGCGGCTTTGTTCTCCAAGCCGGGGGCGGTCACGGGTTGGAGGAAGGGCATCATGGCGCGTAGCTTCGGGCCAAGCTGCTCGATGGGATGCGACTGCTCGCGGTGACGGGTGGCGAGGAAGTTGGTGCAGCCCTTCTCGTTTTCCTCGATCCACGCTTTGGCGAAGCTGCCATTGCGAATTTCCGCGAGAATTTTGCGCATCTCTTCGCGCGTCTGCTTGGTGATGATACGCGGACCGGCGGAATAGTCGCCCTGCTCGGCGGTGTCGCTGACGGAGTAGCGCATGTAGCTGAGGCCGCCGCGGTAGATCAGATCGACGATGAGCTTGAGTTCGTGGAGGCATTCGAAATAGGCGACCTCGGGTTGGTAGCCTGCTTCGGTTAGCGTTTCGAATCCTGCCTTGATCAGTTCGCTGACGCCGCCGCAGAGGACGGCTTGCTCGCCGAACAGGTCGGTCTCGGTTTCTTCAGTAAAAGTAGTCTCGAGAACACCAGCGCGCGTGCAGCCAAGTCCTCTGGCATAGGCAAGCGCGAGCGCTTTTGCGGTGCCACTGGTGTCCTGCTCGACCGCAAGCAGCGCGGGAGTTCCGCCACCCTCGGTGAAGACTTCGCGCACACGATGGCCGGGAGCTTTTGGAGCGATCATAGAAACGTCGACGCTGGCCGGCGGTTTGATGGTGCCGAAGCGAATGTTGAAGCCGTGGGCGAACATGAGCGTCTTGCCGGGCTTGAGATTTGGTTCGATGGCCTCGCGATAAAGTTTCGGCTGTTTGGTGTCGGGAGCGAGAATCATGATGACATCGGCCCAGGCGGCAGCCTCCGCAGGCGTGTTGATGGTCAATCCTTCTTTTTCGGCTTTGGCGCGGGAGGCGCTGCCTGCAGGGAGGCCGACGCGGACGGACACGCCGCTGTCGCGCAGATTGAGCGAATGCGCGTGGCCTTGGGAGCCGTAGCCGATGATGGCGACCTTCTTCGCTTGTATGAGCGAAAGGTCCGCGGAATTGTCGTAGTAGAGATTTGCCATTTGCTTCCTCCCGTGACCGGTTTGCGGTCGTAAAGAATTCGTTTCGGAAAAACTTGCAACGATTGTTGATTTTTCGCTGCCCTAAAAGTGGACAGGCAGGAATGCCTGTCCTACTTTGACTCCGTCGTTACTGCTTCGGCCGATTCGGGCGGAGCGATGGGCGGGCGGAGCAGGACGCCGCCCCTGGTCATGGAGATGCGGCCGCTGCGGGCCATTTCGAGAACGCCGAATGGACGCAGAACTTCGAGCAAGCCGTCGATTTTGTCGACCGCGCCGGAGACCTCGATGATGAGCGATTCTGGAGCGACGTCCACAACGCGCGCGCGAAATACCTTGATCAATTCCATGAGGTGCGGGCGATTCTGTTGATCGGCAGAGACTTTGATCAGAGCGAGATCTCGTTCAAGGAGCGCGCGGCTGGAGACATTTTCCGCAAGACGGACGTCAACAAGTTTTTCCAGGCTGGCTTCGAGGCGATGCGCACCCTTTTCATCGGTATGCGCGACGATCGTCATGCGCGCGATTTCCTCGTTTTCGGTGGGGCCGACCGTCAGCGAATCAATATTGATGGCCAGACGGCGAGCGAGCGAAGCGACGCGGTTGAGGACGCCGGGTTTGTTTTCCACATAAGCGACAAGTGTCTGCATGGTGTTCCTTATTCTCCTACGGCTCTGTCGAGGTCTCGACCAGGGGATTATTTGGGCGGCGAATCATGTCGCTGAGCGAGGCTCCCGCGGCAACCATAGGATAGACGGAATCTTCCTGCTCGACGCGGAAGTCGATGAGGACGGTATCGGCGGATTCACGCGCAGAACGGATGACCGGAACCACTTCCGCGCGCTTGGTGATGCGCTCGCCGCGGATGCCGAACGCGTTGGCGAGAGCGGCAAAATCCGGGGCGACGAGCGGGGTGGCAACGTAGCGCTTGTCGTAGAAGAATTCCTGCCATTGCCGGACCATCCCGAGGAAGCCGTTATTAATGATGGCGATCTTGATGTTGATCTTTTCCTGGACGATGGTGGCGAGCTCGCTCATGGTCATCTGAAAGCCGCCATCGCCGACGACGACCCAGACTTCAGCATCAGCCTTGGCGAATTTTGCGCCGATGGCCGCGGGAAGGGCGAAACCCATGGTACCGAGGCCGCCAGAAGTGATCAGCGTGCGCGGACGATTGTGGTGGTAGTACTGCGCTTCCCACATCTGGTGCTGGCCGACATCCGTGACGACGATGGCTTCGCCGTGTGTTTCTTTCCAAATATCATTTATGACGTGGGCGGCGTAGAGATGGCCGTTATCGGGAAGGCTTTGGATGTCGACGACGGCGGAATCGCCCTTCGATTCGGCGATATGACGAATCCAGGGGCTGCGATCGCGTGTTTCGATCTGTGGAATGAGTTTCTCGAGAACTTCCCGAGCGTCGCCGACCAGGGCGGCATCAACTTTAACGTTTTTGTTGATCTCGGCGCGGTCGATTTCGATGTGAATCTTGCGAGCGGTTTTTGCGTAAGTGCGCAGATCGCCGGTGACGCGATCGTCAAAGCGCATGCCGACAGCAATGAGGAGGTCGGCTTCCTGAATGGCGTTGTTAACCCAGGCCTCGCCGTGCATCCCCATCATGCCGAGATTCAGCGGATCCTTGGCCGGGAAGCAGCCGATGCCGAGGAGGGTCATGGCGACGGGAAAGTTGCCGGCGCGCACGAACTGTTCGAAGGCGCGCATTGCGCCGGAAACCATAATGCCATGACCGGCGAGGATGACCGGGCGCTTTGCGGAGTTCAGGAGTTCTAAGGCGCGATCGAATTCCGCTTGATCGTGATTCGTGCGCTGGCGCTTCGGGGGAAGCTTTGGAGTGGAGGTTTCCCAATCAAATTCGGCGGAAGCCTGCTGAGCGTCCTTGGTGATGTCGACGAGGACGGGACCAGGGCGTCCGCTGCTGGCAATTATGAAAGCTTCGCGGATGGTGCGCGCGACGTCTTCCGCGCGCGATACCACCACGTTGTGTTTCGTGATGGGCATGGTGATGCCGGTGATGTCGATTTCCTGGAAGGCATCGGAGCCGAGTACTTTGCTGCTGACCTGACCGGTGATGCAAACGACGGGAGAGGAGTCCAGCATTGCGGTGGCGATGCCGGTGACCATATTCGTAGCGCCCGGGCCGGAGGTGGCCATGGCAACGCCAACACCGCCGCTGGCGCGCGCGTAGCCGTCGGCCATATGCGTGGCGCCCTGCTCGTGGCGCACGAGGACGTGGTGAAGCTTCGATTTGCCTAGCGCGTCGTAAACCGGAAGAATCGCGCCGCCAGGATAGCCGAAGATTTCGCGCACGCCGAGACGCGTGAGCGATTCGCAAAGAATTTCCGCACCGGTGAGCTTCATAGAGTCCTCGAAGGAGAGCCAGGATGGACTGGCGTTGAAAAAGATGCTGGCACGGCGGTGACCGCGCCGAGTGATGCCGAAGAAACCAGCAGGGCGTACTTGGCCATAACGCCGTTGGAATAGCGCGGCGCCGGCGATTTCCATGTCGCGAGACGTTTTTGAATGTCCGCGGCACTGAGCTCGACGTTTAATTGCCGATTGGGGATGTCGAAGACGATGGTGTCGCCGTTTGCGACCGCGGCGATGGGCCCGCCATTGGCGGCTTCCGGAGCAACGTGTCCAGCCATAAGTCCGTGGGTGGCGCCGGAAAAACGGCCGTCGGTAAGAAGTGCAACGGAATCGCCGAGACCTGCACCAACAAGCGCTGCGGTAACCGCGAGCATTTCGCGCATACCCGGACCGCCTTTGGGACCTTCGTAGCGGATGACGACAACATCTCCGGCTTTGATCGCGCCGTTTTCGACGCCGGTGAATGCTGCTTCTTCGGTGTCGAATACATGGGCGGGTCCGCGGAAGTTCTGCAGATTGTGGCCCGCCACTTTTACGACGCAACCTTCGGGAGCGAGATTTCCTTTCAGGATGACGAGCCCCCCCGTGGGCTTGAGAGGCGCGTCGAGTTTGCGGACGACTTCCTGTGACGGAGTTTCCTTGGCGGCGCTCGCTTCTTCCGCAAGGGTGTGACCGGTGACGGTGATGCATTCCCCTCGTAACAATCCAGCTTCAAGCATGCGCTTTGCGATGAGCGCAGTGCCGCCTGCTGCGTAGAGATCGGTGGCAACGAATCTTCCTCCGGGTTTCAAGTCTGCAAGAATAGGTACGCGTGAACTGATCCGATCGAAATCATCAATGGAAAGAGCAATCTTTGATTCACTGGCAATGGCCAGCAAGTGGAGAACGGCGTTGGTCGAACCGCCGGTGGCTGCAACTCCGGCAATAGCGTTCTCGATGGCGGCCTTCGTGATGATTTTCGAGGGCGTGACGTTGCGGCGCAGGAGGTCTAGAACCAATGCACCTGCGCGCTCACCAGCATTTGCTTTACCGGCGTTCGTCGCCGGAACACTGGAAAGTCCCATGGGCGCGATGCCGAGAAACTCGCAGACCAGTGCCATGGTGTTCGCGGTGAATTGTCCGCCACATGCGCCGGCGCCGGGACAGGCCGCGCCTTCGAGCGACCTGAGTTGTGCATCGGTCATTCCGCCGCGAGCATGTGTGCCGACGGCTTCAAAGACGTCCTGAATCGTGACGGAGTGACCTTCAAATTGACCGGGAGCGATGGAGCCGCCATAAAGAATAAGTCCGGGAATATTCAAGCGCGCCAAAGCCATGACGCCGCCCGGAATGGTCTTGTCACACCCTACGAGAACAACCAGGGCATCGAACAAATTGCCGCGCGTGACCAGTTCGATAGAGTCGGCGATCACTTCACGGCTGACGAGTGAGGTGCGCATGCCCTCGGTGCCCATGGTGATTCCGTCGGAGATGGAAACAGTGTTGAATTCAAGGGGAGTACCGCCGGCAGCCCGAATGCCGTCCTTGACGTGCTGCGCAAGTTCGCGGAGATGATAATTGCACGGGCCGATCTCGATCCAGGTGTTGGCCACGCCGATAAGCGGCTTTTTGAAATCTTCGTCGCGCAGGCCGGAAGCGCGAAGCATGGCACGCGCAGGCGCGCGATGAGCGCCGTCGGTAAGAGTGTGGCTGCGCGGCTTGAGAGTTGAATCGCTCACTAGAAAGTCCCCTCAGTGGGAATGGATTGCGTCCATCTGGTGATTCACCAGCCCAAAAGGCCTGGGGCCATCACCCATGCCTGGATGATGGCCCAGAAAATCGTTGATTACTTGGCTAGGCCGCCATCATCCGCCTGCGAACTCCCGCAAGCAGCCGCGAATAATCCTTACAACGAGGAGGTCTGCCAAGAAAGCAGCAGTACCTGCCGAGGGCATATGATCACCTGTGATGGCGAGGCAAATACCAGTATTCGCCATCAAAGTACCAGCATGAGGGTTGGACATCAATGAGTCAAATTAATAGTTATGCTGAATAGAATAAATGAAGATTATGTAAGAAATGCGCGGCAGCGCACCGGCCTTGCGCCGGATTGGCACAGCACGAATGGGATTGAGGCCAGAGACATCTTCTTGCGTTTCCATACATCTAACAGAAGAACGCTAAAGCGAAATCGATCTTGGGTTGTCTGGGGGCTAGATGGGATGGGAGACAGAGGTACTGGTGATCGGCGGCGGTCCCGCCGGATTGGCAGCGGCGATTGCGGCACGGAAAAAAGGGTTTGAAGTAACAGTCGCGGACGGCGCGAAGCCTCCGATCGACAAACCTTGCGGCGAGGGACTGATGCCGACGGCCATGGAAGCGCTACGCGAGCTCGGCGTAGAGATTGGTCCCGGCGATGGGCAGGTTTTGCGAGGAGTACGCTTCGTCGACGCGACGAGCTCCGTGGAGGCCGACTATTGGGGTGCCAGCGGCTTTGGCGTGCGGCGAACGGTTCTTCACCAGAAGATGGTAGAACGGGCGCAAGAGTGTAGAGTCAATTTGCTCTGGAACACACCGGTCCAGGGCCTCTCCAGCGGGGGCGCCATTCTTAGCGGAGTTGTAATGAAGGCGAAGTGGATTATCGGAGCCGATGGCATCCATTCCCGCGTCAGGAATTGGATCGGTTTAAATGGGAAAGCCCGGCAAGAAATGAGGTTCGCGCAGAGACGACACTTTCAGGTGCAGGCCTGGACGGATCGCATGGAGATTCATTGGGGGCAAAGTTTGCAAGCGTACGTCACAGCAATCAGCAGCGACGAAACCTGCGTCTCTCTGATTTCGCGGGATCCGCGAATGCGTCTTGAGGACGCCTGGCGGGAATTCCCCAAGTTGGCCAGCTATTTACGCGACGCAAAACCAAGCAGCGCGGAACGAGGTGCAGTGACCGTAACGCGCAGATTGCGCCAGGTCTATCGGGGGAACACCGCGTTGACTGGAGACGCTTCCGGGAGTGTTGACGCGATTACCGCGGAAGGGCTCTCCCTGAGCTTCCACCAGGCAATCGCACTGGCCGACGCCATTGAGGAAGGAAAGCTGGAGGGTTACCAACGGGCGCACCGCCAAATCACAAGCCGACCGAATACCATGGGCTGGCTGTTGCTCTTGCTCGATCGATATCCGTCCTTGAGAAGGCGCGCGCTCCGCGGCTTGGCTTCGGACCCGGAGCTCTTCGCACGACTGCTGGCCGCGCATTTGGGAGAAGCTTCCGCGAAATTTCTGGCCGCCACGAGCTTGCGCCTCGGTTGGCAGTTTCTAACCGCGTGAATCGGAAAATTGGATGACCAACCTGCTGCGTCGCCGCTTTAGCCTTAATCGTTTTCTCCTCACCGCCATGCTGGCGCTTATCGTGCTGCTTATGCTGAGCGCGCTTCCTCAGCATGCATCACCGCAGAAGCCTCCCAGTGAAATTGTTCTGGAGCTAGATCCAGCGCAAAGCAAAGTGAACTGGACGCTAGGGGCATCGCTCCACACCGTACGCGGA
>DATDGF010000014.1:0-125241 GCA_036522195.1 Candidatus Acidiferrum sp. | reverse complement strand
TTCGATATGCGGTGGGAACTCGAAGCCTTGGGTGGCGGCACGCGCCTGACGCTGTGGACCAACATCGATCGCCGCTTCATCGCGTGGGGAGCCGCGGGCTGGCACATCTGCTTCGATGTGCTGGAGCGGCTGCTCGCCGGTGAGCCCATTGGACGCATCGTCGGCCCCGAGGCTAGGAAGTTCGGCGCCTGGCAGCGGCTGAACGCGGAGTATGCCAAGCAGTTCGGTATAGAGACGCCCGACGGGCCGTCTCGGGCGGCTCAAAAGTCGTGAATCGAGGCGGATGGCAAAACAATGCACCGACCATATAAGAGCAACAAAAAGGCTTTGTCACCAGAACCATATGAAGAACTACTTAGAGCATTGAAAGTCCGTTTTGAGAAGAACATGAACCGCCACAAAGGTCTCGAATGGGCTCAAGTCCAAGCAAGGTTGGAAGCTGATGCTGAAAAACTGTGCTCCCTTAATGAAATGGAAAGAACGGGCGGTGAACCGGACGTTGTTGGTCATGATAAAAAGACGGGCGAATATGTTTTTTATGATTGTTCAGCGGACAGTCCTGATGGCCGCAGAAGTCTTTGCTACGACCGTGAAGCGCTGGAGTCCAGGAAAGAACATAAACCAAGAGATAACGCCATTGATATGGCAGCTGCCATGGGCATTGAGCTTTTAACGGAAGATCAATATCGAAGAGTTGCAGAAACTTGGAAATTTCGATACCAAGACGTCGAGCTGGGTGAAAACGCCTTCTGATATCAGAAAACTCGGTGGCGCCCTCTTTTGTGATCGCCGCTTCAACACTGTTTTCGTGTATCACAACGGTGCGGAATCTTACTATGCCGCTCGGGCGTTCCGTGGCTCGCTAAGGGTCTAGCGAGAACAATCTCATGTCTTACGCGTGGGTGACGCGATATCGCCGATAAATGGAGGACAATTAATCATGAAAGAGACCACCAAACGTTCGGTTGTTCGCTGGATTCACATTATTTTTGGTATTCCGATACTCGGTTATATTTATAGTCCGTTTGAAGCAATTCCAAACTACGCACCCGCTACTCGGTTTGTCTTCGTGCCTGTAATAGTCCTTTCGGGATTGTGGATGTGGAAAGGCCACGTCCTTCGACGACTTATTTCGAACAGATCGGCCAACAAAACTACTCGAATGAAAACGGGACAAGAATTGGAGGTATAAAAACCCAATGAATCCATCGGAACGTATTAACCAGTTGATCGCAGGACTCACAGACTGGCGTGGCAAAACGCTCGCCAGCATCCGCAAGAGCATCCTTGAGGCCGACCAAGAGATCATCGAGGAATGGAAGTGGATGGGAAGCCCAGTGTGGTCTCACGACGGAATGATCGCGGTCGGCAACGCCCACAAAGACAAGGTGAAGCTTACCTTTTCCCACGGGGCGAGCCTCCCAGATCCTGACAAGCTCTTCAACGCGGGCCTCGGAGGCAATGTGTGGCGAGCGATCGATTTTTTCGAGGACGATAAGATTAATGAGCGTGCTCTAAAAAATCTCGTCCGTGCCGCCGTTGATTACAATCAGATCAAATTGAAGAGCAAAGCGCCTGCGGGTACTCGAGCGAAAGTACATAAAAGTAAAAAGTGATGAAACTACAGCTTTTTCTCACTAATTCTCTTTGCGGGACTGCCAGACAATGGTGTTTGACGCTGCTGGATTATCAGGCCGGTTCTTTTGTGCAACCGGCGGCTTCTTCCCAAAGCGTAGCAACCCGATCATACGGGAGTCGGCCGTCCGGAACGCCGATTCGCCGTGCGATGCCGGTTGCAGCGCGCAGACGTCGCGTTCCCACGTTATGCTTTTCGCAAAAGCTAAGAATTGCTCGCGCAGCGACACACGCAACCGTCGGGCACCTATACGTTGAAAGCGCAGTACACCTAGCATCCATGCCCCTATATTAGAAAAACCACCGGATGACCCAGCTTCAGCTGAATCGGAAGGGGTAAGAGAAGGTTAAACGCCGTATAATCTCGTGCGCGAAGCCAGGGAGCAGAACATATGAACGTACAAGAACAAATCAAGAAGTATATTACCAGCCAACCTGAACCAAAACGTAGCGACATGCAAGAGTTGCACCGGATCGCACTTCAAGTGCTACCAAAAGGGAAACTATGGTTCGACAATGGCAAAAACAGCAAAAATCAAACTATTTGTAACCCTACCATCGGGTATGGATTCCAAACAATAAAATATGCCAATGGAAAAACTAGAGAGTTTTTTCAAATTGGCATGAGCGCAAACAAAACCGGAATCTCTATCTATATCCTTGGTATCAAAGATAAGAAATACTTAGCCCGAACGTATGGGAAAAAACTAGGCAAGGCGAGCGTGACCGGATATTGCATTCGGTTCAAAACTCTAAAGGATATACACATTGATGTACTTGAAGCGGCGATTCAATATGGGGTTGCGGCTCAGAATGAAAAAGGTGTGTAGTGCTCCCCTCGATCGGCGAACTTTTGTCCGCGTAATTGGATGCATCGTGGTGATCTGCCCTTTTGCTCGGCGCACGGGATCATAATGCCGCCTCTACCGAAAGCGCGTCATGTGGATTTGCTTTATCAAGGGCGAAAGCGATACGGACCGAGCCTTGTCATCAAAACCGCTAACGAAGAGCTCCATCCGTGCTCGCCGCAGATTGCGGGCGGATGACGGGCTACCCTAACTTAGTCATCGACGTGATCCGCACCGCCGCAAACGCGGTTCGAGGACGATCCACGACAGCAGGGCGGTGAGGTTCGGGCGGGTCACTGGTCCCGGTAGCAGTTCAGTTGGGGTTGTGATGGTTTGGCGTCACTTGACTAATCGGGGCAAACTGCCTGTAGGTCGGCACACGAAATCTAAGCTGGCGCCTTGCAGCTACAGCGCGGAATTCCGCCATCACGCGGCCGGGCAGATGACTCTTCGGAGTCTCGTCCGTAGCTCCCACCATTTCCTTTCTTCTGGGCCCGATCCGTTTCTTCATGCAACATCCGCGCGGCGTTCGCTTGTGCTGGACGATGAGCCAGTCATAGAATAATGACTAGCGGCGGCAGGCCATCCATCGTGGGGCCCTTCTTTCCGCGGCCGCAAACTTTCGCTACACGTTTTGCGTATTATAATTCGAAAGGACTTTTTCGTCCCCAAAGGGCCCTTATGAATCTTGCTGAATTTATCGAAAGTCGCCGCGACCAGCACCTGGCGGAGCTGTGCGAGTTTTTGCGCATCCCCAGTGTCAGCGCCAAGAGCGAACACAAGCCGGATATCGAGCGCGGCGCGCGCTGGGTGGCGGACAACCTGCGCGCTGCGGGATTTAATACGATTGAAATCGTTCCCACGAACCTGCACCCGTTGGTGTACGCGGAATCTCTCGAAGCCTCCGGCAAACCGACGATTCTTTTTTACGGGCACTATGACGTGCAGCCCGCCGAGCCGCTCGAATTGTGGACTTCTCCAGCGTTTGAACCCACCGTCCGCGACGGGAATCTTTTTGGTCGCGGCACCGCCGACGACAAAGGCCAGGTTCACATCCATTTGAAAGCCTTTGAGTCCCTGCAAAAAGTGAACGGCAAACTTCCCATCAACGTAAAAATTTTGATCGAAGGGGAGGAAGAAGTCGGCAGCATCAGCCTCTGGGACTACGTCCAGAAAAACAAGGAAAAACTCAAAGCCGATGCCCTGGTGGTTTCCGATACTTCCATGCTCGGCAAGGGCGTGCCCTCCATCACTTATGGATTGCGCGGTCTGAACTATTATCAGATCGAGCTGACCGGTCCGGCGCGCGACCTGCACTCCGGCGTTTACGGGGGCGCGGTGCCGAATCCGCTTACGATTCTGACGGAGCTCTTCGCTAAACTTCACGACAAGCATTTTCGCGTCAACGTGCCCGGCTTTTATGATCAGGTGGCGAACGTTTCGAAAGCCGAGCGAAAATCGCTGAACGCCCTGCCGTGGAGGAAAAAAGACTTTGAAAAGGCCGTGGGCGCGCCAGGATACTTTGGAGAGAAGGGTTTTACCATTGTCGAGCGGTTATGGACGCGTCCGACGCTCGAATTGAACGGCATCTGGGGCGGCTATCAGGGCGAAGGCGCGAAGACCGTCATCCCTGCGAAAGCCTATGCGAAATTCTCGACGCGCCTTGTTCCCAATCAGGACCCGCACAAGATCGCCAGGCTCGTCGAAAAACACGTTCGAAAGCTGCTACCGAAAACGGTTCACTGCAAATTTGATGTTTTGAGCATGGGAAAACCGTGGGTGGCTCCGTTCCACGCGCCGATTTTTCTGAAGGCCCAATCCGCGCTCGAAAAAGGCTTCGGCAAAAAAGCTTCGTTCATTCGCGAGGGCGGCTCCATTCCTTTTGTCACCCAGATGCATGACACTTTCAAAGTGCCGTGCGTGTTGATCGGTTTCGGTCTGCCCGACGAGAACGCGCACGCTCCCGACGAGCATATCGCGCTGGAAAATTACTTCGGCGGCATCAAGGCCATCGCGCACTTCTACGCAGATCTGGCCACACTCTAGCCGGTCCATCTTGCTAGCGGCGCGGCTCTGTTTTTGAGCGCATTCAAACCACGCCGCGCTGATCTGTGCGCCCCGCGTTCGAACCGCACCTCGCCCCCGCACCTGCTTGCTTTCGAACTGCGCGCCTTTTCTCTGGCGCTTACGCATTCGAACGCCGCCGCGCCTCTTGGGGTGACCGCATTCGAACCGTGGCGTGCGTCTCTTCGTGGCCCGCGTTCGAACCGCAATTTCAGCGGCGATTTCCACACGCCTCCAAAAAAATGCGCATTTTTCAAGCCTTTTTTGCGATTTTTACTTGCGTTCTCCTTTTTCCTTGGCTATAGTCGCTGGCGGCCCGGGTTTTTCGCAGCAAAACATGGGGAAGTGGACTCGCGGCCTGCTTCGATCTTATCGGAGTGGAAACACAAATCAGGAGGATAAGCAGACTAGATGGCAGCCAAGCCAATGAGCAAGACCAAGACCGTGTCGCACATCGCCGAGAAACTCGGCACACCGAAGAAAACCGCCGCTCTCTTCTTTGAAGAGCTCTTCAAGCTCGCAGTAAAAGAAGCCAAGGGTGCTGCGGGCAAGTTCGTAATCCCGGGCATCGGCCGCGTCGTCAAGGCGCACCGCAAGGCGCGCATGGGCCGCAATCCGCAGACCGGCGAAGCGATCAAGATCAAGGCGAAGACCGTAGTCCGTCTGCGTCCGTCGAAGGCGTTCAAGGACGCAGTACTGAAGTAGTCGTAGATTTAAGATTTGGTTTTTGGCCCCCGCAGCCTGAGCGATCAGGCTGTCGGGGGCTTTTCTCTTTTGCGACACACTTATAGGGTTTTGACGTAGGCGACGACGTCCTTAATTTGTTGAGGCTCGAGCGTTTCTTTCATTCCGGGCATGAGCGAGTCGCCGTTTTCAATCCACGTGGTGAGGGCTTCCGTCGTCACTTTGTTGCCGTTCACGGTGAACGTGCCGCGCTTGGAAATGCCTTTCAGGCCGGGACCGATTTTCTTGGTGTCTTTATCCGCGTAATGGCAGATGGCGCATTTCTGGTCGAAGACGGCTTTACCATTTTCCGCGGAGGCCGCCGAGCTTTTGTGGCTCGCCGCTTTCGGCGGACTGGTTTTTGCCGGCGGATCCTGAGCGAGCACGGCTCCGGCCACGGCGAGAGTTGCCATTCCAAGAATCAGGTAATTCCGTTTCACGATACCCCCTCGTCTTTGCGAGTGATCAGTCTTCCAAACCATTCCATTCTCTCCGTTTGGCGCTTCTATTTCTACTTCAATACCCGGCACAAAGTACAGGTTCATGTGATGCACGGCCCGGCCGCTCGTACTTTTGACCCGCGCAAAACCGTGTGCTAACTATCATAATTATGAGCATGGAGACCCTCACGCGGGCGTGGGAAGTGCTTCAGGACGCTTACCAGGCGCAGATGGAAGGCGATTACGATCGCGCCGTCGAGCTTTATCAATCTTCACTGGAGTTGCACCCCACGGCGGAAGCTCATACTTTCCTGGGCTGGACGTATCATTTTCAAGGCCGCATTGATGACGCCATCGCCGAATGCAAGCGGGCCATCGAGCTCGATCCGGAATTCGGCAATCCCTACAACGATATTGGCGCATATCTGATCGAGCAGAACCGCTTTGATGAAGCAATTCCGTGGCTGGAGCGCGCGGTCGAAGCGCGGCGCTACGAGCCTCGCCACTTTCCGCATTACAACCTGGGCCGCGCGTATCTCGGCAAGGAGATGTACGCCAACGCGATGCGCTGCTTCCAGGAAGCGCTGGAGATCGAGCCGCGTTATTCGCTGGCGCGGCAGGCGTTGGCTTCCCTTCGCCGCCTGGTGAATTGAATAAAGTGATCAGCTATCAGTGATCAGTTTTCAGTCCAGAAACAATCATCCTCCATTCGTTGCGATCCAATGAATTCGAATTCATGACGATACTTCCTGTCCGGATGGTTTGGCGATACGGTCGTAAATCCATAACAAGAGCGCAGTCAGGATGCCAACACCGGAAATGACCCACCAGGCGCGCTGGGGCTGGTGCAGGACTTCGCCAAAGTGGTGCATGACACGGCCGCCAAACCATCCGCCAATCAAAGAGCCAATGCCGATCGGGAGAAACGCGAAACCCATGTAGGTGCCCTGCTGGCCGGGAGGCGCGAGGCGCGAAATGTATTCGTAGTAGCGCGGCGCCTGAATCATTTCGCCAAGAGCGAGGACAAGGATGGAAACCACCGCACCTGGGAGCGTGGGCCAAAAGGAAACAATAAACCAGGCAAGAGCCGTGACGAGAGTCCCGAGAATGACGGCTTGAAACGCGGGGAGCTTGCGGATGAGGAAGTTGATGATCAGGGTGAGACAGATAACGGCGAGCGGCGCGGTAATCAGGATGAGCTCGACGTCGGCGCTGGGGCTGATGTAGTTGTGAATGTAACCGGGAAGCGAGATGAACTGCTGCCAGTAGACGACCCAATAGCCGGTGAAGATCAAAAGAAAAAGCATAAATCGTGCGTTGGAGAGCACGGTGAAGAAATTCTTCAACGTGGCCGCCATGCTGGGCGCGGGTTCGCCGGCTTGACGCTTGGGCTCCTTGAAAAAGAGGAGCACCACGAAGAACATTGCGAAGACACTAAGGGCCGAAACGCGGAAAACTTTTTCGACACCGAGATGGCGGTGGGCCCAGGAGGCAACGAATGGGCCAGCGGTGCCGCCGATGTTCACCATGGTGTAATAGATGGAATAGCCGATGGAGCGGACGTTCTCCCTGGAGGCGCGGGCGGTGGTGCCGACGACGGACGGTTTGACAAGGGCGACGCCGAGTGCGGGAAGAATCAAAATGCAGCCGACAAAGAGACCGAGCGGCACGGCATTGCGAACCGGCGCAAGCCAGGAAGCTCCAATCGAACCAATCAGGAAATAGGCTGCAGCTAGGATCAGGTAGGCCAGGGAGAGCGCACGTCGGAAACCGAGGCGGTCGGCCGCCGCGCCTCCGAAAATCGCGAGGAACCAGACCATGCCGCCGAAGATGCCGGTGAGCGTGCCGGTCTGCACAGTGGAGAAATTGAGTTTCTCCTGCAGGTAGAGTGCGAGCGAGGCGAAAGCGCCATAATAAGAGAGGCGCTCAAAGATCTCCGTGATGTTGGCGACCCAGAAGGGGCGCTCGAAGCCGTCGCGGATTTCCTGGAGCCTCTGAGTAAAGCTCATGTTAGTGATGGCCGCTAAGCGGCCCGGGATGCGAGGCGGGATGATAGCAGAAAAGAGGATATCCACCCCCGGGCATTTGTAAGGATGCCAAAGGAAAGGAGTTGCGGGAGGAGGCATTTGTAAGTGTATGAAAGGAAAGGGGAATAGTTCGGAGACTTGTCTGGGCCTGTGAAGGGCCAATGTTGAAACGTCGAAGGCAGGGTCCTCGCCCCCCCCCATTTTTCATAAGTTTTGCATCTAAATGACTTAGTCCTGAAGTAAGTCTTTTGTTTGGCAACACTTGCGGGGAGATTCACAAGTGTTGCATCGAAAGGATTTACGCGAGCTAGGTGTTGGCAAGAAAGTAACGGGGACGAGTGGGAAGTTTTTGGAGGAGTCAAAAGGACTGCCTGGCGGGCGCCCATGGGAGCGGAGGCACGGGAGCACCGTGCCTCACCAACATTTGTATTGTAGCATATCGGTACCGGTTGCCAAATGATTACTGTTAAGTAGTCTTGAATGCTAGGAGATAGCCAAGTGTTTGCGAGAACTGTCGGTGGTAACAATCGCTTGACGGGACGCTGCAGAGGCCCAAAGCTCAGGGCCAATCAGGATGCAAGCGTAGGAAGGAGCGGCGGGTCTTGACGGCCTCCTCAGGGCTGACGTAGCTTTTGCACACTCACAGATGGCCTGGCGATCAAGGGTGAGTTATTAAATTGGAGGGGCGACATGGCTGAGGGATGCCAAGGGAGAACCATGAGGAATGAGTGCAGAGCGCGTTCACTTCTGGCGCTCGCCATCTTGTGCATTGGGTTGATCTCGGCACAGAGCTCGCTGGCACAGGGAACAGATCGGCAAAGTTTCATGTGGACTCGCAACGATTGCAGGGGAACCTCGAGAAATTGAGCGAGTTCGGGCGGAATCCGGAGGGTGGTATTACGCGGATCGGGTACTCGGAAACGGATATGGCCGCTCGGGAATACGTCATGGGGCTCATGAAAAATGCTGGGCTTGAGGTGCGCATCGACCCTGCGGGAAACATTTTTGGGCGGCGCGCAGGTACGGATAAGCTTCCTATATTGCTCTTCGGTTCGCATATCGACTCCGTGACGCATGGCGGAAATTACGATGGAGATGTGGGCAGCCTGGGAGCCATCGAAGTGATGCGGGCGCTAAACAATGGCGGTGTGAAAACCCGCCACCCGCTGGAAGTGGTGATTTGGACCAACGAAGAGGGCAATCACTTTGGCCTGGGCACATTGGGTTCGGGTGTAGCAGCAGGACTGTTGGGACCAGAAATCCTCGGACGCAAGGACGAGCAAGGGCTCACGATTGCCGATTGGCTGCGCCGGTATGGGCAGGATCCGGCTCATCTTACCGACGCGCGTATTCCCAAGGGAACTTTGGCGGGCTTTGTCGAATTGCACATAGAGCAAGGGCCGAACCTGGACGAAGGCAAAATCCCGATTGGCGTGGTGCAAGGGATCGTGGGGCTGAAGCGGTGGAAGTGCGTGGTCACGGGTTTCGCCAACCATGCAGGCACGACCCCGATGAACCGCCGGAAAGATGCGCTCGCGGCGGCTTCGAAAGACGTTCTTGCGGTACGCGAAGTGGTGCGCGCAGAAACGGGCCGGCAGGTCGGCACTGTTGGCTATATGAAGGTGGAGCCTGGGGCGATCAACGTCATCCCGGGCCATGTTGAATTTCCCGTGGAGATGCGCGATCTGGATGCCGCGAAGATTGGTCGCATGTGGGAACAAGTCCAAGAAAGATTCAAGCAGACCGACAAGGAAGAAAATGTCGCGACCGAGTGCACTCCTCTGGATGATGTTGATCCGGCCCGCTCGGACGCGGCCATCCAGAACGCCATTCGCGACGCGGCCAAGTCGTTGGGGTTTGCGACGATGGATCTGCCGAGCGCCGCAGTCCAGGACTCGCAGCAAATCGCCAAGATTGCGCCGATGGGGATGATCTTCGTGCCCAGCCGCGACGGCATAAGCCATTCGCCGAAGGAATTTACTTCCTGGCAGGACGTGGCAAATGGCGCTGAAGTTTTGTATCGGGTGATTTTGCTTCTGGATGAACGGCTCAACCGCAATTGATTCTCTGAAAGGACCCATGCAGCTCCTGCCATGCGAACCACGGTTCCGCGATTGCATGGGGAAAGACCTCCACCGCGGTGCCGATAAGCTTTTCTGGTGATAGATGTGGAGAGGATATTCTGAACGAGATTGACGCGTGCTGGATTGCAGATCAGAGTGCGCTGCGGAGGCAAAAGTACCCGGCTGGAGGGAGGACGAGAATCCCAAACAGCTTCTTGCCAAAATAGGGGCCAAAGTGGCGCAGATCGCCGGTTATGAGGTGCGTACTGCGAGCTTCAACAGCGGCCAAAAGGATGGGGATGTCTTTTTCGGGGAGGTTGATGCCTCGCGGCTGCTCGCGGGACGCGGCATCAAAGAAATTCAGGGCGGTGGAAAGGCGAACGAGCCGCTGACGCTGAGAATCTTCCGTGAGGTTGATGCGGGCCTCTTCCAATGCATAGTGGGAAGTGCAAAGCACGACATTGGGCAGGCGCCAAAGCCTCAAGAGACCTGCATTGGGGCGATAGGCTGCGGAGAAAAGGACATTGGCGTCAAGAAAGAGCCGCTCCATGAAGGCTGACTACTTTGGCGGCCGATGCGGAACGGCGTCGGGATCGAGGCCGAGCTTTTTTACTTCGCGGCGGGCGCGGCGATAGTCGGCAGAGTTTGTGGCGTTGGAAAGAAGAAATTCGGCCTTACGCTGCGGTGAATATTTTTCGATGGGGACGATGGCGGCAGGGCGGAGCAAGATGCCATCTTCGCGGGCCTCAGCGGTGACGAAAGAGCCCTCGTCGAGACCGAAGCGCTTGCGGAGCTTCGCCGGTACGACAATGGTGCCCCGTTTGCCGACTCTTGCGGAATCCATGGATGGCTCTGCCTGATAATCAGAATATCAGATATTCGGGCAAAAGTCGAAGACGTGGCGGAAAGGAGCAAGAATGAAGAAAGTATCGCGGGCGGGAGCCGGTTTCATCACGGCGGTATGCATGGCCTTGGGCTTTGGCGCGTGGACGTATGCGCGTTCCCATGAATCAGTTCGAAATGTGGGGCAAAAGGGGGCGGGCGTGGCGACGCAGGCGAAGGGAACGTTTGAAGTGAAAGTTGTGCAGCAGGCGGCGGAGGAAAAAGTGGGCGACCCGACGGTGGGGAGGATGTCGATCGACAAACAGTTTCACGGCGATCTTGAAGGGACGAGCAAGGGACAGATGCTGGCTGCGATGACGGAGGTGAAGGGATCGGCAGGATACGTGGCGATGGAGCGGGTGGATGGAACGCTGCATGGCCGCAAAGGAACGTTCGCGCTACAGCACAGCGGGACCATGAATCGCGGAGTGCCGCAACTGAGTGTGACCGTCGTACCGGATTCCGGGACCGGTCAACTGGCAGGTCTTATGGGCAAGATGGAAATTATTATCACGGAGGGAAAGCATTCATACGAATTCGATTACACACTTCCCGAAACTCCCTGATCACGACCACGCTTCCGGCCAGCATGCCGCCGAAATGCGGTCCAATGTGATGCGGATCCCCAATGATGATGTGGAAGGAGTGAGCTGCCATGGCAGCTCGCAAGATAGGGGCGTCTTGGCGCCCGCGTCAGGCCGGAACTCCCTCGACGATGGACTCGGGGACTGCAGTGGGTATGATTCTGCTTAACTGCCAGCCCGATGCTGCGAACAGTTCGCGGAACTGTTTTTCGGTGCGCTCGCAGCCGCCGGGGAAAATCAACATTTGAATGTCGAGGAACTTGCCGGGGGCGAAGTCGTTGCCGGGCTGAATCACGTTGTCCACGACGAGGAGTTTGCCGCCGGGATTTACGGCTTTGCGGCAGGCTTTGAGGATTTTGATGCACACGTCATCGGGCCAATCGTGAATGATGTGTTTCATGATGTAGGCGTCGGCGTCGGCGGGAACGGAAGAGAACATGTCGCCGGAGGCGAGAGTGCAACGATCCATGACAGGCTTGAGCGGCCCGTTCGGAGCACCCGCCACGACGTGTGGCATATCGTAGAGCGTGCCTTTCAAATGAGGATTCCTCGCGAGGATGGTCGCTAGAAGCAGTCCGTGGCCGCCGCCCACATCCACGATGGAATGAATTTCGCCGAACGCATAAGCGTCCGCCGCGGCTGGGCTGTCGATCGTGGATAAATCGCTCATGGCTTGATTGAAGAGTTTCCCATCCTCGGGGCGCTGCTCGAAAAATTGAAAGATGGGCATGCCGTAAATTTTATCGAGGGCCGGCTTTCCCGTGCGCACGCAATATTCGAGCTGGGACCAGCCGAGCCCGTGCCAGTCCAGGCCGTGCATGATCGCGAACGCTCGCAAGCTGGGATTCGCGCTGCTGCGCAGCACCGCCGACAGCGGTGTTTCCGAAAACTTTCCATCGGGACCTTCCGAAAGCACCCCTACGCAGGCAGTCGCGCGCATCAGCCGGTAGAGCGCACGCGGATCCGTTCCGGTCTGCGTGGCAAGTTCGTCCGCCGATTTCGGCCCGTGTTCGACGAGATCGGGAATGCCTAACCGAGCGAGGCAGGCAATCGCGCCGGTAATGAAGACGCCGTTCAGTAATTGAAACATGCCGACGTGGGCGGGAGGCTTCTGGGCTTGCGGCGTTGTTGCAGTCATGATGGTCATCCTGGATTTCTAAATTGGGTTCTGGAGCTCGCCACATTGTACATGCAACTACACCGCCGGACGGGTTTTAACCGGTGATTGTGGAAGAAGTCGTGCCGAATATGGAGGCAGATTGGCCGGGGCGGAGTGCTCAGGGAAACTGCTGGGAGTGGAAAGAGACGGAGGATTCGAGGTGGGAGGCGAAGTAGGACCAGTCGTGGCGACCGGGATAGAGATGGAATTCGTGGGGAATTTTGCGGAAAGTGAGGGTTTTGTCGAGGGCCGCGGCGCCGGCTTCGAAGCCGAAATCGTCTTCCAAGCCGCAATCGAAATAGATTTTCAAGCCGGAGAGAGAAGTGGTGCGGGCCAGAGTGAGCGGGCTGTTGCGCTCCCAGAACGCAGGATCGGGAGGCAGGCCGAAGACGCCGCCGAGAACGCGGGCGCGGCCGGCGGCCGGAGCGCCACCGTTTCCGGAAAGAAAGGCGGGAAGTTTTTCGATGAGGGCGGGGCTGTGGGCGCTGACGGAAGAAAATAATTGGGGATGAGCGAAAGCGAGATGGAGCGCGCCGTAGCCACCCATGGAAATTCCGGAGATGGCGCGATTGGCGCGGCCGGGGCGGGCGCGGTAATTGCGTTCGATGAAGGGGAAAAACTCCTGAAGAAGGAAATCCTCGTAGCGGACTTTGCCGTCGCGGGAATTGATATAGAAGGTGGCATCGCCGGCGGGAGTGACGATTAGAAAATCCTTGAGGTGGCCCTTTTCGCGCAGGTCTTCGACGAGGTTCCAGCCGCCGGTGTGCAGGAAGGTCTGCTCGTTGTCGCCGAGGCCGTGAAGGAAATAAAGGATGGGGAAGCGGAGTGTTTTGTCGGCGTCAAATCTGGCAGGCAGGAGGACGCAATAGGGCACCGGGCGAGCGAGGATTTTGCTGGGCACGGAGTTGCACTCGACGCGGCCGGAGGCGGTGGCGGAGGGGAGACGAAGGAAGTAGAGGAAGGTAAGGAGGTAAAGGAAAAAGAAAAAGCGGATCCCTTGCTGCGCTCGGGATGACAGGTGATGGTAACGGCCGAGGAGAGTCACGCGAAGAGACACACAAACATTCTACTCATAACGGAGGGCTTCAACGGGGTTGAGGCGGGCGGCGCGGGAAGCGGGGTAAAGGCCAGCTACGAGGCTGACGAGAACCGCGAAGCCGATGGAGAAGAGAACCAACCACCAGGGAACGGAGGAAATGTCCACGCTGGGAAGATCCCGCCGGTGGAGGTAAAAGTTCGTGCCGAAATTAAGGGCGCGACCGATGAGCCAGCCTAGAAAAAGGCCGAAAATGCCGCCGAAGAGACCCATGACGCCAGCTTCGAAGAAGAAAAGCTGCTTGACGTCGCGGTCAGAGGCGCCGAGGGCTTTGAGGACGCCGATTTCGCGGCGGCGTTCGAGGATGGCCATGACCAAGGTATTGACGATGCCGAGCGTGGCGACGAAGAGAGCGAGGCTGCTGAAGATGCCAAGCAGCATATCGAGGACTCGAAAAAATGTGGCCAGGCTCTTGGAGGCGTCCAGAAGTGAAAATGCGCCGAAGCCCATGTTCTTGATGGAGGCTTCCAGAGCTTCGACATAGGCAGGGCTCTTGGCACGCACGGTGAGGCTGGCAAAAGTGGGAGTCGAGGAAGTGCCGCGAACGATGTCGCGGAGATCATTGACCTGGGCGGCGCGGAGGGTCATGGCGACTTGCAGGGGAATGAGCAGGCGGCCGTTGCCATAGCCGCCGAAGCCTGAGGCAGGCTCGGTGTCCACGACGCCAACGATGCGCAGGCGCATTTCCTTGGGAACGACGGAGAAACCGCCGGGCAGGGATTCGGAGGAGGAAGCGGCCTTGGAGTCCACCGGATTTGGCGGGATGGATTGGCGTTCGGCGTAACGGAGGACGAGGTCTTTTCCGATGAGAGTGGAAGTTTGTGGGTTGAGCTCCTTGGCGAACTCGCTTTGGAGAATGGTTTCGTAAGCGGCGTCGCCGGAGAAGAAGGAACCCTGCATGCCGTCAAAGGAGCCGCTGGCTTTGGACGAAGCGGGCATGCCAGCGACCATGGTCGCGAAGGGCTTACCGTCGAAGCGAACTTCGGTGAAAAAACGAACCTGGGGATAGACTTCGACGACGTTGGGGAGGCGCGAGATTTCCTGGCGCGCGGACTCGTCGAGGAGGCGCGGTACTTTGTCCAAAGAGGGCGGCATGGCCGCGCGGCCCATGCCGCGAAGATTCACCCGCGGGGTGACGAAGACGGAATCGAAGAGGCCGCTTTGCGAGAGGCGTTTGGAGGCGAGCTGCTGAAGGCCGACGCCAAGGGAAAGCATAGCGACGAGCGAGGCTACGCCGACGGCTATGCCGAGAGTCGTGAGTGAATTCCGGAGAATGGCTTCGCGCAGATTGCGGAGCGCGAGATCGCTGAGGTCGCGTGGCTTCATCGGGCGGCTCCGTTCGAAAGCAGCTTGCCGTCGCCCATGATGGCGAGGCGGTCGGCAAAGCGTTCGGCGAGGGGACGCTCGTGGGTGACCATGATGATGGTCATGCCGGGGTTTTTCTGAATTTCCTTAAGGAGCGCGAGGATGGATTCGCCGGTCGCGCTGTCGAGATTTCCGGTGGGCTCATCGGCGAGGAGGATTTTTGGGCCGTTGACGAGGGCGCGGGCGATGGCGGCGCGCTGTTGCTCGCCGCCGGAAAGCTCGCTAGGCCGGTGGCCGATGCGTTTCTCCAGGCCGACGCGTTCGAGAGATTTGCGGACGCGGGCAGCGCGGTCGCCGCGCTCGACTTCGGCGAGACGGAGTGGGAGCTCGACGTTTTCCTCGAGAGTCATACGCGGGAGGAGATTGAAGGATTGGAAGACCATGCCGACGGTCTGACGGCGGTAGCGCGCGAGTTCGAGTGAAGAAACTTGCGAGAGATCCTGACCTTGGGCGATGACCGCGCCGGAGGTGGGACGGTCCAGGCCGGCGATGAGATTGAGAAGAGTGGATTTTCCGGAGCCGGAGCTGCCCAGAAGGGCGAGGAATTCGCCGGAAGGAAGATCGAGAGAAACATCGTCGACGGCGCGGATAACCGCTTCGCCCATGGTGTAGTGGCGGGAGATATGTTCGAGACGGATGGCGGCTTGGTCGTCTGGCATCGTAGTTGGCACACATCATAGTACGTAGAAACGGCGTGAAAATTGCAGATGTCGGGCGGGAAGAGAGAATCGCGGGAAGGGCGTCAGGCCGAGCGGCGGAAGATGCTGGCATCAGCTGTGGTGAGCGGAAGATTGCGGCTAGAATGCCGGGCGGAAGCGAGAGCGGCATCACGGAGGCGTGCATGAAACGGATTCTGATGTTAATGGCGGCGGGGTGCTTCTCGACTGCGGCGTGGGCGCTGGCAAATGAGTTGAGCGGGGAAACGGCGAAGAGGAATCTGGAGGGGATTGCGCGGTTTCATCGCAGGGGTTTCCCTCGGCGGCGGAGCTGGGGGCGGAGCGAGCGCGGGCGTATGGGTTGAGCGATGTGGCGATACTGCAGTTTCCGGCGGATGGGAAGATTCTTTATGGGACGCAGAGGTCGCGGCCGGCGTGGAATGCGGTTAGTGCGGCGTTTACGTCGCTGCTGATTGGGGCGGTGCTTGTGTATGGCGTGCCGGTGGTATTCGCGCTGCTGGCGGTGGCGATGATCCTGGTGGCCGCCGTCGTGGGTTTTATGGGGTCGCGGACGAACGGGATGGTTTTGGAAGAGTTGTCGCGCTGAAAAAACCGCCGAGGCTAAAGTCCCGGCGCTACACAAACGAAGCACAGACGGGGAAGAATACGCGGGTGAAGAAACGGTGTGCTAGCATCGAGAATTGCGCGTTGAGCGGGAGCCTGTCTAGATGGCGACGATGAAGGCGTTGCGGAAGATGCAGGCGGCGAAGGGCCTGCAGATGGATACGGTGGCGGTGCCGTCGATCGGGCCGACGGACGTCCTGGTGCGGGTGAAGACGGCCTCGATTTGCGGGACGGATTTGCACATTTTTGGATGGGACCGCTGGTCACAGGGGCGCATCAAGCCGCCGCTGACGCTGGGGCACGAATTCTGCGGGGTCGTGGAACGCGTGGGGGACGAGGTCAGGGCGGTCAAGCCGGGGGATTTCGTCAGTGCGGAAATGCATGTGAATTGCGGGCATTGCCACCAGTGCCGGGTGGGCGAAGCGCACATCTGCCAGAACCTAAGGATTATCGGGATCGATCAGGATGGGGCGTTCGCGGAGTTCGTGAAAATACCGGCGTCGAATATCTGGAAGCTCGATCCGGCGATTCCGGAGCACTACGGGGCGATTCTCGATCCGCTGGGGAATGCGGTGCACACGGTACTGGCGGGGCCGATTGCGGGGCAGACGGTTTTGGTTACGGGCTGCGGGCCGATTGGGCTGATGTCCATCGCAGTGGCGAAGGCGTGCGGCGCTTCGAAAGTTTTTGCTACGGAGACGAACGAGCAGCGGCGCTTGATGGCCAAGAAAATGGGCGCGGACATGGTGCTGAATCCCGCGGCGGAAAATGCAGTGGCGCGCATTCTGGCGGAGACGGGCGGGACGGGCGTAGATGCGTTGCTGGAGATGAGCGGGAATCCTACGGCGATTCAGGAAGGGTTCAAAGCGTTGCGGGCCGGCGGGCGCGCGTCGTTGCTCGGGATTCCGACGGAAAATGTTCCGCTGGATTTGGTGAATGACGTGATTTTCAAGGGAGCGACGGTGCAGGGGATTTACGGGCGGCGGATGTACGAGACGTGGGTACAGATGACGGCGTTGCTGAAGGCGGGACGGTTGAATCTGCAGCCGCTCTTCGGAGAGCGCACCTCGCTGGATAAATTTGAGAACGCGTTTTCGCTATTGCAGGGCGGGTTGGCAGGAAAAGTTTTGTTGTATCCGAATGGAATACCGCGGTAACGGCGGAGAAAAGATTAACACAGAGATCGCAGAGAACACAGAGTGCACAGAGAAGAGGGAGAGTTGGGAGCACGGACATGAGTGACGCGGGAGCACAGACGACGAAACAGAATCCGCTGCAGTTCATTTCGGAGCAGCTGAATGATCTGCGTGTGCGAGGCCTGGCGCCGAAGCTGCGGGTGCTCGAAGGCGAACAGAAGCCTGTGTGCATTTTCGACGGGCGGGAGGTGATCAACCTCGCTTCGAACAACTATCTGGGGCTGACCACGCATAAGGCGCTGCGCAAAGCGGAGCTGGATGCGGTGAAGCGATATGGGGCGGGCGCAGGCGCGGTTCGAACGATTGCCGGGACGATGAAGATCCACATGGAGCTGGAGGAACAGATCGCGGCGTTCAAGAACGTGGAAGCTTGCGTGGTATTTCAGTCGGGGTTTACAGCTAACGCGGGAACGGTTTCGGCGGTGCTCGGCAAGGAAGACCTGATTATTTCGGACGAGCTGAATCACGCGTCCATCATTGATGGGGCTCGGCTTTCGCGGGCGACGATTAAAGTTTTCAAGCACAAGGATGTGAAGGACTGCGAGCGTATTTTGCAGGAGAGCGCGAGTTTTCCGGGGAAGAAGCTCATTATTACGGACGGCGTTTTCTCCATGGATGGTGATATTGCGCCGCTGCCGGAACTTTGCGACCTCGCGGAAAAGTGCAACTGCATCATGATGGTGGATGACGCGCACGCTTCGGGGGTGCTGGGGCGCGGCGGGCGGGGGACAGTGGACCATCACCAGTGCCACGGTCGCGTGCACATCCAGGTGGGGACGCTGAGCAAAGCAATCGGCGCGATGGGCGGTTACGTTTGCGGCTCGCGGGATTTGATTGATTTTCTGTATCTGCGTGCGCGGCCGTTTCTTTTTTCGACTTCGCATCCTCCGGCGACGGCTGCAGCTTGCCAGGCGGCATTTGCGCTGCTGGATTCGCCGGAAGGCGAAAAGCTGGTGAAGAAGCTGTGGGCCAACACGAAGATGTTCAAGCGCGAACTGAAGAAGCGCGGATTTCAGTTCAAGGCGAGTGAGACACCGATTATTCCGATTCACGTGGGGGATGCGGCGAAAGCGTTCGAATTCTCGAAGAAGCTTTTTGAGGCCGGCGTGTTCGCCCCGGCGGTGGGCTACCCGACGGTAGCGGAAGGCAAAGCGCGGCTGCGAGCCATCGTCAGCGCGACGCACAGGCGGGAGCAACTGCTGCGCGCGGCGGATATTCTTGCTGAAGTGGCCAAGCCTCTGGGCATCATTTAGAAAACCCTGGCGGGGGTCCAAACGACATACCGTCACCCTGTAAATCCTGCGCACCATAGGGCATTTTTCGGCGGTGAGAGCGCCCCCACATTCCCCGTAACTATTTGACAACAAGCTGTTTACACTGAGGCACGCCTATTGCGACTATCAAATTGATGCGCGGATACCCTTTTGTCTAGGCACAGAAACCAGCTCTCTTTCCAAACGCAATCTGGAGGAGGAACTGCGACCATGAATCGCACAGGATTTGCAATTGTTTTGGGGGCCCTTTTTTGCTTCGGCGCCGCGGCCCAATCGCAGACAGGGGCACAGGCGGGAGCCCAAAGCAGTGGACAGGCTTCGGTCGAAGCAGGCAAGACGCAGGCGCAATCATCGGGAAGCACATCAACTTCAAGTTCTGCCTCGGCGCAGAACGGGGAGGCCAATGCTTCGTTGGCGAGTGGCTCGGCGTTCAATGCCGCGCTGAGTTCGCCCGTCGATTCGAAAAAGTGTAAGCCGGGCGATCCGGTAAATGCGAAAACGACAGAGGCAGCCAAGTCCGATGGGAAAACAGTAATCCCGAAGGGCTCGAAGCTCGTGGGCCACGTGACGCAAGCTTCGGCGCGCTCCAAAGGCGAGTCGGAATCGGCGCTTGGAATCGCGTTCGACCAAGCAATTTTGAAAAATGGCCAGGAGATCCCGCTAAACGTGATGATCCAGGCGCTTGCTTCAGCGGAGAACAGCACTTCCGTGGCCGGAGCCGATCTGGATACGCTGGGCGGCGCAGCAGGTGCTGCACCGGCGGGTTCCGGAATGTCCGGCGGACGCGGTGCGCTGGGCGGCGTAGCTTCAACGGCAGGCGGTGCTATGGGCACGGTGACGAACACGGCGGGAGCGGCAGGTGGTGCCGTGCACTCCACCGCAAATGCAGCCGGGAGCGTCGCGGGCACTTCACACGGAGCGGTTGGCGGATTGAACGCGGCAGGCCAGCTGACTTCAAACAGCCAAGGCGTTTTTGGGCTGAACGGTCTGAACCTGAACGCGGCTGCTTCCAAAGCGACGCAAGGTTCGGTGATTACGTCTGCGGGGAAAAACGTTCATCTGGACAGCGGCACCAGGATGCTGCTTGTTTCCTCGGCTCAGGATGGTTCGCGAGGCGAAACGAAGCCACCAGCGGGGAGCAAGCCCGAACCAAAGTCTGAATCTAAACCAGAAGCCAACAAGCCGAACAAAAAATAAACGCTTACTGCTGATTCCTTTTTTTCGGCAAACGACTCTCAAGTGAAATGGCGAAGGTGCTACCACGCTTCCGTACTCCCCATTTGGCTTTGCTATACTCGCCCGCATGCCTGCTACACCAAAAAAACTGTTTCTGGTTGATGCGATGGCGCATGTTTACCGGGCTTTCTTTGCTCCCCTGCCGCAGCGGCTCACGGGTCCTGGCGGCGTCCCCACGAACGTGCCCTTTTTGTTCGGAAATATCCTGCGACGGCTGATCAAGGACTACCAGCCGGATTACATCGGAATTGTCTTCGATCCTCCCGGGGCGACATTTCGTGACAAACTTTTCGAAAAATACAAGGCGCAGCGGCAACCCATGCCCGACGAAATGCGCGTGCAATTACCCTTCGTTCGCCGGTTGTGTGAAGCGATGCGCCTGCCGATTCTGGAGCTTAAAGGTTACGAAGCGGACGATGTCATCGGAACGATGGCGGTCAAAGCAGTCAAATACAACCTGGAAGTGCTGATCGTGTCCAACGACAAAGACATGATGCAGCTCGTCGGCAAGAATGTGCGAACGCTGCGAACCGGCTCCGGTGGCGCCAAAGGCGACATCATCATGGACGAAAAGAAGGTTGAAGAGTTATTGGGGGTGCCGCCGGATAAAGTTGTGGATTACATGGCACTGCTCGGCGACACGATTGACAACATTCCCGGCGCAAAGGGAATCGGCGAAAAAGGCGCGGCGGAATTGATCAACAAGTACGGGAGTGTCGAGAGCGCGCTCGATCATGCGGATGAAGTGCCCAACAAGCGATACCGTGAAGCTTTGCAGCAACAGCGCGAGCAAGTGCTGATGTCCAAACAACTGGCGGAGATTGCGAAGGATGCGCCGATTGAACTCAAGCTGCAGGAACTGGAACTGCGTCCGCCAAACGGCGCTGTGCTCGCGGAATTCTATCGGGAACTGGGCTTCAGCTCGCTGTTGAAGGAGCTAGGTTCGGAAGCGGTGGCGTCGTCGGCGCCGGCGAATGCAGAGTCCGCCGCGGAGACGGATTACGCGCAATTCGCAACGGTTGCGGAATTCCGCGAATACCTCGCGAGACTTCCTGCGAAGCAGCCGCTGGCGATCTGGCTGAATCTGGAATTGGGAGAACGCGAATCGGAAGGCTTTGGGACGCGCATCGCTTCGATTGAGGTTTCGCCGAAGGCCGGGGTAGGGCGCTCCGTCTGGTTTGATGAAAAAGGAGAGGCGCTGAAGGCGCTCGCGCCGGTGCTTGAGGACCGCAAGCGCCCAAAAATTGTCCACGATCCCAAATTATTTCAATTGCTGACGGGCCGGGTCACTAATATCGGGGACGCGACGCAGCTGTACTCGTATCTATTGCGCCCGACGACGGCAAACCACAATTTTGACGATGTGGTGATGCGGCAGTTCAACGCGATGCTCGGCGGCGGGGCGGGCGAGCGCGCGGATTATCTGCAACGGCTTGCACCGGCGCTGCGCGGACAAATCGAAGAGCAAAAGCTTGAGAGCGTTTACGAGAAAATTGATCTACCGCTGGCGCCGGTGCTCGCGGAGATCGAACGCGTGGGGATCCGCGTGGATCGCAAAGAGCTGGACAAGATGTCGCAGTCGATGGAGAAAGAGGTCCGGCGGCTGGAAAAAGAGATCTGGAAACTGGCGGGTTCGGAATTCAACGTGAACTCGCCGACGCAGCTGGCGGAAATTCTTTTCGACAAGCTGAGTCTGCAGGCAAACCCGCGGCGCGGAAAAGCGAGGGCGCGATCGACGGCGGTGGATATCCTCGAAGAGCTCTCCGAGCAGCATGCGCTTCCCGCGAAAATCATCGAGTATCGCGAAATCGCCAAATTGAAATCGACGTATGTGGACGCGCTGCCGAAACTCATCCATCCGGAGACGGGACGGCTGCACACCAGCTTTTCGCAGACCGGGACGGCCACAGGCCGGCTCAGCTCCAGCGATCCGAATTTGCAGAATATTCCGATTCGCAGCGAACTGGGCCGTGAGATTCGAGCGGCGTTTGTGGCGGAAAAAGGGAAAATCCTGCTCTCCGCGGACTACTCGCAGATCGAGCTGCGCATCATGGCGCATTTTTCGAAAGATCCAGTGCTCACCGATGCTTTTCGAAATGGGGAAGACATTCACGCGCGCACGGCGCAGGAAGTTTTCGGCGTCGGGCCGCTGGCGCAGACGGCGGAGCACCGGCGCGCGGCGAAGGCCATCAATTTCGGCATTATTTACGGGCTGTCGCCGTTCGGGCTGGCGCATCAGCTGGACATCGAACAGAAAGAGGCGGCGAAATTCATTAACGCGTATTTCACCCGCTACCGAGGGGTGAAAGAGTATCTCGACAATGTTCTTGCCGAAACGCGCAAGACCAGCATGGCAAAAACTCTGTTCGGAAGAATCCGCCCGATCCCGGAAATCAATTCGCCGCAGATGCAGCTTCGCAATTTTGCGGAGCGTACGGCGCTGAATTCGCCACTTCAGGGAACGGCCGCGGATCTGATCAAGCTGGCGATGATTCGAATCGACGAGCGCCTGGCGGCGGAAAAATTCGAAGCAAAAATGATCCTGCAGGTCCACGACGAACTGCTGTTCGAAGCGCCGGCGAAAGAGCGCGGCAAACTCGAGAAATTAGTGCAAGAAGAGATGGAAGGTGTTCACAAGCTCGACGTTCCGCTGGTCGTGGAAGTCGGCGTCGGCCCCAACTGGCGCGACCTGAACTGACAGAATCGTTCTGGGGCCGGTAAGCGGAGGCCATTCGCCAAAACTGAATTCCATTCACGTTCAGGTGTGTTTGGAGACCCTCAACGTACCTGTACTTTGGTACGGGGGGGTACGTTTGGCTACGTAGCCCGAGATATAGAAACCGGCAATTTCACCTCATGCTACGTTGAAGCGTGGAAGTATCTCTGGGGGGAATCATGCGCCGCGTTCACTTTTCTTTGCTCTGCACGGTCAGCGTTCTGGTTCTTGCGGCTTGCAGCGGACCGGTCCGAACCTCGACCGGTGGTGGCGGAGGCGGTGGCGGCATCACCGTTTCGCTGGATCGGAACAGCGCGACGGTGAATGTTTTCGGAACACAACAGTTCTCCGCGACCGTCAATGGTTCATCGAATCAAGCGGTGATTTGGCAGGTGAATGGAGTTACCGGGGGAAGCAAAGCCACGGGATTTGTCTCCAGCACTGGATTGTACGTGGCGCCCAGTGGTGTGCCGGTGAAGTCCGATGGGAGTGGCGGCGTTCTGCTCGCTACAGTGACGGTCTCGGCGGTGTCCGTGGCCAACGCAGGAGCGTCAGGCTCCGCAGTCGTCACGGTTGAAGCGCTAACAAATCAGAATGCACAGGCCGGCGCCGTCAAGCTGGGCACGTCGGGAGGCAACTCGACTGATAAGGCGGGAGGGATGTGCTGCGGCGGGACGCTAGGTTCTTTGTTGACCCGGGGCGGCACTAAGTACATCCTGAGCAACAATCACGTCCTGGCAAAGAGTGATTTTGGCACTGCGGGGGGACCACCAAACGGCGATCCGATCACTCAGCCTGCGATTATCGATGTGACGCAGAGGTGCTCAACCACAGGAACGACCACGGTAGCGAATCTTTCTGAGTTTTACAATTTGCAAACCGGATCGCTTCCCAAAGTAGATGCGGCGATGGCGCAGATTGTGAACGGCGCGGTCGATCCAACCGGTAGCATCTTGCTACTGGGCTCGACGATGACAAACGGAGTTCCTGATCCGGCGCCACCGGCTGCCGGTGCGGGCCTATCGCCGACAGCGGCGCGTCTCGTCGCCAAGGTTGGCCGAACGACGGGCCTCACGTGCGCGAGTATTCTCACGGTCGCCTTTACGACCACCATCACCTACACGCAAAACTGCGATGGAACCGGGACGAGCTTCCCGGTGATCTATACGGACATGGTACAGGTCAGCGGAGGGCAATTTGGGGCCCCGGGCGACTCGGGGTCGCTGATTGTGACGCAGGATACGGCGGAGGCAGTTGCGATACTTGTGGGAGGAAACGACCAGGAAACGGTGGGGAATGCGATTACCGACGTTCTCGGTTTTTTCACGAACAATGGCGGCAGTGCGACAACGATTGTTGGGGGAGCCACGCACAGCGTCCTAGGATGCTCCCTGCCGACGGCCCCTGCGAACGCCGTTCAGACTTTGTCTGCGTCGGCCCTCGCCGGCGATACCCTGCAGAAGGCCCTAGCAGTTCGAGACGCACACGGACCGCAGTTGATGGGGTATCCCGAAGTACAAGCGGTGGGAGTGGGAGCCAGCTACGACAATCCAGCTGAGGCGGCGATTGTGTTTTTTGTGATCAAAGGACAGCCGCGCAGCAACCTTCCGCAGCAGGTTGATGGCGTGAGGACGCGCATCGTTGAAAACGATTCTTTCGCGGCGCGAGGCCTGGTTAGCGCGACAGAGAGCTCGATGCTGGAGAAGTCGGCGGCGGCTCCGCAGCTCGTTTATCCAATTTCCGAAGCAGAGATGGCGCGTGCGAAAGTGGTTCAAACTGCGCACATAGCGGAGATATTGAAGCAGCCAGGGGTGCAGGGCGTGGGCATCAGCTCCAGCGCTGATTCCGCGGGAGAGGCGGCGCTCTTGATCTATTTCATTCGCGGTGTTGAGCATTGGGAGGTTCCGCAGGTCATTGATGGCCTGCGTACGCGCGTGCGCGAGGGCAGCCGGTTCCGTGGGGACTATGGCGGTGTGCGTCCAAAACGCGGATGCTCGGTGCCCGCACCGAAGACCACGCAGGCGGGAACGGCATCCGTCGCAAAGCCCAAACCGTAGTGTTGCGGGCGGGGGCCGGCCCCGGCGCTCCAGCTACTCAAATTTTTGATTCTTTCCTTCCGCGATTCGCCGGCGTAGAATCCGCTCACGATCAAGCCGAATTCGCTCGTTCGGCCGGCTTTTCCTGACAGGAGGAAGCTATGCGCTGGACCATCCTTGTTCCGGGTGCGTTTGTGCTTGCGAGTTTAGGGATTTCAGACGCCAAGCCCAACGCGACTCAGGAAAAACCGGCCTCCGCAGAACCCAAGATGACGCCTGAAGAAGCCGCGAAGAAGAATCCGGTGCCGTCAACGTCGGAGGGCCTGGCGGAAGTGCGCAAACTCTACGGTTACAATTGCGCGATGTGCCATGGAAAAACGGGTGACGGCAAAGGCGATCTTGCGGCGGATATGAAGCTCGAGCTGCGCGACTGGCGCGACCCCGCTTCCCTTGAGAAAGTGACTGACGGGGAACTCTTCTGGATTGTCAGCAACGGCAAAGGAAAAATGCCAGGCGAAGGCGACCGCTCGCAGGAAAAAATGCGTTGGAATTACGTGAACCTGGTGCGTTCGTTTGCCAAAAAGGGCAGCTAGGGAGCAAGAATCGAAGATTCACTGGTATAGAAAGTTTGGATTTCCATCGCCGGGCAGCGAAATCAAAAATCATGCTACCGCGATTACAGCGGCGGTGAATTGGCCCCGCGGTCTCTGTGTTATCCTCATTTCGAATCCATTCTTGCAAGGAGTTTTCCCATGGCTCACGCGCCGCAATTCCTAAGACTTGTTAACGAAGCGAAAAGTAGAGTGAAGGAAACCAACGTTGCCGACGTGAAACGCCGCCGCGAAGCCGGCGAAAAATTCATCCTGGTGGACGTCCGCGAGGACAATGAGTGGGCCAACGGCCATCTGCCCGGCGCAGTGCATTTGGGCAAGGGAATTATCGAACGGGACATCGAGCAGCGCGTGCCGGACACCAATGCCAAGGTCATTCTTTATTGTGGCGGAGGATTCCGTTCCGCGCTGGTGGCGGACAACTTGCAAAAGATGGGTTACACCAGCGTCGAGTCCATGGACGGCGGCTGGAAAGGGTGGCTGGACGCGGGTTTGCCAACGGAGAAAGGCTAGGGGGCAAGCCTGCCTCGCTTGCGGCAGAAAATTGGCTGGGGCGGAAGGATTCGAACCTTCACCGTCCTCATTAACAGTGAGGTGTCCTACCAGTTGGACCACGCCCCAGCGGGTGTTCCGACCCCGACCAATTCGGGACCGCCGAAAACCAGGTAGGCTCCGCCGCAATCAGAGCGACGGAGGGTGTAGCTAAGATACCACGCCAGTATCTCCCGTCTGCCTAAGAAAAATTTATGCCCAACAATCGAAAAGCTTTACGTATGCGCCTACCTTTTTCGCCGCTTCGAACGCGGTTTCAGCCTGCGCAAACGAATTTTTCGAAGAATTCGTTGCATCGAGCAAATTTGTTGCATTCAAATGGACAGTAAATTCATCCATGAACATGTAGGCGAGGTTGCATTCCGGAATGTTTTAGTGGAAACTATCGCGTTCATAACACCCGGGCCCGCACTTCCCGGTTAAAGCGTGGGAGGCCCTGACTTCGGCCCACTTATGGTGTGCTCCCCCGACTAGCGCAGACGGACATGGCCCAGATTTTTCATCGCAGTACGAACTTCATCGCCCGGTTCAGTGTGTTCTCCGCTGTTTTTCTGGGAGGATTGGCGCTGATCGCGGTACTCGCTGTCGCCCGTTCGCCCTATATGACGCGCCAGAACGTGACGCGCGAGCAACCCGTCCAGTTCAGCCACAAGCATCATGTGGGCGATGACGGTATTGACTGCCGGTATTGCCATACGGGAGTGGAAACTTCGGCATTTGCCGGCATTCCGCCGACAAAAACCTGCATGAATTGCCATTCGGTTCTCTTCAACAATGCAGGCTATCTCGAGCCCGTGCGCGCGAGCTACAGCAGCGATAAATCGATCGAGTGGGTGAAGGTGCACCGACTGGCGGATTTCGTTTATTTCAATCACAGCATTCACGTGAATAAAGGCGTTGGCTGCTCGACCTGCCATGGGCAGGTGAACCAGATGCCGCTGGTTTTCCAAGCGAATACACTGCTGATGCAATGGTGCCTGGATTGCCATCGCAACACGGAGCAGGCGCTGCGCCCGAAAGACCAGGTTTTCAATATGGACTGGAAAGCGCCTAGCAATCAGGCGGAAATCGGGGCCAAGCTACGGGCTGATTACAAGATTCGGACAACGGAAGAGCTGACGAGCTGCTCGACGTGTCATCGCTAATGGACGGTATGAACGAACAAGAACAACACGAACACTTTGGTGGCGAGGACCATTGCGAAGTCGCGCCCGAGGAAAGATTTACGCCGCGCGAGGGTCCATTGGATTTGGTGGCGGTGCGTGCCAAGCTGCAATCGAAAACCGGCAAGCAGTACTGGCGCTCGCTGGAGGAGCTCGCCGAAGATCCGCGATTTGAAGAGTTGCTGCACAACGAATTTCCGCGGCAGGCGCCGTCGGAATGGGACGAAGGTGTGGATCGCCGCGATTTCCTGCGGCTGATGGCCGCGTCGCTGGCGCTGGCAGGGCTCTCTGGCTGCGGCCGCACGCCCGAACAGTATCTCGTGCCGTATGTGAAGCAGCCGGATGGGCTGATCCCGGGCCAGCCGCAGTTTTACGCCACGGTGATGCCGTTGGGGGCGGACGCCATCGGGGTACTCGTGGAAAGCCACGAAGGGCGCCCGACAAAAATCGAGGGCAACCCCGACCATCCATCGAGCCTGGGTGCCACAAACGCTTTTGCGCAGGCTTCGGTGCTGGATCTTTATGATCCGGACCGCGCCCAAACGACGACGAAATTCGGCGAAATCAAGACCTGGGCGGAATTTCTGGACAGCGCGCAAGTCATCGCGGCAGAAACGAAGAGCACGGGGGGAGAGGGATTCCGCATTCTCACCGGCACGGTCACTTCGCCGACGCTGGCGGAGCAGATTGGAACGATCCGGGCATTCTACCCGAAGTCCAAATGGCACCAGTGGGAACCCGCTGTCAGCGACGGAGCGCGCGAAGGCGCAAAGCTTGCCTTCGGAAGGTACGTCAACACTGTTTATCGTGTGGAAAAAGCCAGCGTGATCCTTTCGCTGGACTCCGATTTTCTTGGCAGTGGCCCGGGACACATTCGATATGCGAGGGAATTTTCGCGGCGTCGCAAATTGAATGGGCCGAATGATTCGATGAATCGGCTCTATGTTGTCGAGCCGACGCCGAGCGTTACCGGTGCGAGCGCGGATCATCGGCTGCCGCTGCGCGCTTCAGAAGTGGAACTCTTTGCGCTCGCGCTGGCTGGCAAGCTCGGTCTCGGCGGCTCTGCGGCGCTCGCTGCTGGCGCTGAAAAATGGCTCGACGCGGTCGCGAAAGATCTCCAGAGCCATAAGGGGGTGTCACTGGTGGTTGCTGGCGAGCAGCAATCCGCGGAAGTGCATGCGCTCGCGCATGCCATCAACGCGGCGCTCGGAAATGTCGGGACCACTCTTTATTACACCGAGCCCGTGGAACCGCTTCCCGTCAATCAGCTTGAATCACTGCGCGAGCTCTGCGCTGATATGTACGCAGGCAAGGTGGAGACGCTTCTTATTCTCGGCGTCAATCCGGTTTACACCGCGCCGCCCGATTTTAGTTTTGCATCGTTGATTGGATTCGACGAGAAAACAAAGCAGAAGAAAGTTAAGAACGTCATCCATGTCAGCTCGCATTTTGACGAAACCTCCGAGCTTTGCGACTGGCACGTTGCGGAATCGCACTATCTGGAAACCTGGGGCGACGCCCTCGCCTTCGACGGCACGCTCAGCGTAATTCAGCCGCTCATCGCGCCGCTCTACCGAACGCACTCCCAGCGCGAGGTCCTTGCAGCGTTCACCGACAAGCCCGGTGTTAGCGATTATGATGTCGTGCGCGCTAATGCGGAAGTCATGGGGAGATCTCCCTCCATCGCGCACCTTCCGGCAGCAGGAATCTATATTTTTGACAAGTTCTGGCGCAAGACGCTGAATGACGGCTTCGTCGCGGGCTCGGCGTTTGCTCCGATTAATGTAACGCTGAAGTTCAACCCTGCCAGCCTTCCTCCGGCGAAAATCGCAGCCGCGGACGAAATCGAATTCATTTTCCGGCCAGATCCGTGCGTTTACGATGGCCGGTTCGCCAATAACGGCTGGCTGCAGGAATTACCGAAGCCAATTACCAAGATCACCTGGGACAACGCCGCTCTCGTCAGTCCAAAGACCGCGGAGAAACTGGCATTGACGCACGAAGTCGCAGCGCGCGGCGGCGAGCACGGAAAGATTTATTCGAACGTGATCGATATTTCGCTTTCGAACAGCAAAGTGACCGCCGCTTCCTGGACGCTCCCGGGGCAGGCTGATGGCGTCATCGTTCTCCCGCTCGGATACGGACGCAAGAAGGCGGGCTACACCGGTACGAACAAAGGTTTCAACGCTTACGCCGTGCGTGCCTCCACTGCTCTCTGGACCGCCACCGCTCCGGCCAGCGCGATCAAAAAGACCGGCGAAGACTATCCGCTGGCATGCACTCAGTATCACTTCAACATGGAAGGCCGGCAGATTCTGGCCACCGGCACGCTTGAGGAATACAAGAAGAATCCTGGCTTCGCCCACGAACACCACGAAGAAGTCCCGAAAGAACTTTCGCTGTACAAGGAGTTTTCCTACCCCGGCTATGCCTGGGGCATGGCGATTGATCTGAACAGCTGTAACGGCTGCAACGCGTGTGTGGTCGCTTGCCAATCGGAGAACAATATTCCTGTGGTCGGCAAAGATCAGGTGATGCGCGGGCGCGAGATGCACTGGATCCGCATCGACCGTTATTACGAGAAAGCGCATTCGGCCACAGGCGATCCGTCCAGTTACGACGACTCACTCTTTAACCCGGAGACATTTTTCCAGCCGGTCCCCTGCCAGCAATGCGAGAACGCTCCGTGCGAGCAGGTTTGTCCCGTGGGAGCCACCGTCCACAGCGCCGAAGGCCTGAACGACATGGTCTACAACCGCTGCGTGGGCACGCGCTACTGTTCGAACAACTGTCCCTACAAAGTGCGCCGTTTCAATTTTCTGCGTTTCCAGGATTGGGAGACGCCGCAACTGAAGCTGCTGCGCAATCCGGAAGTGACCGTGCGCAGCCGCGGCGTCATGGAAAAGTGCACCTATTGCGTGCAGCGCATCAACAACGTGCGCATCGAATCGGAAAAGCAGAATCGCCCGATTCGCGACGGCGAAATCGTGACCGCCTGCGAAGCGGCCTGCCCAACCGAAGCTATTGTTTTCGGCAACGCCAACGACCCGAATAGCCGCGTTGCAAAACTGAAAGCGCAGCAGCGGAATTACACGCTCCTCGGCGAGTTGAATGCGCGTCCGCGCACCACGTATCTCGCGGCCGTGCGCAATCCGAATCCTGAATTGGAGAAAGCATGAGCGCCGGGCAACCGCCTCTCGATTCTCCGGAGATTCGCCGCCTTTCGCCGGTGCTGGGGCCGGGCCACACCTATGGCTCGGTCACTGACAAAATCAGCGCCATCGTTTTGACACGTCCCACTTCTCTGGGCTGGTTTATTGGTTTTTCGATTGCGTTCAGCCTGATGGGCTTGATGACCATCGCGATCGGATGGCTCATCATCAAAGGCACCGGCATCTGGGGCATCAACATTCCAGTTGGCTGGGGCTTCGCCATCGTCAACTTCGTGTGGTGGATCGGTATCGGCCATGCGGGCACGCTGATCTCCGCGATTCTCTTTTTGCTGAACCAGAAGTGGCGCACGTCGATCAATCGTTTCGCCGAGGCCATGACGCTTTTCGCGGTAGCGTGCGCCGGAATATTTCCACTGATTCACACCGGCCGCCCGTGGATGGCGTTTTATATGTTTCCGTATCCCAGCACCATGGGGCTTTGGCCGCAGTTCCGAAGCCCGCTGATCTGGGACGTTTTTGCGGTTTCGACGTACGGAACGGTTTCCCTGCTCTTCTGGTACGTGGGCCTGATTCCTGACCTGGCGACGCTTCGAGATCGCAGCATCAAAAAGCCCATGAAAATTATTTACGGGATGCTCTCGATGGGCTGGCGCGGCTCGGCGCGGCACTGGCATCGCTACCAGTCGGCTTATCTGCTGCTGGCTGGGCTGGCGACGCCGTTGGTCCTTTCCGTCCACACGGTAGTGAGCTTTGACTTCGCGATCGCTATCGTTCCCGGCTGGCACACCACGATTTTTCCGCCGTACTTCGTTGCCGGCGCGATCTATTCCGGTTTTGCAATGGTTTTGACGATCGCAATTCCGCTGCGCAAAGCCTACAACCTGGAAGACTTCATCACCATGCGCCACCTGGACAACATGGCCAAGGTCATGCTGGCCACCGGGCTCATCGTCGCCTATGGGTATTTCATCGAATTCTTTATGGCGCTTTACAGCGGAAACAAATTTGACGTTTTCCTGGTGCAACAACGGCTCCACGGTCCGTATGCTCCGTTTTATTATGCGTTGATCTTGTGCAACATCCTGACGCCGCAACTGCTCTGGTCTTATAAGATGCGCCACAATGTCGGGGTCCTCTTCATTATGTCCATCGTTGTGAACATCGGCATGTGGCTGGAGCGATTCGTGATTGTGGTGATCAGCCTCACGCGTGACTTTGTGCCTTCAGCCTGGGGCCGCTACAGCCCGACGTTTTGGGACTGGGCTACTTTTATCGGAACCATGGGAATGTTCGTCACGCTGATCTTCCTGTTTGTGCGCGTGCTCCCGGCGATTTCCATCGCGGAAATGCGCGAACTGGTGGCGGAGACGGCGGAGGAAGAGAAATAATGCTGCACCGCTCTCACATTTACGGCGTGATGGGTGAGTTCAGCACTCCCGAAGAGCTCATTCATGCGGTGGAGAAGGTGCGCGAAGCGGGCTACCGGCGCGTCAACGCCTACTCGCCGTTTCCCGTGGAAGGGCTTTCCGAAGCACTCGGCTTGAAGCGCAACATGGTGCCCCTGATTTGCCTCATCGGAGGGCTCACTGGGGGCCTCGGTGGTTTTTTCTTCCAATACTGGGTGGCAGTGATCGCTTATCCGCTTAATATTGCTGGCCGCCCGCTGAATAGCTGGCCCGCGTTCATTCCTGTTACTTTTGAGCTGACGATTCTCGGCGCAGCGCTCTCCGCCGTTCTTGGCATGCTCGCGCTGAACAAACTGCCGCAGCCGCACCACCCGGTTTTCAATGTGCCGCGCTTCACGCATGCGTCGTCAGACCGTTTCTTTGTTTGCATCGAGGCCAAAGATCCGAAATTCCATATCGCGGAGTCCGCGCGCCTCCTTCAGGAACTGCATGCGCACCATATCACCGAGGTGTCCGATGATTAACACCTCGCGGATCCTGATCCTCGCTTGCATTGCTGCGTGCCTGGTATTCGGCTCCGGTTGCCAGTATTTGCATCAGGATATGGCCAACCAGCCGAAATACACGCCGCTCGCGCCGTCGGATTTTTTTGCCGATGGACGTTCGGAACGCCCGCTGGCTGAAAATACCGTAGCCCACGGTTCGCTCGCGAACGACGAGCTTTTCGTGCCCAAGGATTCGAACGCGTTTCCGCTTCCTGTAAACCAGGAGCTCCTCGAACGGGGTGAGGGGCGCTACAGAATTTTCTGCACGCCGTGCCACGGCTTGCAAGGCGATGGCAACGGTATGATTTCCATGCGCGGCTTTAAGCATCCACCGAGTTTTCATCAGGATCGCCTGCGGGGGGAGCCGAACGGATACATCTACGACGTGGTCACCAATGGGTTCGGCGCGATGTATGGCTACTCCGCGCAGATACCTCCGCGCGACCGCTGGGCCATCATCGCCTACGTCCGCGCGCTGCAGCTCAGCCGCAACGCAAAGGCCGCCGATCTTCCGGCGGAGCTTCGCGAGAAGTTGAATCAAGGCGACGAGCGCAAGCAGGAGTCAGGACGCAAGAAGGATTCGACGGGAGGCAGCAACTAATGGCTGCGCAGGAATATCTAGCGCCGGAGAGCATCGGCCGCCTCCAACAGCGCGCGCTGTTTGTAGGAGGCGTCGCTTTGCTGGTGTCTTTGCTCGGGGTGATGCGCACGCCGGGGCTCTTCTATCAATCCTATTTGATGAGCTTCATGCTGATCTGCGGCTTGACCCTTGGTTCGCTGGGTCTCCTTATGTTGCAGCACCTGACGAGCGGCCAGTGGGGAATTATCATTCGGCGCTCGCTGGAATCAGCCACGCGGACGATTCCTTTGCTCGCCGCATTTTTCCTGCCGATTGCTTTATTCGGCATGCATCATCTTTACAGTGCGTGGCTCGATCCGGAAGAAGTAAAGAAAGAACCGCTGTCAGATTTTCAACGAAGGTATTTGACAGCCGGCGGCTTTTACACACGCGCTGTGATTTATTTCGCAATCTGGCTGCTCTTGATGCACCTCTTTAACCGTTGGTCGGAAGAGCAGGACACCAACCGGGAGGACCGTGCTTTGCGCCGCCGCTTCAAGATGTTCGCCGGCCCCGGCATTATTCTTTATGTGTTTGCGATGAGCTTTGCAGCTATCGACTGGGTCATGTCGCTGTCGCCGCACTGGGCTTCGACGATCTACGGCTTCCTGTTCGTAGCCGGGCAATTGATTTCCTCGATGGCCTTCATGATCGCCATCGTAGTGCTGCTCGCGCGCACCGAGCCTTTCGCCAGCGTTTTGCAGAAGCGCCATTTGCACGATCTGGGAAAACTGCTCCTCGCATTCGTGATGCTCTGGGCGTACTTCGATTTCTCGCAGTTGCTGATCATCTGGTCCGGCAACCAGCCGGAAGAAATCAGTTTTTATCGCACGCGGCTTTACGGCGGCTGGGGGGTTGTTGCCGTGCTGGTGCTGGTGTTTCACTTCTTCGTGCCGTTTTTCCTGCTGCTCTCGCAGGACGTAAAGCGCAACGCGAAAGTGCTTCCGAAGATCGCCCTGTGGCTGATCTTCATGCGCCTCGTCGATCTTTTTTGGATGACGCGGCCGGAATTTACCTCACACGCCGCGCCCACATGGCTCGACATCGTTCTGCCGATCGCCCTCGGCGGATTATGGCTGGGATTGTTCGCCTTCCATTTGAAGCAACACCCATTGTTGCCCCTGGGCGACCCCAAACTTGAGGAGGCCATTGAGCACCATGAGCACTGAGTCTCACGAACATGGCCAGGCCACGGGCGAAGAACCGCGCCACGCCGACGTGTCGTTTGAAAAGAGCGACGTTCAGACCGGGTCAATCTACGGCTATTTATTGGCACTGGGACTCGCGGTCGTCGCATCCATGGTGATTTGCGTTTTCATTTTTCGATTCACCACGAATTTCGCGGCTTCCTCCGATACGCCTCCGCCGCCTTCGCGAGCGGTGCTTGGCCAGGACTATCGGGCGCTTCCCCCGGAGCCTCGGCTTCAAGGCGTTCCTGGGCACACAACCGATCCGCAGCAGGATATGCGCGACAAATTGAAGGCCGACAACGAAGAGAACGAACAGACGCGTTGGATTGATCGAGGCTCCGGCATCGCCCAGATTCCCGTGAAGGATGCGATGAAGATTATTGCGGAAAAAGGATTGCCAGCGGTTTCCGCACAGCCGGCGGAGAAAAAGAAGTGAGGCGATGAGGAAAGCTCGCACCATCCTCGAAATTGCAGCACTGTTGCTGGCAGCGGCAGCTCTGCACGCTCAGACAGTCCCTGGCAACATGGGTCCGACGGCCTCGACTATGCCACCGGCTTTACAAAATGTGGGGTTCGAACCGCAACTCAATGCGCAGATGCCGCTCGACCTTTCCTTCCGTGACGAATCCGGCCGCAGCGTCCAGCTTCGCGAATACTTTGGGCAGAAGCCTGTCGTTCTGGCATTCGTTTATTACGGTTGTCCGATGCTCTGTAATCAGGTTCAGCAGGGCGTTGTCGGCACGCTGCGCATGCTCTCTTTCAATCCTGGCCGCGACTACGAAGTTGTGTTCATCAGCTTCGATTCGCGCGAAACACCGGAGATGGCTGCAGAAAAGAAAAAGGCCGCGCTCGCGCATTTCCGCCGTCCGGAAACGGATTCCGGCTGGCATTTCCTCACCGGCTTGCAGGAATCTATCGATGCCGCAACCCATGCCGCGAATTTCCGCTATAACTTCAGCGCAAAAACAAATCTCTTCGCCCACGCCAGCGGCGTTATGGTGCTCACGCCCGATGGGCGCATTTCGAGATATTTCTACGGTGTCGAATATCCGGGACGCGACATGCGGCTCGGGCTCGTCGAAGCCTCTGCCGGCAAAATCGGCACGCCCATCGACCACGTGTTGCTGTTCTGTTACCAATATGATCCCACTGCAGCCACGTATAGCGCCGCGATCCTCAAGATCATCCGCCTGGGTGGCGTCCTGACCATTCTTTGTATCGTCGGGGGAATTTTGATTTTCCGCCGCCGAGATGCTCATCTGCAGCAGGGGAAGCTTCGGCAAACATCCGGCAGTTACCCTGAAAGAGGAGCTCACTAAGCCGTGCAGTCGCAAGTGCCACTATATCCGGAGCAGGCGTCCAACTTCGCACCACATGTGGACAACCTGATGCTTTTTATTACGCTCATCTGCCTCTTTTTCGCGGTCGCCGTAACCGTGGCGATTATTATTTTCTTTTTCAAATACCACCGCAAAAAACCAGAGGACGTCGGAGTTCCTATCCACGGAAACATGATTCTGGAGGCTGCGTGGATGATCGTGCCGCTGATCCTGGCGATGGCCATGTTCGGCTGGGGCGCCGTTGTCTACGTGGACTACCGCCGCGCACCGCAAGATACGCTGGACATTTATGTCATCGGCAAACAATGGATGTGGAAGGCGCAGCAGCCCAACGGGCTGAAGGAAATCAATGAGCTGCACGTTCCCGTGGGGAAAAACGTTCGCCTGATCCTCGCGAGTGAAGATGTAATCCACGACTTCTACGTTCCTGCGTTCCGCGTAAAAATGGACGTTGTTCCGGGCCACTACAACACCATGTGGTTCCGCCCCACAAAATCCGGACGCTTCCATTTCTTCTGCTCCCAATATTGCGGCACGAATCACGCCATCATGGGAGGCTGGGTGACCGTCATGGAGCCCGCCGAATACGCCGCTTGGCTCTCCGGTACTTCGGGCGGTCAGGGCAATCCCGTCGTTGCTGGCGAAAAACTCTTTACAGAGAAGGCCTGCGCCACCTGCCACGTCGGCGCCGGTGTCGGCCGCGCCCCATCGCTGAACGGCGTCTATGGCGCCAAAGTTCTTCTGGCTGATGGCTCCACGGTTATCGCCGACGAAGCTTACATTCGCGAATCTATTTTGCAGCCCAATGCAAAGATTGTGGCCGGGTATCAGCCGGTGATGCCCACATTCCAGGGACAAGTGACGGAAGAGCAGATTCTCGCTCTCACCGCTTATATCAAGTCTTTGCAGTCGCAGCCGGTGCCCGCAACGGGTTCCGGAGTCGCGCCGGCCACGGAGAAGAAATAAGTTATGAGTACGACGACGCTGCCAGCGCCGGTTCACAAAATGCCGCGCGAGGACTACCTGAACGCCACGTACGGCCTTCGCTCTTGGTTGCTGACCACGGACCACAAGCGCATCGCCCTGCTGTACCTTGGATCGGTCACGGTTTTCTTTTTCATCGGCGGCCTCTTCGCCACCATGATCCGCATCCACCTGCTCACGCCCACAGGCTTTCTCGTCACGCCGGAAACCTACAACAAGCTTTTCACCATGCACGGCGTGGCGATGATTTTCTTTTTCCTAATTCCCTCGATCCCCGCCGTTCTGGGAAATTTCCTGATTCCCCTGATGATCGGCGCAAAGGATCTCGCGTTTCCGAAACTCAATCTTCTGAGCTGGTACATCTACCTGGTGGGCGGCTGCTTTGTGCTCTATTCCTTCGGCACCGGCGGCCTGGACACGGGCTGGACGTTTTACACTCCGTTGAGCAGCGTCTATTCGAATTCCGCGGTCACGCCGGCCGTCATCGGCATCTTTATCAACGGTTTCTCATCGATTCTGACGGGTCTTAACTTCATCGTCACCATCCACACCATGCGCGCGCCGGGCATGACCTGGTTCCGGCTCCCGCTCTTCGTTTGGGCGCACTACGCCACCAGCCTTGTCATGGTGCTGGGGACGCCGGTTATCGCCATCACGCTGCTCCTTGTTGGCCTCGAGCGCATGTTTCACTTGGGCTTTTTTAATCCGGCGCTAGGCGGCGATCCTATCCTCTTCCAGCATCTCTTCTGGTTTTATTCGCATCCGGCCGTGTATATCATGATTCTTCCAGCCATGGGTGTAGTCAGCGAGATTATTCCGACTTTCGCGCGCAAACCCATTTTTGGATACTCTTTCATCGCCGGATCCAGCATTGCCATCGCCGTCATCGGCTTCCTTGTTTGGGCCCACCATATGTTTGTGACGGGTCAGTCCACCTACGCCGCGCTCACGTTTTCTTTCCTCAGCTATGTGGTGGCGATTCCTTCGGCCGTCAAGGTTTTCAATTGGACCTCGACGCTTTACAAAGGCTCCATCTCCTGGGACACGCCGATGATCTATGCCTTCGGTTTCATTGGGCTCTTCCTCATCGGCGGCCTCACCGGACTCTTTCTCGCCTGCCTTGGCCTGGACATTCACATCCACGACACCTATTTCGTTGTCGCCCACTTCCACTACATCATGGTCGGCGGCGCGGTCATGGGTTATATGGGGGGCTTGCATTTTTGGTGGCCAAAGATCACTGGCAGGCTCTATCCCGAATCTCTGGCGCGGACCGCGGCCATTACTCTCTTCGTCGGCTTCAACCTCACTTTCTTCCCGCAGTTTATTCTTGGCTACATGGGCATGCCCCGGCGCTACCACACGTATCCGCCGGAGTTCCAGGTGCTGAACGTGTTGTCCACCGCGGGCGCCTCGATCCTCGCTCTGGGCTACTTGCTCCCTATGATCTATTTCACTTGGTCCATGCGTTACGGGACAGTCGCTGGGCAGAATCCGTGGCCGGCCACGGGACTTGAATGGAAGACGGCTTCGCCGCCCCCAACCGAGAATTTCGATGTCACGCCGCAAGTAACCTGGGAACCTTATGACTTTAAGGACAGGCCTGATCTCGGCCTGGGCCCGGGAACGCCATTGCCCGCCCCGGCCCATGGAGATGATTAGGCAGTTGAGTCTAGATGTAGGGACGAACTCCGGTCCGTCCTGTTGTTGGTCGAAGCCAGGCCAAAGACTGTTTTAGGAAGAGGAGTACCGAGTGCACCGCACCGGCGAACTGTACGGACACTTCGAAACGCTTGAGCAGCAGAAGGAAACTGCTGCGCTTGGCATGTGGGTCTTCCTGGTCACCGAAGTCTTGTTCTTCGGCGGGCTCTTCCTGATCTACACCATTAACCGCCACGCATTCAGCACCGCCTTCGGCGCCGGCAGCAACACGCTGGACCTGAAACTCGGCGGCGGCAACACGGTCGTACTCATCCTGAGCAGCTTGACCATGGCAATGGCTGTGTGGTCGGCACAGGTGGGCAAGAAGCAGTTGGTCAGTCTCTTTCTGATCGCCACGCTCGGTCTCGGCACCATATTCCTTGGCGTCAAGGTCATCGAATACAAGCAGAAGTTCGACCACCATTTGATTCCCGGCTCAAGCTTCGATATCCGGTACCACTCCGAGCATTCTGGGCCTAACGATGACCCGAAGGAAATCGCTGCGGAGAAAGAGGAGCTGGAGAAGGCTTTTGCCGCCGACCCGGACATCAACGCCCACGCCCAACTTTATTTTTCGCTGTACTTTGGAATGACCGGCTTGCACGCCCTGCACATGATTGTCGGCGCAGGCTTGCTGCTCTGGCTCATTAAGGGATCCTTTGCCGCTCGCTACACGCCGCAGTACAACACTCCCGTCGAAATTGTGGGCTTGTATTGGCACTTCGTTGATATCGTGTGGATTTACCTGTTCCCGTTGTTATATCTGATTGACCGCCACCAGTAGGAGAGTTTGGGAGAGCACTTCGTGTCCGAACATATCGTTTCGCCGAAAATCTACTTGGTTATCTTCCTGACGCTGATGGCCGGCACGGCCGCCACCGTCTGGGCGGCTTATCACAACTTCGGGGCTTTCAATATTGTCATCGCTCTGGCCATCGCCACCTTCAAGGCCACTCTCGTGGTTCTTTACTTCATGCATGCGCGCTACAGTCCGAAGCGCACCCAGCTTGTGATTGTCTGCTCCATCTTCTGGCTCGCTATTATGCTGGTCCTCACCCTCGCGGACTACCGCACGCGCGGAATGCACGAGAGCCGCCTCGCACTCCCGTCCAATTCGAATCTCGTTCGCGCGTAAGCGAATCTTCTGAAATTTCGTGTGAGTTCTGATCACTGGTTGCGTGAGAGTCCGTTGCGGCTTCCGCCGAAACACACCTTCGCCGTGTTCGGTGTTGAACGGGGTGTGGTGGGGTAATCGGCGAAAGTGATAGGGGGAGTAGCGAACCGGCCCAGCCCTCAATCCCCTAAAGGGATCCTCGGCTCGCCTCCCCCACGCGTTTGGAAGTGCAAACCCTTCGCCATACTTAAGCCTTGTGTTTTCAATAAACTGGGGAATGAATTCTGAGTAAAAAGCTCTACCTACCCCGCAAAATTACCTGCCAGCCCTCGCCGTAGTACTACCTCAAACGAAAGCGTCCCACGCTTCGTTCTTTAGCTGTTTTCCGGCTCATAACTCTTCCTCGTAGACGGGGGCGTCATTTCAAGCCTCTCTATTTAAAAGACTTATTACGCCGCCTTGACCGCTGCGAACACTCCCTGTTATTGTAAAAAGTTATTCTGGCCTCAGTCTGTCCGCTGGGTGTCAGAGCTCCTGTGGAGGGAGCGCTTTCGACTCATGGGCCTGACCAAACTGGTAATCCGGGGCGCGCGCCAGCACAACCTGAAAAATATCAGCGTCGAAATCCCCCGGAACTCCCTGACCGTGATTACCGGACTTTCCGGGTCGGGAAAATCCTCTCTGGCCTTCGACACGATTTATGCCGAGGGCCAGCGCCGCTACGTTGAATCGCTATCTGCTTACGCACGTCAGTTCCTCGATCAGATGGAACGCCCGGAAGTCGACGTGATCGAAGGCCTTTCTCCTTCGATCGCCATCGAGCAGAAAACCACGACGCGTTCTCCGCGCTCCACTGTCGGCACCGTCACGGAAATCTACGACTATCTGCGTGTTATCTACGCCTCCGTCGGCGTTCCGCATTGTCCGAACTGCGGCTTGCCCATCACGCGCCAGTCCAGCGAGCAGATTGTTCAGACCATCCTGCGTGGCGAGCTTTGTAAGTCCGACGATCGCATCATGATCCTCGCGCCCATCGTCCGCGGACGGAAAGGCGCTTACCGGAAAGAGCTCGAAAAGTTTGCGCAGGATGGGTACGTCCGCGTTCGAATCAACGGCGAGCTTTTCCCGCTCGACGATCTCCCGGTCATTGATAAACGCAAGAATCACACCATCGAAATTGTGATCGACCGCCTGCTCGTGAAGCAGGGAATTGCCACGCGCCTCGAACAATCCATAGCTACCGCCCTCAAGCTTGCCGGCGGGCTCGTCACCGTCGCGGTTGTCGGCGGCAAGGAACACGTTTTTTCGGAAAAGCTGGCGTGCCCGGATTGCGGCATTTCCGTCCCGCAGCTAGAGCCGCGTTCCTTCAGCTTCAATTCGCCTTATGGCGCTTGTCCGGCATGCAATGGGCTCGGCTCGAAGTACGATTTCGATCCGTCGAAGATCATCGTTGATTGGACCCGCCCGCTCTTTGACGGCGGCCTCGGCGTAGGCTCCGGCTCCGCGATTCTCAAGCGCACACTGGAGCTCGGCGCCTACGCCCACGGGTTTGACCTCGAGACGTCGTTCGAAAAGTTTCCCCCGCGCGTCCAGAACATGCTCTTGTACGGCTATCCGCCCTCGAACGCTTCTCCGGAAGAGAGCGAAGCCACAAAAAAGAAATCCAAGAGCGAAAAGGATTTTCGCTTCCCGGGCATCCTGAAATTTTTGGAAAGAAATCTCGAAGAGACCAATTCCGATACTTACCGGGAATGGATCACGCAATACATGTCCGCGACGCTTTGCACTACCTGCCACGGCAAGCGCCTGCGCCCCGAATCGCTCGCGGTGAAGCTTGCGGGATGGTCGATTGCTGATTTCACTGCGTTTTCGCTCAGTGCGGCACGTCCCGCAGTGGACAAGATCCTCGCGCATCTCACCGCGCGGCAAAAGGAAATCGCCGCCCGTCCCCTTGAAGAAGTCGCGGAGCGCATTGATTTCCTGCTCGCCGTCGGCCTCGGGTATCTCAGCCTCGACCGCTCCGCCGCCACGCTTTCCGGCGGCGAAGCCCAGCGCATCCGCCTCGCCACGCAGATTGGCTCGCGCCTTCGCGGTGTTCTCTACGTTCTCGATGAACCCAGCATCGGCCTCCACGCCCGCGACAACGATCGCCTGCTCGGCTCCCTTGAGCATCTTCGCGATCTCGGCAACACCGTCCTCGTCGTCGAGCACGACGAAGACACCATTCGTCGCGCCGATTTCGTAGTCGACCTCGGCCCCGGAGCAGGCAACGCCGGCGGCTACCTCGTCGCCCAGGGCAAGCCGCAGCAAATCGAAGACACCCCGGAGTCTCTCACCGGGCAATATCTCAGCGGCACAGCGAGAATTGCCGTCCCCGAAAAGCGCCGCAGCCCCAACGGCAAAGCCATCCAGATTCTCGGCGCCAGCGCCAACAACCTCAAAGACGTGGACATCACGCTTCCACTCGGCCTGCTCACCGTCGTCACCGGAGTTTCCGGCTCCGGCAAGTCCACCCTCGTCAACGACATTCTCTATCGCGCGCTCGCGCAGAAACTTTATCGATCGTCGGAGGCACCCGCCGCCCATCGCGAAATCATTGGTGCCGATCAGATCGACAAAGTCATCGAGATCGATCAAGCCCCCATCGGCCGCACCCCGCGTTCGAATCCCGCCACCTACACCGGTGTCTTCGCGCCCATCCGCGATCTCTTCGCCATGCTTCCCGAATCGCGCGAGCGCGGCTACCGCCCGGGCCGGTTCAGCTTCAACGTGAAGGGCGGCCGCTGCGAAGCCTGCCAGGGCGACGGCCTCCGCCGCATCGAAATGAATTTTCTTCCGGACGTTTACGTGATGTGCGAAGTCTGCCGCGGCCGCCGCTACAATTCAGAAACGCTCGCCGTCCGCTACAAGGGCCACTCCATCAGCGACGTTCTGAATCTGCCTTCCTCCGACGCGCTGAAGCTCCTCGAAAATATTCCGCAGATTCAGCAAAAGCTCGCCACCCTTGTCGAAGTCGGCCTCGGTTACGTCACCCTCGGGCAGTCCGCCACCACGCTCTCCGGCGGCGAAGCCCAGCGCATCAAGCTGGCCCGCGAGCTTTCGAAACGCCAGACCGGCCGCACGCTCTACATCCTCGACGAACCCACCACCGGTTTACACTTCGACGACGTTCGCAAGCTCCTCGACGTCCTGCAGCGCCTCGTCGATCTCGGCAACACCGTGCTCATCATCGAGCACCACCTCGACGTCATCAAACAAGCCGACTGGGTCATCGACCTCGGCCCCGAAGGCGGCGAAGGCGGCGGCCGCATCGTTGCCCAGGGCCCGCCCGAGCTCGTAGCCCGCACAAAAAAATCCTACACCGGCCAAGTCCTCGCCCGCGTCCTCGGCATCCCCGCCAATGGTCATCCCAATGGCAACACGAAGTAGCTGGCGCGCAGCAGCATCGGTTCTCTTTCCTTGATCATGGCGTGTTTATTGGGACTCGGAGGATTTCTTGCAGGCTCGTACTTCTGGGGCCATTACCGCCAGCCACCCGATGACCCTGAAGAAATTGATGCATACTTTTGTGGGCTCCGGGTTGGTGGGATTATTGCGATTGCCGCGGGTATAGCGTCCTTGTGGGAATTGTGGCCCCGTGCTTCGGCTAAATCATCTTGAACCGGCCTTCGCTTGGTATTGCGCTCCATGCGGGTTAGAGTATCCCCTGCTCCATGAGCATCTACTCCATCCAGCCCATCACGTTCGGCGCTGTCCGCACTTACCCGCTCGCCTCGCGCAAGAGCAAAGTCAGCATTCGAGACTTTGCTAAACCTCCTGCCGCAAACACGTCGCTGAGAAAATTCCTCGATTCACTTCCAAGCATTCTCGCCGCCGAAGATCTCCGTCAACTCCTCGCCGCCATCCATCGCGCGCGCAAGCAGCGCAAAGCCATCCTCTGGGGCCTCGGCGGCCACGTCATCAAAGTCGGCCTCGGCCCCATGCTCATCGACCTGATGAAACGCGGCTTCATCTCCGGCATCGCCATGAACGGCGCCGCGCTCATCCACGATTTCGAAATCGCCCTCGCCGGTAACACTTCCGAAGACGTCGAAGGCGGTCTCGCCGAAGGCCAATTCGGCATGGCCGCCGAAACCGGCCAGTACATCAACGAAATCGCCAAGCTCGCGCATCGCATTCGAATCGGCTACGGCGAAGCCGCCGGCCAATTCCTCACGAGCGGCATCCTCAATGCCAAACACGCGGATTCCAGCGTCCTCATGGCCGCCTACAAACACCGCATCCCCATCACCATCCACCTCGCCATCGGCACGGACATCCCGCACATGCATCCAGCCGCCAACGGCGCGGCCCTCGGTGATGCCACCCACCACGACTTTCGCCTCTTCTGCGCCCTCGTCGAGCAAATGCATCCCGGCGGCATTTATCTCAACTGGGGCTCCGCCGTCTTGCTCCCTGAAGTTTTTCTCAAAGCCGTGAGCGTCGTACGCAATCTCGGCGTCCCCCTCCGCCCCATTACCACCGCGAATTTCGACTTTATCCAACACTACCGTCCGTTGCAGAATGTAGTGAAGCGTCCCACCGCGTCCGCCCAGGGCCGCAGCGGACCCGAATCGCACGGCTACGCCATCACCGGCCACCACGAGCTGCTTCTGCCGCTCGTCGCCGCCGCGCTGGCCGCCGGCTGGCCAAAAAAATCGGCGCCTGGCAAACCATGACTCTCTTCGACGACAATCCGTTCAATCCGTACGATCACCATCCGGAACCTCGTTCCTCCGGCGAAGCGTCGTTCGAATCACCGTCAAAGGAACCGGTGGTCCCTTTGCTTGCTGGCTCATACGCCGCGCTTGGTCCACCGACCCCAACACCCGCGGCATCCCTTCTCCCCGAAGACCTGCGCATCTCCTGGTCCTGGCCGCACCTCCTGGTTTTCATCGTGTTTTTTTTCGCCAGCCAGCTCGCTATTGGCCTCGTGGCACTGGCCTACTATTCGACGAACCGCCACCTGTCGCAAAGCCAGCTCAGGAGATTTCTCGAAACCGATCCCAAATTCCTGGTGGGCACGACCGTCCTGTGGTCCGCGCTCATGCTTCTCTTTCTCTACGTCACGCTCGCTGTACTGCGCGACTCGCCCTTCTGGAGTTCTCTCGGCTGGAAAAAGTTCAGCGCCAATCCCGCCGACCAAAAAGGCCGCCCGTGGATGTATTTTCTATCGGGTTGTGGACTGTCTCTCTTCGTCGCCATCGCCAGCTCGCGGGTAAAAGATGCCGACCACACCCCGATTCAGGAACTATTCAAGAATCGCACGGGCGCCATGCTGCTCATGGCCATGGCCGTCTTTGTTGCGCCGCTCGTGGAGGAAACTCTTTTTCGCGGTTACTTGTATCCTGTCCTGGCGCGAATTTTTTCCTCGGTGGCCCAGTTTTTTGGCCTGGAATCTCCCACGGCGCTTCGTACCGGCGTGGGTTCCAGCATTCTTGTAACCGGCGTGCTCTTCGGGCTCCTGCACGCCCCTCAGCTGGGTTGGACCGTGGGTCTCGTCGGTCTCCTGACCCTCGTGGGCGTCATCTTCACCTTTGTTCGCGCTTGGACCGGCACGGTTCTCGCCAGTTTCCTTCTGCACCTTGGCTACAACTCTTTCATTGCCATCGCAACGGTCATTGGCACCAAGGGTTTCACGCAGCTGCCTCCACATCCCTGAGCTTGCCATGCCGCTCCAAGGCCCCGTCCCCATCCTTTATGTGACAGACGTCGAGACAACCATTCGCTTCTATTGCGACGTGCTTGGATTTCGCTACGCCAATCGCTTCGAAGGCTGGGCATCGCTTCCGCGCGACTCCGCAGAGATCATGCTTTCTCTTCCGAACGAGCATCTTCCGTTCGAGAAGTTCCTTTTCACAGGCTCCTTCTATTTTCACTCCGACGATGTGGATGCACTCTGGGCCCCGCTGCGCGAAAGAGTCGACGTGGTCTATCCCATCGAAAACTTCGATTACGGCATGCGCGAGTTCGCCATCCGTAACATCAATGGATACGTTCTTCAATTGGCCAGGAAATTCAATCACCCTGATTTCATAACGCCATTTCTATCCGCAGGCATCTCCTCGTACAATAGAAGTTCGCGAGGACTCTGAGGAAATGTACGTAGCACAACCCATCGAATGGACGGACCGCGGCATGGTCATGCTTGACCAGCGGCTGCTCCCCGGCGAGGAGGTCTCCTACACCTACACGGACTATCGCGAAGTTGCCAAAGCCATCCGCGAAATGGTGATTCGTGGCGCTCCTGCCATCGGCGTTGCCGCCGCCATGGGCGCGGCCCTTGGCATATTGCATTCCTCTGCGAGCTCCGTGGAAGAACTCAGCGCTGAATTCGCGGAAATCTACGGCACTCTTGCGAAGACTCGTCCGACTGCGGTGGATCTCTTCTGGGCTCTTGAGCGCATGAAGCGCCGCTTCGCCGAACTGACCTCGCAGACTTCAGATCTTGGCAAAATCAAGCTTGGGATGGTCGAGGAAGCTCAGCAGGTCCATTTCGAAAAAAAGTCCACCGACGAAGCCATCGGCCGTTTCGGGGCGGAATTCATGCCCCATGAAGGGCACGTCATGACCCAATGCAACGCCGGAGCGCTCGCTACCGCCGGCATCGGCACCGCCCTCGGCGTCATCCGCGTTGCATTCGAACAGGGCAAAAAGCTTCACGTGCTTGTTCCCGAAACGCGCCCTTATCTTCAGGGCGCGCGGCTCACGGCTTGGGAGCTCCACAAAGGCGGCATTCCGCTCACGCTGATCACCGATAATATGGTCGGACACTTCTTGAAGACAGCGAAAGTCGGGGCCGTCGTCACCGGCGCGGACCGCATCGCCGCCAACGGCGACACCGCCAATAAAATCGGCACTTACCAGATCGCTGTCCTCGCCAAGGAAAACAACGTCCCCTTTTATATCGCCGCGCCGATATCGACCTTCGATCTCTCCATTCCCAATGGCGAGCACATCCCCATCGAGGAGCGTTCCGCCGACGAAGTCACGCATCTTCAAGGCCTCCGCATCGCCCCCGACGTGCACGCCGCGCATCCCGCGTTCGACGTCACCCCTGCGCGCTACATCGCTGCCATCTTCACGGAACGCGGCGTCGCCCGCGCCCCCTACACCGAATCTCTCCGCGCCCTTGCTTCGGCGACTCAGTCGGTGGCTACTACCTCGTAACACTCACGCAAGCTCTGAGTCATTGCGGCGGCGGAGCGCGTTAGGATTGCAGCAGCACTGGACGCACCGACTTTTCGTGAGTCTGTTTCGGACGCCTTGCGTTTTTGGGAACCGCGGCGCCTGGTGTACAACACGCTTCTCAGTGTGATCGTCTTGTTTTATTTCTTCAGAGCCTATCCCGCTTCAAAGGCCATTCTTACGCTCGATTCAATCTTGGGGCTGTTTCTCTTGGTCGTGCTGGCAAACGTCGCGTAATGTGCCGCCTACCTCGTGGACGTGTTTGCTCAATGGTCCTCGTATCGTGATCTCTGGAGGCAATACCGCTGGGTCTTGTTTGCGGTCGGTGTGGTGTTCGCAGGAATCCTGACGCGATTTATCGCCATCGGAATGTTCTCGCCCTGCAGCGGTTGATCCCCGTAGCCCGCGCACTTGACGAAGAGTAGCTATACTTGTTTTATGAAGACAACAGTCTCCATTCCTGACCAAGTTTTCGAACAAGCGGAACGCCGCGCGCGGTGGACAAACAAGTCGCGAAGCCCTCTCTACTGCGTCCGAACCGCAAACTTAGGAGGCGATGATGAATGTGATCAAGATACTGGCGGAACGGAGTGATACGCCAACTCGACGCCAGATAATCGTCGGGTGTGCCATTGCGCTGGGTGGACTCGCCGCAGGCTCAGCGCGGGCGCGAACCGGGCGACACCAGGCTATCCCCGAAACACAAAGTACGGGTGCGGACAAGGCGCGTATATTTCTGCATCAGGAGATTGATCTTAAGGCCACACCGCAGCGCATCTATGAAGTGCTCCTGGATTCCAAGCAGTTCAGCGCCTTTACGGGCATGCCTGCGGAGATAAGCCGCGAAGCGGGAGGCGCTTTTTCCATGTTTGGAGGAATGATCGTTGGGCGAAACGTGGAGCTGATTTCCGGGCAACGAATCGTCCAGGCCTGGCGGCCCGCAAGTTGGGATCCCGGCGTGTATTCCATCGTGAGATTTGAGTTGGTGAAGAATGGCTCACAAACAAAACTCGTCCTGGACCACACCGGCTTCCCGGAAGGTGATTATGGCCACCTCAACGAAGGCTGGAAAGAAAGGTACTGGCAACCCTTGGAGAAGTATTTGGGCTGAGCACCGCCGGATAGCTACCGCTCCCGGCACAGCCAGTTGATAAAGATTGCGAGCCTGTCTTCCCCAATTCCACGCCACTCGTGCGCCGGGGGAAAGGACCGCTTAACTCTACCTCTCCTATTCTTAACTTCGGCATTCGTTACTTCGTTTTCCATTTCATGCTGGCAGGAGCGCAAAGACTGTCCGCTCGCGCCTGCTAAAGGCCGCGAAAAAACCTAGAATCTGTTTCAAGGGGAAATACTTCTTGTTGAGCAACTGCATTCCGCGCGCCGCCTCATCCCCAGCCAAGATCTCAGCGCGTGCTTCCACCCAGTCCCCAAGCACTCGGCCTCTCGCGTCGCACGGCGCAATCCTTACACGCTGATTGCTGCGGATTCGTTTCGCTTTGCCTGAATCGCCGATCGTGTACACATAGAGCCTTGCCTCACTCGAATCGAGGCTCGTGGACGGATCCGCGGCGAACCACACCGGCGTCTTCACGCCATCGCCGCTCTTCTTGAACGTCTCGAGATTCAGATACTTGTGGCCCGCGAACGCCGCAAATCCCACCGCATCGCTCCCGCTGGCGCGTTAATCCGCAATAGCCATTCGATGCGAAGGATTCTACACGGGTGACATACACAAAGGCAGGCCAACCGTAGGCCTGCCCTTTGGAGTGCGGTAGCGTAGCTACCGCTATTCCGTCAACCGCCCGCCGCAACCCAGTGAGACGCGAAAGGTTTTGCAGCGCGCCCTTACTTTGTCCGCACGTACGTCACATCTTCCGTGAAAGCATCTTTCTGATCCTTTCGGAACGTCCACGTCGTCTTGAAATGATCGTTGTCAATAAACGTGTACGTCGCATGATCCATGTGCCCGGCATCGGCGCTCTTCAGATTTGAAATGCTCACCAGTTCGAATTTCAGCGTCTTGTTATCCGGCCCATACGTCCCGCGCATGGTCGGCTGATTTCCAGCCATGCAGTAGTGCGTTAGCTTCAGTTGGTCGCCGTCCAGGTAATACAGCGTGATCATCTCCACCGGCTTGCCGTCTTCCACCATGCGGAACTTTTCCAGCACAGCCGTTCCTCCGGACGTCAGCTCCAGGTCCAGCGTCGCCTTGTTCATGTTCGTCTTGTCCGTCTCCCAGTGTCCTACAAGGGACTTAAGCTGCTCAAAAGCCGCCGCACCATTGCCCGCGGCAAGGCCAGAGTGTGGAACCGCGAGCGCCACTGCGATCAAACCACCTGCGATCATTCTTGCTGCTCGATTCATTTTCTTGCTCCCTTCGAAATATCTCTTCTTGAGACCATTCGCTTCGATCAACAAACCAAATGAAAAACCGTCAAAACGAGCTCTAATGCCGGGCTCCAGCTGTGCCCACGTTATGTCCGAATTTCTGCGTGCAGAACCCCACGATGACGCCAAGCAACATTCCCGGAAGCATGATGTCCCAGAACAAGGCCATCCCTGTGCGCAGAATCACCAAAAAACTGAGCAAGGCAGCAATCGCAATTCCCGCCAGAATGCCGACCAACATCGAATGCGCCTTTTGCGAAACGTACCCGATGAGCACTCCGGAAACGAGCCCCTTCAACATGGAAAATGTAACCACGCTTCCCATCACCGGCGCCAGCGACGGCTCGAAAAAGCCCGTCAATCCATCCAGCAGTCCCAGCGTGCCGCCGAGCGCCAGTCCCAGCATCGGTTTCGAAAGGCTCATTGCTTTCTCCCCCACAAACACGGGTGGCGCGCCCGCAAATTTACTTCGCATTCGTGTCGGATTGCATCACGCCGAACAAATTTCCTTCTGTGTCCGTTAAGTACGCGAAGTATCCAACGCCCGGGATAGGTGTTTTTGGCATCACCAGCGTTCCGCCGGCTTTGGTCACCGCACCCACCGCGCCATCCACAGACTCCACACCAATCGTGTTCGTGGTTGTCTTTACCGTCGTATTTTTCATCAGGCCGCCGTTAATTCCCGGCGTACCTTCCGCCCCGGTGTTCACCATCCAATACTCCATCGGGCCCGGCCACTTTTCGATTTTCCAATCGAACGCTTTTTTGTAAAACGCCGCCGCGCGCTCCGGATCACTTGCTGGTATTTCAAAATGGACGACTCGAGACATAATTCTCCTCCTGTTTTTGACTCATAAAGTTTTTGCTTTTTCCTTCAGCGCGCTCTAGCGCGTCGCCGGCGCCACCGCCGAAGCGCCACCGTATCGCTGCGTGGCGTAACCCACGATCATTCCCACGATGCTGCCTGGCAGAATGATCTCGAAATAGTAGCCGTGCTGCATGTACGCCACGAGGAACGCCAAAACAAAACCAACTGCCACCCCGAACGCGATCCCCAGAGGTACCGAATTTACTTTCCGGGCAAAAATCCCGGCCGCGACCCCGGCGATGAGTCCCTTGATGGTTGACCCGATGATGATCCCCACCAGTTGGGCGCGCACCGCCGGCGTAAACCACGCTGTTGCTCCGTCAATCGCCCCCAGTAAGGCCCCCAATAAAAGTCCCAGCAACACTTTGTTCATCACACCCTCCGTTGCTCCCTGTCTCTCTCTTTACCGTTCTTTACAACCAATCCCAGAATTCCTTTACGCCTATCGATGTATAAAGAGCAGAATCAACACCCGCATCACCAAGTAGGCTCCAATCAGCAAGATAAAGAACCGGTAGCGCCGGTAAAAGCGCACCGTTTTTTCAATTAAGCTTTCGCGATGCGCCCCTACCGCCAACCCGTCCAGATATCGGGAAACATCCAGCGCCAGCTCCTGCACGTTGGGATAGCGTCTCGCCGGCCCAGCCGCCGTAGCCTTCGCGCAGATGGCAGCCAGTGACCTCTCCACCCGCGTGCCGTCTGGCGCGGATGTCTCTTCCGGTTTTCCCGTTAGCAAGAATCGCAACAGTGCACCAAGCGAAAAAATATCGCTGCGCGCATCTATTTGTCCCACATCGCCGCGCGCCTGTTCCGGCGACATGTATCCCGGAGTGCCCATCACCGTGCCGTGTCCGGTTACGGCAGAAGTTTCTGTAGTATCTTGCCCGGTCGGCACTTGCTTGGGCTCTTCGAAAACCGTTGCATCCGGATCGGTGTTGCGCGCAGGGCGCGAAATGTCTTTGCGCAGGATCTTCGCCAGTCCCCAGTCCATCACCAGCACTTCGCCGAATGGCCCGACCATGATGTTCGCGGGCTTCAGGTCGCGGTGCAGTACCCCGCGCGCATGTGCGAATCCGACCGCCTCGCAAATTCGAAGAAACAACCGCAGCCGGTCCGGTACCGAATCGACCGAGGCAATGTACTGGTCCAGCCGCTGGCCTTCCACGAATTTCATCGCGTAGAACACGCGGCCATCCGCAAGTGTCCCCACATCGTGCACTGGAACGATCCCCGGATGCTCGAGCCGCGCCAGCACGCGTGCTTCACAAAGCAATCGTTTAGCGAGATCGCTTTCCTTTCCCGGTACATCCAGAATTTTCAGCGCCACGCGCCGCTGCAGCTTTTTATCTTCCGCGGTGTATACCACTCCCATTCCGCCGCGGGCCACGCGCTCCAGCAAGCGATACGGCGTCCCCTCGAGGTCGGGGACTTCGGCGCTGTCCCGCAATCGATCCAATGCGCGGTCGGAAAGAAATTTCATTTCGCGTCCCATCCGAACGCCGCGCGCGTTTCGCGTTGAAATTCTTCTTCGCTGCCGCAGATTTCCCGCAGCCGCTCCAGCGCGATTCTGCGAAATTCACGTCGCGCCCACGCCAGCGCATTGGTCACATCCGTCAGCGGGATTCCATATTCCTGCGCCAATTGCTCGTAAGAAATCTTCTCGCTGCCGTCGAGGTCGTAAGCTTCGAAAAGGAGAAAAGTCCTCTCGCGTTCTTTCGCCGCGCACAATTCGCGCAGTTCCTCCACCGCCAGCGCAAAAAGGCTCCGGACCCACTCCTTTTCGAAAAACTCTTCCAGCGATTCCGGCGAGGGTATCGCAGCAGGATCCATCACCGCCGCGCCCAATTCTTCTTCCGCGCTCGAAAAATCCAGCTCCACGTGCAGCACATTTCCGCCACGCTTCAACCGTCGCCCGGCTTTGTCCTCATTCATCACAAAACTGTCCACGCAGAGCCGCAGGTAAGTCCGCAGGCGACTCTTTTTCGAATCAAATTTGTCGAGCAGCTCGCGCTCCAGGAGCTCCATGAAAAATCCCTGCGTCAAGTCCTGCGCAGCGTCTGCCGGCCGGTTCCATCGGAGGCGAATGTATTTGTAAACAGGCTTCCAATAAGCCGCGCACAGCGCTTCGAGAGCGCGCTCACGTTCCTCCGCGTCAATGCTGCGCACCGCTTCAATCACCGACCGCCGTGTCGGTGGAAAGCGGTCGCCGCCGTGTTGTTCGTCGCCCTGCGTCATTTCACGTCCTGTTCGCGTTGGCTCGCGTAGTTCGAAAGGAGTCTATGCAGGACAAGCGAAGCTGACAAGCATCGATTCGCTGACGCGAAGCCATCGCTCTGAAAACGCGCCGACTCTTCCGGCGACTTCTCCCTTTTCCGCCCGTTGACTGGCGGGATGGGCGAAGTCTATCGCGCTACCGACACCCGCCTCGGCCGCGACGTCGCGATCAAGGTGCTGCCAACATCGTTTGCCGCGAACGCGCAAAGTATGGCGCGATTCGAACGCGAGGCGCAGCTGCTCGCTTCGCTGAATCATCCGGGAATTGCTTCGGTCTTCGGCCTGGAAGAATCGGCTCCGATTTGCGCCACAGGATATGGCCGCGTCCGCAAGCGCGGCTTTCGCGCGATTCGAGGTGCACCCCGACCACCGTCGGTTGTCATCGAAGGCTTCCGCTTTCAAGAGTCCGACATCAGCATGATCGAAAACATCCGCTAGCTACCCGTCTCTCTCACGCACGTCCCCCGGTCCCGTTGTCAATGCTTGGCTCTTTATTCGTAGCGGAGGGCTTCGACGGGATCGAGACGGGCGGCTTTCCAGGCGGGATAGACGCCGAAGATGATGCCGATCAGCGCGCAGAGAATCAGCGCGGTGAGAACCCAGAAGAGCGAGAGCACGGCGGGCATCTTCAGTCCGTAACGCATGAGCAAGGAAAGGGCGGAGCCAAACAGGACGCCGATGATTCCGCCGACACCGCTCAGCGTTACGGCTTCGATCAAAAACTGCGCGAGGATGTTGCTGCGCTTCGCGCCGATGGCCTTTCGAACGCCGATCTCGCGCGTGCGTTCCGTGACGCTGACGAGCATGATATTCATCACGCCGATGCCGCCGACAATCAAGCCCACCGAAGCGACCGCAAACATGAGAATAAAAATCAGGCCGCTGATCTTATTCCACAAATCGAGAAAATAGTCCGAAGTAAAAAGGGCAAAATCATCGGGCTTGTTATTCGAAAGGCGGCGTTTGCGGCGCAACAAGTCGCGGATTTCTTCTACGGCTTCTCCCACCTTCTCCGGATCGCGGGCCTTGGCAAATAACACGTAGTCTTTTTGGTTGGGATAGAGTTTGCGCAGCGTGGTCACTGGCATGTAAGCGGAGTTGTCCTCGGGATTCGAACCGCCGGAAATGCCCTGCCTTTGCTTCTCCAGCGTGCCGATAACGGTAAAAACCTGGCCGTCGATGATCACTTCCTTGCCGATGCTGTTCTCCGGCGATTCCGGAAAGAGAACTCGAACGGTGTCGTAGCCCAGCAAAACGACCGGGGCGCGGTGCTCCGCGTCCGTTTCGTTGAAGAAACGGCCACTCTCGATCTTGAGATCAAAAATCTCTCCGATAGACGGCTGATTCCCCTGTAAAATCACATTTTTTGCGCGATAGGCGCCGCGGCGTACGTCCTCCGTGCCGGAGCCGAATTGCGGCTGGAAAATGCGCATGGACGCGGAAGCCGCCTTGACGTGCGGGAGCCGCGCGATGTCCTCTGCCCATTCCGGCAAGAGTTCCTTGCGTGTGAACCAATCACTCGGCGGCCGCGAGAGGGAAGCCCACGGGAAACGGTACGCGATGATGGTGTCCGAACCGAGGGAGCGAATGCCGCCGAGCACATTTTCATTGAGTCCATTGATCACTGCGGTCACGGTGATCACCGTGGTGATCCCAATCACGATTCCCAGAATGGTGAGCGACGAGCGCAGCTTGTTCTTTCGCAGTGTGTCAAGGGCCAGACGAACTTCCTCCCAGAGCTTGAGCGCGCCTTCTTTCCTCTTGTGGTTGCGCACCGGAAGGACTGCAGTTCCCGGCAGGGTTTTTTCAAACGTAGCCATTCGAATGCTCTCTTACTCCGACCGTAAGGCTTCGACAGGGTCCAACTTCGCGGCTTTTGACGCCGGATAGGTTCCGAAGAAAAGACCCACGCTCAACGCCACCAGCAGCCCGCCGATCACGGACCAGAGCTGCACGGCGCTGGGCAGGGGCGAAACCACGGACACCAGCTTGGCCACCAGGACGCCCCCGATTACACCAATGGCCCCACCAATCACAGCAACCGTGGACGATTCAATCAAGAACTGCAGCAAAATGTCACTCCTCCGCGCTCCCAGCGCCTTGCGAATGCCGATCTCCCGGGTGCGCTCGGTCACCGAGACCAGCATGATATTCATAATGACGATTCCGCCTACAACCAGCGAGATCGATGCGATGGCAATGGTAACAGCGAAAAACGAGCCGCTGATGTCCTTCCACAACGACAGAAAAGAATCGCTGGTCTCAATCGCAAAATCATCCTTGGCGCCGTAGGTCAAATGGTGGCGCCCGCGCATGATCTGGCGGACTTCGTCCACGCTCTCCTGTATTTTTGCCGCGGATCCCGCGCGCGACGTCACGCGCAGGGAATCCTGCTGATTACCATACTCCTTCTTGTAGGTGGTCAACGGAATGATGACCCAATTGTCCAGCGAGGTTCCCAGCGCTGAGCCCTGTTTTTTCCCCACGCCGATCACTTCGCATGGAACGTTGTTCCAGCGAATCTCTTTCCCGATGGGATCAATGCCCGGCATCAGGTTTTCGACTAGATCATTGCCGATCACGCAGACCGGTGCGGCTCCCCGCATGTCGGCTTCCGTCATGTGACGCCCGCTCACCAGGTCTACGTCATACAACTCCGCCATCTGCGGCGTCCACGCGCGCAGATTGGTGTCCTTGAGAGAGTTCACGCCGCTCTTGGTTTCAACACGTCCGCCGAGGGAAGCACCAACTTCTTTGCACGTCTTGCAGTAATCGCGCACGGTTTCGTAGTCGTCGAAGGTGATGCGCTTGCGCTTCTGAAATTCGAGCCATTCATCGACGTTGGTGATGATGGATGGCTGGCGCGAGAGTCCGAAAACGTCGGCGCCCAGGCGGAAAACTTTTGTCGCCACATATTGATTTGCGCCGTTGATCAGGCTGACTACGGCTATGACTGCGGCCACCCCGATGACCACGCCGATGAGCGTCAGCACGCTGCGCAGCTTGTGCGCCCACAGGCTGGACGCAGAAATCACCACAGCCTCGGACAGATTCATCGTCCTGTGGGACCCCGAGCGCGTCGGGGTTGAGATAGGGTGCGACCTTGAAATCGTGGACGCGGGCGCCTCCGGCATGCACTCTCCTTGCCTAAGTATACGCAAAAAGGCGACTTACAATTTCAGTAGCATAACGACGGGGACCCGAAATAGGACTCGCGACCCAATCTTAGGGGAAGGAGAATTCATTCTCAATAAATTCCAATGCTATGTAAAGAAACCGCTTAGCCCTGGTGGCGGATGCGTTCGGCGAGTGTCCGCGCGCGCTGGCGGGCAATTCCGACAAAGCGGTCGTCGCTGGCGATCTGATCGAGCATGGGAAGGACGCGTTGCGGTTCCGGCAAAAGGCTGCGGTTGAGATCGGATTCGAATTGCAACAAGGCATCATTGATGCCCAGCCGATCGTAGCGCATCCGCCGCAAAATCAGGTCGACATGCTCCTGCTGGCGCGCCAGCCCTTCAAAAATCTGCAAAAGCTGAGCCGCAGCCGAATTCAGCGTGTAGTTGAATTTTGTCTCGTGAACTTCGGCGCCTGATTCCCATCGAAACGTTTTTTCGCCAAGATTAGCGATTTTGCGATGGGTATCCAGATCCTGTCCTTCGAAATGATTTAACTGCGCCGCCAATGCGAACATTTTTGCTCGCAGTCCTGCGCTCACCAGGAACGGCGAAGCGCCGGCGTCTTCGTCCAGTTGGCGAATCTCGTACGCCGCGGTGTCCGAATCTTCCCGCACGGCAATTTCGATGAATTCCGGCGAGCTGGACTTGAACACACGCCGAAAGGTCATCTTGGCGCCGGCTGGGGCGGGCGCAGAGTGCGCCGCGCCTGCCGAGAGGCAAGCCAGGCCGAGCAAAAGCGCTAATCGTAGAAAGGAAATTCTCATCGCGAAGATACGATGCGCGGCAGCTTGATTCGAGTTGCGCTGCCGGTTCGCATGCCCGCCGCTACAGCTGCAGATCCCGTTGCGGCACCCAAACTCCGAGAGCGCGCCAGAATGTTTTCCTGCGGCAAGCCGAACCGCCTGCGCGCTTGCTCCGTCTGCAAGTGGCACAACGCGACGGCGAGCGCGTCCGCGGCATCCGCGGGTTCCGGCGTTTCCGCCATCGAAAGCAGCGCGCGCACCATGATTTGCATTTGACGTTTGTCGGCGTGCCCGTGGCCGGCAACGGAAGCTTTTACTTCACGAGGCGCATAGCTGTGCACTTCCAGGCCATGCTGTGCGGCCGCCAGCAGCACGACGCCGCGCACCTCCGCCAGCCGTAATGCGGTACGTACGTTCAGCGCGGTGAAAATGTTCTCGACGGCCATGGCGTCCGGCGCAAATTCTTCAATGAGCCGGCAGAGCAGCGCATGGACATCCTGAAGTGTGGCGCCCGTGCACTCCTTGCGGCGCTTGGCAGCGACCGTCAGTGCACCATAATGCAGCATCCGGCAGCACCGGCCGTCGCTCTCCACGATGCCGTAGCCAGTGGGCCCAGCCGAAGCCGGGTCCACTCCGAGCACGCGCATCCAGCCCTTCTTCCCATTCGTTCCGCCGGCTGGAGTTGTTGTGCTCATCGCTTCAAGTTTACGGCCTTCCGCGCATCGCTGCCACAGCTTTGTACCTTGCAGGACGCGAACATGTGCGTCAATAAAATCGGCCAGCCCGCGTGACGGACTGGCCGTGAAAAAACTGCGCAAAGCGAATCAGTTCGCGCCGACGGCTGCTTGAATTTCGGACTCATCAATGTCGAAGTTGGCGTAGACATGCTGTACGTCGTCGTGTTCTTCGAGTGCCTCGACTAGCCGCACCATTTGCGTGGCCTGCGGACCTGTCAGCTTGACGTAGTTCTGCGGTACCATGGCGATTTCCGCGGACTCTGCCGTGATCCCCGCTTTCGTCAGTGCTTCCTTCACCCTTTCCAGTGCTTCCGGCGGCGTCACGATGTACCACGCCGAGCCATCATCTTTCATGTCCTCTGCTCCGGCTTCCAGCACGATGTCCAACATCTTGTCTTCGCTTGCGGCTTGCTTGGGTACGCTGAGCTCGCCCTTTCGGCTGAACATCCAGCCCACTGCGCCGGCTTCCGCCAGGTTGCCGCCGTTCTTGCCCATCAAGTGGCGGAATTCGCCGACCACACGATTGCGGTTGGTGGTGACGACCTGAATCAGCATGCCCACTCCACCCGGGCCATAGCCTTCGAACGTGGCTTCCTCATACTGCTCACCCTCGAGCTGCCCCGTGCCTCGCAGAATGGCCCGCTCGACGTTTTCGCCCGGCATATTCGCAGCCTTCGCCGCCAAGATAGCGGTTCGCAGCCGGGGGTTGGAGTTCGGTTCGCCGCCGCCGATGCGCGCGGCAATGCTGATTTCGCGAATGATTCGCGTGAAAACTCGGCCACGCTTCGCGTCTGTAGCGCCCTTCTTATGTTTAATCGTGGCCCATTTGGAATGCCCGGACATGACACATCCTCTTTTGTTTTGTGTGACCCTGCTTGGCAGGGTCATCCATGAATGAATTTTCGCGACGAAGAGCGGTTTTCGGGAAAACGGCCGGATGCCAGCCGACAATCACGCTAACCGATTTACCATCGCCCAGAAAAACGGCACCAGTGCGGAGACTTACGGTGAACCGCAAACCCCTATCAACCGTTTCGCGGCTGCACTTCCCTCAGAACTTGCAGAGTTTAGCACAGCCGCCCGCGCGGCGAAACGGGTTATACTTTTACTGGGGCATCTCCTTGCGTTCGATAGACTTCCGCGTCGCCGCCACACTCTGTGCCAAGAACTTCGAGTTTTGCCATGCCTGAGCGCCGCTATCGAGTTCTCGCCGTGGCCGCCCACCCTGTCCAGTACATGGCCCCGATTTTCCGCCGCATGGCCTTACACCCCGCCCTGGACCTCCACGTCGCCTACTGCAGCCTGCGCGGTGCCCAGGCCGGCCATGATCCCGAATTTGGCGCCAGCATCCAGTGGGATGTGCCGCTGCTTGACGGTTATTCCTGGTCGGAAGTTCCCAATCGTGGCTCCGGCGATGAATCGTTTTTCGGCCTTCGAAATCCCGGCCTCGGAAAGCTCATCCGCCGCGGCAACTACGACGCAGTCTTGTGCTTCACCGGCTATCTCAACGCTACCTTCTGGATCGCGTACCGCGCCGCAAAGTATTCAAAGGCCGCCTTCCTGTTCGGTACAGACGCGACTACGCTTACTCCCCGGGACGGTCGCGCTTGGAAATCAATCCTCAAGAGAATTGTCTGGCCTCGGCTGTTTCGGCTAGCGGATCAAGTGATCGTTCCGTCTTCTGGAACCCGCGATCTTATGTTTTCTCTCGGGCTTCCTGAGGACCGCATCACCTTGACGCCTTATTCTGTCGACAATGATTGGTGGATGCAAAAAGCATCGCGGGCGAATCGCTCTGCAGTACGCGAATCTTGGGGTGCTGCTCCGGAAACCGCCGTGATACTATTCTGCGCGAAGCTCCAGGCTTGGAAGCGACCATCGGATCTTCTTCACGCTTTTGCAGGGGCAAATCTTTCCAACGCGCTGCTAATCTTCGTCGGTGAGGGACCGCTTCGCTTACAACTCGAGTCAGAAGCGTTTTCTTTGGGCCTTTCCTCCTACGTCCGCTTTCTGGGTTTCGTCAATCAGTCCCAGCTTCCTGCTGTCTACGCCTCCGCCGATCTCCTGGTTCTCCCTTCGGATTACGAACCCTTCGCAGTCGTCGTCAACGAGGCGATGTGCTGCGGGTGTCCTGTCGTCGCGAGCGATCGTGTCGGCGCGGCGCGCGATCTCGTCACGCCCGTGGCTCCTGAATTTATCTTTCCTTGCGGGAATGTCGATGCGCTTTCAACGGTCTTGAAGGATGCCCTCGCCGATCGAACTCGTCTGCAAGCCCTTGCTCGTTCCGCCGTGGCGCACATCCACACTTGGTCACCGGAGCACAACATTGCGGCCACCCTCGACGCGATTCGAATCTCCGTTTCGCGGTCTGGACGCCGTCGGGCGGTCACAGCACATGAATCTCACGCTCCCCAAAACAGCCGGGCCGCGGCGCCTAAGCTCCCCGAATGAAACTCCTTCTGTATTCGCACTTCTTCCCGCCGAGCATCGGTGGTGTCGAAACCATCGTTCTTTCCATGGCCCGCGGGCTCGCGGAACTCCGCTATTCGAACGGTGCGCGACAATTTGAAGTTACGCTGATCACGCAATCTCCGCCAGGAAACTACAATGACGGCGTAAATCCATTTCGTACGATTCGTCAGCCAGGCCCCATTAGACTCTGGCAGCTTATTCGGGAGTCCGACGTGGTGCACGTTGCCGGCCCGGCGCTCGCCCCTCTCATCCTGAGCCCGTTGGCAAGAAGACCCTTTGTGGTCGAGCATCATGGCTTTCACACTATTTGTCCCAACGGCCAACTTCTCATCGAGCCCGCAGGCGTGCCCTGCCCCGGCCATTTCATGGCTGGCCGCCAGATGGAATGCCTGCGCTGCAATTCGAATCACGGGTGGGCCGCAACGTACAAACTTTGGCTTCTGACCTTTGTGCGCCGATTCCTCTGCACCCAGGCGGCAGCCAACATCACGCCCACGCAATGGCTTGGAGACCTCTTGCAACTCCCTCGCGCCGTCCCCATCCCCCACGGACTCGAGGCCGGCGAGGCAGTTTCACGCGCTGCGCCTATTCCCAGCATGCCCGTCATAGCATTCCTGGGTCGTCTCGTTACCACCAAGGGTGTGCGGGTCTTGCTCGAGGCAGCGCGCATCCTGCGCGAGCAGAATCGATCATTTGAGCTTCTAATCATGGGCGACGGGCCCGAGCGGGAATCGCTTGAACAATTCGCCCACGATTTACAAATAGACGCGTACGTTTGCTTCGCTGGCCGCCTCAACGATACAGAGCTCGAGGCTTCTTTGTCACGGGCTTCCGCTGTGGTTATACCGTCGCTTGGAGGAGAAGTGTTTGGTCTGGTTGCCGCGGAAAACATGCTGCGGGGTCTGCCCATCGTGGCCTCCGATCTCGGCGCCTTTGTGGAGGTGCTGGGCGACACCGGCCTCGTTTTCCGTACCGGCGACGCGGAGGGTCTCGCCAGTGACCTCGCGCGGCTTCTGGACGACCCCTCGTTGGCGACGCGTCTGGGAAATGGCGGGCGCGAACGCGCGCTCCATTTTTGCAACAAGAGCCGTATGATAGAAGCGCACGCCCGCGTCTACCGCGTTGCCTACGCCGCGGCGAAAGCTTGATGCTACAGACAACCACAAACAGCGGGCTTCACGATTTTGCCATAGGGAAGGGTATTGGAGGGATTACACTTTGGTGAATGATGAGCTTTTCTGTCGTCTTTGCCGCGTTGGGCGTCGTCAAAAGCTAAAGGGCTCGCCATGGTTCCGATCGCCTTTATGATCTTCTGGTACGTCTTCCTATTGCTGCTGCCGATGACCTTTAAGGGTATCCAGCCTTATGAAGATTTTGTCCTAATCGCGTTTGTTTGGCTGCTTCTCGGCAGCCTGTTCCGCCTACCAACGATTACCGTTTCTGAGCAATTCACGGGCGTGAATCCCTACCCCAACAACCGCCGCATGTGGATGTGCTAACTTGCGGATCGCGGTCGTTTCTCCGTTCGTCGATCGGCAGCATGGCACGGAGCGTGCGCTCGCCGAGTTGATCGAACGCCTGACAGGCGACAAGCAATGTGAAATCCATCTTTACGCCCAGCGCGTTGAGAATCTTTCGATGGATCGCCCCGGTTCAGTTCCTGCGCGAGGAGCGGGCACCATTGTCTGGCACAAGGTTCCTACTTTTCCGGGGCCGCATCTCCTGCAATTCCTCGCTTGGTTAGCATTGAATTCGGTTTGCCGCCGTTGGGATTGCTGGGTGCGCGGCATTCGTTGCGACCTGGTACTCTCTCCCGGAATTAACTGCCTGAACGCCGACATCGTCATCGTCCACGTGCTCTTTCATCGCCTCAAAGAACTAGCGCGCGAAGAAACGTCCGAATCGGCCAGACCTGGATTCCTCCGTGCGATCCATCGCCGCACTTACTATGCATTTCTGACCGCGCTGGAAAAGCGCATTTACTCGAACCCTCGAGTTTCGATTGCCGCCGTCTCCCAGCGCACCGCGAGCCTTCTTGGGAAATATTTTGGGCGCCACGATGTCCGTGTCATCCCTAACGGGGTTGACACGGTGCAATTTTCGCCCGCGATGCGGCTGGCGCTCCGCGACCGCGCGCGTGCGCTCCGCCATTTCCACGAAATGGATTTTGTGCTTCTACTGATCGGCAACGACTGGAGCAACAAAGGCCTTCCCGCTATTCTCGAAGCCATGCAAAAATTATCGAGCACTCCAGCGAGGCTTCTCGTTGTCGGCAACGATTCCTGCGCGCCTTTTCGCGCTATGGCGGAGAAGCTGGGTGTTCACGATCGATGCATCAGGGAGCCGGCAAATGAAGATATTCTGGATGCTTATGCCGCCGCCGATATCTACGTCAGTCCCAGCCGCGAAGATTCCTTTGGCATGCCCGTCGCCGAAGCAATGGCCTGCGGACTACCCGTGATTACTTCGGAGTCCGCAGGCGTGTCCTCGCTTATTCACGACGGCCTGGATGGTTTTGTCCTCCGCGACCCGCGCGATGTGGAATCGCTCGCGAAGCTGATTCGCATCCTTTACGAGCAACCAGAATTGCGAAGCCGCATGGGGCAAGCTGCGGCAAAGACCACCCTCGAATGGACTTGGGAGCGCAACGCCACCGCCGTCTGGCAATTACTACAAGAAGCAAGCGCCAAGAAGCATTCCTGAAGCGGAAACGGAAACCGCCGGGTACAACTCTGGCTCAGTGTTTGGTGCCTTGCTTTTGCACTGCTTTTCTTGTCGCCTCCAGCGTGAACGTCAGCGTTTCCTTCGGGATCTCCGTCACAAACGGACCGATCATCCATCCAAGCCCCGTAGGGATGTCACGCGTCAGCGAAGCCACTTCGCTCTGCACGTAGACGCCGCCATCAGCTTCTTCCATTCTCCACCACGTTTCCATTCGCCAAAGGAAGCCATCATCGTCGCCGGGCGTTTTTTCACGTTCATCGGCCTTGCCCGCATTTTCTACTTCCGCGATGCGCACAGCCGAGCTCCGGCTATGAGCCTTTCCCGGCGCGTCATGGAAATATTCAACCTCATGTTCGGTGTTCATTACGACTGTGATCACTTTGTGCCGGCGAAATCGCAAATATGCTCGGAAATGGTCTTCATTTCTGGCCTCGAGTTTCGAACGCTCCACATCCGGCGAATAATAGACCGACTGCTTGTCATAATCCTCCAGGACCCCCAGCACCTCTTCAAGCTTCGCCTCGGGAATAAAAATAGCGCCGGTCCAGTGATGGATCATCCCTCCCGGACACGGGATGGCTTGCCCGTTCTCCAGTGTTTGCAGCTTTTGCACCATCACTTCGCCGCGTTTCAACGCGGCGTACGCCTCCGCCCGCCGCTCCGCAGCCAGGCCATCGACCCACAAGAGATCCACGCCGCGCTTTAACTCTGCTTCGTTCCTCGCCTCCGTCAGTTGCACGTATCGCTCGAACGCCCGCAGGGTTCCGGGCTTCAACACTGGCAGCGCCGCTTCACCGGCTCTCGCCATGCCAGCGCTCCCCGTCTGCAGAGTTAGCAGAAGAAACCACACGCACGCCATCAGCCCAGCTCTATAGCTTTTTCCCTTCACTTGTCGCGTAATCCTTTCAGGCGGGCCGATCCGCTATTTCCTGAACGCATTCATCCCGCGGCACTTTGCAGATGGGCCGCCCTGTCCCGCCACTCTAGGATGCAAGGCGAATGCCGCTCGATGCAAAAGAAGGGGGCAGGCGGGCACGCCTGTCATCGTTCCGTTCGAATTGGATCTGGAGGAAAGCGGGAAAAGAGTGGCGGGTTGGGAAGCTCGCACACGATCCCGCTGCTCTATCGGGCTGGGTGCATGGAGGGCATGATGCGCGATCCGAAGGAACCGTTTCATCTTTCGACGACGAGGAACGATGATGACGCGCCACCGTTTACGTCGGAGGCGCAGTTTACGCCGGAGACGGTGGAAGGGACGACGAATGGGGGCACGGGGCAGAAGACGCAGCAGGTGAGCAGCGTGCACAGCGACGTGAATGGGGCCTGGCGATCAACTCGCTAACGACGCGGGTGCGCACCGTGAATGGCTACGATACCGTGAAATATGATTTTGACACCGAACGGTTGCCGGATGCGGAAAAGGCGCGCATCGCGGTTACGCTCCTGGCGAAGGATTTTAGTGTGGTAGGGAGCGCGTGGGTCACCAAGGATACGCGGTGCATGGTGAAGTTTGTGAGCGATAGCAAGTATACGATTAAGGGGGGGAAAGCGGGAGCGACGCATTTGGAGGGGAGCATTAGCAGGAGATGAAAGCGAAACTGGACAGTAGAAGGGGTACTTTGCGATTTTGCCCGGTTCTAAGCGATTTTAGAATTAGGTACCTTAAAGAAGGCGGGTTGGGAAGCTCGCACACGGCTCCTTGCGGAGCCGCTGTCCCCGCGCGGCCCCCAACCCGTTCTTCGGACATTACGCATACTCACTGGGGGCCTCAATGGGTCGCCAGAGCCACGCGACGGGGTACGAGGGTAGTAGTACAGCACACCTGCCTTTCAGAAGAATCTCAGCGTTATCATGAATGTAAGCCTATTTGATTCAGTGAGATAGAAAATAGGACAGGCTCATTCAACTGACAAAGACCCCGAATAGTACTACCCCAGACTCGCTCAGTCGTAGCTCCCAGAGGGCCCGCTCGATTCGCCACCAATGACCGGGCATGCCACGAATTCCCTCCACGACATCCGGCCGAGGAGCAGTGCGCGTGCGTCTGTCCTCTTCACCAGAACGACGCTCTGCACCTTTGGCTGCGCGCCATCTCTTCCTGGTTCTGAGACACAGAGATAAATTCCCTTCCGGCTCTGCTCCAAGACTGTCAGCCGCAGGCTCCGTGCTCCGGAAGCCACAATGGCTTCCTTCTCCGTAATTTGTTCTGTCGAGTATTTATACTCTGCCAGCGTTTTCTTCCCCTTCTCCTTTTTCAGCTTACGCACCGGCGCCAGTGAAGTGGCATCGAGCTTTTCGACCACAAACTGTGCCACGTTTTCCGTCGGATACTCAACTTTTTCTCCCGCGAGAGCTAGTGGTGCGCATGCCAGCGCCAGGATTGCAATGTTCCTTTTCATTTTTTCCCTTTTTCTGGTCTCTCTCCGCCGCACGAGGCGGCGCCGCCGAAGTTTTCGTGAAGCCACCAAAGCCGCCTGCCCGGACTCCGCGATGCGTGAATACGGACGACGTCTTGTCCCTTTTTGGTGGAGCACTAATCGTTTCTGGCACTCCGATTGGGATGCCGAAGGTCTTCCACGAAACCACGGTTGCCATGCATCCTCCGTGGATTTATGTTCTGAAGAAATTCGGAACATACCAGCGTACATAGGTAGCCAATCCAAGCAACAGGACGAGCCACCAAACTAGGAGAGTAGTCCGCATCCAGAATTTGTAATTCGTGATGCGCCATTTCACCGGAAGAAGTTTTGTACCGGCTGCCAGCAGCAGATACAAGCCCGCAATCTCAGCAACGCCGCCCAACGCCGCATGCGTCGCCGCGATCGCGTAGAAGGGCCTGCCAACCTTGCCCGGCAGTTTCGGAAGCACTTGGCGATGGAAGGCCGGAAGCATAGCTAGGACGATCACCGCCAGGTTAAGGAGCACGATGACCGACTGGCACAAGGCATGGAGCCGGTAGTGCCCCGCGCGGACCAGGATTGCGCCCGCAATCAAGCCCAGTCCCAAGATCAGCTCCAGCAAAAGGATTGCGTCAGCCGTCCAAGGGGCATTGGTTCCGAGAAAGCCGGCTTGCGGCATAGCATCTCCTCGCATTGCTACGAACGCCTAACTAGGGGCATTCACTCCGCTGAGAAATCCGCCCAGGTGGCCGGTCAGCGTAACTACCGCCACGCCGAGGGCTTCGATTGGCAAGCGATACGCTGGCAGAGTTTCACTGTCGTTTCGCCGCGTTCGGAAGTGAATCCAGAAGACCAACCAGATCATCACCGTCGAAACGCAGCCGAGGACCAGGTGCTGCAGCAGGATTCCCTTCAACCGCTGGCCTTCGAGCGCAAACCGCCAAGCGAGAATCCCGGTAACCAGCACGGGCACGGTGGCTATCGCTGCCCCGGCCAGATTGCAGTAAGCGGCCGCGGCGAACATGCTTCGCTTTGCCCCGCGCGCAAGAACATCGAACAGAATGCCAATGAGGAAAAGCGCGATGGGAAAGTGAATCAGAACTACGTGCTGCGCGTGTTTCGCAAGCAGAACCGCCTTAATGTCGAACGGGTGCAAGTTTTCCTCGCTCACTGCACGACGACTTTGCCGGTCATCTTCGGGTGAATCGAGCAGAAGTACGGATAAGTGCCCGCTTTGCTCAATGTAAAGGAAAACTTCTCATCGGTGTCGAGCACTTTGGACTTGAACGTCTTCGAATCATCCGTGCTAACCACCGTGTGCGGGATGTCATCTTTATTGGTCCACGTCACCGTCGTTCCCACGGGCACGGTCAGCGTCCCCGGCCCGAACGTGAAGTTATCGATCTTCACCTCCATCGTTTCCATCTTCTGCTGCGCGCGGACCTCGAAGCTCTTCTGACCTGGACCAAACACTCCCATTCCGAGCACCAGCGCCACCGCTAGCCCTGCAATAGACACACTTCTCCTCATGCTTTTTCTCCTTTACGATCGATTTCAAATTTGAAGAAGTTACTTTGTTTGAGTCATTTTCGGCTCACGCCAGCGTGGAGTCCACTACCCCCAGCGCGTGTTGCCCCTGTACGTAGTTCACATCCGTGATTCCCAATACGCTTTTCAATTGTTCGGCCGGCACCTTCATCGGCCCCGGTGAATCGGCCTTGCCCGGCGCCGGTTGCGGAAATGCCGTTGACGCCGCGGTATGAAACGTCACGTTGCCTTCTACCTTCTGCATCGTCTGGTGAATGTGCCCGTTCAGCACCGTCACCGAACCGAACTTTTTCAGATACGCCAGCGCCTGCGCGCTGTCTTCCGTTCCCCAGCCCCATTCCGGGTACACCGACCATAACGGGATATGCGCGAATACCACGATCGGCGTGCTGGACTTCAAATGCTTCACGTCATCTTCCAGCCACTCGAGCTGCTCATGCCCCAGCGTTCCCAGCCCCCCCGCTTTCAGATTCATTACGTTGACCAGCCCCACGAAGTGCACGCCCTTCTTGTCGAAGCTGTACCATCCTCCGCCCTTGCTGCTCTTTCCAAAGCGCTCCAGGAATTGCTTCCCGTCGTCATTCAAGACGTCGTGCTCGCCAGGAACGTAAAACACGTCCTTGGGCTTGGCGCTCTTCAGGATTTGTTCGACGGCATCGAACTCTTCGGGCTTGGAAAGGTGGCTGATGTCGCCAGTGTGCAACATAAACTCCGGCGCCGCCGACAATCCATTGATCTTGTCCACCGCGGCCTTCAGCGTTCCCGCCACGTCTGTGTTCGCGGGCTTATTGAATCCCATGTGGCTATCGCTGATCTGCACAAAGCTCAGCTCACCCATGGTTTCCTTTGAGCCTGGTGCCGGAAGTCGGCTCAAGCTATAAGACTTCAAGACACCGCCTTGGATCACGCAGAATGCCCCAGTTCCCGCCCAGGCCATGCACTTCAGGAATCCACGGCGGTCAATCCCATCGTGGTTGTGATCGTGCAAAATCTCATCCTTCAACTTGCCACTCATCTTTCCTCCTCCATGTTTGCAGACACCAAGTTCCTTCACTATTTGCCGTCGTCCGTACCTGCCATCTTTCTTGGGAGGGCGGCGCGGGTGAGAGAGTCCAGGGAGCCCGCGCCGCGTATGGGACGTGTTTCATTCGTGCAGACCAGCCAGGGCCGCCGGTTATTCCCGTTTTTTTCGCTCACCCGCCGGTGGTCTTATTCGTCACACCTATGGGGCTTTCGGGAATAAAATAGCCCTGTAGGCGGTTCTTGCCCATGAGTGGCTCTGACCAGGGAAGAGGCTCGGACTTGTTGGACGTGCAGGACCGCGCGCGCTTCGAGCAGCTTGTGCTGCCGCACCTCGACGCCGCGTTCAATCTCGCAAGATGGCTCTTGAGGAGCCGCGCGGATTCGGAAGATGTCGCGCAGGAGGCTATGCTTCGCGCCTACCGTTTTTTCCGCGGGTTTCACGGCGGAGACGCGCGCGCATGGCTACTGCAGATCGTTCGCAATACGTGCTACACCTGGCTGGAGAAGAATCGCCCTGTGGAACTCATGACTGAATTCGACGAAGAACTGCATCCGCAGCCCAGCGCGTCTCCCGAGGCTCTGGCCATCGCCAGCGACAATCGAGACCGCCTGAACCGTGCCCTCGAGACCCTTCCTCCGCGTTTTCGCGAAGTTCTCGTCCTTCGAGAGCTGGAAGGCTGTTCCTATAAGGAAATCGCGGCCATCACTTCCATTCCCATCGGCACTGTGATGTCCGCGCTGGCGCGCGCTCGCCAGCGGCTACAGCGCGCCCTCACGCTCTCCCCCGCGCAGGAGGCTTCTCGTGGGCTGTGATTACACGCGTACCGCTCTGCACGGCTATCTCGATGGCGAGCTGGACGCCACCCGCGCCGCGGAATTCGAACGCCATCTCGAAGGTTGCCGGGAGTGCGCCAACACACTCGGAGCCGAGGAATCTCTGCGCTCCTCCATGCAACGCTCCGGTCTTTACGAACACGCCCCCATATCGCTTCGAAAGAAGATTCGCGCCGGCCTCGATGCCGCGACTGCTCCCGCTATTGCTTCCCGGATTCCCGTCTGGCGCTGGTTCGTCGTTGCCGCGGCGATTCTGATTGTTTCCTCGGTTTCGTGGTTTGCTTGGAACCGCACCCAGAACAGCGCTTCTTCTTCTCCCTTTACTGCCGCAGAGCTCATCGACGCTCACGTTCGCTCTCTTCAGCCCGGTCACCTTACTGACGTTGCTTCCACTGACCAGCACACCGTCAAGCCTTGGTTCGACGGCAAGCTTGCCTTTGTTCCCCCCGTGAAGGATTTCGCGGATGAAGGTTTTCCGTTGGTCGGAGGGCGTCTTGATGTGCTGGGCGGTCAGAATGTCGCCGCTCTGGTCTATTCACGCCGGAAGCACATCATCAACGTTTTTGTTCTGCCGACCAAGGAACCGGACACCCCGATTCATCAGCCTGGTCTGAGGCAGGGTTATCAGTGGCGCCACTGGCGGCGTCAGGGCATGGAATATTGCGCTGTCTCGGATGTCTCTGATTCCGATCTCTACGAGCTGGCCCAGCTCATCTACCAGTAAAAGGAATTCCGCGCCAAGTTTCTCTTAGCGTTTGCCTCGCATCACTATCTCCGCGCCCTGGGGAACCTTTTTGCTGCGCTAGTTTTCTCGGGTGGGCAACTTACTGCTGCGGCTTGCTTTTCACATACGCCTTGGGAATTTCCTTCGCATAAATCAACCGCAGCGTCACCGTTTTCGTCTGCCCGGAACGCAGGCTGATGTTCTTTTCCCATTCGGAAAAAACGCCTTTGCCGGATGCGCGGACATCGTAATTGTCTGACCGCAGTTCGGTAATCGTGAAACGTCCGTGCGAATCCGCATGCACCGCATGCGGCGCGTTGCCGCCGGACGACTGGTACGACACGCTCGCGTGCGGCACCGGCTTGTCATCCGGGCCCAGCACCACGCCGCTCAGCGTTGCCGAATGTCTGCTCTGCGGCGCAGCGGACACCGCGCGCGTCGTCGCCAGCGCCGCCACAAAAATCGTTACGAGAAAAAGTGCCCGTCTCATTCTTTTATCCTCGCCCTTGCTCCCTCCGCGGAGCATGGGAAAACAGCGCCTCTCCTGCATCGCGAGGCAAACTTCAGGTTCCTGTCTCTGACAGGTTCCTGTCTCTGAGTGTAAAGCGCGCCGGGCAATAGGAATTGCCAGTCGCCGGGAATGTGTTGCACCACCAACCTGCCACAACGTACAGGTAGGCATTTTCAACGCTTTTCGCGGAATTATTCGTTTCGCAAAGCTACGGCAGGATCCACGCGCGCCGCGCGCTGCGCCGGAATCACGCATGCCACCATAGCCACCAGAACCAGCGCCGCCGCCGTCGCCGCGTAAATTCCCGGCGCCGCCAGCGTCACCCCATACAGCAGCGTTCGTAACAGTGCGCCCAGCCCTGCCGCCAGCGCGCCGCCCGCCAGTAATCCGATAGCGCTCAGTTTCATTCCGCGTCCCAGAATCATGCGCGTCACGTCTCCGGGCTTTGCCCCCAGCGCCATGCGCACGCCAATCTCCCGCGTTCTCTGCGCCACCGCATAGGCCAGCACGCCATAAACTCCCAGGCACGCCAGTACCAGCGCCAGTCCGGCGAACACTCCCAGCAAAACCATCGGCCGCGTGCGATCCGCCACGTCCGCCTCCATCAATTGATCCATCGTTCGCACGTAAGATACCGGCTGCTGCGGATCCACGGCCCACACTGCGCCTTCCACCATTTTGATCGTGCTCGCCGGATCGCTCGACGTGCGCACCACCAGCATCGAAAACCCTTGTGGTTTCTGCACCTGCGTCAAGGGCACGTACACCGCCGGCTTCATCTCGTACAAAAGCCCGCGCTCGCGAATGTCGCGTACCACGCCGGCAACCGTCCACCAGGGGCTTTTTGTTTCGTCCTCGTTGTTGCCAAATCGTATGCGTTTGCCCACCGCGCTGCGGCCGGGCCAATGACGCTTGGCAAGAAATTCGTTGATAACAATTACGCGGGATCCGCCTGCGTGGTCGTCCTCTTCCAGCAGCCGGCCTTCCTTCACTTGGGCGCCCAGCATCTCCAGATATCCCGGCGTCACTTCCCGGTATAGCGCGTCGTTGTATTCTCCTGGCGGCAGCGGAGGTTCGCCCTCCACGTTGTAGCCTTCCGTGTCTCCGATGGTCATGAACGGTGCGTCCGACCCGAATCCCACTCCCTTCACTCCCGGCAGCGCGCGCACGTTTTCCACCACCGCGCGGAAAAATCCGCGAACCTTCTCATCGGTATCGTATTTCTTTTCCGGCAGCGGCACTCCCATCGTCAGCAGATGATCCGCGCGGAATCCCAGTTCCTGTTTCCGCAAATTCCAGAGCGTCTCGATCATCAGCCCCGCGCATACCAGCAGCGCGAAGGCCAGCGCAAATTGCCCCACCACCAGCGAGTCTCGCAGCCGCAATCCGCCTCTCGATTCGCCGCTTCGCCCGTCTTCCTTCAGCGATACCTGCAGTGGCACGCCGCTCGCGCGCAGTGCCGGCGCGAATCCAAACAGCATTCCCGCCGCTATCGAAATCCCCGCCGTGAACAGCAGCACCGGTCCGTTCCATTCGAATCCACCGCCCGCTTGCTCCGGCACTAGGTTCCCGAAGAGGCCCCAGCACATCTTCCCGACCCACAATCCCAGCAATCCGCCCGCAACCGAAAGCACCAGGCTTTCCGTCAACAATTGCGACGCAATCTGCCACCGCGATGCTCCCAGCGCCAGCCGCACCGCCATCTCTCTTCGCCTGCCTGTGGAACGCGCCAGCAGCAGGTTCGCCAGGTTCGAGCACGCAATCAGCAGCACAAACACCGACGCCACTTGCAGCACCAACAGCCCGCTGCGCGCATCTCCCGCGTAATCTTTTGCAATCGGTACAACCACCGCTCCCACCTTCGCATTCGAATCCGGGTACTGCTTCTGCAGATCCGCGGCGACTCGCTCCATGTCCTTCTGCGCCTGCTCGGCCGTCACTCCCGGCTTCAGCCGCGCCACCACCGTCAGGTAGTGCGTTTCTCTCCGCGCCGATTGCTCCGCCGTGAAGGCTATCGGCACCCAATAATCGCTGTTCTTCCGGTCGCCGAAAAAGAAATCTTTCCGCATCACCCCGACCACTTTCGTCTGTACACCGTTCAGCAGGATCTCCCGGCCGATCACCGACTCATCCCCGCCGAACCGCCTCCGCCACAGGTTGTAGCCCAGCACCACTACAGGCGTTTGCGCCTTGTCCTCTTCCGCCGTGAACGGGCGCCCCACCGTCGGCTGCACGCCCAGCACGTCAAAGAAATTCGCCGTCACCTTCTTGCCGGAAAGCTGTTCCGGCTGGCCGTCTCCCGTCAGGCTGGCGGTGACGAACCGCGTTGCTGCCATATCCGTGAACACGTGATTCTGCGCGCGCCAATCCAAATAGTTCGCTGGCGCCGGCGTATTGAACGCGAAGCCGATATTCGACGCGTCCTCCCACACGATCATCAGTCGCCCGGGCTCCGCATACGGCAACGGTTTCAGCAGCACCGCCTCTACCGCGCTGAAAATAGCTGTGTTGGCGCCAATCCCCAGCGCCAGCGCCGCGATGGCCACCGCGAAAAACGCAGGGCTCTTGCTGATTTGCCGGAAGGTGTACCGCAGGTTTGCAAGGAGGTTCATGACTTAGAAACGATGAATTTCGCTAAATGTTTCCGGGTATTTCAGTCTGTTTGGCTGAACCCGCCCGGTTGGTTAGGGCCCGGCCGCTCCGCGCAAGGCTCCAAGAAAATCACCCACGGTTGGATTTTCACCCAAATTGAGTCGCAGCGTCGCCAGTCGCCGGGCCAGGGGTGCTTCCGAATTGTAATCAACGCCAGAGATTTTTCCCCCGGACAAATCGAGAACCGTGAGCGACTTCAGCACGTCATTCAGTTGTGCGCTCGTGAAGTCCACATGCACTTCCTGGTTGCCCCGCACTCGTCCCAGATGTTCGAAATATCCCACTCCATTCTTGTACAGCACCACACGCCGTACCGGCAGCTTCGCTGCGGTTGGATTCGCACTCTCGCGCGGTGTTTCCGCGCTCGGCAGTTTCGCTGTAGTGGCTGGCTTTTCTTGCCCGGGACTTGATTGGCAGAGGAGAATGGAAAGTCAAAATGCTGGCAGGACCTGTTTCACGATGCACTCCCGCCGATTCGAATTACTTGCCAGACCACCCAGATGCGAGCTCAATCCACGGCGTTGTCCGGTTTTTTAGTTTACTTCCGAACAAGCCACTCCATTGCAGGCAGCAGCGCCGCTTCTCCCGGTCGTGCAGAAGCTTCGTCTCCTGTGGAATACTTAGACACCAGAAGGGGTTCCGATGCCACGCTATCTTACCCAGCACACTCTCGCCTGCCTCACCCGCCAGGGTGCCGAAGCTCTTGCCCAGCGCATGCAGGCCGGCGGCACTGCCCGCGCCGAGCGCGTCTCCGTCAACATGCTCGAAGGCAAAATGTTCGTCGAGTTCCGCTCCGATTCCCGCGAAGCCCTCGAGGGTTGGCTCAAGACCGAAGGCATGCATTTCGATTTCCTCGTTCGCATCGAATGGGAAATGCACGGCGATCAGCTTCAAATCGCCGAGTAGCCGCCACGCGCATTCTGCCTTTCGCCGCGCGGTCATCTTCTGGGAACTTGACGCCCCAGGAAGTTTCTTGAAAAAGCACAGTAGTAAAACGATTCAACCTCTCCTTTCCCGCGGAATGGGATGATGGGACAAGGGTGCATTCTATTTCAAGATTGAAAGGAACTTGATGAAGAAGCTGCGCTTCCTCGTTTCGTTGACCACGCGCGAGAACGATTACCAATTGGAGCAAGCCGCCGCGGCCCAGGAAGCTTCGCGCAGGCTCGGCGTCGAGCTCGAAATTCTGTACGCGGACAACGACGCGATTACGCAAAGCACGCAGATCCTGAAAGCGGTGCAGGCCGCCCCTGAATTGCGCCCCGATGCCATCGTGTTTGAACCGGTCGGGGCTACGTCGCTGCCACAGGTCGCGCGCACCGCGGTTAGCGCGGGGATCAGCTGGGCCGTCCTGAATCGCGAAGCGGAGTATCTCACGGAGCTGCGCCGCACTTCGCGCATTCCCATTTTCTCCATCAGTTCCGATCACAAGGAAATCGGCAAAATCCAGGGCCAGCAATTTGCCGCGCTGCTCCCTCGTGGCGGCTCGATTCTCTATATTCAGGGGCCATCGGAGAATTCCGCGGCCAAGGACCGCACCACCGGCATGCACAGTGCGCTGCCAACGAATATTCAAGTCACCGCGCTGCGCGGTCAATGGACCGAAGAAAGCGCCCAAAAGAGTATTTCGTCGTGGATGCGCCTGAACCTCGCGCACAAAAGCGGCGTGGACTTGGTCGGCGCGCAGAATGACGCCATGGCCATCGGTGCGCGCAAGACTTTTGAACGTGCTTCCAGCGGCGACGAGCGGGAGCATTGGCTGCGCCTGCCCTACACCGGCGTGGACGGTCTGCCAAAGACCGGGCAGACCTGGGTGCGCACCGGCGCGCTGAAGGCTACGGTGATCGTCCCGCCCAATGCCGGACAAGCCATCTCCACCATCGCCGAGTCCATCAAGACCGGCACCGGAGTTCCCGAGCGCTCGTACACCGTTCCCGCTTCCTTTCCGCCGCTGGAGAAGCTCGGGCGCTGATCGCGTCCCCGCGCTCCCGTAAGCGCCGCTCTCTCTGCGAAATCGCCTGAAGCACAAATTAATTCAGATAGTGCTATGTCCGTTTCGGGTGTCGTTAGGGAATGCACGGCACGCAGCCTCCAGCCAATTTGGGATGACCGGAATCGCGACGTTCTGTCCCACAAGCGGTCACTTTTCCGTGTGAGAAAAGTTTTGCCTCCCCTAATTACTCTTTTATTTTCTGTGCTTTGCGCCACATGGCCCCATGGTGCTCCGACTGCGATTCTACTCGGTGTCATGTGCAGCACTTCCCTAAGTTTCAATAGCTCCACCCGCGCGGGGCTCCTGCTCCAGGCTCGCAAGGGCGACCGCGAATCGCTCGCCAAGCTGATCCTCCCCTATGGGCCGTCGCTCTACCTCGGCGCGCTGCGGCTGACCCGCAATCCCGCCGAGGCCGAAGACGTCCGCCAGGAGGCGTTTCTGAAAGCCATTTCGCGCCTGGAACAGTTCACCGGAAGCCAGGACGAATCGCGTGACGATTTGCACGCCTGGGTCTCGCGCATCGCCGCCAACGCCTCCATCGATGTGATCCGCAAACGCCGCGATGGCAAATTTGTTTCCCTCGAAGAGCCGAGCGGCGCCGGCGAAGGGACGCTCGGTAACAACGTGCCCGCGCCGGAAGACAACCCCGAAGAGCGCTTTGCGCACCGCGAAATGCGCAAGCACCTCGCCGATGCCATCAAGCAGCTCGCTCCGGATCTGCGCCAGGTCTGCCTGCTACGCGACGTCTTGCAATACTCCACCCAGGAAGTGGCCGATCGCCTCGGAATCTCCGCCATGGCCGTCCGCCTGCGTCTCTTCCGCGCCCACCGCCGCCTCCGCGAAAAATTGAATTTCCTCCTGCAGCCGAGGAAAGAACGCCAGGCCCTCGCCGCAGCGGCAACGCCCCCCCGGCTGCTCGCCGGCGAGCGCGCCCGCGAACAGCGCATCCCGCTGCCCGCCTTCGCCGAATGCGCCTGCGGCGACTGAGGTTTGTACAGATGGCGCGAAAGCAGACACCGCGCCTGGGAACCCGGACGCTCGATCTGCTCCATGTGGCCTGCGCTCTGCTGCTCGAAGTTGACAGCTTGTGGACTTTCGATAGCCGCCGGGCAAGATTGGCTGCCGCCGAAGGGCTCCGTGCACTCTGAACTGCTGATTTTCAGAGGCCAGGAAACGCGTCACAAGTTCTTTGCGGAAAATGGGGGAGAGAGGGATAAAATCAAGGCTCTTCCTCTGCCCAGGAGGACTATGGACCAAGAAGAGCGCCGCCGAAATCCTCGCTATACCTTCACCGGATCGATCGAAATGCGCCAGGGTACTTCCGAAGACAAGATCACGGCGAAGGTGCGCGAACTCAGCTTGAATGGCTGTTACGTGGAAACGGTAAATCCCTATGCGATAGGGACGGGACTGACCGTAAAAGTATTCACGGTGACGGAATTTTTTGAGGCGCAAGCCTCGGTCATTTATGTGGATGAAAACCAGGGCATGGGCCTGATGTTTCGAGAAACAAAACCGTATTACATCGCGGTTTTGCGGAAGTGGTTGTTGTCGGCAATGATTGGAAAAAAGGTGAGCGGCTAGCCAATTCGTTTTTTCCAGCGAAACACTTCTTCGACGGTTACCACGCATTCCAGATTAGAAATCATCCTGAAAACTGCACGCGGAAATTCTTCCCTCCGCATCGATTCCGATCAGCAGATGAAACACACCCCTAGTGCAGAGTTCACGGAGAGGGGAAAAGCGACGGGAACCGGGGGGAACAGTCTACTTGTCCGCGCGGCCGCTGATAACCGTGCGGGCGTCGGGATGCTTGGGTGACCAGTCTTGCGGAGGAAACGCCACGCGCCAGAAAGCGGGGCGTGGCACGGTAAACTCCAGGCCAACTTCGGCCCTGCCACTACGCACGGGACCGAGAAACACGACGTGACATTCCTGTTCCTCTTCGGTCTTGACGTGGCGCAACTGGACGACGCTGCCGCTGGTGACGCGAGCGGAAAGCAAGACCAGTGCGCCGTGTGCGTTGATGGCGAGAGTTTCCGTAAATTCTTCGAAGTCCTGGCCCTGAGCGTCCAGGCCTCGAAGACGGAGGGGGATTTGCATCAGCACGCGCTGGCTGCGGCGCCGCGCCCCCGAATTCGAAGGTGTGATCGGACTCTGAGCCATACAACCCCTCTGCAACAACTATACGCGTGGCGAACGGATTGTCGAGAGACTCCCCGGCAGCGGGATGCAAACTCGACACCGGGAATCTTCAAGTACGCTGATCGATAGGCACGTAGTGGCGCGTGTTGTGACCGAGATAGATCTGGCGTGGCCGCGCGATTTTCTGTTCCGGATCGAGAAGCATCTCTTCCCACTGGGCGATCCAGCCGGAAGTGCGCGGAATGGCGAACAAAACGGGGAACATGGTCATGGGGAAACCCATGGACTGGTAGATGAGGCCGGTATAGAAGTCCACGTTGGGATAAAGCTTGCGCTTCACGAAATATTCGTCTTCGAGGGCGATGCGCTCGCACTCGAGAGCGATCTCGAGGAGCGGGTTTTTGCCCATGAGATCGAAAACTTCGTAGGCGATGTGCTTGATGATGCGCGCGCGAGGATCGTAATTCTTGTAGACGCGGTGGCCGAAGCCCATGAGCTTCACTTCGCCGGCTTTGACGCGCTTGATGAATTCCGGAACTTTCTGGATCGAGCCGATCTCCATGAGCATGCGCAGAACTTCTTCGTTGGCACCGCCATGGAGCGGGCCGTAGAGCGCGGCGATGGCGGCGGCGGTGGCGGAATAGGGATCCACGTGGGAGCTCCCGACCCCGCGAATAGTATTGGTGGAACAGTTCTGCTCGTGGTCGGCGTGGAGAATAAAAAGAACGTCGAGAGCGTGCTCCAACGTCGGATTCGGCCGGTATTTCATTTCCGAAGTGCGGAAAAGCATGTTCAGAAAATTGCCGGGATAGCTGAGGTCATTGTCCGGGTAGACAAAGGGCATGCCCAGCGTGTGACGGTAGGAAAAAGCGGCGATGGTGGGCATCTTGCCGACGAGGCGGTAGGTCTGTTTCTTGCGCGATTCGGGACTGAAAATGTCTTTCGCGTCGTGATAAAAAGTCGAGAGCGCGGCGATCGTGGAGATGGTCATGCCCATCGGATGGGCATCGTAGTGAAAGCCATCGAGAAATTTCTTGATGCTTTCGTGAATGTACGTGTGGTGCGTGACGTTGTAAGTCCAATCCTTGAGTTGTTCGGCGGTTGGCAGCTCGCCGTTCAGCAGCAGGTAGGCAGTCTCGAGATAGGTGCTTTTTTCCGCGAGATCTTCGATGGGATAACCACGATAACGCAGGATCCCGGCGTCGCCATCGATGTAGGTGACCCGGCTGATGCAGGAAGCGGTGTTGTTGAACGCCGGGTCATAGCTCATCATGCCGAATTCTTTGGGATCCACCTTGATCTGGCGAAGGTCGGCGGCGCGGATGGTGTCGTGGGTGATGGGGACTTCGTAGGATTTGCCGGTGCGATTGTCGGTGATGGTGAGGGTTTCGCGGGGCGCAGGGGTGCCTTCGGACTTTTTCGTTTGCGTCGCGGAGAGTGGAGAATCCATTCAGCGAACCTCAACGGAAGCGGGAAGAAATCTTCTGTGACTTTACCACTGTACACCAAAGAGGGCGCCGCCGGGAACTGGCCGGAAGGGCGGGGCAAAGCGAAGGAATTGAGGGAGTTGCGGGGGAGAGAGGCGGGGCGGGTGGTGCGCGAGAATATACCTCTTGACAATAGTCGTTATAACGCATATTATGTGTTTGCACGACCTAGGAGGAAGGCCATGATTAATATTCGCAATAGCGATGACCGCGGGCACGCAAGCCACGGCTGGCTGGATTCGCATTTCACTTTTTCGTTTGCGGAGTACTTCGATCCGGAGCACGTGCAGTTCCGCACGCTGCGGGTGATGAATGATGACGTCGTTGCCGGGGGCGGCGGCTTTCCGAAGCACCCGCACCGCGACATGGAAATCGTAACGTACGTGCTGGAAGGCGCGCTGGAGCATAAGGACAGCATGGGCAACGGGTCGGTGATCAAGCCTGGTGACGTGCAGTACATGAGCGCGGGAACCGGCGTGGCACACAGCGAGTTCAACGCGTCGAAGACGGAACCGGTGCACCTGTACCAGATCTGGATGCTGCCGGAAAAGCAGGGGCTGAAGCCGGCGTACGACCAGAAGAACTTCAGCGAAGCGGAGAAGCGCGGGAAGCTGCGGTTGGTGGCTTCGCCGGATGGGCGCGACGGCTCGGTGAAGATCCGCCAGGACAACGAGCTTTACGCGACGGTGCTTGGCGCCGGCGAAACGGTGAAGCACGAGCTGAAGAAGGACCGTCACGCATACGTTCAAGTGGCGCGCGGCAGCGTGAAGCTGAACGGCACGAAGTTGGAGGCAGGCGACGGCGCGGCCCTCTCCGCGGAAAAAGCCCTGGAGTTGACCGGAGTGTACAACGCAGAGGTGCTGGTGTTTGATCTGGCTTGAACTAAAGCAAAAAAGGGCGCGGCTCATTTTCCCGGGAATTCCTCGAGACTTAAAATGGGAAGAGTATCCCTTTGTCCTTCAACTTTTCGAAACGTGAGGCCGAGAAGCGGTAGAGCCGGGCCGGCTTCCGTCCAGTCGGATGCCATTCACGCAACGGTTTGATAATCCCCAGCAGGGTGGGCGCATCTCCCCTATTTGGAGGACATCCATGCATCTGGGGTGACTGTTATGGAGTCAGCCACGGGTGCGGTGGAATTCGCGCATGAAGGCGGTGAGGGATTCGACGGCTTCGAGAGTGACGGCGTTGTAGAGCGAGATGCGCATACCGCCGACGGAGCGATGGCCGGGAGTGCCGACGAGGCTGGCAGCGGCGGCTTCTTTCGCAAATTGCTTTTCGAGGTTTTCATCTCCGTTTCCCACGCGGAAGACGACGTTCATTTTTGAACGCGATTCTTTTTCGACGGGGCAACGGTAAAAGCCATTGCTGGATTCGATGACGTCGTAGAGGAGCCCGGCCTTGGCGTCGTTGCGCTTCTCGATGGCCGGGATGCCGCCTTGGGACTCGAGCCATTCGAGGACCAGGCCGACGATGTAGACCGCGAAGGTTGGAGGCGTGTGGTAGAGAGACTTTTCCTTGATGTGCGTGCGGTATTGAAGGACCGTCGGCAGATTCTTATCGGCGCGTTCGGCGAGATCCTTTCGAAGGACTACCACGGTGACGCCGGAGGGTCCGAGGTTCTTCTGGGCGCCGGCAAAAATCACTCCGTATTTATTCACGTCAATGGAGCGCGAGGCGATGTCGGAAGACATATCGGCGACCAGCGGGACGTTTCCAGTTTTCGGCAGCATGTTCCACTGCGTGCCCTCGATGGTGTTGTTGGTGCAAATGTGGACGTAGGAAGCGTCCGGTGAAAACTTGATTTCGTCCTTCCGAGGAACGCGGACGAATTTCTCGGGTTCGGTGGAGGCGGCGATGTTGTGGAGAATGCCTTTCTTTAGCTCACCGATGGCCTTGGCGGTCCACATTCCGGTATGAAGAACGTCGACAGGCTTGCCGGGCAGGTAGAGGTTCATGGGGGCCATGGTGAACTGCATGCTGCCGCCGCCCTGGAGGAAGATCACCGCGTAATCGTCCGAAATTCCGAGGAGGCTGCGGAGCTTTTGTCCCGCGGTGGCGATGATGCTTTCGAACTCTGGTGAGCGATGGCTCATCTCCATGACGGACATACCGCTGCCGCGCCAATCGAGGAGTTCTTCGCGGATGCGTTCCAGGACAGGGAGAGGAAGCGCTCCCGGACCTGCATTAAAATTAAAGGCGCGCCTAATGGTCTGTGCGGAAAGCGTGGACGAAGTCACGGCGAGAGAATCCTCTTTCCTTCAAGAATTGCAGCGGTGCAGGGATGAGATTCGCACTGCCACCTAAGAACTCCAGAATAACAGAATCTCACGGGGCCTCCGAACAGCGTTGCGACTCTTAGATGGGCTGGACCTGCGACCGCTTTCGGATAGCTAAGATGGCACGTAGCACCAAGTTACGAAGATTTCGCGCGACGGAATTTCGTTGAGGAATTGAGCAACGTTCTCTTGACTTGGTGGGGGGGGTACGCGCAAAACTACTATAGCTTCCTTCTCCGAGGGGCTTGAAAAAGCGAGAAGGCGCCTGCTTTCCCCGCTGTGGCGCGCTCGCTGGGAATTCATAAGGAGCACGTTGAACGCACCGGACGCCAATTCAGGGGGCGGTCGGCAGCAGCAATTCGAGTTGTCGATCGGCTGTGTGCCTTTCCGGCTTCAGATGACCGACCCGCAGCTATACGACGCGGCATCGGTGCGCTACGCCGCGTTCACGGGAGCGGGAACGCAACCTATCCACATTGCATTGAACGATTTTTCCATCGAGGAACGCGAGCCGGCCGAATTTGCATACGAATTTGAAGGCGCAGTGCTGCGGGATAGTTCAAGCCATACAAATTTTTACGGCGTTGGCAACGAGTTCGCACTGGATTCGTTGCTGCGCGTTCTGCTGAGCTGGAAGCTTGCAGGACGCGACGGTTTTCTGCTGCACGCCGCCACGGTCATTCGGAATGGAAAAGCCTACGTATTCACGGGCCGGTCGGGCGCCGGGAAAAGCACAGTGGCCTCGCTATCAGCCGAAGGAACGGTTCTTACCGATGAGATCTCGCTGCTGCGGTACGAAGATGGTGTATGGCGCGCGTACGGGACTCCGTTTTGGGGTGAATTTCGCGCGGCAGGGTCGAATACCAGCGCGCCGGTAAGAGGGATTTTCCGGCTGGTGCAATCTTCGGGAAACCGGTTGACATCGCTGCGCCCGGTAGAAATGCTCCGCGCGCTACTGCCGAACGTTTTATTCTTCTCGGCCGAAACCAAGGCCAACCGGAGGCTTCTGGGAATCCTCGCGCAAGCCGCCGAGGAGATTTCGAGTTACGAGCTGGCGTTTCGCAAGGATCAAACGTTCTGGGAGGCGCTCCCCGAATGACAGGCAAACCGTGCGTTTTCTGGCAGAAGAATCCCGCCTTGGCGTGGAGAGAAATTGACGAGGCCACAGTCATTATTTCACCGACGGACAGCGTGATGCATGAGCTGAACGATACGGGAAGCTTTCTCTGGAAAAACATTGATGGCCAGAGGTCGGCAGCGGAGCTGGCGGAGCTGCTTGCAGAGAGTTATGAGGTGACGCCGGACGTGGCGTTGAACGACACGCAAGCCCTGCTCGAAGAGATGGCTACGCGGAAACTGGTTGTGCCGGTCTCGGCGTCCGGCGGAGAGTCACGTTGAGCACAAGTGCAGCAGCGGGCGCCACCCCGGTGATGGATCGACTGATTTCGCGCACGGTGCTCCGGCACCAGCCGCTGAGCGTGCATTTCGATTTGACGTACCGCTGCAATGAACGTTGCGTGCATTGTTACCTGGATCATGACGACCACGGTGAACTGACAACAGCCGAATGCCTGACGGTGATGAAGGACTTGGCGAGCGCGGGAACGCTGTTCCTTACGTTCAGCGGCGGAGAGATTTTTCTTCGGCCGGACCTCTACGAGATTCTGGCGGAGGCTCGGCGGCTGCATTTTGACGTCAGCTTGAAGACCAATGCGCTGCTGGTGACGGAGGAACGCGCAGCGCGGCTACGCGAATTTGGAGTGAGGCGCGTGCAGATCAGCGTTTACAGCGATATTCCGGAAGTGCACGACGCCATCACTAAGGTTCCCGGGTCGTTGCAACGGACGCTGGCGGCGATTCCGCTGCTGCTTGAGCAGGGATTGCAAGTTAAGCTGGCGTGCCCGCTGATGCGGGAAAATCTGCTGGCGTACCGCGGAGTGATGGCCTTAGCAGAAAAAATTGGCGTTCCTTATGTACTGGACCTGACGATCACGCCGATGATGGACGGCAACCAAGCGCCGCTGGCGCACCGCATACCGGTTTCCTCGCTTTTGCCGGTGATGCAGGATCCGGCGTTGCATGCGTGCAAACCGCAGCCGACCGCGGAGGCAGCCCGTGCCATGCAGGATTATCCAGCAACGATCGGTAGTGCAGTTTCGAGCGGAATCGAAAGCTCAGCTTACGAAGATCTGCCCTGCAGCGCGGGCCACAACAGCTGCTACATTTCGCCCTACGGAGATGTATTCCCCTGCGTGCAATTGCCGCAAGCGGCTGGAAACCTGCGGCGCGAGCGATTCAGGGATATCTGGTATCACGCGCCGCAACTCGAGCGGCTCCGCGGGATTCGTGAGAGCCAGCTTCCGGTTTGTTCGCGATGCGAAATTCGCAGCTACTGCGAGCGCTGCCCGGGGCTGGCACTGATGGAAGGCGGAGACCTGCTGGGGGCTTATGAGCGCGCCTGCGAACTCGCGGAACAAAAGGCGGGCCTGGCAGGGGTGATTGCGCCAATCAGCGCGCTCCACAGCGAGCAAGCGGGGTCCACTATGCAGACAAATTCGGAGAACGAATTCGTTTCATTTCTTGCAAACTCTAGTTCAGACTGAGGGAACACGGAATGGCTGACGATCAAAAAAATTCTCCTCAAACACCTAGCGGAAGTGGCGGCAAGAAGCCATATACGAAGCCGAGCGTCGTTTCTGAACCGATTTACGAGACGCTGGCGCTGGCGTGCGGCAAATTGCCGGGGCAGGGCGGACTTTGCAACGGCGCCCCCCGCAGGTCCTAAAGAAGCACCGCACCTGGTCGGGAAGCGGCATGGCGACGGCTAGACGGTACCAGTGAAGTGCTGTAGCTTTGGGCAAACTAGGACTTACGGGCCATTGACCGTTGCCACCTGAGACAACACCCTTATACAAAGAGGCAGCAAGACTTTCATCTCCGAACGGTTCTTCCAGTGTCACTAATGTTCGGAACAGGCCCTAATTTGGTGCATTTCGAATCCGGCTCACTTTTGAGTTGTGACCGCTAGCAGCTTGAAACAACGCGCGTGGAATTCCAGTTTTGAGGCATTGATGGAAAATCGGCAGGACCAGCGGAAGAAGTTGAACCGGCACGGCGGTGAACGCCGGGCAGACGACGCGGTGCGCATTGCCGCTGCGTTGGGGAAACGCGGGTATGTTTCGATGCGCGTGCACGGGACGAGCATGCTTCCGTGGGTGCGGCCGGGTAGTGTCGCCTTGATTCGGCAGATCTCGATCGAAAACGTGCGTTGCGGAGACATGGTCTTGTTCCGACGCGATACGCACCTCTTCGTACACCGGATTGTAGAAAAGCGGGGTTCCCTGGAGACCGCTCAACTTTTTTCCAAGGGCGATGCACATCCGACATCTGACGGCCCCATGGGACAAGGTCAATTGCTGGGCCGAGTTGTGCGAATTTATCGGGATGGAGACGGGATAGATCTGGATGCGCCGGGCCAGCTCGCTTTGGGACTACTTATTTCGAAACTTTCGTTGCACAGCCGTTATTGGTATCCGCTGGCAAGATTCGTGGCGATAGTGACCCGGCCGGTGCGCCGGTTGATGCACCCGCGGCGCGTTTCCAACCTGGCGGTTCGCTGATTCCTCCGCTGTAAACTTCAGATTTTTTCAACTAAAGCAAACTCCACGCGTTTTCGCATGGGATCGATGCGTTCTGCGCGGACGCGGACGCGATCGCCGAGATGCCATTCCATGGGTTTTGGCTTCGCGCCGCGGCCACTGCGTGAACCCGGCGTGCCGCGGCGGCCATCGTAGCTCGAAAGAACGACCATCGCATGATCGCGTTCGCGATAGACGCAGCGAGCGCCGGCGAAATCTTCCAGCGCATTGACCGGGATGAGTCCTTCCACGAACACTTCGAACAGTTCGACGAAGCAGCCGAACTTTTGCACGGAGATGATCAGCGCGTCGTATTCCTCGCCCAGATGCGCTTCCATGAATTGCGCGGTCTTCCAGTCCATCAATTCGCGTTCGGCACCGCCGGCGCGGCGCTCGGTTTCCGAAGTTTCCGCAGCGATCTCCTCAAGATTCCCGTGGGAATAAAGAGGGGACTCGGAACCGCGGGGAGCGGCGGAGTATGCATTGGTCGAAGGGGCGGCATCTTTTGGATGATCGAGTGCCCATTTGAGAATGCGATGGACGATCAAGTCCGGGTAGCGGCGGATGGGCGAAGTGAAATGCGTGTATTGGTCAAAACCGAGGGCGAAGTGGCCGAGCGGCTCGGCGGCATAGCGGGCTTGCTTGAGTGAGCGAAGCATCAGGTAGGAGATGATGCGCTCTTCGGGTTTGCCGACGACCTTTCGAATGAGCCGCTGATAGTGTTGCGGTGTGATGCGGATTTCCGCGCCGGGGAGCGAGACCTTCATGCCGCGCTCGCGGCCGTGGCCGTAGGAATCGGGGCGGCCGGCTTTTGCGGGAGAGGGCACGCGGCCATGGCGGACTGCTACTTCGCGCTGGTGAAGATTCTCGATGCCCAGCGAATAGCCGAACGCGCGAGCCAGCTCTTCGAACTCCAGGACTTTGCGTGCGTCGGGTTTTTCGTGGACGCGGTGCAGCGATTCAAAACCGCGCTTGAGAAGATAGCCGTCGACGGCGCGGTTGGCGGAAAGCATGAACTCTTCGATCAGCCGGTGGGCGATGTTGCGCTCGCTGCGGGTGATGCTGGTCATGCGCTGTGCTTCGTCGAACTCGATGACGCGCTCGGGGAGATCGAAATCGATCGAGCCATGCTCGTTGCGGCGCGCGTTGAGAAGCAGGGCGAGTTCCTTCATGTCGCGGAAGTGCGGGGCGAGCGCGGCGTAGCGCTCGGTCATCTCGGCGTCGCCCTCGATCACTTTGTTGACGTTGGTATAGGTCATGCGCTCGGCGGAGCGAATGACGCCGGAAGTCATGCGCGAGGATTTCATGTTGCCGGCGCGATCGAATTCTATGAGGGCGCTCATGACCAGGCGATCCTCACGAGGCTTGAGGGAGCACATGCCGTTCGAAAGAGATTCGGGGAGCATGGCCACGGCACGATCGGGAAAATAGACGGAGGTGCCGCGAAGGCGCGCTTCCTGATCGAGCACAGTCGCTGTTCGAACGTAGTGTGCTACGTCGGCGATATGTACCTGGAGGTGCCAGCCGCCATCCGGGCGACGCTCGACATAAACGGCGTCGTCGAAGTCGCGGGCGGTTTCGCCGTCGATCGTAACGATTGGCAGATGGCGGAAGTCTTCGCGGTTTGTGAATTCGTTTTCGGTTACTGGCAACGCGCGCTGCCTGGCTTCTTCCAGGACTTCGGAGGAGAAGGTGTGCGGCAAGTGGTGTTTGCGAATGATGATTTCGATGTCCACGCCGAGCTCGCCCGGTCGTCCCAGGATTTCGACGACGCGGCCGGTGGCCGCTGCGCCTCCGCGCGGGTAACGAGTCAGCTCGACATTTACGACTGCTCCGTCGAGTTCGTCCAGGCGCGGGATGCGTCTTCCACGGATGCTGGTTTCATCGGAGCCGCTGAACCCCAGCTTCTTCCATAGACCGGGAGTGAGTTCCTGCCCGCGGGGGATTTCCACTTCGTGCTGGATTCGAACGTCATACGGCAGGACGGTGTTTCCGCGCGGGCCGTAGCGAAATAGACCGACGATGCTCGGATGCGCGCGGTCGAGGATTCGAATGATGCGACCTTCCGCGCGCTGCGCGCCGGAAATGCCGCCTGGGCGTCGCTGGATTTTGACGACAACATGGTCACCGTGCATGGCGTCTTCGACGGCGTCGCGGGGGATGAAGACGTCGCCATCCAGTTGCGGCACCGGAGTATCGGGAACGACAAATCCGTAGCCGTCGTGATGAAGGACCAGGCGTCCTTTAACTTCATCAACCTGTGCGAACGCGGAGCGCTGGATTTGTTGCCCATGATCCACACGCGGCGTTTGGCCTGGTGTATCGCGATCCGGCTTGCGGCCTGGCAGGCGGTAACGTCCACCCGGCAGTTCCTCGAGTGCATGGCGTTTTTTGAGTTTCGAGAGCATTTTGAACAGGGGGCGGGTGTCGGCCTTTTTCAGGTGGAGACCCTGGGAGATTTCGCTTGCAGAGGCAGGTTCGCTCCTAATTTGCAGAAAACGCAATATGTTATCGGGGCTGAGGTGTGAAGGGCGTGGCATGGGGTGTGGCGGCGCAGGGCTGGCGCTAATTCGACACCGTGATTCTAGCCATTTTTTTGGCTTCTTCAGGAACTTTTTTCAGAATTCCGGGATTATATAGACAGGCCAACACACGACCGGCTAGTCACCCTCCGTCAGACTGGCCGGGTTCCCCGCAAGGGGAAAATAAGGGAGGCGGGATGACCTGGCCCGCCTCCCTATTCACTTTTCATTTGATTACTTTTCTCCATAAATGAGTTACCAGCCTTCACCCCGAATCAGCGCGGGATGGTACTGAGGAATGGGTAGTGGCTGGCGGCGGCCATGAAGAAGAGCATGGGGAAGGAGAGCCAGAAGGAGGTGCGCGCGGTGAGATAGTTCCAGCGCATCAAGCGCTCGGCTTCGGGCGGCATGGGCACGCCTTGCTGGGCGCTGAGGCGCGACCAGGCGATCAGGCGCTTCTGCACACGCCAGACGACTCCCCAGGTATTGAGCAGCATGACCAAGCCGAGGCCGCCACCGACGCTGATGGCCAGGTGGGCGTTCGAAACGCTGGGTCCGCCGTTCAGGGCGAGGACCAGCCAGGACGCGACAATCACCACAACTGAAACTCCGATGACACGGAACCACAGGTTGTTGCGTATCCCTTTCGCAGGAAGCTGCAAGGCGTAGATGAACCCGTACGCGACGAGCCACACCAGCAGCCACAACCCAAACCACTTGCCGATGAGCGAGAGGTCGCCCGCAAGTCTGGCATCCACCGAGAGATGAATCGTGAAATAACGGAGGCCTACCAGGACGGTCACCAGCGCGGACGAACGGAACCAGCCCATCGCTCCGGGCATCAGTTCGGGATAAATCTTGGTCCGCAGCTGAGGATCGCACTGTTTCATGGCGGGCGTCAGCACCAGGTTGAAAAAGTACAGCAAGCCGATCCAGATGATGCCGAAGACAAGATGCAGCCAGCGCAGCGCGATCATTTCGTTGGCGTGCGGGGTATCGAGGAAAGAGAAGTGCGGCTGCCATTCAGGAAAGGAAAGTGCGAAGAGATAGAAAAGCATGCATGTACCTCGAGGATCGTCAGGTTTCGCCGGCAGAAACACCGTAGCAATCGTGCCGCTAGCCGTCAATTGGAGCGGGCGTGGCCTCTGCCTGACTCTCACCGCTCACGCCCAATTCCGCGCTCAGAAAGTGGCTTCGTTCACTGGGGCTTGGGGAGCGTCGAGAGTGCCTCGCGAAATAACGCCAGATTATATTTGTCTACGACAGCCGTGCCGGTGTCCACCCAGCTCGGCAAAGGGGCTGCCGGGGCGGTGCGCCAGTCCTTGAATTCCCGCACCGCGTTGTGGTGCAGGTCGTCGAGGAATTTGAGACCGTAGTAGCTCATCACATAAGGTTTCTGGGCGATCGTCGACGCAATAGCGCCGCTCTCGATCAGCGCCAGTGTCTCCGGATCCTTGTCGAACGCCACGATGGGTACTTTACCCTCCAGACCGAACTGGTGGAGCGCGCTCGCGGCGCCCTGGCCCCCGGTCGCTTCCAGGCAAATGATTCCGTCAATTTTTTCTTTTTTGTTAAATAGCGCGTAGATCTGGTCAAAGGCGTTCCGCAAATCGCCCTTGTCATCGAGGATCTTCGCCAGCTTCAGGGCTGGAAAATTCTTCAGTGCATCGGCCACGCCGGCCACACGATCGTCCAGATTATTCTGTCCCGGAATGGTGATGACGACGATGTTTCCTTTGCCCGCTACCAGCGGCGCCATGCGCTTCAGGCTTTCTCTGCCAGCCTTGAAATTATCCGTGCCAATATACAGCACGCGTTTCGAATTCGGCACATCCGCGTCCACGCAGATTACCGGAATGCCTTGCGCAACGGCTTTGTCAATCTCCGACTGGAAAACATCCTGTCGCGCTGCGGAAATGCAGATTCCTGCCGGGTGCTGTTCCACGGCCTGCCGGAAGATCACTACCTCTCCAGTGGGATCGTATGTTGTCGGACCAGTCAGTTCAGCCTTTACACCGAGAGTCCTGGCCGCGTCCAGAAAGCCGGCCTGCGCCTCTTGCCAGTAGGGCAGATTAATATTGGTAGCAACAAAGACGTAATGTTCGTTTTCGTCGTGATAGGGTTTCGCACAAGCTACGATGACCGCGGCGACCAAGAGAATAAGAAAACATGCCAGACCCACCCCATATTTTCTCATTGAGATTCTCCTCTCACATAAAGTCTGGCCTTCGGGGGACATTCCTGGAACCGATGGCGCTCTAGGTAAAAGGGAACTTGCCGTGCCACCTTATCCGGAGGCTGACTCTGGGATGGGATTCTAGCACCGCCGAGCGGCGTTCAATCCAGCGCATGCGATATTTATCCCGGTGGGATTGAGATTTGCCAGTTCACAAACTTTCACAGGCTTCCCGTTACAGCGAGCTAAGTTCGTAGCGGGTAGTCGGAAACTGCGTTGACTGAGGTTCACGCGCGCCCTAAAGTGGCAGCTTCTTTTGCGGAGCGAGAAGACGGTGCTGCCAGTTTTGAATGAGGGACGAGCCCGTCCGGTTTGCGCAAACGGGGACGAATACGGACTTTCGATACCCTCGAGCTTTCAGTTACGGGGAGGTATGGTGCCCGAAAGAGGACTCGAACCTCCACTCCCTTGCGAGAACTAGCTCCTGAAGCTAGCGCGTCTGCCAATTCCGCCATTCGGGCACAGGTGATTCAATCTGTGGCTTTTAATTGTGCGCTGCGGCTTGAGGCTTTGTCAACGCGGTGGGGCAGAAGCTGGATTTCGACAGGATTTTCGCGGGCAATGAGGCTAATGGAGAATTGAGTCCGCCCACCACCTGCATCAGTTTCTCAAATGGTTGGCACTGGAAATTCGAATACAGAGTGTTATACTCCGCCTATCAACCCTAATACCCCTTGCCGGCCCGGTCGGGTCTGGCACTGCGTATCGGTTCCAACGGGAGGTCACCATGGGGGAATCAACAACGCTAACGGGGCCACTGCTTTACTTGCTGATCGCCTGGGGAGTCGTAACCGCCGTATTCCTGGTTCTACTGCTTCGACGGAGCCTGCTCGCCAGCCACGAGGACGATCAGATCTTCCTCGATGGTGCGCAAGAGCACATGGCCCGGGAGCAGCGTGAACTGGTTGCCAAGATCGAAGCCCTCTCAAAGCCCATCATGAGCACGGGCATCCTGTCAGGCGTTTTGCTCCTGGCGATGGCCGGAGTGTGGCTCTACCCCGCGCTGAAGGGCATGTAGTCTTCGAACCCGCGTGAGCTGGCCGCCCGGAATCAGGGCTGGGGAGGTTTTGCGGGCTGTTCCTCTGGCTTCGCCGCAGGCGGATTTGCAGGAGGAGCCGGTGCCTGCGAAGTGTGGTTGTGCACAATCACCCAGTGATTGTTGCGCTTCTCCAAGACAACGGTAGTCTGCCCTTGTGAGCTAGCCGGCTGGCCATCCACGAGGCCGGCAAAATCCCACTGGTAACACGCCCAAGCGACATTCCCCCTCACCGTAATGTAGGTGTTCGAACGATCCATGCGTACCTGCTGCATGCGCGTGCGCTGCTGCTGGTAGACGGTTAGATAGTTTGTCCAGCCAATAACCGGAGGCGCCCACGCGCCGTTCACGACGACAACGTCATCGCCATAGTCCTTGTGCAATTTTTCGATGTCGCCGAGCTGCCAGGCGCCCAGCATTTCGGAGAGTGTGTATTCGATTTGTTGCTCATCGGAGAAAGGCAGGGGCGCCTTGGAGGAGTCGGTTGGAGTGTCCGACTTCTTTTTCTTGTCTTTTTGCCCGGCCGCGGGTAAAACGCAGCTCAGGAAGAGCGCCGCTGCCAAGAAGCAAAGAAAGACCGTGCGAATGTTTTGAGCGGGAAAGCGGGTAGCGAAATACTTTTTCATGCGCGTACGGCTCCTCTGAGGGAAGAGGATAGCACGGTGATTCGCACGCTGCGGCGATGTGCCCAGTTGGTTTACCTGGTTCGCGAAGCGCAGAGAAGATTTACGAAGAGACGATAGGGCCCGGGCACGCCTTCGGGCAATTGACGGAAGAAAGCAAGGCCGGTGTAGATGTACGTGCCTTTGCCGTAGCGCGTGTAAACCAGGGCCCCATTGAGGTCGGGTTCGCCGGGATCGTTCATGGCCAGGAGCGGCGTATATTTCGGGTCAAACTGCGTCCAATAGTAGAGGCCGCGCTCCTGCACCCAGCCTTTGAAATCGTCCTGGGTAATTTTATTCGGCGTATTGAGGAGCGGGTCATCCGGCTTCAGGAATTTGACCGGAGAATTTTCGTCGGTGATTCGCGGCAAGGGCCGCGGTGTCTGTGGAGCGCCTTCTTTGGCGGGAGGAAGTGGCGGCGAGATCAGCGCGGGATACGGCGCGGGTGCCGGTTGCAGTTTGTCCCAGATGTCGCCGCGGTTGTACTGCACCACGAGCGTGCCGCCATTCGAAACATAGTCCAGCAGGCGTTGGTTCGCGCTGGCCAGCTCCGGGCGGAGTTCATAAGCGCGCACGCCAACGACGACGGCGTCAAAATTGGAAAGATCGCTGAAAGCCAGCGCTTGCGCGTCGAGGGTTTCAACGTGAATTCCGAGCATGCGCAAGGCCTCCGGAATGGGCTCGCCCTCGGCGGTAATGTATCCCACGCGCAGATTGTCCGGCACGTTGATAGCAAACGCGCGCACTACGCATTTCGCCGGCTCTTCCCAAAACTGCGTTGGCATTGAAGGAAGCGGCTCAAGCGAGGTCGTGAATTTCTCCTCGCCGCGTTTCGCGTAGGCGCTAATCGTGTAAGCGCCGGCCGCAAGCTTTTGCGGCGGCGAGACCGTTAGCTTGGCGTACTTGTCTCCCGCAGCGGTGAATTCCAGCCCCATAGACGCACTACTCGTCCAACCCTTCGGGACGTCGAGGCCTACACTTACTTTTCCCGGCTGCGTCGCATAGGAGCGCACGCGCAGGAGCACATCGAATGTTTTTTTCTGCTTTGCAAGCGCTTCGATCTCCTGTTTCGGTTCCACTGCGAGCGTGTAGGCGGGGATGATGCGTAGCGGCACGCGGTCCACGCGCGTTGAATTCGCGGCAATATGGGTCACGGGCGTTTTGACACTGAACCGGTATTCGTCGACAGTTACTTCTTGTTCGGCGAACACCAGCGGCGGCGGCTCTGGCAGGAGTCTGGCCCAGATGGTCGAGGCAGGCGCGGGTTGAGTGACTTCGACGGTGAACAGGTAACCCTTTGTTTCATCGCCCTCGCGTTTTATTTCTTTGAACTCTTGAGGCAGATTCAATTGCAAACCAGCCAGAGCGCAACCAACCCCTTTGCGGCAGCGTGATTCGGCGACGACAGTAAACGATTCGCCCACGACTAGTTCGCTGCGGTTGGCCTCAGCCTTGAGATCAACTCCGGCGACCAGAGCGAGCGCATGCTGAATGCGGGAAAGAATTGGTTCGCACTCGGCGTGCAGGCGCCGCTCCGCTGCTCCGGAAGCATTGGAGAGTTTTCGATTTTCTTCCTCGACGTCCCGCGCCGCCGCAGCCACTGATTTTGCAGCAGCGGGCCAATCCAGTTGCAAAGCCTGGTCTTTCGATTTTTGGAGAAGTTGGTCAGCTCTTCGGAAACTTTCGTTGAGCCTGGGGAGAGCGGCTCCAAATTGAGAGAGTGGTTCGGCAAGGGACGAGGGATCGAATTTTTGCCCATCTTCCCGAATCAGGACCAACGGCCGGCGGAGGAAGGGTGATCCGAGGAACCCGGTAATGCCCTGCGAGCGATGATTGGAAAACGCATCGAGACCGATTTCACGCCAGGTTTTTCCCCAGAGGGGAGAGACGTCATCCACCGGCAACGCGTAGCCGTTGGATGCGGTGGCTGTCGCGCTGCCGCGTTCTGTGTCCAGGAGGTGCACCGGATTCGCTTGGTCACCCCACACCGGCAGGCCTTCTGCTAGCTGTTCTGCGAAAGCTTTCGGATCAGCCGCAAGTTCTACGGCGCGCGGGGTCCACAATCCCGAAGTCTGGTGGTGCCCATGGCCACCGTGAACTCCGCCCCATCCGTTGATCACAATGTTCGGGCGAAAAGTGCGGATGACGCGAACCATATCTCCGAGGACCGCTTGGCCCCAGACTTTTTGCGTTTCTTCGGTAGTTTTCGAAAAGCCGAAGTCGGGCGCGCGCCCGAAAAAGAGTTTGATTCCATATCCGCGCGTAGCTACGAGCAATTCCTGCGTTCGAATCAATCCGAGTTGAGGCGCTTGCTCCGGCCCGAGGTCGTTCTGGCCGCCTTCGCCGCGGGTCAGCGTGAGCAGCGCGACGTCGGCGTGCAGACCGCGCGCTAGATAAGTAAGCAGGGTCGCGGATTCATCGTCAGGATGCGCGGTGATGTAGAGAATGCGAGCGGTGACGCGCGCGCTGTCGATCGCTTCGACGGTTTCGGCGAGGCCGGGGCCCGTGCCGGGAGCCGGAGGGAATTGCGCCGCGACGCGCTGTGGCGCAGCCAGCAGAAACAAGGCGCTCACCAGCACCGCGGCGCGCAGAATCATGGACCCAAATAGTTTCATTCGATGACCTCGGAGTTTGGAGCGCCGAACGGCCACTCCGTTCGAATGCGTGCTTGTGCGAGAAAAACAATCAGCCCCAAAACGATGACCAGCACGCCCCACCAGATGGCGCTTCCCGTGCGCGAAAACAGCCACAGCCAGCCCACAATGGTCAAAAGCGCCGGCAAAGGGTACAACCACATCTTAAAGGGCAGCCGCTCCGGGGGCCAGCGCCGCCGGAGCAGCATTACTCCCACTGCCTGGCCGATGAATTGGATGATCAGGCGCATCGCCAGCACGGCCGCGATCACGGTCCTCAATTTGAATAGCAGGCTGAAAACAAGAGTCAGCGCGCCAAGAAATAGCAGAGAGATATGCGGGAATTTCTCCTTGGGATGCACGCGCGCAAACACGCGGAAGAAGTTTCCATCCAGTGCCGCCGAATACGGCACACGCGAGTACCCCAGCATGGAAGAAAAAAGCGATGCGAACGCGATCCACAAAACCATTAAGGTGGCAAAGCGCGCCGCGCCGGAACCATAAAGTTTCTCGACGAAGACGCTGACGATGAAAGGTGAATCCTGCGCTTGCTGCCAGGGAAGAACACCGAGAATGCACGTCTGCATGACGAGATAAAGGAGGGCGATCCCCAGAATCGAGATAAAAATGCCCCGCGGGATATTTTTCTGTGGATTGCGGATCTCACCTCCCAGGTGGCAAATGTTGTAGTAACCCCAGTAGGTGTAAATCGTATTGACCGTCGCCGAGCCCAGCCCGGCAAAGAAAAGCCACGATAGATTCCACGTTCCGGGAGCGTAAGTGAAAACAAGGGCAGGGTTAAAATGCGTGGCCCCACCCCAGATCAGCCAGAGAATTGTCCCGATGACGCCCAACCAGAGCAGCATGGAAATTTTCCCAATCGAAGTGATGCGCCGGTAGAGCAGCGCCACAAGAACAATCACCAGCGCGCCGGAAAGCGCTTTTTCGCCATATTTGCCGAGTGGATGGAGATAAGACGCGTACTGTGAAAAACCTATGGCGCCAGAAGCCAAACTGAGCGGCGCCTGAATCAGCGTTTGCCAGACAAACAGAAAAGACATCATGCGGCCGAACCGCCCCGGGCCGTAGGCTTCACGCAGGAAAACGTAGCTGCCCCCGGCGAGGGGCATCGCCGCGCCCAGTTCCGACCACACGAACCCGTCAAGAAGCGCGAGTACTGCTCCTGCCACCCAGGCCAGCAACGCTTGCGGCCCGCCCATGGCCTTAATGACCAGAGGAATTACAACGAACGGTCCGATGCCGACCATCTCGATCATATTGAGCGCGACGGCCTCTTTCAGGCCCAAGCCGCGCTCCAACGCCACGCCTTGCGAGTTTTCACCGGCTGTCATTGGTCCGCCGAGAATAGCAAATGCTCCGCGCCCCGCCTAACCGAGATTCGAACCATTTGCGTTGGCAACTGTCCGTGAAATGCCTAAACTTGTTGGACGCGGAGACCACCCTGCATAGTTCTTCTATTCAGAGAGAGATCCTGGATTCGATGAGCGCCTGTCGCTTTGGCTGCATCGCTTTTCTGTTCGTCTCCTGCTGTCTTGCGCGGCCTGCGGCCGCGGCTAATCTCACTCTGCCTCCTGAGACTCCGGCCATCCTCGACAAGATCTATTCGTTCGACATTTCCGGGGCGGTGGCGGCCGCAAAGCACATGCAGGAAGAACAACCCGAAAATCCGCTGGGATATCTGCTGGAAGCAGAAGCTCTTTGGTGGCGAATCTGGTGCACATCAGCGGATTTCAAATACGGAATGAGCGACGCCCGGCACCGCGCGAAGCTCGAAGCGGACCAGCGCTATCTTCAATTGGCTGCAAAAGCCGGGTCCCTGGCCGACGCGCAGATCAAGAAGCATGAAACCGCGGAAAGCCAGTTCTACGCGGGGATGGCGGATGCCGCCGCAGCGCGGCTCTACGCTCTGCGCTGGGAAAATCGCAACGCGGCTCGCGCGGGCGTGCACGGACGAGAACACCTCTTGCGCGCCAAGGCCCTGGATCCGCATCTCGCAGACGCCGACTTTGGACTCGGACTGTACAACTATTATGTGGACACGCTTAGCACCTCCGCGAGGATCCTACGCTTTTTCATGGGCATTCCTGGTGGTTCGAAACAGGAAGGTGTGCGCCTGCTCGAGCAAGACATCGCCCAGGGCATATTGACGCCCGACGAAGCACGCTTCTATCTTGGTTTGAACCTGCATCGATACGATCAACAATACGATAAGGCGCTCACGGTCATCGGCCCATTGGCCGAAAAGTATCCCGCGAATCCCATCTTTCAGCTCGCGCTCGGCGATCTCTATGTGAAGCTCGGGCGAAAGGAAAAGGCGCTCGTCTGCTATCGCGCAGTCACTTCCCTAAGAGTGCAGGACGCACAATGCCAGGCGCGTATCCAAGAGCTGGCGCGCGTCTCCATCGAAGCGCTCAGCGCCAGCGGCAAGAGCAGTGATCACTGAGCAGCCGGCGCGTGCTTTGTCAGATCAAGGCCGCTCCCCATGTGGCTGGGATGCGCATTGACCTTTTCCATGCCAGAATGGTAAGCATATAAGGTTGCGTGAGCCCGAAAATCCGGGGCAAACGGTGGCCTGAAGCAGGGGTGCAAAAGAGCCGCCCAACGTTCGGATTGATCGCGAAGGCTCCGCGGTCAACGCACCGCGCGAATTTGGCATCATACTCCCAAAGCAAACTGGCGCCGCGGGGTTCCCCGCCGTCCGCCGAAACAGGCCAACCCCGGCGTGGCTGGGGCCGCCAGAAAAGATCAAGGAGCATCAATGAAGCGGTCTTGGACAGCATTGGCTGTCGCAGTAGTGGCGGTTCTTGCAGTAGCGGGTTGCAACAATTACGGCAACACCTTTCAGAGCAACACGGGCGCCACACTCAGGTCGCTTTCCCCCTCGGAAGTCGCCGCCGGCCACCCGGACTTTATCCTCACCGTGAATGGTGGCCCTTTTGTGGCAAAGACGGTGGTGCAGTGGAATGGACAGACGCTCGTCACCACGGTTGCTGTCGACAGTTCGGGAAACGTCCTCGGAAACGTTGTTACGGCAAAAATTCCTGCGTCCCTGGTGGCGAAGTCCGGAACCGCCGCCGTCAATACCCTTAGCCCGTTCAATGGCTCCGGGCAAAACGGGCTCTCTAATCCGATTGCCTTCATTATTAATCCCCCGCCCAATCCGCAGCCAACCCTTACATCTATTAATCCAAACGCCACTGTGGCGGGCCCCACGATGCCGCTCTCGATTACTTTGACGGGTACCAACTTCCTCTCTTCCAGTTCGGATCCGACACAGGTTTCCCAGGTGAATTGGATCGCCGGGGCAACCACGACGAAATTAGCGGTGGGCACCGTCTCTGGCACACAGATTTCGACCACGATCCCGGTTTCACTGCTCGCGAGCGCTGGCACGGCAAGCATCTATGTATTCAATCCCGGCTCTCCAGCTCTGCCGGGCTGCACCACCGGATGTACCGGCGGTGGCGGAGGTGGTTCGAGTAATCAGTTGACGTTCACAATCTGCGCGGTGGCACCATGCACAGGAGCCACCGCGGCAGGCGCCGCTGCGACGGCGGTCGCCGAAGAAACTCCGGCGGTCAGCCTCGATGGCCGTTACATTGCCTATACAGCGGTACAGAACGACCTTGCGCAGGTTTTCATGCGGGATACTTGCGAGGGTGCGGCGGCAGGCTGCCAGCCTCGCACCACGCTGCTCTCCGCCGCTACCGATGGCACGGCCGCAAACGATGAAAGCCATACACCCTCGTTGAGCTCCGACGGGCGCTACGTCGCGTTCAGCTCTGCCGCCACCAACTTGGCCGAAAACGCTCCGGCGGGCCGGCAAGTCTATTTGCGCGATACTTGCGCGGGCGCGACAGACTCCTGCAAACCTTCGACGAGTCTCGTGTCGCTAGATTCGAACGGCACGCTGGTGGGCACGGAAAGTATTCTGCCGTCGGTGAGTTCCTCGGGGCGGTTCATCGCGTTCCTGTCAGTCACACCGAGCCATTCCTCGAATTCTAGTTCTGCTCAGGCGAAGGCACTTGCGAGTGGAAGTAACAGCGGCTACCGCCAGGTTTTCATTCGCGATACCTGTCTCGCAACGGCCAACTGCACGCCAAAAACAACCCGCATCTCTCTTCAACCAGGTGATGGCGCCGGAATAGGCGCGAATCCAGCCGGACCCGCGTTGAGCGGCAACGCTAATCACGTCGCGATTGCCGGCGGAAACGCGGCGACTCTCTTCAAGCGCTCCATCGCTGTTGATGATCGCGTTTTTCTGGCGATCACCAACAACCAGAACTGACTGCGGATGTGAACGCGCCTTTGCTCGACACCACCAACCCGGGCAAGACTATCCTTGTCACGGGGGCGGGCGGATGTATCGGCTCGGCCTTGACGCATGCTCTCCTTTCGAACGACGCGCATTCCCTGATTCTTCTTGATCATTCCGAACAGAATCTGCATGAACTCAACATGCAAATTCTCGCGGCCGGTAAGTTTGGCCACGCAGCTGTTCTCGGCGACGTTCTGGACGGTGCATTGCTGACCGAACTTTTCGAACGGTTTCGTCCCGACACCATTTATCACGCGGCCGCGTTCAAGCATGTACCTTTGATGGAATCGAATCCCCTCGCCGTGGTGCGCAACAACGCAATTGGAACCTGGGAACTGGCAAAGACAGCAGTCCGCTTCGGGGCGCAACGCCTCTTGATGATCTCCACGGACAAGGCCGTGACTCCTCGCAGCGTCATGGGCGCCTCGAAGCGCGTCGCTGAGCTGGCGCTCCTGCGCATGGCAAACTCGAAAACGAAGATGAATGCCGTGCGACTGGGGAATGTACTGGGGTCTCAAGGCAGTGTCGGCCCATTGTTTCAGCAGCAAATCGAACACGGCGGACCTGTGACGGTCACGCATCCGGACGCGCGCCGATTTTTTATCACACTGAGCGAAACCGTCGAACTGATCCTCGCCGCGGCCGCACTGGACGATTCGGGAAAAATATTCGTTCCAAATATGCGGGACCCTGTGAGAATCGCGGATCTTGCCGCGCGCATGATTCAGGAAGCAGGCCTGCAAACTCCGCGCGACATCCAGATCACCTTCACGGGGATGCGCCCAGGTGACAAACTGGAAGAAGAGCTGTTCTCCGCGCAAGAATTACTGGAGCCCACAGGCGACGAAAGGCTGCGTGGGGTGAAGGGCTTTCCCGTGAACCCGGAGGAACTCGACGCGTTTCTCGGCCGCATTTCGTCGAGTGTCGACCAGCGCAACCTGGCGGCTCTGATCAGCGAACTTGGCAATCTTCTTCCCGAATACCAGCCGAGCGAAACATTGCTCGGACTTTTGAATCCTTTGCTGGCCTGAGAAAAACTTGAAACGCAAGATCGCCGTCATCACCACCTCTCGCGCCGACTACAGCCATCTCTTCTGGCCGCTGCGCGATCTCTCGGCACACGCGAAAGTGGATTTGAAACTGATCGTGCTGGGATCGCACCTCTCGCCGGAGTTCGGCCTTACCGTCCGGGAAATTGAGAAAGACGGATTTCCCATCGCCGCGCGCATCGAGTGTTTGCTGAGCTCGGATTCCGACGTCGGCATGGCCAAGACCATCGGCGTGGCCACGCTGAGCCTTGCCGATTGCCTCGGCCAGATGCGGCCAGACATTCTTCTGCTGATCGCCGATCGCTACGAAATGCTCGCTCCCGCTTCCGTCGCGCTCGCACTGCGCATTCCCGTTGCGCACATTGAAGGCGGAGAAATCAGCGAAGGGGCCATTGACGACGCGGTTCGAAACGCGCTGACGAAAATGAGCCACATTCACTTCACTTCCACCTTCGAAGCCCGGCGCCGGATCATCGCCATGGACGAAGAAGAATGGCGCGTGCACCGCGCCGGCGCTCCATCCCTTGACCACTTGCGGCGCGCGACGCTCTATACGCGTGAAGAGCTCGAATCGCGTCTGAAGATAAAACTGGGAAAGCCCGCGATTGTCGTGGGCTATCATCCTGTCACGATCGCGCGGGATACGATCCACGAAGCAGATGCGCTTTTTGCTGCGCTTGCCGCCCTCCCGGATCAAATGCTCTTCTGTTATCCCAACGCGGACGCGGGCAGCCGCGAACTCATCGCCCGCACGAAGAATTTCCAATCTTCGCGCCAGAATTCGCATTTGTTCGTCAATCTCGATGCTCGCACGTATTGGAGTCTTCTCCGCCAGGCAGACGTTTTCGTCGGAAACTCCAGCTGCGGCATCATGGAGACGCCTTCCTTCGCCCTTCCGACCGTTAACGTCGGTTTGCGCCAGCAAGGACGAGAGCGCGCGCAAAACATCATCGATGCCGCTCCGGAAGCACCGTCGATTCTGGAAGCGATGCGCACCGCACAGAGTCAGCTATTTCGAAATTCTTTGCTGAACATGGTAAATCCGTATGGCGATGGGTTCGCCTCCGAGAAAATCGTACAAGTGTTGACCACCGTCCCGCTTTCCCAGGAACTCCTGATGAAACGCCGCGCAACTACGCCTGTCGTGGATCCCTCTTCGAAACCACGTGCCCTCCGCCAATCGCAATCATGAGAATTCCTCTCTCCGCTCCGGACATCGCGGAATCGGATATCGCAGCCGTTACCGCGGTGCTCCGCACTCCTCGGCTGAGCCTTGGCCCCCAACTGGAAGAGTTTGAGCAGTCCCTGGCGCGTTATATCGGGACCTCACAAGCGATCGCAGTCAATTCAGGAACCAGCGGGCTGCATCTTTGCGCTCGCGCACTGAGGATCTCTGAAGGCGACGAAGTCATCGTACCCTCGTTCGCATTCATTGCTGTTGCCAACGCATTGCGCTACGAGAGAGCGACGCCCGTTTTCGTGGACATCGATCCGCAAACACTGAATCTCGACCCCAACCGGATCGAGGAAGCCATCACACCGAAAACTCGCGCCATCATTCTTGTGCATACCTTTGGATCTCCCGCGGCGCTCCCCGAGATTCTGGAAATTGCCCGCCGCCGCAATCTCTTCGTGATCGAGGACGCTTGCGAAGCCATCGGCGCCGATTATGACGGTCACAAAGTGGGTTCCTTCGGAGACGCCGGCGTCTTTGGCTTTTACCCGAATAAACAAATCACCACCGGCGAAGGCGGCGCAATCGTCACAAACAACGCGAAGGTCGCGGCGCTTGTGCGCAAAGTGAGAAATCAAGGACGGGGTGATTCGAACGAATGGCTCCAGCATGAAGAGCTGGGCTTCAATTATCGAATCTCAGAATTGAACTGCGCCCTTGGCTTCGAGCAGCTCAAACGCATTGAAGCGATTCTCGATCGGCGGGAAACTATCGCCCGCGGTTATCACCAGCGGCTGCAAAATCATCCGCAGCTGGAACTTCCTGCCATCGAACTGCCGCGCCGGCGCATCAGCTGGTTTGTCTACGTCATCCGTTTGCGTGAGGGCTTCACTGCGGCCCAGCGCGACCAGCTTCTTCGGGCGATGGCTTCACAGGGGATCGCTTGCGGAAGGTACTTTGCGCCTATTCACCTGCAGCCCGCCTATCGGGCGCAGGCCCATCGCTGCATGGGCCTCGGCAATACAGAGTCCATCGCGTCGCGGACCCTCGCGCTGCCATTTTTCAATCGGATTTCGACGGAACAGATCGAGGAAGTCTGCCAAAGGCTCGAAGAAGCGCTTCGCAAATTGCGGCCGTAATCTCCGGCCAGTCGCCAGTCATTGATTCCAGGCTTCAGTTGAACCGCACCTTGATATCCGGTCGCTTTTCCAGGTGTACCGAATCAATGAAGCGCACTTGCCGCTCGTCCAGGGTCAGGATCATGGAACTCGTTCGAATGCCTTCGCCAAAGAACCGCACGCCCTTCAGCAAGTTTCCGTCTGTCACGCCTGTGCACGCGAAAATCATTTTCTTGCCCGGCGCGAGATCTTCCGTATCGTAAACGCGCTTCAAATCCTTCACACCCATCTTCGCCAGCCGTTCCGCGTGCTCCGGCTTGCTGAGCACCAGCCGTGCAAGAATCTGCCCGTTCAAGCAGCGCAGCGCCGCCGCGGTTAGTACGCCTTCCGGCGCGCCACCAGTGCCCATCACGGCATGTACGCCCGTACCAATCACCGCGGCGGAAATCCCCGCCGAGAGGTCGCCATCGCCAATCAGGCGGATGCGCGCGCCTGCCGCGCGTATGTCTTCAATCAGTTTCTCGTGCCGCGGACGGTCCAACACCACCACCACCAGATCCTCCACGTCGCGTTCCAACCGCTTGGCGATCGACTTCAGGTTGTCGAGGACCGGGGCATCGAGATCGACCGCGCCCTTACACGACGGCCCTACCACCATTTTTTCCATGTACAGATCCGGCGCGTGCAGCAGCCCGCCACGGTCGCTAGCCGCCAGCACCGCGATGGCATTCGGCGCGCCAGTCGCGCAGAGGTTCGTGCCTTCCAGCGGATCGACGGCGATGTCCACCTGCGGAAAAAGTGCTTTTGGCGCGTGCGTCGCGAGTCCGACTTTCTCCCCGATGTAAAGCATGGGTGCTTCATCGCGCTCGCCTTCGCCGATCACAATCGTTCCGTCGATCTCCACCGAGTCCATCGTCTTGCGCATGGCTTCGACGGCGACTTCATCCGCATGGTGCCGGTCGCCGAATCCCATCGTGCGCGCCGCGGCAATCGCCGCGTTTTCCACCACGCGCAAAAATTCCAGGCTCAGTTGTTCTTCCATTCTCGTGTCCTTCCAAAGACGGCGGGAGTTCACCAGTGCCGGGATCTTGCCGGCGGTTTTCTCGAGGCCTCACCCACCCAATGCGGGCGCCATCATAAGCCAAAGCAGAGTTGCCAGTCGACAAATTACGCTTCCGGAGCCGTCCCTCGCACCCGGAAAATGTCCTCCTGCTTACTGTGTGCGAGTCTCGGCTACAATGCTGCGCGGAGGATTCATGTCCAAATCGCGCAGGCAATTCATAAGACACACTTCGCTAGCGGTCCTCGGTGCGGCCGTCGCCGCGCGCAGCGACGCACAGGATCATGCGGGGGAAAACGCGCAAGACGCCGCGCAACTCCCGCCTGGCGCGCCGCCTGCCTTCGGCACCGGACCCGCTGTCGGACCGGCGGTGACGCCCACGACCTTCGCTGAAGCAGAAAAGCTCGTGCAGGTGGAATTCACCAGCGCACATCGCGTCCAGGCGGCAGACTCCTGGCGAGTCAACATGGCTTCTCTCTACGAACGCAGGACTGGTCGCCACAGCGTCGCCCTTGAGCCAACTCTCGCACCATGGTCGCGTTACATTTCCGTTCTACCCGGCCAGCCCGGCGGCCCACAGCGCGATCAATTTATCCGCAGCAAAACCGATCCCGGTCCTTTACCTGCCAACGACGCGGACATCGCCTTCGCTTCGGTAACCCAGCTCTCGCAATGGATCGAGCAGCGCAAGCTTTCCTCCGAGCGCCTCACGCATATCTATCTAAAACGCCTCGAGCAATTCGATCCCAAGCTGCGCTGCGTTATTACCCTCACGCGCGAGCTTGCGCTCGCTCAGGCAAAGAAAGCCGATCAGGAAATCGTCGCCGGAAAATACCGCGGGCCGCTTCACGGCATTCCCTGGGGCGGCAAGGATCTTCTCGACACAGCAGGAATCCCCACCACCTATGGCGCCGAACCTTTCCGCAATCGTGTTCCAAAGGACGATGCCGCCGTCGTCAAGCGCCTCCATGCTGCCGGTGCCGTGCTCGTTGCCAAACTCAGTCTTGGCGCTCTTGCCCTCAACGATATCTGGTTCGGCGGACAAACTATGAACCCCTGGCTTCTCGAAGAAGGCGCGTCCGGCTCGAGCGCCGGTCCGGGTGCCGCGACAGCCGCCGCTCTGGTCGGCTTCTCCGTCGGCAGCGAGACCGGCGGCAGCATCATCAGCCCTAGCATGCGTTGCGGAATCACTGGATTGCGTCCAACCTACGGCCGCGTGCCGCGCACTGGCGCCATGACTCTGTGCTGGTCTCTCGACAAGCTCGGTCCCATGGCGCGCACCGTGGAGGACGCCCTCTTAGTCCTCCAGGCCATCACCGGGCCCGATCCCGGCGATGTCTCCAGCGTCCCGAGTCATTTGGACTTCGACGCCGGCGCCAGTATCAGGGGTTTGCGCGTCGGCTATTTTCCCGCGTGGATGAAGGAGAGTCCCGCTACCGACGTCGATCGCGCCGGGCTCGAAACGCTTCCGAAGCTCGGCCTCGTTCCCGTCGAAGTCTCTCTACCGGACTGGCCGTATAACTCGCTCAACCTGATTCTCTTCGCCGAAGGCGCCGCCGCCTTCGAGGAACTCACGCTCAGCAACGGCGTGGACCAGCTCAAAGTCCAGACGCCTGACGCCTGGCCCAACCTTTTCCGGCAGGCGCGTTTCCTCTCCGCCGTGGATTTCGTCCAGGCGGACCGGCTTCGCCGCAAAGTAGCCCAGGAAATGGCCCGCATCTTTTCGCAAGTGGATCTTTTGCTCGTCCCATCTCTGCGCGACGAAATGCTTACCATCAGCAACCAGACGGGCCATCCTTCGCTCACCCTCCGCGCCGGCTTCGTCGAAGTTTCCGAAGCGCGCACGGACTGGGCGCCCGATCCGAAAAATCCTTTGCCAAAATTTTCTCCGCCGCGGCGCGTGCCCCACGGCGTCACCCTGATCGGCCGCCTCTTCGAGGAAGGCACTCTCTGTCGCGTCGGCATCGCCCTGGAGCGCGCCTTTGCCGTCGCCGCCGAACGTCCTCCAGGGCTCTGAAAGTCCCAAAGGCATTCGCGCGTATTGAAACTTGAGGCGAAGTGTTCCTCGGTCGGGCGGCGGGGTGTATATTGCCTGTCAGCCGAAAACTCAGCCCGAATTTCAGGTTCCTCTAGAGAGAGACCATGTCACACACTGCTCCGTACCCCGTTTCTACCGCTTCCCAAAGCGCAGTCTTGTCTCGCGTCTCTGCGATCCCCTGGTACGTGTGGTGCGCTGCCATCGCGGTCACGTCCACCGCCTTCGGCCTCTATTGGGATATTTCCTGGCACACTTCCATCGGCCGCGACACTTTCTGGACCCCCGCGCACCTCTGCATTCACTTCGGCGCCATCCTCGCCGGATTTTCCAGCAGCTACCTGATTCTCTCCACCACATTTGGAAAAAATCGTGCCCGGCGGGAATCTTCCATAAAGGTCTGGGGATTCTACGGCCCGCTGGGCGCTTTCGTGTCCCTCTGGGGTGGCCTCACCATGCTCACCTCCGCGCCTTTTGACGATTGGTGGCACAACGCCTTTGGCCTCGATGTCCAGATTCTCAGCCCGCCACACGTGGTTCTCATCCTCGGAATCTTTATCCTGGGTTTGGGAGGACTTTTCCTGATCATCGCGGAGATGAATCGCGCCAACGAGCAGACTCGCGCCAGCCTGAACCGCATCTTTCTCGTCGTCGGCTGCATGCTCACGATTCTCCTCTTGATGCTCATCACCGAATACACCGGATACACGCAATCGCACAGCGCAATCTACTACCGCGCACTGGCTCTGGCGATGCCACTGGTTCTTGTGGGTATCGCTCGCGCCTCTGGTTACAAGTGGGCCGCCACGAAAGTAGCGCTTATTTATTTTGTGCTTTGGCTGCTCGCGCTCTGGCTCGTTCCCCTGGTGCCGGCCGAGCCGAAACTCGGTCCGGTCTACACTCGAGTTACCCATCTGGTGCCCTTGGAATTTCCCATCCTGCTTTTTGCGGGCGCCGCTGCGTTGGATTTTCTCCTGGATCGACTGGCAGGCCGCAACAAATGGTTGCAAGCCGCCGTGGCCGGTGCGGGATTTCTGCTCGCGATGATCGCCGTGCAGTGGCCCATGGGAAAGTTCCTGATTTCACCACTAGCCGAGAATCGCATTTTCGGTACGAACTATTATTCTTATATAGAGCCGCCCAGCAACTATCATCTAAACCATCAATTTGATTTTTATGAGCACTCGCGGACGCAATTCTGGGTGGGAATGCTCATCGCTTTTGCCGCCGCTTTTCTTATGACCCGCATCGGCCTCGCCTGGGGCGATTGGATGCGCCGGGTCAAGCGGTAAGTTCATGAAACGCGCCTTCCTGCTTTTCCTTACCGCGTGTGTCTTTCTCGTGCCACTTTGCCGGGCCCACGTCGGCAGCCCCGATGTTTTCTACGAAGGCATGGCGGGACCTTACCGGCTCTTCGTGACCGTTCGAACGCCGCCGATGGTTCCGGGCATCGCCGAAGTCGAAGTCCGCGCGCTCGACGGAAACGTAACCGACATTCGTATCGTGCCTTTGCGCGCGGTGGGGGAAGGATCGGAGTACGCTCCGCCTTCCGACCGCATGGAGCGTTCACAAGTCGACGCCCAATACTTCACCGGAAAACTTTGGCTGATGGCTTCAGGCGCCTGGCAAGTGCGCATGGAGGTTTTTGGATCGCAGGGTAAGGGTGAAACAGCGGTGCCCGTCCCCGCCGCCGCGCGCCGCACCCTGAGAATGCAGAAAAACACAGGAGCGATCCTCCTGGGGTTGATGTTCTTGCTGATAACTAGCCTCATTGCCATCTTTGGCGCCGCCGCGCGTGAAAGCCAGTTGGAACCCGGCGCCGCGCCTTCCACTCCTCAACGACGCCGTGGACGCATCGCCATGGCTCTCACCGCGGCTGCACTCGTCGCCATTCTTTTTCTGGGAAACATGTGGTGGGACGCCGCAGCCAGCGGAAGAGCCGACCTCATGATGTACAAACCGCCGCCGGTCGAAGTCTCCCTGCAAAATACAAAAAACCTCGTGCTCAAGATGGGTTTTTCCTCCTGGCACGACCGCCGCAAGGAAATGCTGCTCAACAAGATCATTCCCGACCACGGCCACCTCATGCATCTCTTCTTGATCAGCTTGCCCAACCTGGATCGCTTCTATCACCTGCATCCGGACCAGACAGCGGCGGACACTTTCGCGGAACGATTGCCCGCCGTGAGTGCCGGGAATTACGCCGTCTTCGCCGACATCGTACGCGAATCCGGTTTTCCAGACACGATGACCGCGCGCATGACACTGCCCGACGTCCCAGGCAATCCTCCCGCCGGCGATGATTCGGAAGCGACCGTGAACTACCTTGCCGATTCTGCCGGCGCAAAAACCCCCACGACTACTTTGTCATTGCCCGATCACAGCCGCTGGGAGTGGGTTCGTGACGGTCAGACCATTCACGCGCGCCAGCCCATGCTTCTGCGCTTCCGCATTTTCGATAAAGACGGCAAGCCCGCCTCCGACCTCGAACCCTACATGGGAATGGGAGGGCACCTGGTCATCGTCAAGCGCGACCTGACCGTCTTTGCCCACGTCCATCCTTCTGGCTCCATGCCGATGGCCGCATTAATGCTCCTGGAGAAAGAGCCGGCCGGTGACAACAAGGAGATGGCAGCCATGCCCGCGATGCACGAAGCCCCCATGCCCCCCGAAGTCACTTTTCCCTACGGGTTCCCCGACCCCGGGGACTACCGCCTCTTTGTCCAAGTCAAACGAAGCGGCCACGTCCAGACCGTCGCCTTCGACACCCACGTCGATCCCTAGCCACGCATGCCTTATAGCCCCCTAGAAAGGCATGTGCCGGCGGGGCCGCGCTCCCCCCAATCTTTTCTCTTGACCTCTGTTAACCCATCAGGTACTATAGGTTGCGGATAACTTAGTTTTTGAAGTGCGGCAGCGCAGCTGCCGCTTTTTTCCTTCTCACCGTGTCTCGTGCGCAATCTTTCGCTCCATCAACAACTTATGCACTCTGTCGCTCTCGTCCCCAAAGCGAGAAATCGTATGTGCTTTCGATCCACGCTCTTGCACACTCTTGCATCTAAAGAGTTACGATTAAGTCCTTTAAAACTATGTACTTCCGCACTTTTTTAAAAACAGGGGGGGCAGGTTCGCAGTATCTAAAGTCTTACTTGAAGTTCGTCTCGAAGTCGCCGAGGGCCGAGGCTTTGCACGCGGCTTAGGCCAAATCCTTCTCCGTCGCCGCCAGAGTCGAACACGTCAAATCGAGCAGACTCGAGCCCTGCCAGGAGTAACGAGTCACTTCCGACTTAGCGGCTGCAGTGTCGCATTCACCAGTGCCGAGTCATTGAATTCCGTCTTATCACCCGGGCCCTTGCCCGCAACCGGCAGCAGCCGCGCCGAAAGCGGCTTGTGCCACTTGAACGCCAGGCTGGCCATGTCTCCGATGATCAGCGAAAGCTGGTCCACGGTAATGTCGCCGGGCAGCGGAATCGTGTCCAGCCCCGTGCCGCACACCGCGGAATAGCTCAGAAGCGCATCCAGTGAGATGACTCCTTCGCTCCAGCGCTGCGCCAGCCGTGTGTCCTCCAGAATCGGAAGCATCAGGCCGGAGTATCCGGTTTGCTTCACTTTGACGTCCTTGATGGCCGCCGTGATCGTCGCCGCCGCCGTCAGCGTTCCGCTGAACCCGACGGGCAGCGTCGTCAGGTTTTCGATGGCCGCTCCGATGGAAACATCCCCCGCCGGCGCGGGCGAGAGATCGATGCCCATGTAAGCCCACCCGGTTTCCTGGTCCACGCGTCCCGCATGCCGCTCGATATCGAACGCGCTGCTTGCCAGCAAATCCGTCAGCCGCTGCTTGGCCGTTGCCAGGTCCGGCGCATCCTTAAGAGCTGCGGCCACCACATTCGCCGATTCCAGCGCGATCGCGAATTGGTGTCCGAATCCTGTGTGATACGCCGCGGGGAAAAAGGGAGTCAGCGGCGGCACCATGGCAATCGCCGCAAAATGGAAGTTGCCCTGGCTGTGTTCTGTGGCTTCGAGTTTTTTGATCACTCGCGCCGCGGCGCCCACTGCCTTCCAGCGCACGCCCTCTTCACCGGCAACGACCACCGTTGCGTTCAGCATTTTCGTCTTGCTCAAGATTTCCCCGAGCAGGTCGGCTTGCGCATCGCTGTCGCCGGCGTTGAGCATCGCCGGACCGATCGCCGCCGCGAATTTCTCTTTTATCGCCAGCGAATCGTATTCCTTGAAAAACGCCACGGCCTGCTCTGGTGTCAGCCCCTTGATGTACTCCGGAAACGGCTGCGTCGCGATCCGGATCGTTTGCACCTCATACCCGCGCGATTGAAAAGTGATCTGCGCGCGCCTCAGCATCTTCAACGCATCCGCCACCTGCTCCTTGTATTGCGCCCGATCCAGATTGATAAACGCCGTAATCGCCCGTATCTTCGGCTTCGCCGGGTCCGTCGCAATCTTCTGCTGCGCGCTCGCAGTGCAATCACAAATCGCCGCAACAAAGAGCAAAATCGAAATGAGCTGCTGAAAGCGGACGATGGCACGAGTATTCATGAGAGTACTCCCGTAGGGGCACGATATATCGTGCCCCTACAGCTTACAGGATTCAGCACGGGTGAAAATGGATTGTGCGATCTGTAGCGCTGGTCTCTGGCCGGCACATTTCGTTGCCTGCGAGTTCTAAACGTAGGCAGCGATGCCGGTGATGCGCTCCCCGATCACCAGCTTGTGAATGTCGTTCGTGCCTTCGTAGGTGTACACGCTTTCGAGATTGTTCATGTGCCGCATGATGCAGTAATCGTCGACGATGCCGTTGGCGCCGAGAATGTCGCGCGCTTTTCGGGCGGTATCCAACGCGATGCCCACGTTATTCATCTTCAGCATGGAGATGTGTGACGGATCAACTTTTCCGTTGTCTTTTAAGCGCCCGACATGCAGCGCGAGCAATTGGCCCTTCACGATTTCCGTGATCATCCACGCCAGTTTTTCCTGAACCAGCTGGTGCGACGCAATGGGCTTGTTCGCAAACTGCTTGCGCGTCTTCGCGTATTGGAGCGCCGTGTCGTAGCACGCCATCGCCGCGCCCAATGCGCCCCAGCCAATGCCGTAGCGCGCCTGGTTCAGGCAGCTCAGCGGTCCCTTCAATCCGACCACCCCGGGCAAAAGATTTTCTTCCGGGATTTCGCAATCCGTGAATGAAAGTCCCGAGGTTACGGAAGCGCGCAGCGACCATTTTCCGTGCACGTCCCAAGTTTTGAATCCCGGCGTGCCTTTTTCAAGCAGAAATCCCCGAATCTTGTCGTCCTCGGCTTTCGCCCACACCACCGCGACGTCCGCGATCGATCCGCTGGTGATCCACATCTTCTCGCCATTCAAAATAAATTTGTTGCCCTTCTTCGCCGCGCGCGTAAGCATCCCGCCCGGGTTCGATCCGAATTGCGGCTCGGTTAATCCAAAACAACCGATCGCTTTGCCCTGCTGTAAAAGCGGCAGCCATTTATTTTTCTGTGCGTCGCTGCCAAACGTAAAAATCGGATACATCACCAGCGCGCCCTGCACGGAAACAAAACTGCGCAGCCCGGAATCGCCGCGCTCGAGCTCCTGCGTCATCAATCCGTACGCTACGTTGGACATTCCCGCGCAGCCGTAACCGTGCAGGTTCGCGCCGAAAAATCCCAGCTCGCCGAGTTGCGGAACCAGGTGTTTCGGGAAAGTCGCTTCGCGGCTGTGTTTTTCGATAATGGGAATGATTTCGTTTTCGACGAATTGCCGCGCCGTCTGCCGCACCAGTTTTTCTTCGTCGTTCAGCCGCGAATCAAAATCAATAAAATCCACTCCGCCGTATCCCGCCATAATCGCTCCTTGCGCCGCGTGTTCCGCTAAAGTGTAGCAACCCGCTTGAATCCCCAGCAACCACAGCCAACCCAGCGCGTTCAGAATTCTAAGAGACACTCGCTTGACGCAGCACGATGCAGCGGTGAAACTTTCTCACTGGCTTTCCAGTCCACGAGGATCCGTGCCGAAAAAAACTTTGGCGTCTGCGAAAAAGAAAAAAGCGCCACGCAGCAAGCCACTGGCGACCCAGCCGCAAATCCTGATTTTTGATGTGGACGGCGTGCTCGTGGATGTGCGGGGCACATACTGGCGATCGGCGCTGGATACCGTGCGATATCTTACCGGCAAGCGCGTCACGTTCGCTGAGCTGCATCAGTGGAAGAGCAAGCCGGGCTACAACGACGACTGGAGCATGGTGTCGGCGTGGGTGAGTTCGCTGGGCCATCCCACCAACTATGAGAAGGCGCGCGAAGTGTTCGAAAAATTCTACTGGGGCTCGGATGGGAGGCCGGGGAATGTTCGAAACGAAAAACTGATTGTCACTTCGAAGCACATCGAACGGTGGGCGCGGCGGTTTGAACTGAATCTTTTTACCGGACGCACGCGGCAGGAATTTTCGTTTACGTTCGAACGCTGGCCGGCGACAAAATATTTTCGCAACATCATCACCATGGACGATGCGAAGAAGAAGCCGCATCCGGAGGGCCTGCATAGAATTCTTGGCAACCGCGATCCAGCATCAGCGCTCTATCTCGGCGACAATATTGATGACGCCCTCGCCGCGCGGGGTGCCGGCGTTCCGTTCATGGCCATCATCGCGAAGGGCGAACACCGCTTTCGCCAGCGTGCTGCGCGCTTCCGCGAACTCGGCGCGCTCGCTCTGCTTCCTCGGGTCACGGATCTCAACGCGTGGTTGAAGTAGATGCATTGCAGAGAAGAACCGGTGAATTGCGGAAGGCCACACTCTGAATTGTTTAATTCATCAGGGCTTCGTAATATTGGTAGGAATTCGTTTCCGCTAGCACGTACCAGGTTCCTTCGCCGGTCCGCGTCAATCGGAAATAGCGCACAGAGGGTCCGTCGGGCGGCGGTCCGCCGTCGACGCTGACTTCTACTTTTGCGATCATGCTGTGGGGCAAACCGTGTGCAGAGAGAGTTGTGAGTTCAATGTTAGGGATCGCGGCGGCGGGAGTTTCTATTTGCACGTGCAAACCGGCGCGATACTCCTCGACGCGTTTTGCCAAGTCTTTAGGTCCCAGCCCCTGGTATTCCCGGATCAGCCTTTCGCAAACGGCATCGCGCCCCGCATCATCCACCGTCTGAAATCGAGTGGCGGTGCGGTAGCCCATTACTGCCAGAAAGGCCAGGCCGGCCGCCACCGCCATCCAACCCCTTCAACTCGAAGCGTATTTCATCCATGGCAAGGTCTCCACGCTACGCATTCCCGGGTCTATGGTCATCTTCTGGCAGTCTGGATGCGGCGCGATATTGGGTGGAAACTGCGAAATCAAAGCAGCAACATCACTAGGACGAGTAAGCTATAGGATCGTGCATCACGGGGCCGCGTGCTCGCGCAGCGGAGGAACTTTTTGGTTCCGCGGCGGGAATCACGAGATAGCCCTCTTGAAAGTGCGTTGGGTTCATCCATGAGAGTGATCTACTTTGCCAGGCCGATAGTCTTCACCCTTCTTGCTGGAGTTTACCTAGCGGCTCCCATAGGGATTCGCGCACAGTCGCCTCCAGGCCCGATGACTGGCGCGCCTCCTCAGCCGGTTCCCACGGCTGCGGCCAAGCCAGCGGCGCCACTGCCACCGCCACGCACAACGATACTCGGCGCGTGGAAACTCAATCGTGACGAAAGCGATGACACCAGCAACAGGACGCAAAACTCCAGCGGCTCGAACGGCGGAGGTTCCGGCAGACGCGGTGGAATCGGCATTGGCTATCCTGGCGGTGGCGGAGGACATGGTGGCTACGGAGGGCGCGGGGGGGAGAGCGACGACGAGCGGCAGAAAATGCATGCGCTGTTCACGCCGGCGAACACCATTGCACTCTCGATGACCGGGGCGGAAGTCGACCTAGTGGATGATCGTGACCGCAAGCGCGCGTTCGTGACCGATGGGAGGAAGCTGCAAAAATCCAAAGACGACAATTATCAGGAGATCGCCTCCAAATGGGACGGCAACCGGCTGGTCACCGAAGAAAAAGATCCGCACGGCAACAAGATGAGCCGCACATTCGAGCTCTCCGAAGACGGCCAGCAACTCTACGAAACGCTGCACCTGACCAGCGGCCGCAACAACACTCCACTCGTAATCCGCTTTGTCTACGAAATTCCCCCGCAGCCGCAACGGTAGGGCAATCCCACAGGCCCTCGGGGCTCTCAATCCGTCGTTAGCCAGCTTCCAAGCATTGCTCCGATCAATCACCACATGGAGCGAAACCTTGGGAGCGGGCTGGCGGCGCGACTTGTGATCTTTGGACTGCTCGCGTTGTTCATTTATTGGGCGATGCCGGATTCCGGCGTTTCCGCGATGAAGAAGATGAATGCGGCGATGCAGAACGCCAGAAGCTGGCGCGTTCAAACGGTGCTGGCAGAGCCGACGAAAAACGTGGAGAGCCTGACGGAGGTTTACTGCCCCTCGCGCGTGCACACGGTCAGCAAAGCCACGATCGACGAGGGCGGAAGACATTACGAGGACAACAGCGAGAGCATCTGGATTGAAGGAACGAGCTACGGGAAAAAGGGATTGCGGTGGGTGACTTCGCAAGAGGAGAGATCGCGGACCGCCAGCTGCGCGTATGGACCGCGCGGGACGGATACGCTACTCCAGTCGCTGGATGCGGTCCTGGTTGCCGGCAAGATTCACAAGGGCGATAAACGAATCGTGAACGGGGAGCACTGCCGGGACTGGATCGCCAGCGTGCCTGCGCCAGCCGGATGGCGCGATGAGTTCGTTGTATGCATCGGGGACGGAGAGTTGCCGCGAGAGGTGTTTACACCGGATCGCCGGCTGGTAGAGACCTATACGGATTGGAATGCGGCGATCCGCATCGAACCGCCGCCAGCGAAGGAGCTGAATCCGCAGTAAAGCACGTGAACCGCGCGGTGCGGAGAAGAAGGAGTAAAGCAGGACGCAGATCGAGACGCCGGGAAGGGAGTGCGCATTATGAGCGGAAAGGGCGTGATCGGGATTGCCATAGGATTCGTTCTCCTGATGGTGATTGCCCATAACGTGATACCGAATCCCGGCAAGAAAGCATTGCAACGGGAAGAAACTGCCTTGGAAGATGTGAGCAGCTGGCGGATCAGCACGTCCATTAGCCGCGACGGCCGGCCGGTGGTGACCCGGCACACGCGGCTTCCTGTCCAAACAAGGAGCACATCGTTGAATCAGCGATGTCGGATTTCGCGGAGTATATCCGGATCGGCGATGACGTTTATTACCGCAAGGACAGCTATACGTGGGTAAAAGGGACACCGGGGCCGGATTTGTTTGCACCCCTACCCAGTCCAAGGCCGTGCCTCACCAACCCAGGAGAGCCGAGCACGCGGCCGCCGGGAGGAGCCGAGGAAATGAGGCTGGCACTGGAGACCGACATCAAGGACGGGAAGATTGAAAAGGGCGAAGCGAGGGACAATGGAGGCAGCCCGTGCCGGGAGTGGACCGTGATGCGGTTCACGCAGAATAACAAGCTTGGGAGCTATACCACGTGCCTGAGCGAGACCGACAATCTGCCGAGGTACATCCGAGCGTCGAACGATAACTTCAATATGACCTTCGAGTGGAATCCTTCGGTGCCTATCGAGCCTCCGGACATGAACTCTCCAGGGAAAGCGCCAACGCCGCCATAAACCGGGAACCGGGTGGCCCCCAGAAATAGCAAGGCGAGCAACAACCCCCAGGGTTGAGGTACAATCCGCACGCTAGAGAACATTGGCTAGGCTGAAGCCCTGCCACGATTCACGTTGGCGCCACCCATAGTGTAATCCGGCAAGTTAAGGGGGATTTCCATGAAGATCGCGGGGTTGGTCCGTTTTGCGGGTTGCCTGACCTTGCTTCTGCTCGGAGTTCTCGCGCTGGCAAGTCCGCCGGCGGTTCACTACCACCTGCTTAAGAAAATTCCTCTCGGCGCCGCTCCCGGCGGCCGAGAGTATTTTGACTATCTAACTGTCGATTCTCGCGCGCGGCGCGTCTACCTGTCGCACGGTACCGAGGTTAAGGTGGTTGATGCGGACAGCGGCGCCTTGGTCGGCACGATTTCCGGGTTGAAACGTTGCCACGGGATAGCATTAGTGGAGGAGCTCGGTAAAGGATACGTCACGGACGGTGAGGCAGGTAGCGTGGTGGTATTCGATATCGCGACCCTGAAAGTTACGGGCGAGATCAAAGGCGAACCGGACGCGGACTCGATCGTTTACGACCCAGCGTCGAAGCGCATTTTTGTTTTCAACGGCGACAGCAAGAGTTCGACAGTCATCGATCCGGCAAGCGGGACGGTTGTGAAATCCATTCCCATGGGCGGTGGCCCGGAGTTCGCCGTCGCCGACGGCGCGGGAATGGTTTACAACAACATAGAAGATACCAATGAAGTCGTAGCGATCGATTCCCGCGCGCTAACGATCAAGGCGAGGTGGTCGGTTGCCCCCGCAGGACAACCGACGGCTTTGGCGATGGACCGGGAGCAGCGGCGGCTCTTCACAGCAGGCCGCGGCCCTCAGATGGTAGTGATCCTGAATGCGAATAATGGCAAGGCGATCCAGTCGTTTCCCATCAGCGCCGGGGCGGATGCCAATGTCTACGAGCCGGAGACGGGACTAATCTTTGTCTCTTCGCGGGAAGGCAATATCCACATCTTCCACGAAGACACGCCCGACAAGTTTAGCGAAGTCGAGACGGTGAAGACGGAGTATGGAGCCAAGACCATGGCGCTCGATTCCAAGACTCACAATCTCTACTTGACGACCGCGGATTTTGGACCGCCTCCGGCTCCCACCGCGGAGCGGCCGCACCCGAGTCCGGCCCCTATTCCGGGAACATTCCACTTGTTGATTTACGGAAGATGATGGCGGCGGTCGCGTTGACGGAAGTTGCTGTGGATGCTATAAAATATCATTTCGAGTCGGCAGCGTTAAGCCCACCATAGTCCTCGTTATGTGCGACCGCCGAGCGCTCGATGTTAAGTGTAACGGAGAGGCGGTCATACGCCCTGGTAGGGGCGCGGGGTGGCTGCCAACCGGTAGGTTCCCTATCAGCTCGGGGCCACACGTGGCGGGGTTAGGCGAAACAATTCGATGCAACAGATTGTTCACCAGCTAGGCGAACTGTTCCTTCAGGCTGTGCCTACAGTCCTGATCATCCTGCTTTTTTACTTCATTTTACGGGCGATTTTCTTCAAACCGCTGCTGGCGGTGATGGCGGAGCGCGACGCGCGCACGCTGGGGGCGCAAAAGGCCGCCGAAGCCGCCCAGGCGGCGGCCGCCGAGAAGGTGAAGCAATATCAGGAAGCGCTGCGGCAGGCGCGGGCGCAGGTCTACGGCGAGCAGGAAGCCGCGCGCAAGAAGCTGCTGGACGAACGCGCCGCACAACTCAAGGAAGCGCGCACGAAAGCGTTGGGTGAAGTGAACGCCGGCAAGGAGCGCGTTGCGGGAGAGCTGGCGGCGGCGCGCCGCGAGATTGAAACCACAGTCGGTTCGCTGGCTGTGGAAATTGCGCAGCGCGTGTTGCAAAATCCTTCGCGTCCGGGTGCTCCCGTGAGAGAGGCTCGATGACGCGAAATCGCCGTTTTCTTTTTGCCGCGAGCGCGCTATTTGTGTTGCTCTTTGCTGCGATGAACGTGCATGCCGTCGAAGAAGGTGGCGGCAATCCAGCAGTGGAGAGCGCGACGGAGATTTTCAAGTGGATCAACTTCGCCATCGTGGCGGGATTTATTTTGTGGCTGTGTTTGAAGAAGGCTCCTGGATTTTTCAGCGGACGCGCCGCGGCCATCAGCTCAGCGATTACGAAAGCGACCGCTGCGAAGACTGTCGCCGACGCGCAACTGCGCGAGGCGGAAACGAAGCTCGCGAATCTGCAGAAGGAAGTGGCGGAGCTTCGCGTTTTTGCCGAGCGTGAATCCGCCGCGGAAGTGGCGCGGTTGCGAGCGGCCACGCTAACCGACGCGCAGAAGATTGCCGCCGCCGCAAAAGCGGAAATCGAAGCCGCGGAACGCGCGGCGCGCCTGGCCTTGAAAGCGCTGGCCGCGAACCTGGCGGTGGATGGCGCGGAATCGCTGCTGGCGAAGCAGCTGAATCCGCAGGCGCAGGAAGCGCTGATCAGCAATTTCGTGAAAAGCCTGGCAGGGAGGCCGAATTGAAGTCCGCGAGCCTCCAGTACGCAAACGCTCTTGCGGACGTCGCGCTCGCGCAAGGGGCTGCCGAGCCGACGGCCAAGCAGCTTGGCGAATTTGGCGCAGCGTACGCTGCATCCTCGGAGCTGCGGACTTTTCTTGCAAGTCCGGCGGTTATGCAGGAACAGAAGCATGCGGTGATCGAAAAAATCGTCGCGCGATTGGGCGCGAACAGAATTATCCGCAATTTCCTTTTCATCATTGCGGACAGCCGTCGCACGCAGCTTCTACCGGAAATCATCGCGACATTTCAGGAGGTGCTCCGGCAGCGGCAGGGTATTGCGGAGGCAGAGATTTCTTCGGCGGTGGAATTGAGCGCGGCGCAGAAGAAAGAGTTTTCGGCGACGCTGGCAAAGCTTACAGGGAAGAAGATCGAGCCAAAGTATTCGCTTGATGCGACGCTGCTGGGCGGAGCGGTCGTGCGCATTGGGGACACGATTTACGACGGTTCGTTGCGCAACCGGTTGAATGAAATGCGCGCGTGGCTGGCGGCGGAGTAGAGGGCCTCACAAACCGAAACGGAAACGACGGAGCAGGCATGGCGAATATCAAGGCACATGAAATCAGCAAGATCCTGCGCGAGCAGATCGAGAACTACGAGCAGACCGTTTCGGTCGACGAAGTCGGCGCCATCATCAGCGTAGGCGACGGAATTGCGCGCGTTCATGGGCTTGAGAAGGTCATGGCCGGCGAGATGCTGGCTTTTCCGCACAACGTGTACGGTATTGCGCTCAACCTGGAAGAGGAAGAAGTGGGCGTGGTGCTCCTCGGCGAATCGCAGAAATTGGAAGAAGGTGATGTCGTCAAGCGCACGAACACGATTATGTCGGTGCCAGTGGGAGCAGGGCTCATCGGTCGCGTGATGAATCCGCTCGGCGAACCGGTGGACGGCAAGGGACCGATCGTCGTGAAGCAGCGCAATCCGCTGGAGCGCATCGCTCCTGGCGTGCTGGATCGGCAGCCGGTGCGCGAACCATTGCAGACGGGCATCAAAGCGATTGACGCCATGATCCCCATCGGGCGCGGGCAGCGCGAACTGATTATCGGCGACCGCCAGACCGGAAAGACCGCCGTCATTCTCGACACCATCATCAATCAAAAGGGCGGCGACGTTATTTGTATTTACTGCGCGATCGGGCAGAAACGCTCGACGATCGCGCAGGTGGTGAAGACGCTTACGGACGCTGGCGCGATGGAGTACACCATCATCGTCGCGTCTTCGGCGGCGGAGCCGGCTTCGCTGCAATACATCGCGCCGTATGCCGCATGCGCCATGGGCGAATATTTCCGGGACACCAAGCGGCACGCCATTACGTTTTATGACGATCTTTCGAAACACGCGCAGGCTTACCGCGAAATTTCATTATTGTTGCGCCGTCCACCAGGTCGCGAAGCGTTTCCCGGCGACGTGTTTTATCTTCACTCGCGCTTGCTGGAGCGCGCTGCCAAATTGAACGACAAGCTGGGCGGCGGTTCGCTGACTTCACTGCCGGTGATTGAAACGCAGGCGGGCGACGTTTCTGCGTATATTCCGACGAACGTGATTTCAATCACCGACGGACAAATTTATCTGGAAGCGGACCTTTTCAATGGCGGCATTCGCCCGGCCATCAACGTGGGAATTTCGGTCAGCCGCGTCGGCGGCAACGCGCAGATCAAGGCCATGCGCCAGGTGGCGGGTTCGCTTCGGTTGGACATGGCGCAGTACCGCGAGCTGGCGGCTTTCGCGCAGTTCGGTGCGGACCAGTTGGACAAAGTCACGCAGGGGCAGTTGGCACGCGGCCAGCGTTTGACGGAAGTTTTGAAGCAGGATCAATACGTGCCGCTGGCAGTGGAAAAGCAGGTGCTGATTCTTTACGCCGCGACGAGCGGAGCGCTGGATACGGTTCCGGTTGCCGAGATTCTACGGTTCGAACGCGAGTTTCTGCAGTTCGCGGAGACCAACTATCCTTCGATCCTGAAGAACATCGCAACAAAGAAGGCGCTCGACGACGCAATCAAAGCGGAAATCAAGACCGCACTGGATGCGTTTAAGGAGCGCTTCACCGCAGCGGTGGCCGCAGCTGCGAAGTAGGAGCAAGCGCGTAACGATCAACAATGCCCACACTTCTTGATTTCCGGCGCCGCATTCGCTCGGTGAAGAGCACCCAGCAGATTACCCGCGCGATGAAGTTCGTCGCGGCGGCCCGGCTGCGGCGCGCGCAGGAGGCGGCACTCGCGGCGCGGCCGTATGCGCGAGAGCTCGCGCGCGTTCTCCGCTCTACCATGTCACGCATTGCGGAACCGCAGCATCCGCTGCTGGCTTCACGGCCGGAAGAAAGAATTCTGGCCATTGTCCTAACGGGCGAGCGCGGACTGGCAGGCGCTTTCAATACCAACATTCTGCGCAAGGCTAACGAATTCTTCCGGGGACACAAAGGCAAGAAAGTCTCGGTTATTGCGGTTGGGAAGAAGGGGCGCGACTCACTGAAGAAAGCAGGCTTCAACCTCATCAGCGAATACATCAACGTCCTTGCGAAGGTGGAGTTCGCCACGGCTCGGGACATCTCTACGCTGGTGACGGATCTTTACGCCAAGGAAGAGATCGATTCCGTCTATATCATCTTCAGCGAATTCAAGACGGTCATGACGGCAAATCTTGTCGTTGAGAAGTTGCTCCCCGTGGAAGCGGTGCGCGAAGGCGAAGGAGGGACCTCCGGCGATGCTTCCTCGCAGGTTGATTACATTTACGAGCAGCCGGAAGAGCAGTTGCTCGACAAATTGCTGCCACGTTACATCGAGACGCAAGTTCTGCGCGCGATGCTGGAATCTTCTGCCGCGGAGCATGGCGCGCGCATGACGGCGATGGAATCGGCGACGAAAAACGCAGGGGACGTCATTGAAGCGCTCACGCTGCACATGAACAAAGTACGGCAGGCAGCCATTACAAAAGAGATTATCGAAATTGTGAGCGGCGCATCTTCCACCGCTTAGGAGACAGCATGGCAGAGAAACACGCAGGCGTCGGACACGTAGTGCAGGTAATCGGACCGGTGCTCGACATTCAATTTGAGGCCGGGCATCTGCCCGCGATTTACAACGCCGTTCGCATCACGAGCGAAGGCTACAACGTTCCCGAGCCGCTCGACGTGACCGCCGAAGTGCAGCAGCACCTGGGGGAAGGGCGTGTGCGCGCCATCGCGATGGAACCAGTAGAAGGCATGGTTCGCGGGATGAAGGCGCAAGACCTCGGCAAGGGCATTGAAGTTCCTGTGGGCCGGGCAACGCTTGGCCGCGTGATGAACGTACTGGGGAAACCCGTGGATCAACTCGGGCCCATCGTCAGCAACACGCACTATCCGATTCACCGGCCTGCCCCGACGCTCGAGGATCAATCGACAACTCTGGAAATGTTTGAGACGGGAATCAAAGTCGTCGACCTTATCGAGCCGTACCTCAAGGGCGGAAAGATTGGTTTGTTCGGCGGTGCGGGTGTCGGCAAGACCGTGCTCATCATGGAGCTGATTCACAACGTAGCCATGAAGCACGGCGGCGTTTCCGTTTTCGCGGGCGTCGGCGAACGTACGCGCGAGGGCAATGACTTGTGGCTGGAAATGTCCGAAGGCGGCGTCATCATACCGGGCAATTCGGAGAAGTCGCGTGCGGCATTGATTTATGGGCAGATGACGGAGCCGCCTGGGTCGCGTTTGCGCGTTGGCCTCACCGGCTTGACGGTCGCGGAATATTTCCGTGATGAAGAGCATCTCGACGTGCTGCTGTTCATCGACAATATTTTCCGTTTCGTTCAGGCAGGTTCGGAGGTTTCCGCGCTCCTCGGGCGCATGCCTTCCGCCGTGGGTTATCAGCCGAACCTCAACACGGAAATCGGTGAATTGCAGGAGCGCATCACTTCGACGAAATCCGGTTCGATCACTTCGGTGCAGGCGATTTACGTGCCTGCCGATGACTACACCGATCCGGCGCCCGCGGCGACGTTCGCGCACCTGGATGCCACCACCAACCTGAGCCGGCAAATCGTAGAGCGCGGTATTTATCCGGCGGTTGATCCGCTGGCCAGCTCGTCGCGCATTCTCGATCCGCGCATTGTGGGCGCGGAACATTACGCGGTTGCGCGCGGAGTCAAAGGGATTCTGCAGCGCTACAAGGAGCTGCAGGACATCATCGCGATTCTCGGCATTGAAGAACTTTCCGATGAGGACAAGCGCACAGTGGCGCGCGCGCGCAAGATCGAAAAGTTCCTTTCACAGCCGATGTTCGTGGCCGCGCAGTTCACCGGTCTCGAAGGCAAGTACGTCAAGATCGAAGACACAGTCCGCAGCTTCAAGGAAATCGTGGAAGGCAAGTACGACGATATTCCGGAGCAGGCGTTTTACATGGTGGGCACGATCGAGGAAGCGCTCGAGAAGGCTGAGAAGATGAAGGCGAGCGCGTAGAAGAAGAATGCTTCCTGAATCCATCGAGCTCGTGGTGGTCACGCCGGAGAAGCAACTGCTTCGCCAGCGCACGAAGGAAGTGCAGCTTCCCGGCGCCGACGGCTACCTGGGGGTTTTGCCGGGGCACGCGCCGCTGATCACCGAACTGGGCATCGGGGAGCTGAGCTATCACGACTCGAGCGGCAAGGAGTCGGTGCATCTGGCGATCATTCGCGGTTTTGCCGAGGTGTTGCCGGATCGTGTCACCGTTCTCGCAGAGACGGCCGAATTTGCCGCGGACATTGATATCGCCCGCGCGGAGGCTGCCAAGGCGCGCGCCGAAAAGCGCCTGGCCTCTGGAGATACGAATATCGATTGGGACCGCGTCACCGTCGCGCTGCAGCGCGCGTTGATTCGCATCCAGGTTGCCCGCAAGTATCGTGGCGTTCCCGTTGATTCCCGCTGATTACGCTTACAGCTCACATGGAATACGCTTTGCGACCAACCGCGTCCGGGCGCATCTAATGTGGCAGGACAAGAACATGGAACCCATTACCGTCTACAGCACCACCTGGTGTCCCGATTGCCGGCGCGCAAAATCGTTTCTGAAGGAACGCGGGGTGCAATTTCAGGAAGTGAATATCGAACAAGATCCGGCCGGGGAAGAGATTGTCATCAAAGCAAATGACGGCAAGCGCGTAGTGCCGACGTTTGATGTCGGAGGCCGGTTTTTTTCGTGCAGTCCTTTCGATGCGGAACAGCTTGCCGAGGAACTCAAGATTCCGCTCAATCCGTAAACCCGCCTGACCTCTTCGATTCCTAATTCAGTGCTACGCCGCGGGCCCACACGTTGGTTACATGCAACCCTTCATCGAGCAGCAGGATGTCGGCATCAGCGCCTGCGCGTAACGAACCCTTCTTGAATTCAATTCCCAACAGTGATGCCGGATTCAGGGTCAGCATGCGTACGGCGTCCGGCAGCGGTATGCCTAGGGCGACGATATTTCGCAACGCGCGGTCTAGCGTCAGCGTGCTGCCAGCAAGAGTTCCTTCGGCATTCCGGCAGACACCGCCGCTGACGGTCACTTCGAATCCGCCAAGCATGTATTTTCCGTCGGGCATGCCGGTGGCGGAGAGACCGTCACTGACGAGGGTGACATGCGCTGCGCCTTTGGCCAGAAGCAGCAATTTCATAGCGGCTTCTTCAACGTGGACGCCGTCGGCAATCAGTTCCGCATTGATATCCGAAGTGAGCACGGCGCCGATGACGCCGGGATCGCGGTGGGTAAAGGGACGCATCGCGTTGTAGACGTGTGTGGCGCTGTGCGCTCCCCGGGCCATGGCGGCGCGAGCTTGTTCATAGGTAGCGTCTGTGTGGCCGATCGAGACGACCAAGCCGGCTTCCACGGCGGCGTCAATGCAAGGCGAAGCCCCGAGCAATTCCGGGGCGATGGTCAGGATCCGTGCATTCCCGGCGGCGGCCTTGAGGAACCGTTGCAGAGTGTCCGAGGATGGAAGCTGAATCCATTCGGAAGGATGAACTCCACGACGCAACTTGCTGATGAAGGGCCCTTCAAAATGAATACCGAGGATTTCCGCGCGTGGTTCAACCGAGTCGTGCTGGAGCGCGATATAGCCGGCGATTCCTTCCACGGCACGGAGGGTTTCGTCGGTGCTGGCCGTTACCGTAGTGGCGACGATGGACGTAGTACCGTATTCCGAAACCTTGCGGGTGACGGCGCGCAAAGCGTCGTTGTTTCCCTCCATGACGTCGCGGCCACCGGCGCCGTGGATGTGCAGGTCCAGAAAGCCAGGCACGGCGACCTTGTCGGTCGCGCGAATTTCCTGGGCTCCCGCAGGCAGGGTCACCGCTGAGCGCGGCCCGACGGCTTCGATCACGTCTTCGCGAATCAGAATGCCAGCGTCGTTGATTTCCGTGCATGGAGTGAGCGCGCGGGCGGCATGAATGAGAATAGTGGACATGGCAGCACAACATCGTAGCGGAAATAGTTCGCGGCACAAAACAAAAGGGGCGGAGCCGAAGCCCCGCCCGTCCGAAATAGATAATTCGTGAACAGCTCTTACATGCTCTTGGCTGCGGCCATGTCAATGCTGGTGAGCTTGAGCGTGTCGCCATCCACGGAGCCTTTTACGGTTACGTGATGGCCGGCATGCGCCGCCACCTTGTCCTGAGCATCAACCACGTAGACTTTCTTGTCGGCGTCGTTGACGAACACGTACTTGGCGCCGTGTTCCTTGACGCACTTGGTGGTGCACTCGCCGGCCTTGTCATTCGCGCCCTTTACGCCGCATTGGCTGTCCGAAATATAGCCGGTCCATGAACCATCCGCGGCCATCGCAAATGCCCCCGCGAAAAGCGTCGCTGCAACTGCCACTGCAAATCGTACTTTCATAATTCCCCCTCCCGAAATCACTGCGGTTTTTGAATCCGCCGGGCCGCCCAGTAGCTTGGCACAGCGGGAGCCTGGTGTCCAGACACTTCCTGAAACCTACTACGGCGGGGTTTTATTCCTGGATGAGCAAAAACAAAAGAGGGAGGATCCTCTGGAATCCTCCCTCTCCTGGTGTGCTCTCAAAGAGACAAAACCAGCTCTTGAGGAACTGTCTTACTGCTGACCGGAGGTCGCAGTGCTCGCCGATGGGGCGCCTGCCGCCTTTGGTACGCTCAGGTAGCCCGTGGCCGTTGACTTGGTGACTTTGTTGACCACCAGTTCAAGCGCCGCGCGGGTGCCGCCTGTGTAGAAGAAAATCGGCTCGTTCACGGAGCGATCCTTCTTTTCGAAGTTGTTGTCATCCGCCAGCACGTTGATGGTGTAGCGGTTCTTCTTGGTGTTGGTGTCCTTCAACTCGATCTGGATGCTGCCGACCTTTGTGGCGCCGCCCTTGCGCTGCACGGTGAATTCAAAGTAGTCGCGCTGTCCCATACGCCGGAGCTGGTCGATTTCATCGTGATTGCGAGCGATGAGCGTGCCCATTTCGCTGCGCGCCATCTGAATGCTGTTCTTGGTCGCGTCCAGATCGCCTTTTACGCCGTTTACGTCGCCGTTGATCTTGTTGATGTCATCGGTACTCGCCTTGGTGGCGAGTTCAGCCTTCACGGATGTCGCGAGATTGTTGACCTTCTGATCGACCGCAACGGTGGCGGTCTTGTTCTGATTGCGCGCCTTGGCCAAATCCGCGTGCGTCACGTTCAGCTTGTCCGTGACTACCTTCAGGTCGCTCTGCAATTGCTGATTGATTTCGTCTTCTTTCGCCAGCCGCTGGGTCAAAGCATCGTTGGATTGCTTGAGCGTGGCTTGCGTGGTCTGCTCGGTGCTCTTGGCCTGATTGAGTGCACTCCAGCCAACGCCCAGGCCCAGCAGAGAGATGCCGCCCAACAAGGCCACTGCAAGTCCAACCCAACGGGGTGTGCCGGTGTTGGACGAATCTTGAAAGTCGCTCATAAACTTCGATCTCCTTTTGGCTTTCGCCTGATGCCAAGGGAAAGTGCAAGCACCGCGCCAAAAGAAGGGGGGGCCATCATATTCGCTATAAAACATTTAGAGTCAGTGAGATAGCAAAAGTTCAGGGGTGGGCGACAGGTGATCCTAGAAGTACTAGTACCAGTAAAGATTACGCGGTCTTTTCCGCAAACGTAAATTTTGCTGAATTGGGACTGGGTCGGCAAGTAGCTTTGATTTGGGGCATAAGAGCAGCGGGGAGAACCGCGTTTGAATCCAGCGTACATCCGTAAACTTTAATTTTTTCAGTAAGTTAGAGGATGCTGAAACTAGGCGGCGCGAGGAGTAATTGCGGCCCCGACGGGGCGATCAGTGGAGAAGTAGCGGTCCAGAGTGTTTATCGCGGCGTCAAAAACGAGGTGGCAATCGGAGCAGCCTTCGAGATGATGTTTAATCTCGGTCTCCACGCTTTCCGACAGGCGACCCTCTAAGTACCAGCAAATCAGATGAATAGTGTCTCGACAGCTCATAGCCCCCGTCCCCTGGTGCTCGACACCGACAGAATTACCCGACTTGGGTGATGCACTTCCTACACCAAACTGAGCTTTTCTCGCTGAAACATTTAATTGTTTTTAAATCAGATATTTAAGAACGGCTTCAAGGTTAGCCTGTTCTTCCAAGGTGTAAATCTTCGAAAAGATTACACGGCCATGGTCTGAAATATGCAGAATTTTGGCAGAAGAGCCCTATCGCCGCGGGGTAATGGTCATTTCCCGTAACGCGGCAATGCGGTCTTCCAACGGCGGATGTGTGCTGAAGAGCGAGGAGAACGTGCCGCCGCCGAAGAGCGGCTTAACGATGCACAGGGCCGAAATCGAGGGCGAGAGCGAAGTCGTCGGGATTCTTTGGTTGTAGGCGCCGAGTTTCTGGAGCGCGCTGATCAGGCCATAGGGTTGACCAACCATTTGTGCCCCCGTTTGATCGGCAGAATATTCGCGCGTTCTGGAAAGAAAGAGTTGCAACATCAGCGCGGCGAACGGCGCGAGGATCATCATCAGGATGGCGGCAATTCCGCCGCCTCCGCGGTCTTCATCGCGGTCCCTTCCATATCCTCCCAGGAGCATTCCCCAGCGGGCCATGCTGGCCAAATAGGTAATCGCACCGGCCATCGTCGCTGCGATCGAAGTTACGAGGATGTCGTAGTTTCGAACGTGAGAAAGCTCGTGGGCAAGCACACCTTCCAGTTCATCGTCGTTCATCAGCTCGAGCAAGCCTTGTGTTACCGCCACCGAAGCATGTTGTGGATTGCGGCCGGTGGCGAACGCGTTCGGGGCCGGTTCCGGAATCTCGTAGAGTCTTGGGACGGGAAGGTTGGCTTTCGCGGCGAGACGCTCCACCACCGCGTAGAGCCGCGGCAATTGTTCTCGCGTAACGAGCCGAGCTCCGCTGGAAGCGAGGGCAATCTTGTCCGAGAAAAAATACGAGATTCCATTCATCAACACGGCGAAGGCAAGAGCTATTTTCAAGCCGTTCGGCCCACCGAGCGCGCCGCCCACAACTACCAGAAGCACGCTGAGCAGGATCAAGAGCGCACCGGTTCGTAGAATTTTCATGTCCGCCTTATCCCATCCATCCGTAAGAAATGCCTTGGCGTCTCCAGTTCGAACGAGAAATGGAAAGTCTGCAAGCAAACGATCCATCTCCCGCGCGATATTAGATTCCCGCGGCAGTCGCTGGTTTCTTTGCCGGCACGCGTTCGAAGCGCATGGCCTCTTTCTGCGCATCGCGGTCCACACGCACGTGGTCGCCCGGCAATATCGTGCTCTGCAGGATCTGCATTGCCAATGGATCCTGAATCAAGCGTTGAATCGTCCTGCGCAGCGGCCGCGCCCCGTAGGCGGGATCATAACCTTCGGCCAGCAAGAGATCGGTTGCTGCCGGCGTCAGCTCCAGGGTGATCTGCCGCTCCGCGAGCAGCTTCTCTACGTTCTTCAGTAACAGCCCGACGATGCCCTTCAACTGTTCTTTGCCAAGCGGATTGAAAATCACAATTTCGTCGATGCGATTGATGAACTCCGGCCGGAACGAAGCGCGCAAGGCTTCCATGGCTTCCTTTCGCGCCAGCTCGGGATCTTTGCTCGACAATTCGAAGATGGCCGTTGATCCTATGTTGCTGGTCATCACCAGGACAGTATTGCGAAAATCCACGGTGCGTCCTTGGCCGTCTGTCAGGCGGCCGTCCTCCAGAATTTGCAACAAAACGTTGAAAACATCCGGGTGCGCTTTTTCGATTTCGTCGAACAAGATCACCGAGTACGGATGACGGCGAACCTGCTCTGTGAGCTGGCCACCTTCTTCGTAGCCCACGTAGCCCGGAGGCGCGCCGATGAGCCGCGACACGGTATGCTTCTCCATGTACTC
>DATDGF010000013.1:0-3869 GCA_036522195.1 Candidatus Acidiferrum sp. | reverse complement strand
CTTGGACGAACCCCTGAGCGCAGCATTCGCGATGATGATGGCCGTGCCTGCACATGCGGTTGGCTGGCCGATTCCCCGGGGCGGGGCGCAGTCACTTACAGACGCGCTATGCGGGATTCTTTCGGCGTTGGGAAGCAGCTTGAAGACTTCGTCGCCAGTCGAAAGTCTGGAGGCGCTGGGGAACTATGAGCTGCTTTTGTGCGACCTGACGCCGAGGCAGATGGTCAAGATTGGCGGGCAAAGATTATCCGAGAATTACAAACGGCGATTGGGGAGACACCGCTACGGCTCCGGTGTTTTCAAAGTGGATTACGCGCTGAACGCACCGATTCCATGGAAAGCCGCTGATTGCCTGCGCGCAGCGACGGTGCATCTGGGCGGAAGCTTTGAGGAGATTGCTGCGTCGGAAAAAGCGGTGCGAATCGGAGAGCACGCCGAGCGGCCGTTTGTGCTGCTGGTGCAACCGAGTCTTTTCGACAGCTCGCGCGCGCCAGCGGGCAAACATACAGCATGGGCTTATTGTCATGTTCCGAATGGGTCGAACGTGGACATGCTTGAGAGATTGGAGAATCAGATTGAACGATTCGCTCCGGGCTTCCGCGACGGCGTGTTGGCGCGACGCGTTTTTTTTCCGGAGAGCCTTGAGGGCATGGACGCGAACCTGGTAGGAGGGGATGTGGCAGGCGGGGCGCTGGACCTGCGCCAGTTTTTGTTTCGTCCGACGTGGCGACATTACGCAACGTCGGCGCGCGATATTTATATTTGCTCCGCGAGTACTCCGCCAGGCGGAGGAGTGCATGGGATGTGCGGCTATCATGCGGCGAAGATGGCGTTGTCGAGGCGAAAAGGAGTTTAGCGAACGAGGGCACGATGGATTGTGCCCTTACTGCTCGGGTGGGCAATCTTTCGAGTGATTTGCAAGGCTATTTTCTGCCGATGAAGCGGACGCGGAGAGTGAAAGCGAGGCCCTGGCCGCCGGAGAAGGCGCCGAAATTGGGGGCGTCGATATTGTTGACTACCGTGTTGGGGTTTTGGCGGTTGAGGATGTTGATGGCTTCCCCGCGGACTCCCCACAGATAGCCGCGGAAGCCGAATTTTTTCTCGAGGCCGATGTTGAGGCTGGCATAAGCAGGGAAGCGGGAAGAGTTGGGCGGGCCGACGAGTTGCTGCTGGAGATTGATTACGCTGTAAGGAAAGCCGGTGCGGTATTCGAAGAAATAGCTGAGTTGGATGCCCCAGATGTGCGTGGGGGCCCAGCCCCAAGTTACGACGCGATTGGGAGCGTCCCAGAGGACGGGGCCGGGTTGTTGCGCGACGTAAAAGATGGAGCCCAGTGCGGGATTGAGGACTTCGTTGGAGTGGGCAACGGAGCGCGTGTAGGCGCCGTAGATTTCCATGTCCTCGGAGAAAACGTGGCGAGCGGAGACGGTGGCGGAACGATAGCGGTCTTTGCGAGTGTCTTGCAGTAGAAAAATTCCACCGGGTTGCGTGGGTTGCTGGTCGACGTAGGCGAAGCCGTGAGAGCCATTGCGGGCGAGGAGTTGGAGATTGAGGAGGGTGTTGTGGATTAGTTTCTGCTGCCAGCCGGCGCTGTACATTGTGAAGCGGGGTTGTTGAAGGCCGGTTGCGGGCAGCGCGAATTGGCTGACGACCGTGCCTGGGGCAACGATTGCTCCGGCGGAACTGTAAAACGTGTCGAGCTGCTGCTGGTCGAAGACCTGGGCAATTTGAGAAAGATTCAGAGGAACATTGTAGATGCCCCAGCCGAGGGAAATTTTTGAGGTGTCGTCTGCGAAGGGAAGAATGTTTGCATGGAGGCGTGGCTCGGCCGAGGCGCTCTGCGTGAAACGATCCCAGTCCGTGCGCAGTCCTGCCTGCACGACGAGATATTTTGAAAAGGACCAGGTGTCCTGGACATAGGCGCCGAGCTGGGTGTTCGAGACGTAGGGAGTTGCGGGGCCGGAGAAAGCAGTTTGGCGCACCAAACAGCCGGGTTGGAGAGCGGAGCTACAAGTGGATTCGTCGCTCGCAAACGCGTTAAGCGCCTGGATTTCGCCGCGATCAGCGGTAAGAGAGTAACTGAGGCTGGCGGCATTCAGGCCGGCGGCGAATTGATGGGTGCCGCGCCAGTGGCGCGTTGCAGCGGGCATGCCGGCAACAGCCTGCAAGCGGCGGCCGACTTGGTGCAGGCGCTGGAAATAGTTGCCGGAGGAGCCGTTGACGAGAAGGACGTAGGTTTGCGTGCCTTGAGGGATGAAGGCGCGGATGCTTTCATCTGCGGCGACGCCGAAATCGAAGAGAGTGTCGGCGAGCCAGACTTGGTCTTTGAGAGAGCCGAAATAACGGTGCTCGTCGCCTGTGACCGTGGTGGAGATAGGATCGAGAGCATCGAGGCCCAGGTTGGTGCCGCGCGCGATGTTGTAGAGAAAACTGGCGTGGAGAATATGCTTGGGCGTGATGTTGTATTGGAGGCGGAGGAGATTGTCTCCGGCCCATTCTTCCCAAGTGTTGGCACCGGAGGGCTGGTCTTTGACCACGGCAAACGTGTGCTGAATGCTGATGGAATTGGAAAGCCACAGGCGGCCGCGCTTGATGGGTCCTGAGAAAGTGAAACGCGGATACCAGTTGCCGAGGTGAACGCCTTCCTGGATGTTGATGCCGGGGGCGGGATTGGTGGTGCCGAAGCGCCAGCGGTCGTCGCCATCGGGAGTGTCGAGGCTGAGAATGTTTGCGCCGGCATGAGCGTAGCCTGCGCCGAAGCCGCTGGATTGGACTTCGGCGGCGCGTGTGGCGTCGATGTTGAAACGAGAGGTGAGCTGGCCGTTCACGGGGTCGCCGATTTCAAAGCCGTCGAGCAAATATTGCGTTTCGCCGGAACGCGCGCCAGCGATGTGGAGATTGCCCTGATTGTCCTGGGTAATCTCGGGGAGAGCGACGAGGCTTTCGGCAAGGACGTGGGGGCTGGGAACGGGGATGTCTCGAATATCGCTGGCGGTGAGGGTGTTGCGCTGAGCCGTGTCTTGCGGATCGATTTGATTGGCGCGGGCTGTGACTTGCACTTGTTCGTGAACTTCTTCGGCGTGATTTATGGTGAGCGTAAGTTCGTTTGGGCCGGGTTGCAGGGTGAGAGCGCGGCTGGCGATGACGAAGTAGCCTGCTTTGCGGACTTCGAGTTTGTAATCACCCGCAGGGAGATTTCGAAGAGTGAAGCGGCCGGCGCCGTCGGATTCCGTGCGATAGAGGTGGCTTGCGGTGTCTTCCAACTTAATTTGGACGGCGGCGACGGGGATGCCGTTTTCATCGACTACGAGACCGGTGCAGGTGGCAAGGTCGGCCGCGCGAGCTTGTAAGGACGCAAGAATACAGAGGCATGCCAGAAGAGAAGTGAGTTGGTGAGCGAACGGCATTGCACACCCGTTTTGCCTGGGCCTGGGTTTATTAGACTACACAGGATTCGAGCGAGATGTACTTTTGAAGTTGAAGTTGCTACAGCAATTGTGAGGAATGGTAGGCTCGTGGGGACTCGAACCCCAGACCTGGCCGACCCGGTCGGCCCGCTTTAACCAACTGAGCTCTCGATAAGCGCTTCGATCATCTTTGAAGACTTCCAGCGTTTAATTTCTAACTCGCGGCGCCGGGCGTCCAACAATGATTCGCATTGTTCCTGGTAAACAAGTCTCCACGGGCCGCGTCCGCGGGTCGCGAGAGAATGGCCGCGCGTGTGTTCTGCTTGGCGGCGAGTGAGATCGTTGGTGGAACCGACGTAGAAACGATGAGTGCTTTGACTTTGCAGGATGTAAACGAAGGCCATCTTGGAACTCAGGCAAACAGAAGAATGGTAGGCTCGTGGGGACTCGAACCCCAGACCT
>DATDGF010000012.1:0-48959 GCA_036522195.1 Candidatus Acidiferrum sp. | reverse complement strand
AAGGGCGCGGCGGATGTCCCCCCGGATCCGCCCGCGAAACCCCGGTAAGACTGTCCATCCAGATACTTCTCCGAGATTCCAGGTTGAGAGCCGGTCAACAAATCTAGGTAACAATTTACCCCCCTACCCCCACTTTTTTTCGCAAGTGCGCATTCTAAAGGACTTTAAATGATGTGTTTTTGGAACTGCGCATTCCAAAGGAGTTATGGGCGCGTTCTTCGGAACTGCGCATTCTAAGGAGAGTTACGGGATCGCAAGCGGCGAGGGGGTGAACGTCGAAAAGGAAGGGATGCCGCCTCCCCCCATGGTTTTTTTAAGGATGTGACGGAAAAGGAGTGAGAGGGTGGGGGCTGCTAAGGATTTGATTCCATGAGAGTTAGGGGAATAAAAAGATCGAGATGAAGAAAGGCCAGACAAGGAGTTGGGAGGTCTGCTGTGGAAGACCCGCGGCAAACGCATAAGGAAGTGTATCATTGGCTTAGCTAACTGTAAATAAATATAACTGAAGAGGTATCATTAGAAGGATGGGGCAATGGAAGTCGCAGATTCGAGAGGGGATAGGGAGCGCACATGCAGAAAGCAGTGCAGGTTCGCGAAGAGTGGCCGAATTGAAAGTTAAAGTTTAAGTAACGCGCGGCGAGGAGTCTTGGGAGTAGAATGTGCGCGTTTCCGCCTGAGGCCCATTGTCTGCAATGCTCCGTCCGGGTGGGGAGCGGATTTCGAACGTTCAGCGAGAGTGGAGGTGTCCGATGGCAACAGCAAACTCAAGCGCGGGATTACGGGGCCCGGGTACGATCATCAAAAAAGCGAGCGGCTGGTTGATTGGCATGGCCGTGGTGTTCATCCTTCTAGGCATGTTGGCGATTATCGAGCCCGGAGTTGCGGGCCTGGCGGTAACAATACTGGTGGGCTGGCTGTTGATTTTTGGAGGTGTGGCGCACTTGATTGCGGCGTTCGGCGGCGGCGGAGCAGGGCGCGTCATCTGGCAGGTGTTGATCGGGATTCTGTACATTTTGGGGGGAGTTTACTTCTTGACCCACCCTTTGCTGGCGCTGGGAACGCTCACGCTGCTCCTGGCCGTGATTATCCTAATGGAAGCGGCGTTCGAAATCATCGTGTACTTCCGGACGCGGGGCGAAGGAGGCTCGCGCTGGTTGCTGGTCAATGCCCTGATCACGCTGCTCCTGGGCGGCCTGATCTGGTTCCATTGGCCATCGAGTTCAGTATGGGCGATCGGGACGCTGGTGGGGGTGAACCTGCTGATGACCGGGATTTCGAGGCTGATGTTCGGTCTGGCAGCGCGAAAACTGGTGAGCCAAGCAGCGGCGGCCTAGCGGCTACCATCTCAAGCGGTGCGACAAAAGTCCGTTTTTCGGATCGGTGATCTCATGGGGTATTCGATGTGTGCCGAGAGGCGAGAAATCTACTGACGCCCGAAACGACATAGAGGTCGCAGAGTCTGCGATCCAGGCCGTAGAAGTAGGCCTTGGCATCCGGGGCAACAAGTATCGGAACAAGCTGATTGACCCCAGTCGGTAGACCTCGCCCATACCACCAGCCCCCAGCGGCGCCAGAATCTCATACGGGCCGATTTTTGTGCCGGCAGCCAGGGCCATAAGTGGCCGTGATTATAGCCTCAGAAAACGTTAGCGGGGTATCTTCCGACTCCACGTGGCCATAAAACGCGCTATTCGTAGATGTGTCCCTGGCCTGTGTGAGAACTCTACGCGGAAGTAATCCTTGGACCCAATTTGCCAGGCCGTAAGTTGCCAACTCCTGCTAAGTCGCGCAGCCAGGCAGGTCCAGTTACCGCGCTTATCGGGAGCCTTATCGGGAGCCTTATCGGGAGCCTTGACTTGAGCTGATATGCGCTCTAGGATTTTGGGTCTGTGAAGCTTCCTCCGTAAGCATCGATTTATGAGCCACCGCAAGTACATTTTCGCCGTGCTGGCGATCGCAACGGCACTTCTGGTACCAGACACAGTAGCGCAGAAGCCCCCAGCTCCATCGCCTCCGCCTTCTGGACCCCCAAGCCGTCCGGCGAATCCCTCTCCCTCGAGTTCGGACCCAAATCAATCGAGAGAGGATCTTGTGATGTTTCTCCGCGGACGCGTTGCAACTCACGACGGCACACCTGTTCCAAACAATGTGTTGGTTGAGAGGGTTTGCGACAACCGAGTGCGTCAGGAGGTGTACGCATTTCCTCACGGCGATTTCAGCATGCAATTGGGATCGAGGGCCGATTCTTTTCCTCAATCAAGCGCCGACTCGAGTTCGCCATATGGCCTGGGTAGCCAAGATTCGTCCATGGGGATTCCACGACGCGAGTTGACGAATTGCGAGCTGCGGGTCTCGGCCTCGGGTTATCGCTCCGATGTTCTCAACCTCGTTGAGCTCGATACCTTCGGCAGCAGCATCGACGTAGGCGTTATCGTGGTGCGGAGAGCGATAAAGGTTGAAGGCACGACGTTGGATGCCACCCCCTACAAAGCACCGAAAGATGGCAGAAAAGCTTACGAGAAAGGCCTACAGGCCGAGAAGAACGGCAATCTTGCCGAGGCACGCAAATACTTTGAAACTGCAGTGGAGATCTACCCCAGTTTCACGGACGCCTGGTTTCAGTTGGGTACCGTTTTACAGAAAGAAAACCAGAAGGACGCGGCTCGCAGAGCGTATACCCAAGCCACGACCATCAATACCAGGTTCCTGCCGCCTTATCTGTCGCTGGCGTCGATGGCCTACCAGACGGGAAATTGGACTGAGGTCCTTCATCTTACGGATCACATCCTGGACCTTGATCCATTGAATCAGGCTGCCGTCACCAGTTACGTCCTGGATCTCGATTCCTTGAATTACGCCGACGCCTATTTTTATAACGCGGTGGCGAATTACAAGCTCAACAAGATCGAAGAGGCTGAAAAGAGCGGTCTCAAGGCGGAACATTTAGACCTGCACACTCATTTTCCACGGCTGCATCTCTTGCTCGCTGATATCTTTGCCCGAAAAAAGAGCTACGGCCGTGCGATTGGGGAGATACAAACTTATTTGTCGTTAGCTCCGGATGCGAAAGACGCGGATCAAATACGGGAGCAATTGGCCAGATTGGAGAAGCTGAAAGGCTCAGCGTCAACCATTGAAGTTCCCGAGCAAAGGTGAGTTGCGCCTCGTGTAGGTGACTTCCGGCGGTGCGATTTATTGCGTTGGCGCTGCTGCTGTCCAGAAACACCTGACCTTTTGGTCAGGCATACACCACCTCGAAAGACTGCCAATATCGAGTCGTCCTAGCGGCAACGCCTGGTCTGAGTGGGGACGACTCACGTGCAAATCCATTTGGTAATACGACCTGTAAGAAGGCTTTTCGGCGCCATCGCTCCGGTTGTGCTTCTGTGGGGGCTCCCGCTTCACGCCCAGCAACAATCGCTCGTGAGCTCCGACCCCGTGGCTATCGCTCCGGCACAGGAGCAAATCGGTTTGAAGAACAATCGCCTGTTCTACGTCATGGCGAACTATACGACGGTCGAAAACCAGGACCGGTTCGGGACGCTCTCGGCAAAGACGAAATTCAAGCTCTCCGCGAAAACCATGTCCGATCCGATCACGGTTTCTTTCATCGGGATGATTGCGCTGATGGGACAAGCCCGCAACAGTGATCCGATTCGGGCCACTACCTCTACACGAACTGAAATTAACCGGTGAACAAACGTCGCTTAGCTTGCTGATGAAATACATCGATGGGACTGCTCCAACGTGATCCACGCGACCGCGCCGCGGGTAAGGTGCGGGCAGTGCAATAACTCCTGGTGTGTCGCGTTACTGGACGTCTGGTTTCGTGACGATTTGACTTGTGTGGTTATGAATGAATCAGGATTAAGTGCCTCAAAGGCCGCGCCGTTCATGGCCTCTGCCCCAGCCACTTTCCAGCTCTTGGGGAAAAGCCTATGATACAAATCACGCTGAGAGAATGAATAAATAAGATGGCATTTATCTCCGTGACGCGCTTACGGGTTCGGTCGCTCCGCTATATGCCCCAATTCATCTGGCAAACGTTGCAGTCCGTGCGTCACACGGAACGCGCTTCTGGTTTTCTAGGCGGCAGACTGTTGCGCGAAGCACGGAATGCGTTTTGGACTATGACAGCTTGGGAAGATGAGGCGGCGATGAATGCGTTTCGCGGCTCGGGCGCACATCGCGACGCCATGCCCAAGTTGCTCGACTGGTGCGATGAAGCATCTGTCGTGCATTGGAATCAGGAAACCCCGGAGCTTCCTAGCTGGCTTGAGGCGCATGGACGCATGGTGAACGAGGGAAAGCGGTCTAAGGTCAATTATCCATCTTCTGCCCAGGTGGCGAATCACATTGCAGCGCCACTACCTAGTCGCATTGAAGGAAATCTGAAGCCCACACAACCACCTCGTGACGACCCGCGTCACTAGGGCGCCGCCGTCGTGCAATAGCGACTGGAGTACCGGGGGAGGAGTCGATAAACCAAAAGGATGATTTCCAAAAAAGCGCGGGCTAAGAGCATCACTGAGTACATTCATGCCGCCCCCAAGGAGGCGCAGAAGAAACTGCGCGAATTGCGCGCGTGTATCCGGAGAGCTGCTCCCGGAGCTGAAGAAAGCCTGAAGTGGGGGATGCCAGCGTTTCCAATCGGAGGATATTGGTGATGTTCGGTGCTTTCAAACGTCACATTGGCTTCTATCCCACGGCAGCGGCTGTGAAGGCTTTTGAGAATGAGCTCTCGAAGTTCGCCACGGCGAAAGGGTCGATCCAGTTTCCGCTGGAGAACCCGCTACCTCTGCCGCTGATCCGCAAGATCGTGGCGTTCCGAGTTCGAGAGAGCATCGAGCAAGACAGGAAATGGAAATCGTGAGCCGAAGCGACTGCTGAAGACACTCTCCGCTCGCGGAAAGAACACAGATTTGCTTATTCAGCGCAACCGCAAACGTTTTGGGCAATCCGAGTGAGGTTGTTCTACCCGGGAGTCTTCACTCCCTTCTTTAACATTTCAACGGACTTCTCTAGTCTCTTCGCTCGCGTCTCCTCTTTCTTGGCTTCCGTAATCCAGCGGCAGTACTCCTTGCGGTGGGTGTAACTCAGCGCGTTGAAAACCGGAAGCAGCTTTTCCTTCTTGAGCAGTTTTTCAAATGGAGCGGGCAGTTCGACGGTTCTTGGCTCTTCATCTTTCCAGACAACGACCTCGATGGTATCGCCCAGCGTTTTCCCGATTTGCTCGCGTATCGCCTTGGGAATTCCCAGCAGGTGGAGTGGATGCCTGTACTTGATCAGCGAACCCGCATAGGGGACACCATCGAACGTCGCTTTTACAAGCACGATTCCTCTTGTGGAGAATTCCTTCGCGGTATCGTACGGGAAAAAAACGTAAGCGCCTCCGCCATCGCCTGCTTGGATTTTCGATTTGAATTTGTATTTTTTCATCGCTTCACCAGATTTCCCAATGGGCGGCCCTTGAACACCCGGAATTAGACTACTTTCGCTTACGGCGCGCTACCTGATGAAAGGTGGCCGTACGCGCCAGTTCGATCGAAACGCCATGCGGTAAGTCCCGGACTGCTGGACACTTGGCTAGCTCGTGGTCCGAACTTCTGATTGGGGAAGGGTCGGCGCAAAGAGGTTGGAAGAGACATCGCCTCAACGGCAGTACTAGAACTGATCCAGCAAATTTGCCACAGGAACAACATTGCGAAGTGCGAGCTACTTTTTGAGCAGCTCTGGGTTGGGGTCCGACAACGGTAGGGAATACCTGGGTGTGTCCAGCGTGGAGCGTTCGGGAATGCCTGCCGGTGACAGCGGCTGGCTCGTCTAGCCGTTGATAAAAAAAGACAATCTGGAGGATAACCATGAAACGACTCATCAGAATGCTGTTGAGTGCGGTGGCGCTACTGGTTCTGGCACAAGGTATTCGTGCCCAAGACCTGCTGGTGCCGGCCGGTACGCTTCTGCAATGCACGCTGGACGAGCCGAATTTCTCGTCGGCGACAGCGGCAGTTGGCGATCCGGTGTTGTGCCACTTGAAGACCATGCAGGAGTTCGGCAAGCCACTGTTCCCGAGAGGCAGCATGCTCGGCGGACATTTGGAAGCCGAGAAGGATCCGGGACATTTTGTCGGGAAGGGTTACCTGAGGCTCTCGTTTGATCGGATAATCCTGCCGAGCGGAGATCTGCCAGTGCCGGCCAAGGTGATCCAGGCGCGTGGCTACAAGGTAGACAAGCAAGGCGCCATCGACGGCAAGGGGCACGCGACTCGTGACGTGGTGGAGTGGATGATTCCGCCACTTTGGCCCTGGAAGGTGATCAGTTTGCCATTCCGCGGGCCGAGGCCGACGTTGAAGGGAGAGGAACCGATGGAGCTGCGGTTGATGGACGATATCGTCATCCCGCGGACACTGGCGCAAGCCAGTCATCCAGACCGGCCGCCGTATGCGTACACCGCACGGCCAAGTGTGTACAACGCGGCGCCGCAAGCGAATGCGATGCAGCTGGCGGTAGTGAGGAACACGAGTACCGCGAGCGAAAACGCCGGAACCGTCGAAGCCACAGGACAGCAACTCAACAATAGGCCGACCAACGAACGAGCCACGATCCTGGTGACGAAGTCGAACCAGATCTACGAAGTGGCCAAGTACCAGAGAAACGGCGACTTGTTGATGTTCCAGGACACGCAAGGACGCAAAGGCGGGGTGGACGTCAACGAAGTGGATTGGCGGAAGACCACTGGGATGACAACGGAAATGCGGTCCGCGGATAAGCCGCTGGTCGCACGACAGCTGAACTGATGGAACAGCTGTGAGGGAGCTTAGAGAAGTTTGACCCCAACTGCTGCGATTGGGGAGAGGGCGGTAGGGGTGTGTTGAAGAGAGATAGGATTCGCTGAGAGAGGCTTTACGATGCGGGATGGCAGAGCCAAGTCGCGCCCCGCATATAGTGCCATCCTCTCGCTTTCGAGAGAGCTCGATCTGGACAGTTTTCAGAACATCCGGACCAAGACAGTAGAATTCAATTTCAGATTGAAACTGTGGACTTAGGATGAGAGATGCTTGACCCAGCGAAAGAATCGCGCTCGATCTTCTTGTTGCATGGCGACAAGCTTCACGCCCATGCCTTCTCTTGGCTTGCTCCTTGGACAACCGCGCGCGCCCGCACCTCCCCTGCTGGCACATCCAGCAGCAGCTGGATAAATGTTCCTGGAGGAGGAGGTTCAGGAGTGCGAACGAATAGCCCACCCAACGCGAGATTGTCCACAGACGAGACAGCCCTCCTGCTGGCAGTCTGCCAGACCAGAATCGTCCCCTTCGGAGATGAGAGACGCGGGTAGCGACGAAGGTCGTTTGTAGTCGCCAAGGGACATTTGAGGGCAAGGTACTCTCTTTCGATGAATTATGAAGGCGTAATTTTGGTGATTTTGGTGGTAGAGCTGGAGCGAGAGCCTACGATTCGGAAGCCCTGATACTCTTCGGAGGGAAATTGACCGGAGAGGCGTTGATAATTTAAGCGACCGCCCGTTTCGAGCCTGACGGCTGCTAACTCCCGGATAGCGGGTGGGCCAAGCGTTGGGTCCATCAAGGGACTAACATCTCTCACTAGAGCCGGTTAGCGAGTTGCATGCAAATGGTCGGACCAGCAGGAACTCGTCATGGCCCTCGATAGCCTGTCAGTTCTAACAATGGCAGCCGGTAGGAAGGAGTGAAACCATCGGTGATGGAATGTTGTCGCTCGATTCGTGATGGCGAGATTTCATGAGATTAGCTGTTCTTGGCCTGTTCGTTTCAGCCGTGCTGCCATCACTGGCTCAAGCACAAGGCCCTGTTTTCACGATTACCCCGGTAGAGAGCACGGTGCAGTTCTCGGTGAAAGCGTCGGTGGCGATCGAAGGTAAGTTCGACAAGTGGGACACCACGCTGACTTTTCCTTCCACGTATGCGACGTCGGGTGTGCTGGACATCAAGATTCAGGCGGATAGCGTGAATACCGGAAGCGGCATGAAGAACGATAAACTGAAGGGGAAAGACTTCTTTGACGCCAAGCACGATCCGTTGATCACGTTTCACTCCACCAAGATCGTACAGACCGGTCCGACCACCTTCGATGTGCAGGGGACGTTTACCATACGCGGAGTGTCCAAGCCCGAGACGCTGAGCCTCGTGGTTTCCGGCAAGGGGACAGGCACGGGCGACATTAAAGGGACGATGGCGTTCGACCGCAAGGAATTTGGAATGAACAGTGGCATTCCCTTCATCAAGATCGCTAACCGCGTGGAAGTGACAGTCGACCTTCATGGAAAGCGAGTCAGCGGGCCTCCGTTGGTCTTTAAGGAATAGCGAGAGTGTCGCAAAGACGGTAGCGAGCGCGCATCCAGCGCTTGGTAATGCGTCTTGGGTTCGGGTGTGCATGGATGTGCCGTTCTGACTTCCTGGAACGAGTTTTTGGGCTGCCTTAGGGCTTTTGGTCCGGAGCATTCCCTGCCGCCGCGGTAGCAGAGTCAAAAACCAACTTTCCACCTACAATCGTTTTCAAGACATGCGTATCGCGGATTTTTTCCGGCGCGATGGAAAAAATATCCTCGCTGAGAAGAACCATGTCTGCGAGTTTGCCGGGCGTGACGGAACCTTTCTCTTTCTCCTGAAATTCCGCGTACGCCGAGCCCATGGTATAGGCCTCAATGGTTTCCGGCACGGTGAGCTTCTGCTCCGGAAACCATCCGCCGGGATTCTTGCCGTCGAGAGTCGCACGGGTCACGGCGGCGCAGACGGTTTGCATGGGGTCGAGCGGCGCTACTTCCCAATCCGTGCCAAGCGCGAGACGCACACCATGATCGAGAAAAGTGCGGAAGGCGTAGGTGCGACTGGAACGATCGCGGCCAATGTGCGCTTCGGCGAAGCGCCCATCGTCAATGGCGTGGTACGGCTGTACGGAAGCGATTACGTGCAGTTGGGCAAAACGGTCGAAATCCTTGGCAGCCATATGCTGCGCGTGCTCGATGCGAAAACGCCGGTCGGTTTCGCCATGCGCTTTCACAACGTCCGAATAGAGATCGAGAATGATGGAGATGCCGTGGTCACCGATGGCATGCGTGCAAAGTTGCAGGCCGGCGGCATCGGCTTTGAGCATGCGTTCGCGCATGAGAGAAACCGGTTGCATCTCGTCCGATAGCAGGCCGCGATTTTCGCCCTGATTGAGAAAGGGCTCGTAGAAATAAGCGGTGCCGGAGCCGAGCGAGCCATCGGCAAACGATTTCAGCGCGCCGATGCGCAAATACGGGCCGCCGAACGCGTGGCGAATCCCTATTTTTGCCTGGTCGTCCACCTGGGGAATCAGCGGAGCCGCGTAAATGCGGACGGTCAATTCGCCGCGCTGGAGGAGTTCGGCGTAGACGGAGATGTCTTCGTAATCCGGACCCATATGCTGCACGCTGGTGACGCCGAGCGAGCTCGCGTAGGCCATTGCGCGCTTGATGATCTTGACGCGCTGATCGTGGGTGAGTGGCGGGATGACTTTGAAGATGAAGTCCATCGCGGCGTCTTTCAATGCGCCGGTGGGGTTTCCCTGAGCGTCACGGACGATGGTGCCGCCGGGTGGGTCCTGAGTTTTCGCGGTAATTCCCGCAAGGCGAAGCGCCACGGAATTGGCCAGACCCATGTGCCCGTCGTAGCGCGTTACAAAAACGGGGATATCCGGCGTGAGCGCGTCGATAAGCTCCTTGGCCGGAATGTTGGGCGGGTTCCACTTGGTTTCGTCCCAATTGCCGCCGACGATCCACTCGTTCTTGCGAGTTCGCTTGGCGCGTTCGCCGATCAGCCGGGCAAATTCCTGCGGGCTGCCGGCATCTTTCAAATCGACGCTATCGAGTTGGATTCCTCCGGATACAAAATGTACGTGGGAGTCGTTGAAGCCCGGCAGTAGAAGTTTTCCACCGGCGTCCATCACCTGGCTATGTGGGCCGCGCCAAGCGTCGATCTCCGTAATCGAGCCGACGGCGACGATGCGATCGCCAAGCACGGCAACGGCTTGCGCGCTAGGTTTGGACTTGTCCACGGTCCAGATTTTGGCATTCGTGATAATCAGATCTGCGGCGGGTTTGCCTTGCGCGACGCAAAAACATGCGAACAGCAGCGTGCTTCCAGCAAGGCATAGCACTACGGTCCAATTTTTGCTCTTCATTTAGGAATTCCTCGTGGATTTCGCAATCGGGCGATTGTACCCCGACTTGAGCACGGTCGCTCTTCCTGTTTATGGTAGCGACTGATTTGGCTTGCGCCGGGGTATTATTCCTTGCCGATGCATCTCGCAGACTCAATCCAATTTTGGCTTCGATGCAGGGCCACGAACGAGTATGTCGCGAGAGCGGCCATTCTCAACATGGTAACCGACCCCTTGAAGGAGGCCCATGCGGCCTAACACTTTTCTTGCCATTCTCCTGATGAGCTTGGCCCCATTCGCTGGCGGGAGCGTTGCTTCGCGCGCTCAAACAGCACCCGCGACGAACAAGGAAGAAACGCCTCTGCGCGTTGCGCTAGCAGGCCTGGTGCATGGGCATGCGTTTGGATTCTTCGACCAATTTCAACACCGGGCGGATTTACAGGTCGTCGGAATCGCCGAGGCCGATCGCCAACTCACCGCGCAATTCGCAAAGAGGTATGGCCTGGCGCCAACTGTTTTCTATTCTGACCTGGACGAAATGCTGAAGGCCACGCATCCTCAGGCAGTGCTCGCCTACACCAGCACCTTCGATCATCGCCGGGTAGTAGAAATCTGTGCGCACTATGGTATTCCCGTAATGATGGAGAAGCCGCTGGCCGTAAGCATGGAAGACGCGCGGGCCATCGAAAAAGCGGCGCGTGAGGGAAAAATTCAGGTCCTGGTGAACTACGAGACGACCTGGTACAGAAGCAATCAAGCGGCTTACGACCTGGTCCACGAAAACGCCCTTGGAGAGATTCGAAAAGTTGTCGTGCATGATGGCCATGAAGGCCCAAAGGAAATCGGAGTCGGACCGGAGTTTCTCGCCTGGCTCACCGATCCCAAACTAAACGGCGCCGGCGCGCTCTTCGATTTCGGCTGTTACGGCGCGGACCTGGCAACGTGGTTGATGGGTGGCCGCCGGCCGGATTCCGTAACCGCCGTCACTCAGCAAATCAAGCCGGACGTCTATCCGCGCGTGGAAGATGAGGCCACGGTCATCCTCACCTATCCGAAAGCTCAGGCGATTATTCAGGCATCCTGGAATTGGCCGTTCTCCAGAAAAGACATGGAAGTGTACGGGCAAAAGGGCTACGCCATCACCGTCGGGCTCGATGAACTGCGCGTTCGGCTTCCGGAGAAAGAGGAAAAATTGACCGAGGCCAAGCCATTGTCAGCATCGAATGAGGATTCGGTCTCTTATCTGCGAGCTGTCGTTCTCGGCGGATTGAAGCCTGTAGGACTTTCTTCGCTGGAGACGAATGTGATTGTAACGGAGATACTCGACGCCGCGCGCCGGTCCGCAGCGACCGGAAAAACCGTGCTCCTTTCCGGCGCTCAATAAACGTTCGAAATTCTCTTATTCTGCCGGAACGGCGCGATCGAGCGTCTCTCGGACTTTTTGCGTAAGCGCTTGCGGAGTGAACGGTTTTTGCAGAAACGAAATGCCTTCCTCGAGAGTGCCATCCTCTGCGATCACGTTGTAGGTGTAACCGGACATATACAGGACGCGAAGATGGGGATGACGCGCGGTGAGCCGCTTGGCAAGCTCGCGTCCACTGATGCCGGGCATCACCACATCGGTGAGCAAGAGGTGAATTTCCCCGGGATGGCTTCCCGCCAGGCGTTCCGCGTCCTGAGGGTTGAGTGCTTCAAGGATGGAGTATCCGCGGTCAGCCAGAACCATGTGGGTCAGCTCCCGCACGGCAGGTTCGTCCTCCACTAACAGGACCGTCTCGTTGCCATTGCGGGCGGGAACTACGGGAGTTTCAACGGTCGACGGGACCTCAACGCGATCATCAACTCGCGGCAAGTAAACTTTGAAGCTTGTACCCTTTCCAGGCTCGCTGTACACCCAGATATATCCGCCGCTCTGCTTGACAATGCCATAAACGGTGGAAAGGCCGAGGCCCGTGCCGCGGCCGCTTTCCTTGGTGGTGTAGAAAGGCTCGAAAATGTGTGCGACTGTGTCAGCCGCCATGCCGATGCCGGTGTCGGTGACGGCTAGCATGACGTAGCGGCCGGGGCGCACGGTGGCGTGATCCTGCGCGTAGGTCTCGTCGAGCTCGACATTTGCTGTTTCAATGAGAATCCGGCCGCCTTTGGGCATGGCATCGCGCGCATTCACCACCAAATTCATGATGACCTGCTCGATTTGGCCGGGATCGGCTTTGACCGCGCCAATATCTTTTCCGACGATGGTTTTCATTTCGATGACTTCGGCAAGCAGGCGGCGCAAGAGTTTGTCCAGATTCAGAACGATGCTGTTGAGATCGAGTACTTTTGGTTTCAGGACCTGTTTGCGACTGAAGGCTAGCAACTGCCGCACGAGTGATCCCGCCCGCTCGGAGGCGTCCCCGATGTGTTGCAAATCGCCACGAAGCTCCGGCTGACTCGCGGCGCGATTCGTGGCCATTTCCACGTAGCCCTTGATGATGGTGAGAAGATTGTTGAAGTCGTGCGCGATGCCGCCGGCGAGGCGACCGACCGCTTCCATCCTGCGCGCTTGCTGCAACTGGTTTTCCAGCGCTTTCCGCTCGGTGATATCCACGATGATGCCTTCCATAAGCGGATGGTTATCGCTGCCGGGAACTACCACGGCGGTATCGCTGACCCAGATGACCTGGCCGTCTTTGCGCACGATGCGATATTCGGCCTGGAATCGCCTCGCCGTGAAACAGGCTTCTTCGGCGGCTTTGATGATTGGATGATCTTCCTCCGGAATGAAACGAATCCATTGAGCCGACCCGGAGAGCCATTCGTCCGGCGTATAGCCAAAAATAGATTCGACTTGTGGGCTGACGTAGTGCCACTGGCCGTGGAGGCCGAGTTCAGCGATGTAGCTGACGGCCGCGACCTGTTCGATCAGCGTACGGTATTTCGTTTCAGTCTCCGTCCGGGCACGTTCGGTAGCCAGGCGTTCGGTAATGTCACGGGCCACGCAAACGGTGCCGCCTTGAGGCATGACCGTAATGGTCATTTCAATGGGAATCCTGCTGCCGTCCCGGCGGCGCAGAGAAACTTGTCCCGACCACTTGCCGGATTTTGCGAGCCCTTCGCGAATCTGCTCCTCGAGGAGAGCGACATCGCGGTGATCGTAGATCTCTCGCCACGTTTTGCCGAGCAGCAATCGCGGGTGTTCAAATGCCAGCATCCTGGCGAAAGCGGAGTTCGCGTAGACCACTTCCCCCGGCGCCTTAAGAATGGAAATACCGTCAGCCGCCGCTTCCATCGCGAGAGTGTGCTGCTGGGTTACGTCGGAGCTCTGCGCAAAGCGGAATTCGCTCAAGCCCAGCCTCGCGGCAAAACACAAAATCGAAATACCCAGGAGCGAAAAACGAACGAGGCGCCACTCCGATCCGATCTGGGAAGTTTGCAAAAGCACAATCAGCGGTCCGAGAGCCAGCGTGGCGTTCGTAAGCATCAATTGGCCGAAAGTTTTTTGCCGCAACCATACGGTTGGTTGCGCCACAGGGTGGGGCCGCCACTGCGCCGCCCACAATGCGCCGACCAGAAGCGGGAGCGTCCAAGCCAGGTCCAGGAATGTCCCGGTCGGTGACGGTCTCACGCTCTGTACATAGGCTGCAAAAGAAGGGCCCGCGCTGAACGCCAGGAGGTAGACTGCAAGACCAACATACAATTTGCGAATGTGCGGAGCCCGCGCGCGTATCGCCTGAAGCAGCGCCAGTACGATAAGCAGAAGATCTTCCGCGGTCTTCACCTGGACCGCCCGCAACATCGCGGCGGAGGCCGCAAAACGTCGCGCGGGCAGATAATAGAATTCGAGGTGGATCAAGAAGAAGACGATGGCAATCTGAATGAAATCAAGAATGGATTCTGCATCGAGTTCGGACGAATCTTTTTCGTGATCCAGAAACAGCGCCATGGCAAGAAACATGTTTTGCATGCCAAACAGGATGCGCACGATCGATGTCGGGGAGGGAGGCGTGTGCCAGGCAAATTCGTGGTACATCCAGCCGATATTCGCTACTGTCCAAATGACGAAGCTGATGGTGACGAGAAGCCAGAAAGGGCGGCTCAGGCCCTGCCCACGGCAGTGCGCACGGTAAGCCATTACTGCAGCAAATGCGCAGGCGGAAATTTGCAAGCAGTTCGCGAGGAAAGTGCCGAGCGCCGACGTCCCCAATGTCAGGGCCTCGCAGACGTGTAGCGCGACGATCAGGAGAGCAAGAAGTAGGAGCTTACGAGGCATTCTTGGCCGTTCTTTCGTGATGCAGACAGTCCTTTCCCTGAATTCAGTTTATTGGAATCTTCTAAGGAACAAGCCAGCCCGCGGAGATGCGTGCCCTGGCAGGCACGGGGCAAAATTACCGCACTCTAAATTTTGCCGATTCACAACCTGCTGATTCGAACGCGAGTGACTCTACCGATCCGCTCGAGGGCAGTCCCTCAGCAATTTGCCTGTCGACATTATTATGTACTGATCTTGCGTTTCTAAACTGCGAAACCGCTAGCGGCCTTCCAATGGGTAGCGGTCCTGTGACTGGACGGCCGCGGCGACGCGGCGGCGCAGAGCGATGGTGTCGACGGGTGCACGCTTCGCGAAGCGCTTGAGTACGGCCATCTGCGTGGTGAGCATGTCGCCGTCGTGAACAGCGGCGATGGCGCGCTTGGCTTCATGCTCGGCGCGTTCGGCGGCGTCGTTGATGAAGACGCGCGCCGCGTCGATCATCGTCTGCGTCGCGGCTTCGCCCTTGGCTGCGGCAGCTTTTTGCGCGCGGAGCAGGCAGGACTCCATGGCGTAAATTTCCATGACCACGTTTGAAAGGGCGCCGATCAACTCTTGCTCGTCGGCGAGTTTCTCGCGGAATTTCTGGACGGCGCCACCGGCCGCCTGCAAAAACATTTTCTTGGTGTTGGCGACCACGCGTGCTTCCGCGGCAAGTACGCCTTCCGGCGCTTCCTCAAACGACGGTCCGGCAAGAATTTCGTCGGCGAGCTTCATGGCCGCGGGGATCAGCGGAAGCTGGCCGCCCATCGCGCGCTTCATGAGCATCTGGATAATCAGCATGCGGTTGATTTCGTTGGTGCCTTCAAAAATACGATTGATGCGCGAATCACGATAGGCGCGGCAGACGGGATAGTCTTCGTGAAAACCGTAGCCCCCGAAAATCTGCACGCCTTCGTCCACCACGAAATCGAGCATTTCGCTGCCGTAAACCTTGGCGATGGAACTTTCGATGGCGTATTCCTCCAGAACCTTCATGGTGTTCTGGATTTTGTCGCCGGAGCCGGAAGCCGCGGCCATCGCCGCTTCGATATTTCCGGCCGAGCGGTACACCATCGACTCCACCGCGAAAATCTGGATAGCCATCTCCGCCAGTTTTTCCTTCATCAAGCCGAACTCGCCGATCTGCTTGCCAAAGGCTTTGCGCTCTTTCGCGTACTTTGAAGAAGTCATCAGCACATACTTCGAGCCGCCGACGGCGGAAGCGCCCAGGGTGAAGCGTCCGGCGTTCAGAATGTTGAAAGCCACAATGTGGCCGCGGCCGATTTCGTGCAGCAGGTTTTCCTTCGGGACTTTGCAGTTTTCCAGGAAAATCGGCGTCGTCGAACTGCCGTGAATTCCCATCTTGTGCTCTTCGTTGCCGGGCTTGAATCCGGGGAAGGCCCGCTCGACGATGAAGGCTGTGAATTTGTCGCCGTCAATCTTCGCAAACACGATGTAGATATCGGCGAAGCCGCCGTTGGTAATCCACATCTTTTGCCCATTCAGAATATAGTGCGTGCCTTCGGGGTTGAGCTGCGCTCGCGTCAACGAATTCTGCGCGTCGGACCCCGCCTGCGGCTCGGAAAGGCAATACGCGCCGATCCATTCCCCGGTAGCGAGCTTCGGTAGATATTTTTTCTTCTGCGCCTCCGTGCCGAAATAAACGATGGGCAAGGTGCCAATGCCAGCGTGGGCTCCGTGCGTCACTGCAAAGCCGCCGTAAATCGAAAGTTTTTCTGTGAGAACAGTTGTGGCAATCTTATCGAGGCCTGCGCCGCCATACTCTTCCGGGACGCCGCCGCCCATCAAACCGACTTCGCCGCCTTTTTTCACCAGTTCGGGCATCAAACCGGGCTTTTTATTCTCGAGATCTTTGATGAATGGAAAAACTTCCTTGAGCACAAACTCCTCGGCGGTCTGCCCAATCAGCCTCTGATCGTCGGTCAAATCCGCGGGCGTGAACACGTCACCCGGCTGCGGGGATTCCAGCAGAAAACTGCCGCCTTTTGCCGCGGGCTTGGTGAGAGTAGCCGTCGCCATATGGGGTCGCTCCTAGAAGGGAATGGCTGCAAACGCGATTCGGTCAAGCGCTTGTCTAAGGCGGGTAGCACCAACCGTATCGCCCTATTTTACTCCGGCCGAACGGCACAGTAAACACCGTTAAATTGCCTGTATCGGGATCGCTTTCCATCACGGTGCGATACCCCGGCTCACGTTCCGAAAGTAGCGAGCAAGGCAATCCGGGGTATAATCCACGACCATTCCACGAATCACTGAGGAACTCTGATGAAGCCTACTTCTTGCGTTCGCGCAGTAACCTTGCTCACATCTTTGCTCGGTGCATTCGTTTTCGCTTGCACCTCTGCGGCTCAGACTCCGCTGCCATCTCCTGCCACATCCTTGCCAAGCGAATCGCCCGCCCAGTTCACACCCGTCACCACCAGTTTCGATTACGCCCGGCGTGACGTGATGATTCCCATGCGCGATGGGGTGAAGCTTCACACGGTCATTCTCGTGCCCAAAGGTGCCAAGAACGAGCCCATCCTCCTCACCCGCACGCCATACGATGCGACCGATCTCACCACTCACGAGCACAGCTCGCATCTCGGGCCCAGCCTGCATGGCTATGACAACGCCCTCGAGGTGATCCTCGAAGGGGGTTACATCCGTGTCGTCCAGGATGTCCGCGGCAAATACGGTTCCGAAGGCGACTACGTGATGAACCGCCCGCTCCACGGCCCGCTCAATCCCACAAATGTCGATCACGCCACGGATACCTACGACACCATCGACTGGCTGGTGAAAAATATTCCGGAGAGCAACGGAAAAGTGGGCATCCTCGGTATTTCCTACGATGGCTTTCTGCCGTTGATGGCGCTGATCAATCCGCATCCCGCGCTCAAGGTCTCAGTCCCGATGAACCCCATGGTGGACGGCTGGATGGGCGACGACTGGTTTCACTACGGCGCTTTTCGCGAACTGAACCTGCCGTACATTTACGAACAGGATGCCACGCGCAAAAATGATGAGCGCTGGTGGACCAGCAACTACGACGATTACGACATGTATCTGCAAGCCGGTTCGGCCGGCGAACTCGGACGCCGCCGTGGCCTCGAACAGGTGGGTTTCTGGAAAAAAATTATCGAACATCCGGCGTATGACAGCTTCTGGCAGCAGCAAGCTATGGACAAAATCCTCGCCGCCCAGCCGCTCGAAGTCCCGACGATGCTCGTAGACAGCTTCTGGGATCAGGAAGATATTTATGGCGCGATGGCGGTGTATAAAGCGATCAAGCCTAAAGACACAAACAATGACATGGTATTTCTTGTCATGGGTCCGTGGCATCATGGGCAGGAAATCAGAGATGGCAGTTCACTGGGCGCGGTGAAATTCGACAGCGATACCGGGTTGTACTTCCGCAGAGAAATTCTCGCGCCCTTCCTGGCCCACTATTTGAAAGACGATGCGCCTAAGAGCAATGTCGCGCCGGTGACCGCGTTCGAAACCGGCACAAACACCTGGCGACGTTTGCCGGCGTGGCCTGCTGGGTGCGCCAGCGGCTGCACTGCGCAACCCACGCCCCTCTATCTCAATGCCGGATTGAAATTAAGCTTTACCGCACCTGCGGCCGGAGCTCCCTTCGAGGAATTTGTTTCCGATCCCGCCAAGCCCGTGCCCTTCAGCGGGCGTCCCAGCCATCCGGTCGGCTTTGCCGGCAACGTGCCCTGGAGGGAATGGCTCGTCGATGACCAGCGTGGAGTCTCCGGCCGCCCCGACGTCGTGGTGTTCATCTCCGACACGCTCACTGCGCCGATGAAAATCAGCGGCCAACCAGTCGCCAACCTGATCGCTTCCACCAGCGGCACCGATTCCGACTGGGTCGTCAAGCTAATCGATCTCTACCCCGACGAAGTCGGCGCGCAGCAGGAAATGGGCGGCTATCAACTCATGGTCGCAGCCGACATTTTTCGTGGCCGCTACCGCGAAAGTTTCGAAACGCCGAAAGCACTCACGCCAGACAAGCCGCTGCTCTATCGCTTCGCGCTCCCCACCGCCAATCACGTTTTCTTGCCCGGGCATCGCATCATGGTCCAGATCCAGTCCACCTGGTTCCCGCTCTACGACCGCAATCCGCAAACTTTCGTCCCCAACATTTTCTGGGCCAAGCCCACCGATTTTCGCAAAGCCACCCAGCGCATCTACCACACCCCCGGCCAAGCCACCTTCATCGAGCTGCCCCTGGTCTCAACGCCGTAAGATCTGCATTTGGGGACGCGCTGCTCTTGAACCTTATATTATGTAGGGCCCGCCTTCCGAGGCGGGCCGCTCTCCCCTTTAATCTGGTGCCTCGCCCAGGTATTCAATCTCCGCCAGCCTGCGCCGCAAGAATCGCCGTTCGATGTCATTAGTCGCGAGCGTCAGAGCGCGCTGGTACGCCTCTGCCGCTTCGGGCATTCGCCCAAGACGCCGCAACAAATTTGCTCGTGCGGCGGGAAGCAGGTGAAATTCTTCCAGCTCCTCTCGCTGCTCAAGTTCGTCAAGTAGCACAAGCCCCTGTTCGAGGGAGCGAGCCATTGCCACTGCCACCGCCCGGTTCACTTCGATCACGGGCGATGCGTGCGTTCTCAAAAGTGCGTCATACAAAGCCGCAATCTGTGGCCAGTCCGTGTCCTTCGCGGCCTTTGCATTGGCGTGCAGCGCCGCGATCGCAGCTTGCAGCGCGTACACGCCCGCTTCACCGTGTCGCAGCGCCGTTTCCACCAGTTTCGTCCCTTCCTCAATCTGCCCCTGGTGCCAAAGACTGCGGTCCTGTTCATCCAGCAATACCAGATCGCCGCCTGGGCTCACGCGCGCGTCGCGCCGTGAATCGTGTAGCAACATTAGGCCCAGCAATGCCTGTGCCTCCGCCTGATTCGGAAGCAGCGCGCACACGACACGCCCCAGCCGGATGGCCTCCGCGCAAAGTTCCCGCCGGACCAGCGCATCGCCGGTGCTGGCAAGATAGCCTTCATTGAATATCAGATACACGACCAGCAGCACGCCATCCAGCCGGTCGCGCAACTCTTCCTGTGAAGGCACACGATAGGGAATCCCTGCTTCGCGAATTTTCCCCTTCGCGCGCACCAGCCGCTGCGCCATCGTCGCCACCGGAACGAGAAACGCTCGCGAAATTTCCTCGGTGGTGATTCCGCAAACGGTTCGAAGGGTAAGCGCAACTCGCGCTTCCATGGGCAGCGACGGGTGACAGCAGGTGAAGATTAATCGCAACCGGTCATCTGAAAGCATTTCCTCTTCCCGATCGCTCTCCGGTCCTACCGCAACTTCGGCAGTCTTCGCAATCTCTTCCCCCTTGCGTTTGAATCGCCGGCCGCGCCGCAGCCGGTCGATAGCCTTGTGCCGCGCCGTGCTGATCAGCCACGCGCGCGGATTCGCCGGCGTTCCTTCCACGGGCCATTTTTGCAGCGCAACGGCGTACGCTTCCTGGAGCATCTCCTCCGCCAGATCAAAATCCCCCAGCAGACGAATCAATGTCGCAAGAATCCGTCCCGACTCCTCGCGATGCAGTTTTTCAAAATCCATGAGGAAGGAACTTCGGCGCCGCTCCTTGCCCCGAGCTCTTTGTGGCACTCAACGCCGAGAGCGGTGCACCGTTTCGGACGTTCAATGATCGTGAATTCTACGCTTGCACTGCTTTCCCGCGAACCGCAATCGGCCGCACCTCAATCGTTCCATTGCGCGCAGAAGGAATCCGCGCCGCAATGGCGATCGCTTCGTCCAAATCATCGGCATTCACAAGAAAATAGCCGCCCAGTTGTTCTTTGGTTTCCGCGAACGGCCCATCGGTCACCACACGTTTGCCTTCCCGCACCCTGACCATCGTCGCCACGGTCGTTGGCAAGAGTTGGTTGCCGCCCACAAACTTGCCTTTTGCCGACAGCTCTTCTCTCAGTTGCCCGTATTCCTGGTATATGGCGGCCCGGTCCGACTCACTTGTCTTCTCAAATCCCGCTTCCGAGTGATAAATCAGCATCAGGTATTGCATGGTTTTGCCTCCTGCAGGTTAGTCGAACGGAAACCTCGCAAATCGACAACTCTATCCGCCCGCTCCCCCCACCTTCTGCTTCAAAAATGTCCCCTTCTCCAGTTCATTAAATGCCTGCCGCAGCTGCTCCTGCGTATTCATCACGATCGGGCCGTACCACGCCACCGGCTCTTCTAGCGGCTTGCCGGATACTAGCAGAAACCGGACACCCTCCTCGCCCGCCTGCACCATCAACTCGTCGCCGCTATCGAACAGCACCAGCGAGCGGTTGTCCGCTTCCGCGGGAGGTTTCGTGTCTGCCCAGCTCACCGGCTCCGTCGGCACCGACAACGGCTCTGACGCGTTGCAGAATTTCCCATCTCCCGCAAAAACGTACGCGAAGGCGTGCCGCGATATCCCGACTGGCAGCGTTTTCCTCCGCCCCGGCGGCACGGACACATCCAGATAAATGGGATCGGCGGCGATGCCATCCACGGGCCCGGTCTTCCCCCAGAATTTTCCGCAAACCACGCGCACGTGCGTCCCATCGTCGTCCTTGATCTCCGGAATTTCCGGCGCCTTCACCTCTTGATAGCGCGGCGGCGTCATCTTTAGCGACGACGGCAGATTCGCCCACAACTGAAACCCGTGCATGCGCCCGGCGTGGTCGCCCTTGGGCATCTCCTGATGAATAATCCCGCTTCCCGCGGTCATCCACTGAACGTCCCCCGCCGCTATCGCACCGTGGTTCCCCATGCTGTTGCCGTGCTCCACGGTTCCCGCCAGCACATACGTAATCGTTTCGATCCCGCGGTGCGGATGCCACGGAAATCCTGCCAGATAATCCTCCGGGACCTCATTGCGAAAATCATCCAGCAGCAAAAACGGATCAAACTCCGTTGTATTCCCAAAGCCAAACGCGCGCCTCAGGTGCACGCCCGCCCCTTCCATCGTCGGCTTGGACTTGATCAGCCGCTTCACCGGTCGTATTGACATGGCTATCTCCTTTACCGCTACCGAGAGTCTACCGATTGGATGCCTCACGCCAACTCTTGGCAAGAATGGCAAAGTATGGGCTTCTGCGGTCTAGGCAGGATGGCGCTCTCCCCCCTCCCACCTCGCAACTCCTTACTGGTGATTCGTTCAAATGAGTGCCACACAATGCTCATGCCATAGTAACAATCCTCACTTAACCTGCTTCCCGGCGGCTCGCCTGCGCCTGTTAACCACAATTTCGTTCGTTTCAACCTTGAAATCATCTAAATTCCTGGAGGAGATAGTGACAACGATCAAGCGACTCTGGCTGCTTTTGTTCGTGGCGGCGGTTCTCGGAATAGTCCCTGCCAAGATCCCTGCGTCACCGAACAATTCCGATGACTCCCACCATCGCATTAAGCACGTTTTTGTCATCATTCTGGAAAACGAAGGGTTTGACGTTACCTTTGGCGCAAACTCCAAGGCCCCGTTCCTTTCCAAGACGCTGCCGAGTCAAGGCGTTCTGTTGACCCAATATTACGGCACGGGACATGTGAGCTTGGATAACTACGTTGCTATGATCAGCGGACAAGCGGCCACTCCTGAGACGCGCAATGACTGCCAGGTCTTTCAGGATTTTGCACTGACCGGTCTTACTGCTGATGGTCAGGCCATTGGCAATGGGTGTGTCTATCCCGCCTCCGTTAAGACCCTCCCCGACCAATTGCACGCCATCGGCAAGACTTGGCGCGGCTACATGGAGGACATGGGCAATGATCCTTCCCGCGAATCGACCACCTGCGGCCACCCTGCTCTCAACTCCGTCGATCATACGCAATCCTCAGAAGCTCCATCGGCCGCCGTTCCTCTGGGCGATCAATATGCTTCTCGCCATGATCCCTTCGTCTATTTCCATTCCATTATCGACTCACTCGATTGCGCTTCTCACGTCGTCAATCTGAATCTGTTGCCTCAGGACCTCCAACACGAGTCTGATACGCCAAACTTTGTCTTCATCACTCCCAATCTTTGCAACGATGGCCATGACGCTCCCTGCAAGAACGGCCAACCGGGCGGCCTTGTCTCCGCCGATGCGTTCCTCCAAAAATGGATTCCTCTCATCACTGCTTCTACCGCCTATCAGCGCGACGGTCTCATCGTCATTGCTTTTGATGAGGGGGGACTTACGATTCAGCCGACCGCGGCGGGTCTCTCCATTTTTGCCCCCGGACTTTTCTGTTGCAACGAACAGCCTGGTCCCAACCTCGCTCCCTTTCCGCAGTCCACCAATATCACTTCGACTGTCAGCCTGACTTTTCAGAGCTACGGCGGCGATCGGACCGGCGCCGTCCTGCTCTCTCCCTTTCTCGAACCTGACACGGTTTCCAATACCCCTTTCAACCACTACTCCTTGCTAAAATCTCTCGAGGATATATTCGACACCGATGCGTATTTGGGTTACGCGGGAGCGCCCGGCCTCGTTGGCTTTTTCGGCTGCCTCACCTCCGACATTGCGACCAAGGAACCGCACCGGTTTTCGGCCTGTAATTTGCACTGAACGGATTACGCTTCCATACGCATCACCCTAAACGGCCTTCGGCGGATCCAGAGCCGAGGGCCGTTTTATTCCTGGGGCAGCTGGCCGCAATTCCAGTCCTGTACCGCAATTGACACTAGCGAGTGCAGTTGTCCGGCCTGCGCGAACGCGGGCATGCGAATGTCTCGGCGCAGAATCAGTGCTGCAACAATCCAATCTTTGGACCACGCCATATCCGAATCGATAGCCCCGCTATCCGCTCGGATAGCGTTTTTGTTGTTTGCAGAACAGACGGATCCTATTCCGCGGGCTGCAAATTCACACCCATGTCTCTTTGCATCAACTACTTCTGCCGGTAAACACAAACGCAGGGGGAATGCGCGCTTTCCTGGCACGTCAAATGCTCTCTTCACTGTGTGATTTCCAAGAGCAAAGCATGAGGCATAAAAAGGAAATCGGTTTTGAAAGGAGATTTATCATGAAAACCAATCGAATCCGTTTATTGGCAATGGCCGCCATTGGACTGGCTGCTGTTTGCGCTTCCGCGAGACCCGTCTCTGCGCAAAATGCCTGGCAGGGCAGCTTCACTCTGCCAAATGAAGTGCACTGGCAAGGCGCCATATTACCCGCCGGCGACTACACCTTCTCGATGGAGACCGCTGTATCGCCGAACAAGATGGTCGTTCGGCGGAAAGACGCTGCCGCGATTATCCTGACAATCTCGACCTCCACTGGCTCCAAGAACCAGCCGAGCCAATTGACCATCGAGCGCCGCGGCGACGCTTTCTTCGTTAGCGAAATGTACTCCGCTGATCTCGGCGTGCAGTTCCGCTACTCGATCCCAGCGCCTCCGAAGGATCAGCCCCTCGCTCAGAATCGCGTATCCACCGAGCACGTCCTCATTGCTGAACTCCGCAAGTAGCCCCACCTGCTGCACCCCGGTCTGAGGGCAAGCCCCAAGCAAAGCGGGCTTGCCCTCAGTTTTTTGTGAGTCCAAGAGATATCCTTCGTCTTCGGAACCGCCTATAGCGTTTTCCGGTAGCGAGGGAGCAACCAACTTAGGGGAGGACCGGCGATGATCTATGACTTCCTGAAGCACCGTCGTCCCCCATCACCTTCGCGGACAAGGACAAGCAATGCCATTTCTATCGGACATCAGGGCTTGGCTGAATTGTGGCCAGCACTTGGCGTCAACCGCCGGATAACAAATTCTTGAATGATATTGGCGGCGGCGCCTGCGCCAATCTCAACGAGCGCGTTTTCAAACGTTAATGCTGCTCCGTTGCGATCGCTTGCCGGATAATACAGGTTTGAGATGCCGGCTGAGGCGAGGCCTCCGAGGATACCCGAATAATTCGCCTGCCAGTGTCCATTGTCTCCCTTGCAGATCACCGAATTCGCGATCGCATAAAGAACCCGTGATCGCTTGCTTCCAGTTCCTTTGTAAAAATATCGTGGATCCTGTTTGAAGAGCGACGGCAGAATCGCGCTGCCGATAAGTGTGCTGGTCACAAAATCCCCATAGGCAGCGCCGTAACGTCTTGCGAAACCTTCTGCGCCCTGCCCGTATCCGCTGAATCTACCTTGCGCCTGCTCAATTCCCGCGATGGCTGCGGTCAGTCCGAACGTGACCGGATCCACCGACGTCTTCCAGGCAAGCTCGAATTTCTGTTTCGGAGTCAGAGGAACAGCATTGTGAATGTAAGTGACATAGAAATTTGGAATGACGCCGAGGACGCGCTGCTGCTCTTGAGCCTTGATCTGCTCTTCGGCTATTTCCACCCGTGAAGGGACGACGCGCACCTCCGTGATCGCGGTAGCCAGTGCCAGGGCGATCTCCGGGACAACATAGGTCTCCCCGGAACGCAGGATTCCCGAGGAAGTCTGTGTGGCGAAGTCCGCTGAGGAAATGGTGATCTGGAAGGGCCCGGGTGGGATATTGGCAAAGGAGAATTGCCCATCGCCGCCGGAGAACGCTTCTTGGTCTGGGTATTGATCGTCTCGTGTAAGTTTTACCCGGACTCCGGCAACCACTCCTCCACTTTGATCAACGATTGTCCCGCTGATGCTTCCTGACTCCTCTTGAGCGGGCAATCGCTCGCGACTCGACGTTCGGGTTCCCGGCGCGTCCGCTACTTCACTCTCTGTTCCCGGCAGAATCGGAGGCTGCTGGGACTGGGCCAGTGTCGGAAATCCCCAAAGCAGCAAACCTAGGCTTAGCCAGACTCCCCAAGGCGTGCATCTGCGGCGCATAAGCATCACCACCCTCGTATTATGATGCTCCGCGAAAGGATTTTGGATTCCCGAAATGTTTGGCGCCTTTAAAAGTTACCGGTACAGGCCTGGCCGGTTGGTCAGGTGCCAGTCTGTCCTCAGACTCACGATGGGCCTGAGAATATTGCATGCGGATGTATACTGCCTGCGGCCGGAAGCGTTCCAACATATTAGGTGTCGGGCTCTGTCGGGGAGTGGGGAAAGTAGGCATCTCCTGATCATCAGCACCTATTCTGGCAGTTTGCGGCTCTGCGGCGCCGGCCGCTCGCCAAGAGGAAAATGATGGTTACACGACGTGAGTTTCTCGATGCACTTGCAGTAGGCGCGGCCGGGCTGGCCGTGGGAACAACGGCCAAGAGCTATAGCCAGATCCTCGGCTCCAACGATCGGCTGAATTTTGCGGTTATCGGCCTCAATGGGCGCGGCTATGCCCATCTCGCGTCGCTCAAGACCAACAAGAGTGCCGCCCGCATTTCGCATGTCTGCGACGTGGACAGCAACATTCTCAAGAAGTTTGCTGACAGCACGCGCCAGGAGATGGGTGAGGCGCCTGCGACGGAAAAAGACTTTCGCAAAATACTTGAGCACAAGGAAGTGGACGCTATCACGATTGCCTCTCCCGACCATTGGCATACACCGATGGCTATTGCCGGATTGCAGGCGGGCAAACACGTCTACGTCGAAAAGCCATGCAGTCATAATCCCGCCGAAGGGGAGATGCTGGTCCAGGCGCAGAAGAAGTATCAAAAGTTGGTGCAGATGGGCAACCAACAGCGCTCTTCAATGTACACCATTGAGATCATCGAAAAGATTCACGAAGGCATTATTGGCAGGCCGTACTACGCAAAAGCCTGGTACAGCAATGTGAGAAAGTCCATTGGCACAGGCAAAGAAGTGCCCGTTCCGGCGCAATTGGATTGGGACCTATGGCAGGGCCCGGCGCCACGCCGTCCCTTTCGGGACAATGTGCACCCATATAACTGGCATTGGTTCAGAATTTATGGCACCGGTGAAGCGCTCAATAACGGCACGCATGAGGTCGATGTCTGCCGCTGGGCGCTGGGGGTTGACTATCCGAAGCGGGTTACTTCGTCGGGCGGGAGATACCAGTTCAAAGACGACTGGCAGTTTTATGACACGCTGGTTACCAGCTTCGAGTACGAAGACAAGACGTTGTCGTGGGAAGGCAAGAGCTGCCAGGGGATGAAGTTTTATGGTCGCGATCGTGGTTCGGCCATCATGGGAACAACCGGCACTGTCTTGGTGGATCGCGACGGCTACGAGATCTACGACCTCAACGGGAAGAAAACGCGCGAATTTAAGGCTGGCAGTCAGACCTCATCTTCCGACCTCCTAGGCCGCGATTCCATGACCGATGCCCACTTCGCAAACTTCATCGCGGCAATCCGCAAAGGCGAGAAGCTTAACGCTCCGATCTCGGCCGGAAACGTCGCCGTTACCATGCTGCAGCTTTCCAATATCGCCTGGGAAGTCAATCGCGAGTTGCATCTGGACCCAAAAGACGGGCGCATCCAGAACGACCCCGATGCCATGAAGATGTGGGGGCGCGAATACGAGAAGGGCTGGGAACCGCGCGCGTGAAAATGTAGCGAGTTTTCAGTTATTAGAAAAATAAGAAAAGGATTTGTTTCTACAGAGCGTAAAACAGATTTTGCAATCAGCCCTTGTGATTGGCCGCCTATGAAACATAGCTTCACTCGTCGCAAATTCGTTCGCTCCGGTGCCTTCGCTGTGGGAGCGTTGGCTGCTTCGAGCGACCTCTTCGCGTTCGCTCATCAACAGCCATCGCCTGGCGCGCCGTTACCCATTCGGCTGGGCCTGGCCAGCTACACTTTCCGCAATTTTAGCCGCGCGCAGCTGATCGTCTTCATGAAGCAACTTAAGGTGTTCGCGCTGAATGCCAAGGATGTTAAAGATCATCTCCCCATGGAGGCGAACCAGGAGGCGGCTGCGCTGGCGGACTATGCCGCGGCGGGTATCAGCCTCCACGCTGCCGGAACCATCTATTTCGCGAAAGATGAAGATGCAGACATCCGCAGCAAGTTTGAATACTGCAAGCGAGCAGGGATCGCCGTCATAGTCGCTGGCGACCCCGCACTGGAAACGCTCCCACGAATTGAGAAGTTCGTAAAGGAGTACGGCATCCGCATCGCGATCCACAATCACGGGCCGGAAGATAAATTGTGGCCTTCGCCTCTGGATGTATTGAAAGCGGTAAAAGGTATGGACACACGCATAGGGTGCTGCATCGACGTCGGGCATACGGCGCGCTCAGGCACGGATGTGGTTCAGGCCATCCACGAAGCTGGCCCGAGGCTGTTTAACGTTCACATGAAGGACCTTGCGAATTTTCAGAACAAGGACAGCCAGGTCGCGGTCGGAGAGGGCATCATTCCGGTGCGCAGGATGTTTGAAGCCCTGATCACCACGAAGTACGCGGGCTTCGTCGATCTGGAGTATGAGATTCATCCCGGCGATCCCATGCCGGGTGGAAGCAGCAGCTTTGCTTATATGCGAAGCATTCTGTCAGGCATGGGGTATGCGAGCCCGGCCTGAATCATTCTGCAGCCCGCCCGGCAACTTGTGGATTTTGCATCAGCGTGCGCGAACTCAATGATGCGCTGATGTGGGTGACTATCGAAGGGGCGCCGGGAAAAATCGAAGTGCAAATTTGGCTGTCCGCGTTTAATATTCCGCACGACACGATCAAGAAATTCGAGAAAGATTGGTCAACGTAACTGCAGTGCACAGCCAGGATTGGTTGTGCCACAGTGACTGGCAAAGAATCGTTGGAATAAACTTTTGTGCTTCTTGCGAGGTGGTTATGAATTGGGTGTAGCGAATTCTTGGTGTATTGGCGGCGCTGTGCGTGTTGCCTTTTGTGGGACTGTGGCTGGCGGGGATGCGGCCGGGGCACGGACACGTGGTCGCCGAAGTCGTGATCGACCGGCCGGCGGCGCAGGTTTTCCGGTGGCTGATGGACGATGATCTCGCCAAGAAATGGATTGGAGGGTTGGAGGAAATCCGCGAGGTGTCGGCGCCCGCGGGCGGCGGAGAGGTCGGAAAGAACTTCAGGCTGATAGAGAGCTACAACGGGCAGCGCGTGGAGATGGACATGGAAGTCACCAAGTTTGAAAAAGACCGGGCGCTTTCGGTCCTGGTGTCTTCCGTTGACGATCCGAAAAACGGATTTACCGAGACCGGCGATTACACGCTGGCGGAGCAAGGCGGAAAGACGCGGGTGCGTTTTGAGGTGCAAACGGAATACACCGGACTTCTTTTTCGCCTGCTGGAGCCGCTGATCACTCCGAAAGCCAAAGAAAAACTGGAAGAGGATTTTCGCCGGATGAAACAGCTCGTGGAAGCAGAACCCAGGGACGAATTGAAAAAGAGTTAGTCACGGAATGAAAGAGTTTAAGAGTCCAAGAGTCAAAGAGTCGCAAAGTCACTGAAAGAATCAGGAGCGGCCATGAAAAACAGTTCAAAGATCCGCACCATAGCGATGATTTCCATTGCGCTGCTGCTGAGCGTTCCGCTGTGGGCGGCGTTGCAGGAAAAAACTGGTGAGAAGCCGGCGGCGACACCTGCGGCACCTGCGGCCAAACCCGGCGCGGCGGAAATGGAGCGGCTGAAATTTTATTTGGGTGAATGGGATTACACCGAGACGTATCCGAAATCGTCGTTCGCTCCGAACGGCGGAAAAAATACGGGCGTGTACACCAGCAAGCTGGAGCCGGGCGGGCAATCGCTGATCAATTCGTTTCACTCGCAGGGGCCGGTCGGCGATTTTGAAGGATTGCTGGTGATAACCTGGGACGCCCGGGAAAAAGCGTACAAAGCGTATGTCTTGGGGAATGATTTTCCCGGAGCGCTGGTGGAGACGGGGCAGTTCGAGGGCGACGCGCTGGTCTTCCGGTCGGAATTTTCGGCCGGTGGCATAACGATGAAACTACGCAACGTCACGCGCGTCACCGCGCCGGGCAAACTTGAGAGCGAAGAATACATGGCCATGAAGGACAAACCGGAAACGCTGCTCGTTCACGTCGAAGCCAAGAAGCGATAAGAAACTTTCAGGGCCTTGAACGCAAAGTTGAGTCTTTGAAAGTCAGCTTCAAGAACTTGGCCACCTCCGTTCCTACATGCAAGAACTGCACGGCTGTTCCGGGGTCGAACCATTCCACCTCACCCTCGCGCAGCACCTTAGGTGATTTGCCCTTGGCGTTGATTTTGACCTGAGGCCCACCGAGCCCAACAACAAGAAAGGGAAGTTTGGAAGCAGATTCCGTGTGTTTTCCATTTGCGAAGAGCCATACAAGATCCAGTCTGGCCTCTGCGGTCTCGAATTGAATGTCAGCCCAGTCCGATGCGGGCGGCGGATCACAGATAGCGGCTCCTTGACCAGGAATTACGAACCCGCACTTATTGTGAGCCTCTCCCTGCGCATGGAGCAACTCAACGGTGATGTTGCGAAACGGAGTGTCGCTGAGGTTGCGGGCTACGTGGGCGAAGCCGCCGCGAGTGAAGTGGGTCTCGCCATCCTTGAGAGAGAGGTGCACTTCGGGTTTGCCGAGGACGGTATTGATTACTTCCGAGTCGCCGAGCGTGACGAACAGATAGTCGTGATCGTGCTGGTGCAGCTGCGTTTCTGCGTGCGGAGGCACTTCGACGTAATAGGCGCGGACGTATTCGTTGTCGATTTTTAGATGGTGATGTGGCTCGCCTGGAAGTTTGGCGGGTTCGGGGGCCTGGGCGGGGAGAGAGGCAGAGAACAAAAGCGCGAAAACAAGGAATAGGCGTTTCATGAGCGCATTGTATATCAACTGAATAAGCCCCTCGCAAAGGCAGGAGCTATTGGGTGGACCACCAGGCCAAGAAGATGAACAGAACTTGCATGGGAACGCGCAACCAAAGGGGTGTAGGCGGGCGCCCGCGAAGAGTTATTCCAGAATGGGCCGCCTGAATGTTCGCGGGCAAGACGGCGATGAAAAAAAGAATCAGCGCGATGCCTGCCGCGCGCCGCGTCGCGGGTATGACAAAGCCAATCGCACCGGCTAGCTCGCAAAACCCGGTGAAGAAAACCATAGCTCGCGGCCACGGAACCCATCGGGGCGTCATGCGAATGAGATCTTCCTTCATTGGCGTGAAACGCGCACTCGTGGCGAAAAGAAGCATGACCGCGAGGCCATCGCGCACAGCCGCAGGCCATGAGGCGAAAGCGGATACCCCCGCAAAGCCAAGGCCACGAAAGATAAGGATCGACGCGATGAGAATGACTAGAGCCAGCATGCCTAGCCCAAGACCAAGGTTAATCAGACGCGCTCGAAGATGCCGGCGGCGCCCATGCCGCCGCCGATGCACATTGTGACCATGCCGTAGCGGGCGTTGCGGCGCTGGAGTTCGCGGATGATGGTGGCAGTGAGTTTTGCGCCAGTGCAGCCTAGGGGATGGCCGAGGGCGATAGCGCCGCCGTTGGGATTGACGCGCGAGGCGTCGAGGCCGGCTTGCTGGATGACGGCGAGGGATTGCGCGGCGAAGGCTTCGTTGAGTTCGATGACAGCGATGTCATTGAGGGATAGGCCGGCGAGTTTCAGGGCTTTGGGGATGGCCCGCACGGGGCCGATGCCGAATTCCTCGGGGAGTACTCCGGCGGTGGTGTAGGTGACGAAGCGGACGAGGGGTTTCAATCCCAGAGATTTTGCGCGAGCGTCGGACATGATGACAGCCGCGGCGGCGCCATCGCTCATGGGCGAACTATTTCCCGCCGTGACTGTTCCCTTTGCATGAAATGCGGGTTTGAGTTTTGCGAGGACGTCTAGATTTGTGTCGGCGCGCGGAAGTTCATCGGTGGCGAAGATGAAAGTTTGCGTTGCGGGTTTCGGAGCGGACTTTTGCTTGGAGGATGCGCCGTTGCCGTTGGGAAGCGCGGTGATTTTCACCTCGACGGGAATGGTTTCATCCTTGAAATTTCCGGCAGCAATCGCGGCGAGAGCTTTTCTGTGGGATTCGGCGGAGAACTGGTCGGCTTGCTCGCGGGTGATGCCGAATTTGCGCGCGATGTTTTCCGTGCCGAGGCCCATATTAATGTAGGTGTCGGGAGAGTGATCGACGAGCCAGGGATTGGGCGAGACTTTGTTGCCTCCCATAGGGACCATGGACATGGATTCGGTGCCGCCTGCGACGATCACTTCGGCGGAGCCGGCGCGGATGCGTTCGGCGGCAAGTGCGATCGCCTGCAGGCCGGAGGAGCAGAAGCGGTTGATGGTCATGGCGCTGGTTTCGACGGGGAGACCAGCGCGGAGGGAAGCAATGCGCGCGACGTTCATTCCTTGTTCGCCTTCGGGCATGGCGCAGCCGAGGATAACGTCGTCGATTTCTTTGGTGTCGAGGCCGGGAACGCGAGCAAGCGCTTCTTTGATGGCCAGCGCGGCGAGATCGTCGGGGCGGGTGGCGCGGAGAGAGCCTTTAAAGGCGCGGCCGACGGGAGTGCGGACGGCGGAAACGATGACGGCTTCGTGCATGGTGACCTCGCGGCTTGGAAGTTCTTCATTATTGTTGGTCCGATGTTGGGGAAAAAGCAACTCTGCGTAAAGGGAGACTCGGAGTTGCTTAGGTTTCTGAAGACAACTCGGGCTGCTGCTGGTTAGTTCCCTACTTGTCTAGAGGGGATAATTGCCTTTTATAAGTGTTGATTCTAAAGGGGTTGAGCGCGGATATGTTTGTCGGTTGGAAGAAAAGCAGCGGCGAGACGTGGGCACTCCAGTCGCGGAGATGCCCAAGGACCACTATACCTAATAGATAAACGCGAGTCAAGAAAAATGTGGACAGGGGTAAGTTAGCGAAGCCTACTCCGCGCGGAGGGCCTCGACGGGGTCGACGGCGGAGGTGCGGCGCGAGGGCAGGTAGCTGGCCAGGAACGCCGTGGCGATGAGGCCGGCGGATACGGCGACGTAGGTCAGCGGGTCGCTGGGGTTGACCTTGAAAAGTAATGTGGACATGAGCCGCATGAGGATGATGGCTACGACGAGGCCGCAGGCGACACCGATGCCGGTCAAGAAGAGTCCGTGGCGGACGAACATGTTGGTGAGTGCGCGCTGCTGAGCGCCGAGGGCCATGCGAATGCCGATCTCGCGGCGGCGCTGCGAGACGGAATAAGCGATCACGCCATAGATGCCCACGACACCGAGCAGCAAGGCCATGGCGCCGGCCACGCCGAGCATGACCAATGTGAAAGAGGTACGCGCCATTGATTTTTTGTAGAAATATTCCACGGTGTGAACCTGCGCGAGAGGAAGATTGGGATTGACCGACCAGACGGCCTGGCGGACTTCCGTCAGGAGATTTTCCGAACCGGCGCGGGAAGTGCGGAGAATAACGGCGACATCGCGGCTGACCGTTGTCGAATCACTTTCAAAATGGTCCAGTAAAAGGGGCCAGTAGGCCGCTGTGGTTGCGGGCTTGCTGACGCCGTCGTAGTAGATGTTGCCAACGACGCCGACGATTTCGCGCCAATCGTCCTTGGTACTGACACGGATGCGTTTGCCCAGGGCGGCGGCGGGATCGTGCCAATACTCGCGAGCAATGTTTTCAGAGACGAGCGCGACAGGGAGTTTCTTGTAAGTGTCGGTCCAGGTGAAATCGCGGCCCGCCACCAAGGGAGTGCCCATGGTGGACAAGAAGCCGGGCGAGACGAACTTGAACGCGCGAAGCGGAGGTAGTTCTCCCTCGGCGTAGGTGCGGCCTTCGACGAAGATGGGATCGTGCCAGCCATTGCCATCCATGGGGATGGCAGTGGAGAGCGCGGCGGAAGCGACGCCGGGAACCGCTTCGACTTTATGCAAGATTTGCTCTTCCATTCGGAGAACGGGCTCATTCTCCTTTATCTGCGCCTCGGGAATTGAAATGCGGAAGGTCTGCAGTTCGGCCGCACGGGAAAAACCGGGATCGACTTTGGTCATGGCGCGGAAGGTGCGAATCATCAAGCCGGAGCAGATGAGCAGAACCAGGGCCAGCGCGACCTGCACAACCACGAGAACGCTGCGGGCGCGATGCTGCTCGCGGCTTTGGCTGAGCGCGCGGCCACCTTCGCGGATGCCGGTGCTCAATTGTGCGCCGGCGTATTTGAAGACGGGGATGGCGCCGAAGAGTAGGCTGGTGAAGACGGAGATCGCCACAGTGAAGAGCAGGACCGGCCCATCGATGCCGATATCATGAACGCGCGGGAGTCCATCCGGCGCGATCACCACGAGGGCGCGCAAGGCGCCCCAGGCAAGCGCCAAACCGAGCAGGCTGCTGAGTAAGCCAAGAGAAAGGCTTTCGAGCCACAGTTCGCCAGCGATGCGTCCCCAACTTGCGCCCAGAGCCGCGCGGAGGGCCAATTCCTGGCGGCGGCCTTCGACGCGGACGAGAAGCAAGTTGGCGACATTGGCGCAAGCGATCAGGAGGACCATGCCGATGGAGCCCATTAGGACCCACAAGACGCTGCCCGCGTCGCCCACGACGTCCCACTTCAGCGGACGAACGTTCGGGCCGATGTGTGCGTCATCGAAGAGCTTGATGCTGAAACCCGGCGGGGCTGGGAAGGAGTTCCTAACAATGGGAAGCATTCGCGCGACATCGGTGTTGAGCTGCGCGAGGGTAGCGCCCGGCTTGAGCCGGCCGAGGGCTTCGTAGCTAAAGTTGCCGAGGAAAACTTTGCCGCGTTCGAATTGGAAAGGGGTGAACAGGACAAGGTCGTCCTGGTCGAGAAAACGAAATCGTTGCGGCATGACACCGATGATTTGCTGGGACTTGCCGTCCACGATCAAGGTTTTGCCGATTGCGGAAGGATCACCGCCGAACTTATGACGCCAGTATCCATAACTGAGGATGACGGTTTCCGGTGCGCCGGGCGAGTCATCTTCTTTGGTGAAGGTGCGGCCAAGCAGGGGTGGAATGCCCAGGAGGGGGAGGGCGCCGTCGGTGACGCGCATCGCACGGACTTGCTCAGGTTCGGCCACGCCCGTAACACTCACGGAGTCGCTCTGGTACATTCCGATATCCTGTAGGGTTTTTCCCTGCTCACGATAAATGAAATAGTTGGAAGGGGACATATTCAGATCGGTGATCTGAAAGCCCGGAGCAGTGTGCCAGACGCCGACTAACTCTTCAGCGCGGGGATAGGGCAGAGGCTTCAGGAGGACGCCTTCGAGGACGCTGAAGACGACCGTGTTGCCGCCGATGCCAGCGGCGAGAGTGATGACCGTGACGGCCGTGAACATCGGCGCGCGGCCGAGCCGCCAAAACACTTGTTTGAGCTGATTCGTCAAGAATTGCATTGGCCTGCTCCCTTGTGCCGGCGCTCGGCCGGATGGGCACACGCGTGGCGTTGCTATAGTGTGATACGAAGGAGACGGGGAGAAGTTCCTAGGAAAATTGTTCCCACGATCACTCGGCGGGAAAGCTGGGAGCGGCTGGTCCTCACTGCCCCTTGAAGGGGACACCCTTGCGGGGGATGAAAATGGTGCCGGGGGGAGTGATGTCAAATTTTTTGGCGTAGTTTCCTTCATTGTTGGCGATGCCCACGCGGCCGCGCGAGTCGATGTAGAGAAGGGAATCGCCGACGGAGACGTCCATGAAGGTTTTTACGTAGTGCAGCGTGACGGACTTCTTGTTGATTTGAATCGTGAGTTTGTCGCCGAGGTTGTAGCCGAGTTTCTTGAATTCTTCGCCGGGAATGTCGGTGATCAGGGAACCGTAGGGATCGTCGAGGCCGATGATGTCGCCTTCGATGCCCTTGTCGGTGGTGGTGGAAGCTTTGGGGGTAAGGCGAACGAGTTGGGGAACTTCCGGGCCGACGAGATTAAAATCCCAACCGGTGGCCAGGTGCGCGGCGGCGGGAGAAAAAATGTCCCGGCCGTGAAAAGTGGAAGAGACGGCGGCTTGAATCATCCAGGCGGGATTGGTGATTTCGCGGGCGGATGCCAAGCCGTCGCGGTCAAGAACCAGCGTGACGAGTCCATTGTCAGGTAGGACAAAGTACTGGCCCTTTCTGGATTTCACGATAACCGCTTTGCGCGAAGTGCCCACCCCGGGATCGACGACTGCGAGAAAGACCGTGCCCGCGGGATAGTAGGGCGAGACTCCCGCTAGGAAACGCGCACCTTCTTCAATCTGGAATGGAGTGACTTGATGCGTGATGTCCATGATGCGCGCTTCCGGCGCGATGCCGATGATCACAGCTTTGCAGATGGCGACGGCGTCATTGGCGGTGCCAAAGTCGGTCATGAAGACGATCGCGGGGCGGCCTGCGGTTTGAGCTGATGCGGCGCGGGCAGCGGCTTCCTGCTGCGCCGGGGACTTCGAACAGCCGGTGATCAAAGCGCAAGCGAGCAGGAACACCACGAACAGACGAACGCGTAAAATCATTTATTTCTCCCGAACCGGATTTGAAAAAAGTATACAGCAACGTCAAAAGGAAAGTATGCAAAAGGCCGCGTTCGGCGAAGAACTCAGCACAAAAATGAACAGCCGCACCACGCTGAGCGACCCGCTTCCGGGCTTGAAGAAAAACGACTTGCTGCTGTCCACGGGTATTCGATTGACATTCGGCAAGGGCGCGTTCTAAAAGGTAGGCACACAGGGTTGCTATCCTTCACAGCAACAGAGAAAACAGGGAGGAAATCAACATGATTTACTGGATCGTGGTTGGGCTTATCGCGGGGTGGCTCGCCGGACAAGTGATGAAAGGCGGCGGCTATGGCGTGCTGGTGGACATCATCCTTGGGATTCTTGGCGGCATCATCGGCGGCTGGGTTTTCGGAATGCTGGGGATCTGGCCGGGCGGAGGAATCATCGGGTCCATCATCGTGGCGTTCATCGGTGCAGTAATACTGGTGTGGATCACGCGCCTGGTGAAGAAGGCGTAGCCGAGACGTCAGAAGTCTAAGACGCGTTGCCGCGGCGGAGAAATCACCGGGGCAGCGCGTTTTTTTGTTTAGCAATTACAGCGTGCTGTGGCGAACAGCGGAAGAAGGGCGCACGGTTGGGCACAGCGTGCGTAACGGGTACTTGCCGGGGAACCTGACCGGTGAACATACTGCGGTTAACCTGCCTGAAAGCGAGAGTGGGGAATGAAGTTTGTGAAGGCTATTGGAAGCTGTCTGAAACTGGCAGCGGCCCTGTGTCTAGTTTCCGTTCTGGTTCACTCCGCGGTTCCAGCCGCAAAGAACATGGCGATTGTTGTGTCGGCGGGGAGCAAGATCACGGATGTGCCGCTCGCTGAGCTGACAAAACTTTGTAAGGGCTTGCAAAAAGCGTGGCCCGATGGCAAGCCCTTTACGCTGGTGATGAAGGATCCAGAGTCTCCCGAGATGCGCACAGTCGTTCAGAAGCTCTTTGGGGCCGTGCCGGGGGACGTCAAATCAATCATCGCGAAGCTGAATGAAGCGCGCATGGTGATCAAGATTGTCGAGAGCGACGAGGAGTTGCTGCGCATGGTGGGAGCAACGCCTGGAGCCGTTGGGATCCTGGACGTGTACTCGATCAACAGTTCGGTGAAAGTGCTTCGAGTGGATGGCAAGCTGCCGTTCGATTTGGGTTACGTGTTCAAGGGGAACTAGAAGAGAAACAGACTTGGCCAGACTGGCGCCGAATCTCTTGTGCTGAACGGCCCCTCTAGAAAAGCAGAATTCCCAAGAACTTTGTTGAGAATCCGTTGCTCAATTCTGCAGAAATGTCTCTACGACGCCATGGCGCCAGGCGTGCGCAAGGCGCGAAGGGCGGCGTATCCGAGAAGCGCAATGGCGAGGCCAAGTGCGATCCATAACAAATTGGGGTGACGTTCTGTGAATGGACGAGGGTCGGCGTAGTTCGCGGTCAGTTCTTCTGTGCCGAGTTGTGCCAGCAGATAGACCTTCTTTTCAGAACGACCGAAGACGCGAGCGAAGTCATATTGAGTTGAGGCCACCTCTTGATTCCCGTACAGGAGGCGATACCCGTGGCGGGGCTCAGCGGGAAAGGTCAAGCCGCGTGGAAGGCCCGTAAGTTCCAGCTGCATGCTCGCCAGCGGCTGATCATTGGCGTTGAGAATCTCGATCCGCCAGAACCGCGCAAAGATTTCCGGAACGAGAACGCGCAGAGATTCCCTGAGCTTTTCGCCCTGCCGATAGCGATAGATCTCGCCGGCGCAACGATAATTCCAGTCCTTATTGTCTTCGCTCGTGCTAATTCGGACGGCACGGTAAAACTCCGGCTGTGCCGTTGAGAAAACCACTTCACTTACGGGAAGGTTGCCAGTCCCCAGATCGGTAAGCCATCGGCTCTCTGCCGGATCACTGGAAGTATCGAGCGAAAAAACGCCAGGTACGGAAGTGCGCTCAGGCCTGGATTTCGATTCTTGAGAAAGGACTTCGACATTGTCGACGGGGAGCTGATGCTCAGGACTGAAGATGCGTATGCGAAGGAAGCGTTGATTGGAGTAGCCTTCAAATTGAACGGTCTGGTTGCCCTCCAGCTGATGCTTGCGGAAGCGCGATATAGGAGAGCGAGCATCGACGATGCGCCATTCGTGCGCGTCATCGCTGACTGCCGTCTCAACCCAGTACATGAAATCGCTTTCTGAAGTGGAGATCCGATAGGTGTTGAACCACGGTTCCGCCTGGAGTTGCTCCAGAGTAGCGCCATGGCTTTCGTCGAGCGGGGGCCTATCTGTTACGCGAATCACAATTTGAGTGAATTGACCCGGTACGAAGCTGCGCTCGAGGATTTGTGAAGGGCGGACCACCATCTTGGGCTCGCCATCCTGATCGGAAAAGAGAAAGAAGGGAATCTCTCTCCCATCCTCGTCAATGACGCGAAGGTCGGCACCATGGACGTCACTATGGAAGAAGAGATCCCAAGGTAGATGAAGGACCACTGGGTCACGCGTGTCCGCGGGGATTCCTAGGATGGCGCGGGAATAGCGCCAGGAGCGCCAAGCGTCGGGCAAATCCGCGGCGAGCGTGGCGGCGGCGAGTGCGGCGAAGACGAGCGATAGAAAAAGGATTCTGCGCATCATGAAGAGGGTCGCTCGCGAGCGACTTTGCGCTGGTAGAGAAAGGAAACGACGAGAAGGACCAGGCCGAGAATGAAGAAGGAGATGATGCGGTAAAAGCGTTCGAGGTAGGAGCTGTCGTAGAGGAAGACTTTGGCGACAACCAGGCCGAAGAGCGCAAGCGCCTGCCAGCGCAGAAGCGCGGATTGCCGGGTGACGCCGAGGGCAATCAGGCCGGAAGCGTAAGCGGTCCAGAGAAGCGAAAGCGACAAGTGCTGGGCCAGGCCGGAGTCGATGCCTAGGCCGGAATGTGAACCGAAGTGATCCCAGAGTTCGAGCGAGAGCGCCAGTAGAGCAAAGAAATTGATAGCCACGGCGAAGACGCCGAGGGCGTTGAATTCATCGTGGCCAACGGACGAGACATGCTCGCCCGCGGCGTAAAGCACCACGCAGAAGCAGGCGATGAGCACGGCATAGGCGGCGAACCGTTCATTGAACAGGAATTGCGGTGCGGGCAAAGGAAATATCAGCAGCCGGACGGCGGCGAGTGCGAGAAGGAAGTAGCCGCCCGTGCGTAGAAATACCGTCAACGAGCGGAAGCCCGTCCAGACGAGGACGGCGCCTTCGACGGCGAACGCCAGCGTGATCCATTTGCCTTCGATACGGATGGGAATGGCCAGCGTGGCGAAGGTCAGGGCCAGCCCCCCGAAGAGCAATCGGGTAAGTGGCGATTCGCCGGATTTCGGCGGCGGGGCGAGCCGCGCCACGAGCACATGGGCGCCGGACAGCGCGAGCACCAGGAGCGTCAACGGCCAGCGATCCTGCGGCCAGAGCATGACGTAGAGCGCGCCGAGGTAGGCGAACGAGTTGACCAGAACCACGATGACATCCAGTTCCTGCAGCATGGAGAAGCGCACCACGCGAAGAACGGGGAGTGCGGCGTAGAGAAGAAAGAAGAGCGTGGCAAAGATAACCGTGCGCTCGAGTGTGTTCGGGCGGTAAAACTCCGAGTACCAGCCCCAGAAATAAAGCTGGCTGAAAAGAAAAGAGATGGGTGTTAGCGAGCGCCAGTCACGGCGCATTTCGATCACCAGCAATCCCGCGCCAAGAATCAGTAGATAAGTGAAGAGCACAACCTGGGCGTCCTTGCCTTCGCTGACAAGGATGGGCGTGAGAAACCCGCCAAACAGTGAGAGCAGGGCGATGCGCTGTGAATTCCGGCCCAGCGCTACGGCTGCCATCCCGGCAGTGATGACGATCATGGCTGCAAAGCCGAGGTCCAGGCTGAAGAGCTTGTAGTACTGGCAACCTGCCCAGATCGAGAGATAGAGGACTGCGGTGCCCAGTCCTGCGATGCCCTCGGAGAAGTAGGCATAGCCGCGCTGCAGGAGCCAATGGCTCCACGGAAGCATCATGGCGCCGAGCAGAATCCCGATGGCCACGCGGCCGCTGGGCCCAATCCAGTTGTTGTCAAACGCATATTTGAGGAAAAAAGTGACCGCGCTGATGATGGCAATGATACCGATGCGATTCAGCCATCGGCCGCCGATGAGCGTTTCCATGTCCAGAACGGAGGAGCTCTTCGATTGGGAACTGTGCAGTGGCGGCGCCGCGAAGACGTTGACTTGCGGCAGAGGGGGGACGGCTTCATGGGGCTTGGGAAGTTCTCTGGACAGAAGGAGCGGCGGCGGAGGGGCTGGCGACGCCGACGGAACGCGAGCGACTGGGTACGCTGGGGCAGACGCTGACGATTCCGGCTTTGGCGGCGGAGCGGCAGGGGACTCGCGAGACTCGAAGGCTTTCTCGAGCGCGCTGAGATGCCGCTCTAGCGTATTAATACGGCCTATCAATTCGTGAATGGGAGCCTTATTCAGTTCGTCGGACAGCTTCTGAACTCGGATGAATGCGGCGATGGCAAGGATGGGGGTAAGGATCAGAAGGATCACTGCGAGAACGCCGAGAAATTCCATAAGAGACGCGAGGGCTTCGCGAAGGCGGATTAGAACACACTTGGACATGCGGAACAACGGCAGCAGATGTCCGCAGGCGGAGTCCCTTCCGGGAGGGATTCGCGTTCTTCGGGAAGCATCCCCGCGAAATGACGGCAGATGCCGCGTGGGATTGATACGTAAGGGGTTCCAGCGTCACTTATTATGGAGAATTCGGCCCCTGTACCAAAGTACAGGTTTTCCACAGCTAGTACAGGGAAAAAGAGGCGAAAACGGGGGCGAAAGTTAACGAAAAATAACCATATGTGTTTTCTTTAAGTTACAATGGTTCAGACCGGAACAGCCGGTACTAGTAGCGTGGTTTATCCTTCAAAATGTGTCTACTGTACCATCGCATTTTGGGCTGGAAAGCTGTCAAATGGTACAGGCGCGGCGGACAGGAATGGACCCAACGGACAGGGCCCTGCATCTAAGGAACGAAAGAAGATTTGAGTAGGAACAACCACTGAGGGGCATCGTTGAATGCAGTGGGGAACGGGAATCGAGGGGAACAAGATGAAGACCAAGGACAAGAGCCGTAAATGGATGTGGGGGTTCCTGGCGGCTGTAGTTGCCCTACAAGCATATTTCGTCTGGGAAATCCTGGCTGCCTTTGCCCTGTTTTTCGTGGGATTCGCCGCAATCGCGGCCGTGATCGGTAGCCTGTACATGATGCACAGGGTTTGGGCCACGGCGGTCGAAAGGCTCGCCAACAGCCAGCATCCGGTGATGGTAGCCACGCGGCAGGGAATCGACGGTGTCGAAGACCTGGCGCGCCGGCCGTTTCGGCGTCCGGGATCGGCTCCAGCTCGTTAAGCTTGATTCATGACCTTCTGGCTTCGGCCAGAGCACTCGCAGGGACCGTCAACCTGCCTCCTTCAGGAATGACGAGGGATCTGCGGCAAGAGTGAAAAGGAAAAAGGCCAACCGCCCTGAGAGAACGGTTGGCCTTATTCTTTTGGTCTCGGGGATTCCGGCGAAGAGAGACGGGCCGGGTGGCATCTTAACTTTCCCTAGTGTGTCAGCGGGTCGATATCCGAATTGGGGATGATCTCCGGTTCGTCCTGGGTACGTGAGTCCCCGGTGGCGTCGTAGAGGCCTTTTCCATTGTCCTTGAGGAGCCCATCGAGCGTGGCTTTCGAATGCTCGTCCACGGCGCTGACGGCCGCCACCAGGCAGGAGTACAAAAAGGCCTTCATGCTCTTGCGGAACTGGTCGGTGGAGCGCTCAGCGGCGCTAGCCACGTCGGCCTCCAGGGCCAGGCGCCGGGCATCGCAGGCGGCGCGGCTCTCCGCGTCGAGCGAGGAGAGCGCGGAAGCTGCCCGTTCTTTCGTTTCCGAGAGCGCCAGATTTACATCCATTTCGGCCTGGCGCTGGAAGGCCCCGAGAGCGGAGTTCACGGCGCTCTGCACCAACGCCTGGACTTCAGCGGAGCGCGCATCCAGCTTGAATAGTGCTTCGTCGGTTACCGATTGCGTGCTTGCTAGCAGGCGTTCGTAGCGCCGTTCCGCGGCACGTGCCGTCGCCCCTTCGAATTCCACGGACGCCTGGGTAACCGCCTCATTCATCTTTGCGTGGATCTGCGGCTCAATTTCCCGCGACATTTTTTCCACGAATTCCTGCGCCCGGGCCAGTTCGCGCCGCAAGTCTCCTGCTTGCCTCTCAAGCCTCTGGGCCATATCTTCCGCCTGGCCTCGATAGAGCTCCATCTGCTCTTTCCATTGCGAGGCTACATCGCCGGAGAATTGTTCCTTCGTGGAGATTCGCATAGACTCAATTCGCGCGGGGAAGAGCTCCTCGACTTCCTTCACGCTCGATGCGCGCACCTCGTCGATGGAATGAAGCGCCTGGCGAACGGCTTCGCCGACGTGTTTGGCCACTGCTGCTTGCGCGGCTTTTTCCGCGGCGAGCTGCAACTTGCCCTGCAATGCGTTGACAAGCCCATCGGGCGTGATGACCACGCGCCGCTGTTTTGGTGGCTCCGGCTCCTGGGGGGCCAGCGATTTTGCCGCACCTGCGGCTCGGGATGGAGAAGGAAATGTTGCGACTTCGGCCATCTTCGGTTCCGGACGAGCAGGCAATTCCACGAGATTCTCAGACATGGCCGGCGGAGCCTCTGTTGGCTCGACGGCTGATCCAAGCCTGGCCATGGAGGAACTCATGCCTCCAGCGGCCAGCCAGTCCTGCGGTGGCGCAGCGATGCCCCAGACATTTCCCGGGATTTCCAACTCCACGCCGACCTGCTGCAGTTCGCGTGTGCTGTGGGACATGTGCACGGACTTCACGATCGCGCGCAGGGCAGGCGGTTTCGGCTCGACCTCCAGACCAACCACCTGCATCGTAATCATTGAGCCCACCCCGTAGTCATGGCGGGACGGATAGCGGCAGCCATGCAGATTCAGGCTGGTGGAGACGGTACGTTCCACGAACGGCTCGCCCAGGCGGTTTTGGCCAAAAATGATCAGCGGAACGGACCGTTCAATGCGCGTGCTGCGGCGAGCGTCTTCGCCGGTGGTATTCCCAGGAGCACTAGCGAGAGTCGAGTGGCTCACGTCTCCTCCCAAGAAAACGATTTCCGAAGATCATTCGAATGAAAACACCTTTGCTTTGACGTTGAAATGCTTACGCGAGGATGCAAGCTCCACAAAACCGCAATCCAGATTTCGGCTCGGCTGGGTGAAGAAGGCTTCCCTCTGGACCCCACGCGGCTGATGTTAGCCGAAGCTTGGGCGGTTGTCGATGTCCGGCTTGTGCTTTGTCCGGCTTGTGCTTCGCCGTGTTTTCCCTGATTTCGGGTGGTCTGCGGGAAGGGCGGGACGATTGGCTGTATCTCTGGTAGGCTGTGCGTCCTTGAGGAAGGAGTTCGACATGCGCCGTTTCGTTGCCACTGTTTTGTTGAGTCTGGTTACCTTGTTGGCGGCTTCCGCTCAGGCGCCTCGTAGCGTCGCTATCCGCGCCGGAAGGCTGATTGATGGCAAGAGCGAAAAGCCCATTGAGAGCGCGCTGATTGTGATCGAGGGAGACACGATTAAGTCCGTGACACCAGGCGGCAGGGCCCCATCGGGAATGGAGACCATTGACCTTTCGAAAGCCACGGTGTTGGCCGGATTCATCGATGCGCACACCCACGTTATGCTGAACGGCGACATCACCTCCGAAGAGTACGACACGCAATTGCTGAAAGAATCGATCCCCTACCGCGCGATCCTTGGCGCGCGCAACGCGGACATCGCACTGTTGCACGGATTTACGACTCTGCGCGACGTCGAAACCGAAGGCGCGATGTTTGCCGACGTGGATGTAAAGATGGCGATCGCCAGAGGCGAGGTGCCCGGCCCGCGCATGCAGGTGGCCACGCGCGCGATGGCTCCGACGGGAATGTATCCGTTGCTCGGATACTCATGGGAGCTGAGAGTGCCCACAGGCGTACAGAGCGTAGACGGAGTGGACGGCGCGCGAAAAGCCGTCCGCGAACAAGCGATGTATGGCGCCGACTGGATCAAGTATTACTCGGATAGGCGGTATCACTTCGAAGGCGACGTGTTGCATTCGATGGTGAATTTTACGGACGAGGAAGCGCAGGCGATTGTGCACGAGGCCCATCGCCTCGGAAAGAAAGTGGCCGCGCACGCGATTGGCAGCGACGGCATCGCCGCCGCGCTGCGCGCCGGTGTGGACACCATCGAACATGGCGACGGCCTCACCGACGCGCTGATGGACGAAATGGCGAAAAAAGGTGTGTACTGGGTGCCGACGATTACCGTAGGCGTTTATGTGGCTCCGGGCCGGGGCGGTAACTGGCCCAAGATGGCGGAATTGCAACGCGAGAATTTTCCGAAAGCCCTCAAGAAGGGCGTGAAAATCGCCTTGGGCACGGACGCCGGCGGTTTCGATTGGAAAGTGCTGAACGAGGCCAAGGAGTTCGAATACTACGTGCAGTACGGCATGACTCCCATGCAGGCGATTCGAGCGGGCACTTCCGTCCCGGCAGAGCTGCTCGGTTGGAGCGACAAATTGGGAACCGTCGAAGCAGGTAAGTGGGCGGACATCGTAGCCGTTTCCGGCGATCCACTGAAAGACATCACGGAATTACAGCGAGTGGTGTTTGTGATGAAGGGCGGCACGGTCTATAAGAATGATGTAAAATGAGAGATCAAAATTGCGCATCCTCCTCTCCAGCGCAGATTTACCTAAGTGAGCGCCCGCTAGCGGGACGCCGATTGCAATTGAGCTGATGTCGTATTGCGAAGTGGATTCGCCAATCATAAACGTGAGAAAGCTTGCGCTGATTCCAGGTTCACCAGCGAGCCTCGTCAACCCGTTACCCTGCAGCCAGAGCCAGTTTGGATGCTTACTCCGCGCCCGGAGCAGGGTCTAAGGCTGTAGTATTAAAACTGGCTTACAGCGAGGCGGGCGATGCTCAACCTGGTGCAAGACCTTAGATTCGCGTTGCGCATGCTGGTCAAGAATCCCGGGTTCACGCTCGTCGCGGTCCTTACCCTGGCGCTGGGAATTGGTGCGAACTCCGCCATTTTCAGCGTGGTGGACGCGGTGATGCTCCAGCCGCTTCCTTACAAGGATCCCGGACACCTTCTCTTTCTTTCCGGCTTGCTCCGGCAGACCGGGACACCCGGGGCGAGCTTGTCTTTCACGAAGTTCACACAAATTCAGGAGCAGAGCCACACGCTTGAAGGTAGCGCAGCGTTTTACGGCACAACGCTGAGCCTCATAACAGAACACGAACCCGAAGCGGTCAGCGGCAATCGCGTCTCCCGAAGTTTTTTCCGCGTTCTCGGCATTACCTCGATTCGCGGCCGCGATTTTCTTCCCGAGGAGGAAGCCAACGGCGCTTCGGACGTGGCCATCATTTCCGATGGATTCTGGCACAGCCACTTCGCGGCCGAGGCAGGCGCGCTGGGGCGCACCCTGAACATTGATGGGCGGCCGGTGATTATCGTCGGGATTCTTCCGGCTGGCTTTCGTTTTCCACTGCAGTTTCCGGAGCCGGACATCTGGATGCCCGGAGTTTCCGACCCGGCGTTCCTGCGACCGGAGCAGGTCAGAACTGGAGCGGGCTACCTGAATGTGATTGCGCGGCTGCGGCCCGGCGAATCGCTGGCGACCGCGAAGGCCGAGCTGGACACCATCGACGCGCGCTATCGCAGCCAGTTTGCGGGCTTCGTTGATTCGGAGAAATTTGGTATCTCCACCGTTCCGCTCGAGGAAAGTCTGGTGGGACCTCTGCGTCCGGGCTTTGCCGTGCTGCTCGCGGCAGTGGGATTCATTCTGTTGATCGCATGCGCCAATGTTGCAAACCTTCTACTGGCGCGTGCGACGTCGCGCGAACGAGAGATGGCTCTGCGCAAGGCTATTGGAGCATCCAGTGGCCGCCTGGTTCGACAGTTGCTCAGCGAGAGCCTTTTGCTTTCCCTAGTAGGTGGGGTGCTTGGTGTGGCTCTTGCAGCAGCGGCGCTCCCCGCGCTTCGGGCGTTCAGTCCGGGCTCCGTGCCGCGACTTGCGGAAACGCGGCTGGATGTTCCGGTGATGATTTTTTCGGTGCTGCTCAGCGTAGTCACCGGAATCTTGTTCGGACTTGTGCCAGCGCTGCAGGCCTCGACGGGCAACCTGCACCAGACCTTGAAGGAAGGCACGCGCGGCTCTTCCTCCGGCGGTCATCGCGGGAAGTTGCGCGCCTTGCTGGTCGTAGCGGAAATGGCCGTCGCTCTGATCCTGATGACCGGCGCGGGCTTGCTCATGCAGAGTTTTTCCCGGCTGATGAAGGTGAACCCCGGCTTTTCTTCCGATCACTTGATGACGTTCCTCGTGAATCTTCCGCCAGCTCGCTACGCACAGCCGGAAATTCAGACCCAGTTCTATCGCCAACTGACCGAGCACGTAAAATCCATCCCCGGCGTAGATTCCGTGGGCTTCACGAGTTATCTGCCGCTCTCTGGCGCGATTCGGTTCGTGTATTTTTGCCCGGAGGGAACCGTCTGCCAGGGCGTGGGAAAAGACCCGCTGACTGCCATGCGCCAGGTCAGTACCGGCTATTTCGACACCGTGCGCACCCCACTTTTGCAGGGCCGCGCGTTCACGGAACGCGACACCGCATCCACGCCGCCAGTCGTGGTCGTCAACCAGACCGTCGCGGATCGCTATTGGCCCGGCCAGAATCCCATCGGCCGGCATCTCGCCAATTCGCGTGACATGATTCAACGCGAAGTTGTCGGCGTGGTCGCCGATGTGAAATTCAACGCGCTGAACGTCGCCAGCTCGGAAGAGATGTACCTGCCGCTGGAGCAGATTCCCTGGCCGACAACAACTCTCGTGGTGCGCTCGGCGGCGAATCCCGAAGCTCTGGTGTCCGCGGTTCGCGCCAAGGTCGCGGAGATCGATCCCACTCTTCCTGTCTCCAGCATTGCAACGATGGAGTCCATAGTCGCCACTTCCGTGGCCCAACCGCGCATCCTGTCGGAGTTCGTCGGCGTTTTTGCGGGATTCGCGCTGCTGCTTGCCGCCATCGGAATTTATGGCGTGATGGCTTACTCCGTTGCGGCGCGGACGCAGGAAATGGGCATTCGCATGTCACTGGGCGCCGAGCCGCGCGACATTTTGAAGCTGGTCGTAAAACAGGGAATGCGCCTTGCGCTGATTGGCGTGGCCATCGGCGTCGTTGCTTCTCTGGCTCTGACGCGCCTGATTTCCACTCTGCTCTTTGGCGTGAGCGCTTCCGATCCGCTCGCATTTTCTCTCGCGGCGGCCGTTCTGGTCGTAACCGCGCTCGCCGCGTGCTATTTGCCGGCGCGACGCGCCACGCGCGTCGACCCCATGATTGTCTTGCGTTACGAGTAGCTCGCGCTCGTTTCGAACGCCGATTCGGATGCGCCTTGCAGCGCGCTTCCCAGAATTTTTAGTAGAACGCGACGCCACCATCCACGTTGATGGACTGTCCGGTCATTGCACTGGATTGCTCTGAGCACAGGAACAGCGCCGCGCGCGCAATTTCCTCTGCAGTCTGCGCGCGTCCCTGCAGCAAACCGTTCAGAAAGCCGGCCAGTTGTTCCTCGGCGCTCACTCTCATCTTCTTCGCCAGAACCGCGCCCAACTCCTTTGACATTTGCGTTTCCGTCACCGGTCCGGGGCAGATGGCGTTTACGCGCACGCCCTGCCGCGCCCCTTCCGCCGCCGTCACGCGCGTCAGCCCCAGCATGCCCGCTTTTGCCGCCGCATACGCCGAGCCCCACGCGTAAGCCGTCTTCGCCGAGAGGCTGGAAATATTCAGGATCACGCCGGATTTCCTCGCGTGCATCTCCGGCAAAACGAGTTTCGAAAGTAAGAAGGCCGCGCGCAGGTGGATGGCAATCACTTTGTCAAATTCCGCCAGCGGATAATCTTCCACCGGCACGACCGGGCCGTAATGCCCCGCGTTGTTCACCAGAATGTCGACCTTGCCAAATTTTTCGCGGCACGTGGCGACGACGTGCGCGCACTCAGCCTCCATCGTCAGGTCTGCGGCAGCGTAGGCTGCGCGCCCCCCGCCGCTGGAAATTTCTCCGGCAGCCGCACTGAGTTCTTTTTCCGTCCGCGCAGTCAAAAATACCGCGGCGCCTTCTTTCGCAAAAAGCTGCGCGATGGCGCGGCCAATCCCGCGTCCTGAGCCGGTAATCAACGCAACGCGATTCTGGAGTTGCATGAGGGAATCGAGAATAGAGGGAAGCGCGGAAGGAGGCAAGCCGGTAGGCCCGAAATTCAGGCGCGCAACGGAGTTGTCGAGCTGGTCAACAACTGTACTTTCGGTCAGGTGCAATGTTTTCGCTTCGAGCCTAATCTGGAGTTATAACTGGCAGGGACAAGGGTTCGTTAACCCCTATCGTCCCTCTCTGAAGATTCGGCTCCTTCTGCGTCCAGCCGCGGAAACCTAATCGAGGGTAATGCTCGTGCGTCGAATTCTCGTAGCGTTCAAATCCGCCGCGATTCTTTGCTGCGTCGGCCTTGCCGGCTGTGCCGGCCTCACGAGTCCTGCTGGTTCGGGAAATACCAGCCGTGCCGTGGCGCCGTCGATCATGACGCAACCTGCGAACCAGACGGTTACTGCGGGTCAGCCCGCGACTTTCACCCTCACGGCCAGCGGTACCGCGCCCCTCTCTTATCAATGGCGCAAAAACGCTGCCAACATCAGCGGCGCGATAGCGGCCAGCTACACGACGCCTGCCACGAGCATGGCCGACAACAGCACGAAATTCGACGTCGTAGTCAGCAACAGCGTGAACAGCGTAACGAGCGCTCAAGCTACTCTCACCGTGAACGCTGCGCCCATCGCACCGTCCATCACCACGCAGCCCGCCAATCAAACAGTCACCGCCGGCCAAGCCGCCACATTCAGCGTCGTGGCTACCGGCACTGCTCCGCTCGCCTATCAGTGGCGCAAGAACACAACAAATATCAGCGGCGCAAACTCTGCCAGTTACATTACGCCCGCGACCACGGCCGCCGATAACACGGCGAAGTTCGATGTCATCGTCAGCAACAGCGTGAACAGCGTAACGAGCGCTCAAGCAACTTTAGCCGTGACCGCCGCTCCCGTCGCACCGTCCATCACCACGCAACCCGCCAATCAAACGGTAACCGCGGGCCAGGCCGCCACGTTCAGCGTCGTGGCTACCGGCACCGCTCCGCTTTCCTACCAGTGGCAGAAAAACGGCTCG
>DATDGF010000011.1:0-14178 GCA_036522195.1 Candidatus Acidiferrum sp. | reverse complement strand
AGTGTAATATAGTACACCCAAATCTCCGCTGCGTCGCGCGGGAATCGTGGGACTGCGGGGCTGGTCATCATCACGAGCAGGCCGACTGTCGTCATTGTGAATTTCCGGTGAGAGCTTGCGCCCGAATCACTTCCCGCTGTGATGGCACAAGACCAGTGAAGGAAGACTAGGAATCACCGGCCCCGCCATAAGGCAGACATGGAGCCAAAACTAAGCCGGCCACAAGCCCGAGAATGAAATAAAGAGTGCGCAAGGGAACGCCGATGGGATTTGTCGCAAAATTGAAGGGTTCACGAAGGTACATGATATGAAGAATTGTTCACGCAGGCGACTGGCACTCTTCGTTGCTCTTTTCGGTTTGCTTGTTTCCTGTGCCATGGCCCAGAAGAGTCCGACATCGATTGCTGGTCAGGCATCTCCAGCTCAGCCTGCAGCTTCGTCAACGGGGACGGCAAAGTTCACCGATGTAACTTCCGCTCTAGGTATAAATTTTGAATACGAAGCCTCGCACACCTCCAGAAAATACCTGATTGAGACCATGGGATCCGGTGTGGCATTGTTCGACTATGACAACGATGGCCGTCTGGATATTTTCGTTGTGAATGGTGCGCCGCTCAGCGATCCCACACCCAAGGGCACGATCCCGCAAAAGACGGGGTCCAAGTATTGGAATCGCCTATATCACCAAAAGCGCGACGGCACATTCGAAGATATAACGGAAAAATCCGGGCTGCAGGGGGCGGGTTACGGCATGGGAGTTGCGGTAGGGGATTACGATAATGACGGATATGAAGATTTATATGTGACCGCTTACGGCGGAAACAGGCTCTATCACAACAATGGAGACGGCACATTTACAGATGTGACGGAGAAAGCAGGCGTTGCGGGCGGCGGTTGGTCGACGAGCGCGGCCTGGGTCGACCTGGATGGCGACGGGCTGCTTGACCTGGTAGTGCTGCGCTACCTCAAATGGGATTTTGACGACATCTATTGCGGCGAGCGTCGAGAAGGCTACCGCTCCTACTGCCACCCGGATTCTTTCCGCGCAGTTGCACCACTGGTGTATCACAACGACGGAAACGGGCACTTCACGGAGATCGCGCAAAAATCCGGCCTTGCGCTGCCGGCCAAGGGTTTGGGCATCGCGCTCGCTGATTATGACCGAGACGGCCGCATTGACTTGTTTATCGCCAACGACTCCATGCCCGAATTTCTTTACCACAACAAGGGGGATGGCACATTCGAAGAAGTTGCGCTGCAATCGGGGGTCGCCGTTGACAGCGAAGGCCACACTTATGCGGGGATGGGCGTGGACTTTGCGGACTACGACAACGATGGTTGGACTGACCTGGTGGTCACCGACCTTGCGAGCCAAATTTACGCGCTTTATCGAAACAATGGCGATGGGACTTTCAACTACGAGAGCTATCCTTCTGGAATCGGCCTCATGAGCATGAAGCATTCTGGTTGGGGCGTGCGTTTCCTGGACTACGATAACGACGGTTGGAAAGATTTGCTCATCGCGCAGGGGCATGATCTGGATACCATCCAACTCACTTTTCCAGACCTTCGTTACAGAGAGCCTATGGTATTGGCCAGAAATACCGGCAAAGGGTTCGTGGATGTTTCTGCACAATCGGGGGAGGTCTTTCAAAAAGCCTGGGTGGGGCGCGGATTGGCGATCGGCGATATTGATAACGACGGCCGATTGGACGCTGTAGTGACTACAAATGACGGCGCGCTGCACATTCTACATAACGCAACGCAAAATCAGAACCATTGGTTAACTCTGGAACTGGTTGGGCACAAGAGTAACCGGGATGCGATCGGCGCCGAAGTAAAATTGGTCACTGCAAAAGGCTCACAATGGGCGACTGTTTCAACCGCGGGCAGTTATTTATCTTCGAGTGACAAACGTGTCCACTTCGGTCTGGGACCCGAGGCAATCGCACAAACCATCGAAATTCGTTGGCCGAACGGGATTCGTCAAACTCTCAAGGATGTCCATGGGGACCAAATCCTGCAGGTGCAGGAACCCTCGGCCGATGCGCTTGAAAAAAGCCATACCAAGTAGCGTACGCTGATTTTATGAAGCGAACTCGGCTGCAGGTTCAAGGTTTCTTCGGAGCCGTAGCGATGGCAGTGCCCGACCCCTCTTTCAGCGTGTGAATTGCATCCACCGACAAATGGTCGAAGCGCTCCACTAGCCCACTGGGCCAGCGCACTTGCACGGCATCGAGTGCAGTGGCAGTTCCCAGCCCGAAATGCACGCGCAAATCGTTTTGTGAGATGTAACTGGAGCCGCTGCGCACCTCGTCCACCAGAATTCTCTTGCCAGTCTTCACGGTAATTTTTGCGCCGATGCCGTCGCGATTCGAACGTGTGCCCACGGTCTTGAAACCGATCCAGTGATTTGCGGACCGGATCGTATTCACCAACAGACTGGGTTTTGCATAAACATTGTTGATAACCACGGAAATCTGTCCGTCATTCCACAGGTCGCCCACCGTCAATCCGCGGGCCGAGGAAGCCGTTGTGATTCCCGGCCCTGCCTTCGCCGAAATGTCCGTAAAGGTGCCATTGCCATTGTTGTGGTACAAAAGGCGCGGCTCCAAATAGCCGCTGCCCAGGTGGAACTTGTCCACCTCAGGATAAACGTGGCCGTTTGCGAGGATGAGATCCGGCCAACCATCATTGTCGAAATCAAAAAACATCGTGCCCCAGCCCAGGTATTGCGTGTGCTGGCCGAGTCCCGAAGGGAAAGTAACGTCCGAAAAAATTCCTTCCCCATCGTTGCGGTAAAGCGTCGGAGTGTCATCGGAAAAATTGGTTTTAAAAATGTCCAGGCGCCCATCGCCATTGTAATCGGCGATGGTTGTGCCCATTCCCGCCTGTTCGCGCCCATCTTCGTTGAACGAAACCCCAGCCATGATGGCAACGTCCGTGAAAGTGCCATCGTGATTGTTGTGATAGAGGATGCTTGGAGCGCTGTCACAGGCGATGTAAATGTCCGGCCAACCGTCATCGTCGAAATCGAAAGTGGAAACACTGAACGCGTAGTGTCCGTTGGTCCGGTCAATGTGCGCCTTGGTGGTGACGTCCGCGAACGTACCATCCCCCCGATTTTCGTAAAGTATGTTTTTTGCGCCCGGCAAACCACGCGGTCCGCACATAACGGGTACCCCTTTCCAAACGCAGGAGCTGCCCTGGCCGGGAACGGGAGTCGTGGAAAGATTGAAGTCCACATAATTGGCAACGATCAGGTCCAGCTTGCCGTCACGGTTGTAATCCACGAACGCGCATCCGGTTCCCCAGGCCTTTCCTGTTCCGGCCACGCCGGCCTTTTCGGCCACTTCGGTGAACACGCCATGGTCATTGTGGTAAAGGCGATTCTTCCCGTAGTAGGTTACGTACAAATCTTCCCAGCCGTCATTGTCGTAATCGCCCACGCAAACTCCCTGGCCCCATCCCGTGGCAATCAGGCCGGCTTTTTCGGTGACATCCGTAAAAGTGCCGTCGTGATTGTTGTGGTAGAGATGGTTGGTGGGAGCCTGTTCGGGGGGAAAGCCTTCCAGCGTGGTTCCGTTCACGATGAAAATGTCCGGCCACCCGTCATTGTCATAGTCAAAAATGGCTACGCCGGTCCCGGTTGTCTCGATGATGTACTTCTTGGTGTCCACACCGCCAAATACGTTCACCGCGGTGAGTCCCGCTTTGTCCGCGATGTCCACAAAGTTCGCGATGCTCGGGCTTTCTTCAGTTTTCTGGTTTACATTCTGAGATGACGAGGGGCCGCCGCATAGCAGGATCATCACAGCAGGCCAAAGCATTATTCTGTTGAAGAGAGCTCGCGGGGCTCCCGAGTGAACACTCTTCAAACGCTCACCTCACGCTCATTGAGTCGATCCGTGAATCCCAAGATGTCTGACCTCCGGTGATTCACAGGTGTAACCTCTTGACGAAAAATCCGATGGGGGATTGGTAGCTCGAGTGCCGTCTCTATGCTCAAGAGTAGGGCGTGGTCTCAAACTGGTCAAGGAAGTCGCTGGATGCAAAAGGAGAAAAGCGGTCGGATCATCACGGAGATCAGCGATGGAATGAAAGGTGTGGAACTCGGGCTCGCAATCCCTACCGCCCCGCGGTGTCAGCAGGAATTTGCCACTGCGGAACGAAGAAGTCGCCAACGAGATCGTCTGGAGGTGCGGTCTGCGTTTCTGTGGATGCCTCCGCATACTTCGCGGCATTCGTTGCGTCTCCCGCGCGGCGATACACTTGACTGAGAAGCCGCTTTGCCTGGACGTTTGCGGGATCGAGGCGAAGAGCTTCCTGGAGTTCGCCAATCGCCTCGTTGACGTGGCCGAGGGTGAATTGCGTTTTTCCCAAATTCAAGTGGGCCTCGGCGTTATTCGGTTCCATTTGAACTGCTGCTTGAAACGCCGCCAACGCTTCGGTGGGCTTGGCTGCGCGAGCAAGGGCTAGGCCTCGAAAATAGCTGATCAAAAACTTGGGACCCAGTTTTTTCTCCGCGTCGGCAAGCTCCGCCGCGGCATCCCCGGCGCGGCCCGTTCTCAGCAACACCTGCGCCAGTCCGATGTATCCCATGGGAAGCGGATCGCCCGCGGCCACCAGATCGCGAAAAACACTCTCCGCTTCCGCGTACCGGCCTGCGGCCAGATAGGCTGCGCCCAATCGCAAATGCAATGTGTACGACTTTGGATTAGCGGAAATTCCATTTTTCGCTTCGGTGACGGCTTCGGGGAAGCGGCTGAGCTCCATCAACTCGCGTGTCAGGTTCAGCCAATGCTCCTCCTCGCCGGGAGAGAGGCTGGCGGCTTGGCGAAGAGCGCTGACGGATGGCTCGTCTTGATTCAAGTGCGCATAGGCAATGCCCATCAAAGACCAAGCCTGAGCCGCCTGCGAGGGAGTCTGTGCGTCAGCCGGGGGCAACGCTTTTGCGTAGATGAGAGCTGCTTTCGCGGCTTGCTCGTAGCTCCCAGCCAGCAAATAGGCAAGCGCCAAGTCAAATTGTGCCCAGGTCGCCTGGGATGTTGAGCGACCCGCATTCAGTTTCTGGATGAGGCTAAGTGCGGAATTGTTTTCGTGGAGGGACAAGAGCAGGGAAGTCGCTTGAATGGCTTGAGCATCGCTTAAATTTAAATTGATCAGCTGCTCGACGGACTTGCGCGCATTCCCCTCGCGTCCTAATGCGATATATCCGGTCGCAGCCTGAATCAGGAAACCGGCGTCTGCGGGCAATGGCTGGCGAGAAAGGTCCAATTCCTGAAAGGCCTGTGCGTATCGCCGCGCATCAAGTTCCACACGGCCGAGGTAGTAGTGGGCAAAGGAGTCGTCAGGAGAAAGCTTCAACGCGGATTGCAGAGCCTCGCGAGCCGGCGCGAGCTGGTGCTCCGTCCATCGGAGAAATCCCAGACTGCGATAGGCGTCTTCCAGAAGCGGATCCAGGCGAATTGCTTCCTGATACTCAGAGGCAGCCTCGGCATTCTTACCCGTCTGTGCGAGCAAGATCCCGCGAAAATTTCGAATGCGGGCATTTTCTGGATTTTCGCGTTCGGCGGCCGTGAATTCGTGAAGGGCATCTTCAAAGCGATTCTCTTTCAGGGCGGTGAGCCCCCTCTGAAAGGCATCTGCCTGCGCGGTAGCCTGATTTTCGGGGAATTTTGCAGAGCTGGCGTGGACAGTGGTCACACCGGAGCAAAGAGTGGCGAGAAGAATCAGAAAGTAGCTCATGCTAGGGATCTTCGGTGGACTTTGTCACTTCACCCAAACGCTCGGTTTGCTTTTCGAGTTTCTCGTGCGACTCACGATTCAGAGTGGTAGAGAGAGCAAACTCATGCGCCGCCTGCTCTTTCTCGCCCAGAGCCTGGCAAACCTTTGCCAGCTTGTAGTGAACCGATCCATCGTGATCGGTGGTAACCGCGATTTTGAAGTGTGCCTCGGCTTTGCGATAGTCGTGGAGTTCGGAATACGCGGTGCCCAGGTCCCGGTGGATGTCGGCGTTTCCAGGATCCGCCGCGAGCGCCTTCAGGAGATATGGCAAGGCCTTGGCGGGTTGATGTTCGAACAAATAGGTATTTCCAAGGTCGTTGAGCGCGCCCGCGTGACGCGGGTTCATCTTTAATTCAGCCTCAAGCGCAACGCGAGCCTCGGGAACTTTGAGGTCTTTCCACAACAGATGGCCCAGGCTGTAATGGAGATTGGGCGCCGAAGGTTTCAACTCAACGGCCGCGCGGTATTCTTCGATCGCTTTTGCATCGTCCCCTCTTGCAGATTCCAGATCACCCATCAGCTGATGCACGCGATACGAATTGGGGTCCACCTGATAGATTTGCAGATAAGCTGCGGTCGCCAGTTTTTCGTAACACCGCGCACGCCAGAAGGCGGCTTCGGCGGATGCGCTGTCCGCGGGTGGCAATCCCTCGAGAGCTTTCAGTGCTGCGTCAGGATGCCCCGCTTCCAACAAAGCGCTTGCCACTCGAATATGAAGTTCAGCCGAAGGCCGAGAAGCGAGCAGCTTTCCGGCGCACTGCGCAACTTTGGAAAACTCTCCCATCTGGAGGGCCAGATTGACCTCGGATTCTTTACAGTTGTTGCCCCTCGGGTCGTTTGCGCTGCCGGGAGCCGCGAGGCTGGACTCCGCCGCTGCCTGCGATAGATTCCCGTTCTGCGCGGCGAGAAATGCAAGCGCCAGATGCGACGCCGGGGAATTGCGAGATTGCAAGTCCTGCGCGAATTTCTGAATTTGCTCGCGGGTGGGTTCGGAGAGTTGCTCGAGGGAGGAGTCTCCAAATCCTGTTTCGCGAAGTCCCAGGATCCTCTCCACTTGTTCCGCGTCCTTGGCCAGCGCCGTTTCCCAATCCTGGAGCGCGGTATCGACATTGCCTTGGATCAACCTTGCTTCTCCCCGACGCACCAGGGCGCGCAAGTTGCCAGGATTGCGGCGCAACTCCTCGTCAAACTCGCGGAGAGAGTGATTCACTTTTCCGGCACGAAGCAGGACTTCGCCCAGTTCGGCATGCAAACCGGGACGATCCGGCGCAGCCCCCAGGGCATTCTGAAAATGAATCACTGCCGAAGGCCATTCGTTGCTTGCGGCATAACTTTCCGCGAGTAATTGTTCGCTGCGTGATGAACCGGGCGCAACTTTCTCCAGATGGGCGACCTCTTGTTTTCCCAGCCGCTCGTAAGCACTTCCCAGCAGATAGAGAACATCTACGTCGTTTGGTCGCAGCTCCAGCGCCCGGTGGAGGGTGGCAACGTCGGCTTTCAGTTGCCCGGTCATCTCTTCCGCGGCTGCCAGCCACAGCCAGGTATCTGGCCGACCGGGTTCTGCTTTAAGCGCGGCCTTGAGATACGGAATAGCCTTTGCACCTTCGCCCAACTTGCAATAGTCGACTCCAAGGAAAAAATTGGCTCCGGCAAGTCCCGGCTTAATTTTGAGTGCGCGCCGGAATTCCGCCATCGCTTCGCTGACACGATCCTGGAGTTGAAATACCAATCCAAGATTCATATGCACTTCTGCGAAATCTGGCGCGAGGGCAAGCACGGCGTGATATTCTCGCTCCGCGGTGGCGTAGTCCTTATCCTGCTGCGCCAGTTGAGCGGCCTTAAAGTGAGACTCGATTGCCGCATTGTTCGCGGCTGGTGGTTGTCCGGTCTGCCCGGACACCTTCAAAGTGGGGATTATGAGCAAGGCAAAAAGTGAGATCAAAAGCCGGCACCGAACCGAAATCCGGTCGGATATTGTCTGGATCAGGCTCACGATCGAATTCCGCATGTGACTTTTCAACTCATTCATTTTAATTCTGGGGAGTGCGTGGCGGGGCATTCTCTTTTTCGAGTGCAGATAGCCGCTGATATTCGGCAAGCTCCGTGGCGCTTGCCGGCCCATCGTGCAAATCACGATAGACCCCGGCTAAAAGATAGTGTGGCCGTGGCGCCGCTGGATCCGCGGCAATCGCCGCCAGGAATTCAGTCTTCGCCTTTTGGAGGTCCTTCTGCGCTTGATAGCATTGTCCGAGGAGAACGTGAACTTGCGGCATATTGGTTTGCGTGGGCTCGGCGAATTTCAGAAACGGCAAGGCCTCGGAAAATCGCTGGTAGCGCACCGCAATGTCTCCCAGATACAAATTCGTCAGCGGATCGTTGGGATTTTCCTTGTACGCCTCCTTAAAAGCCTTCTCAGCCGGCTCCATCTGTCTTTGCGCCCAGTAGGCCACTCCGATGGCAAAGTGCATTCCCGTGGCATCTGGACGTTTGGCGAGAGCCGCCTGGTACTGCTCGATCGCGTCAGAATAGCGTTCCTGATCTGCGTAGACTTCTCCCATCAAGGCGTGAAGTTGAAAGGAATCTGGATCCAGCGACCTCAGCATCTCGATCGCGTGCAGCGACGCATTCTTGTGAAGGCGCGCCAGTTCGTAGAGGGCATCGGCGTCCTGAGGATCTTGAACAAGGGACTGGTTCAAGTGCGAGATCGCTTCGTCGATGCGGCCGGCAGATTGCAAGGCAAGTCCCAGGTAATAGTGTGTGCGGGGATGGGGCCTGGGTGTCTTTAGCTCACGCTCAAAACTGTTGATCGACTCCGCAAAATCATTTTTCCCTAAATAAGAAAGCCCCAGAAAAAAATTGACCCCCTTGTATTCCGGGTCGCCGGCCAAGACCTGCTTAAATAATTGGATAGAATCATCGAATTTGAGTTCCGTCTGCTCCAGAACGCCCAGGCGCTTGAGTGTTTCAGGATTGTCGGGTACGACCCCCAACGCTCGTTTGTAGATGCGCTCCGCCGCTTCATAATTGCCGGCATTCTCTTCTCCTCGCGCTTGTTCGAGCAGAGCATCTACCTTTCCTTGTGTTTGTGCGAAAAAGGTGGGTTTGGCGGAGATTGCGCCAAACGTTGCAAGTAACAAACAACTCGTAATCCGATACAATATGCGTCTTTGAGCGGAGACACGCACCGCTATTGAGTCGATTGATTGCGCTGATTGCTCCCCGAACAAGTTTTTGTTCCTCACATCTTGCAACATCTCACAATAGCAATGCTTCCGAGGAAGTATAATAAGCTGACCCAGGCAAGTTTTAGATGAGCCGTCGGTGAGCATTATCCAGGGCTGGAGTATCTACTTCTAGCGAATTCGACGGACCGCAACGAGCGTGGTGGTATTCGGAGCTCCAGAAACCGCCCGGGACCGAATCAGGGCCTCAAACCAGATATTGTGAGAAAGGCTCTCCGTTGCAGAAATGCCAAGCGCAGTCATGAGTTGCCGCTGATTTACCTCATCCCCCAGGAATCTGCCGGCTGCTTCCGTTCCTTCCTGTTGTAATCCTTGCAGCACCAGCACGCTTCCGTCGTGGGTGGCATTGGGGAGGAGTGAGATGGTGGCGTAGTCTTCTCCCATCGTCCCTGTGTACCGAAGGCCCTCGTACTGAGGCTGTTCGCCCGGCAGTGGATTCTTGTTTACGAAAACTTTGGCGCTATTTCCAACAGCACCTTCCGTCTCACGAAAGTTGAGCTTGTCCTGGAGCAGTGTGACCCAGGGGTTTGACCCGGGGCTGCCAATAAAAACAAAGTTGTTATGGTCCAGGTCGCGCATCCTCAGGTCCCGCGGATAACGCACCAGCACCTGCGATTGCAGAGGACCCGCCAATTTGTATAGGGTGACGACGTCGGCGATATCTGCAAACGAGGTCAGCGTCGAATTGGAAAGATACTCACTCAAGCGAGATTTGGCCGCGCTGATCTTGCTTACGTCGGGCCCTTGCAGAAATTCCCGGCGAAGATACTGGTCGAGTGATCCGTTCTGACCCGAGAGAATACGCGCCATCCCGTAATTACTATCTGCCACGACAATGATCGTCTGGTGGCGTGTATCGAAGATCTGGGAGGAAGGCCAGGAGAGAGTTGGAGCTACCCGCACGGCGTCGGCCGCCCCGTGGGTGACAGCGCGGTACGCCAGCGCGGCGCATACGAGAGTCAAAATGCCACAAAGGATCCAAGGTACCAGCGCTCGATGGCGCCAGGCCGCAAGTGGATTCGGTTTCGCTTCCAATGTCGCGGGTACCAGGTCCGCCTTCTGAGCCGCCCGGAAGACGGGGGCATAGGAGCCTTTGGGGATTTCCAGGATGATCGGCTCATTACGTCCGTCTTCGTCAAAGTACTCGTGGAGTTTCAGGCGCAACTGCCGGACATGCACCCGTACGGAGCTATCCTCCAGGGGGCTGTAATCAGATGGCTTGTGAAACAGCGCGTTGCCGATATGTTGTTCAGTCAACTCATGCGCGTTGCCGTGCATGGTCTGCTCGGCAATGTACTGCAGCAACTCCCGAAGCCGTGTGCTCTTTTGGAAGTGTGGACTGGACACAATCCGCTGCACGAGCTGCCAGCGCTCGTCCGTCCGGAGGTCCGCCATAGGTGGTGGTTGTGCGACACTCATTTGAGTTGAGGCCACCGACAATCAGTTTTTTTGATTGATCGCAGTGATGCTACCACATAGTTTTTCGAAGTGGAATACCTAACTAACTTCTTTCCAATGGCTTCGACTGATAGTGAAGCGCCAGAATGCCGGTGAATCACCGAGACTTCACCGGTGATACCCTTTGCCGAACCAGTTGACAGGCTCAATATGCCCACACCCCTTTGGGGGTGAAGCACGGGCAGTTTGGTGCTGCGAACATTGGGGTAGTTCCGGCCCTGATAATCGTGTCCCGGCAGATTCGAATCTCTGCAATTTAAGGAGCACCAGGAAGAGGAATGTCCTATCGATTCATTTCGAGGCGGCGCTTCATCGAGAGTTCCATTGGTGGTGGCATGGCCATTGGCTTTGGGATGCAGAAGGGGGCCTTATCCCAGGATGCTGCGGGCGCATCCGGCGGGGCCGATGGGTTGACGCTTAATGTGGATGGTAATGCCAAACAAGGCTACGGGGTCGCCCTTATGTATAACGGCCAGCCGGTGGCCCGCCACAACCAGGGAGGAGAGTTTTCAGGAGTCTTTCAGAATGAAGATCGTAGCGTGGAAGATCGCGTGGACGATTGGAAAGCCACTTCGTGGTCGGGCGATGCCGCGCGCGTGACCCTGCGTGGAGAGTGCAAGTTAAGAAATTTGAACGCGACCGTGTCCGTACAAGTGGATTATCAGCGAATTACTCCCCAGGTGGTTCGAAAGAAAATCCATCTCCGACAAGCTGACATGTTCCTGATGTTCTACCAGTTGAGCAACCGCTTGGAGCCACAGGAGCGCCCCGAGAAGCTGTGGAGTTTCGATCAGTTGGACTGGCAAGGCGAATCTCTGCACGAGTATTTCCCGGCCGCTGGATTCCGCCTAAAGAATGGCCTCTGTGTCGGCTTGCTGACGGATTCCGGCTATCGCAACCAGTGGACACGAATCATCCGACGAGACGGTAAACCTGTGAAGCCTGCACCGCTCCGCATTCCAGACGCCAATCTTTATTCGGGTGCATTTCCCAAAGAACCCAACAGCGGAAATTCCTTTGTGCAGCAGACATTTGGTGAGGCCACTCTCCAGGTTTCCATGGATTCTGGAGCCCAGAAAGTAACACTACCGGAGATTTCATCCTGGAAACGTGTAGGTGACGCCACATTGGCGGAACGCGATGGTATGACCAGAGTATCCGCGCGAACTACGGAAGATGGGGTGCTCATACCCTTTTCGGCATTAGGTGCCGCTTTTCTTTCGGTGCGCATGGAATATCGTTCGATTGCTCCAGTGGCGCTTCAGGTCTGGAGAGTGGATGAACAATTTCAGAAGTTGGAAGACATAACGCTTTATAACGATGGTATTCCCGAGTCGCCGGGCAAATGGTCCGACTTTCAAACAACCGTATTTGTACCTGGTTCGCAAAGATATGGCCGTGCTCTCTTTATTTCCGTCGCTCCCTCGGATCAGGCGGTGAAGTTGGTCGCACCCGCGGGCATGGCGAAATTCGAGGTGCGCGGATTGCAGGTGCGCCGCGTCCCCACCCGCTGTGAGCCATACCATCGCCTGGAAATGGATCGCCCCGAAGAGAAAACCGCATTTGTGTTTGCGGACGAAACGATCTCCGAAACGATCCGTGGTCAACGGCTTGCCAGTCAGCTCTATCTGGCAGACGGTCTTGAATTCAAGGGAGGCGAAACCGAAAAGGTTGTATATGCCGACCTCATGATGCTTTGCTGGATTGCTGGACCCGAAAGCTTCCGGCCAATTATCGCTTCGAGCATCTGGTATTCTGCCGCGGGAGAAATGTACCTCCGCGACAGTTTCTTCGCGCTGAATGGGATACACAACCGAGAGTTAAATGAGAGCGTATTCGGCCTTTGGGGTGAGAACCAAGGGGCGGACGGGTCGATCAACACGCTGGTGGAACCCAATCTCGCGAATGTGGAGCGTAAATCGAACGATTCCACCCCTCTTTGGCTCATGTGGGCACTCTTGAATCGTCGGCGGTTCGGCACCAGGTTGCCGATGGATAAGGTACTCAAAGCGGCGGAATATTGCCTGCAAACGTATGATGCGCGCCGCGAGGGGCTTTGCCGGGCGCAGTTTGTAATGGGCCAGCTCGACGTCATCCGATACCCGGAGGGCACGTCCACCATCTGTGAAAACCAAGGGATGCTGGCTGTCACACTGAGAGTGATTAAGGAATTGCAGATTCCTGGAGTCAGTGAAACGCTGTCCGAAGAATATATTGGCCGGGCAGAGGCGCTCTATCGCAGCTATTACGACCCCACCCGAAAATTCATGCGTCCCGCGCGAGACATCGCGGATGCCATCGGCTTTGCAGAAATTTTCCCGGAGTATCTCTCTCTTTGGCTATTTGAGAGGAAAATCTTGACGGACGAGCTGATTGTGAATCATCTCGATCGCATTCCGGTGATGATGCCGAGAAAGGATTGTCCGCATCCTGAAGCAGGGGGCACGGTGCGGCCCATCCTGATCGGACTCCCAGAAGAAGGGAAGGGGTGGAGTTACTTCAGCAAGAACTGGCACCCCATGGTCAGTGATTCCTTCGCAGTGAACTACGCAAATCGCGCCATGGACGGAATCTATTACAACGGCGGCAGCTGGATGCGGATTGAAATCTGCGGTTATGTCACCGGCAAACTTCACGGGTGGACCGGCGCCCGGAAAGCCATAGCGAACCGGCTTTGGGCGGAACTCAACGTTCCTCCTGACTTCCCGACGAGCCAGGAATACCTTGCCACCGACCCGGCGCACCCATTCTATGGCTATCATCGCGTCTTTGCGTGGAATTCGTTCATCCTTGAGGCACTTGAGCTGGCGGCCATTCGAGGCCCAGAAATGGATCCTGACTACAGCGGAGCGCGCGCGAATATCTGATTTTTCATAGAGTTTTACTTTCAGTACACTAAGTTACTCATTTTCATAGTTCAATGTCCTGACTACGCTTACTCGCAAGTGAATCACAATGAATTCACGTGTTACGCCCTTTTCTTCAACGGCCGGTTAGGTCAAGCATCCGCTTATGCTGTCCGCATAGTACAAAAGCACTAGTTCACGGAATGGGTCGTATCCACGGTTTGGTTGGGTGATCAGATCCGAGTCTGAGCGGCTTAAGTTCGAAAAATCTTCACTTGACCCTCAACTAGCTTCTGACCAATGCGGCAGGGGGGGATCCATGAAAAGATTCGTTTTTGCTCTTGCCTTTTTACTTTTGTTGGCCACGATTTCTCTTCAAGCCCAAACTACCAATGGCAGTATTCAGGGTACGGTAACCGACCCGAACGGCGGGGCTATCCCCGGAGCCAGCGTTACGGCCCGAAACCTGGATACCGGTCTTACCCAATCGACGACAACGACGGAAGCTGGCATCTATTCTCTGCCAAACCTTCCGCCGGGTCGCTACTCCGTTACAGTCGAGGCTCCCAATCTTAAGAAATACTCCCGGGAAGGCGTCACCGTTGCGACCGGCACCGCGGTCGCGTTGGACATTCCCATGCAGCTTGGCGCCGTATCGGAGAGCGTGACGGTCGCGGCTGACGCCAGCCAATTGCAAACCACTCCCTCTGAAATAGGGGCAACCGTGGAGCCCACGCTGGTGGCAAATTTGCCGCTTCAGGTTGGCGGCACAATCCGCAATCCCGTTCAGTTCATCAAGTTGGTCCCCGGATTTGTGGGTGGTGTGGACAACAATCCTGGGAGCA
>DATDGF010000010.1:0-16376 GCA_036522195.1 Candidatus Acidiferrum sp. | reverse complement strand
GGTAAGGGCACAACAACAGGCGCCGGAGGATCCAGAGGACGATAAGAAGTTAGGGCTGTGGCTGGATCAGGGAATTTCGAGGGGTCTCACGGCGAGCAAGTCTTTGGAAATCGAATTCCATGAACGGTTGGACGAGGGAATCTCGAACCTATACGAGTACTTTGTTCAAGGCGGCGTTGCGTTTCGTGTGCGGCCGTGGCTAACGGTGACTCCGCTGTATCGATATCAGCGCTTTCCCGGGAATCCTACGGTTGCTTACGAAAACCGGTTACTACTGAATGTTACGATGAGCACATCGCGGGGCGCTTGGCGGCCTAATCTACGGACAATGGTTGAGGGGCGGTTTCCCGACAATCGCACAGCCTCGGCACGTTTTCGATTTCGACCTGGGGTTGACTATACCTTGCCATTGCGGATGAAGCGGCGGCCGGTGCTGGTTGTTAGCAATGAGTTCTTTTTCGTCCCCGGAACCAATAGCTTTGCTGCCGGTGGCAGCTTTACCCAAAACCGCTTTCAGGTGGGAGTCCGGTTGCCCATCACTGATTCGTTTTCAATACGCCCTTATTATCTGCTGCAGTCGGTAAATCTGCCCACGGGCTGGGAGACCAACGAAATTATCGGCATATCGTTCGCGATCAAAATCTTCAATAAGAACAAATAAGGATTGTCCCCACGGTTGCGTGGCAGCACAGATTACAGGAGGGAGGATCTTTCGAGCGGTCACCAAAATGGGGAAAATATGGGGTGAAGGAATCTCGGAGAACGTCGTGTGGTATGTAGTCAAAAGCTGCTGCGAAAAGGCCGGACTGGATCACATTGCCCCTCATGACCTACGAAAAACCTGTGCAAAGCTGTGCCACAGTAACGGCGGGGAGCTCGAGCAGATTTAGTTCTTGCTATATCTAGCGTCTATATATATCTAGGGTCTTTGTGATTCAAGTCGAAATGAGGGGATCGGAAATTGGAATTTTGGTAGCCGAGCGGCAAGCTGAACGGTCGATAAATCGCCTTATCACAAGTAATCGATCCGAGGCCAAGACACGTCATAGAAAAGTCTGGCTTAACCCGCGTCGTTAGTAAGCCCTGTGTTTTCGGAAGGTAGCTTTGAACGTGAATCTGAAGGTTCGCAAATCGTACAGCTCGGGGAGCCAAATTCTCCAATCCGTTAGCGAGTTGCCGTACTTCTAGCTTCTAACACTGGGCCCGATCTAGTGTCCTGTCTCGTAAATAACTGGCATATGTAAACGCGTCAAAATCATTGACGAACCAGGGTTTGCGGTCCCGAAAATACGGTATGAAATTACGGGACACCACACTAGTGCCCCATCGTCCTCGCTCCGCCAAAGTCCTGTCGATTCATTTGTCCATACACCGATATCGGCACTGTCGGTGAAAGACGAGCCATGCTGACAGGCCTCCCGTTTTCACGGAAGGCCCGTCACTCATTGCTACGCTCGTGCGTGACGTTTACCTTTACTTCAGGTCCAGCTTCCACGCGCTCCGGCCGTGGGTGGCGGCGTAAAGTACACGCTGGGGCACATTGATAGCGAGGCTGGAAACCTCGACCATGGGCAAACCTTTCGCGGCGGTGTGCCAGTGGCCCGTTTTAGAGTCGCGGCGCAGCACTCCGAAATCGGTGCCGACGAAGAGATCTCCGGTAGCGTCATCCCGCACCAAGGTGTTGACCGGCAGGTCGCCAAGCGCGCCGTCGCCGGTGCCATCGAGCAGGGTGAAGGTGGCCATTGCGGAAATGCCGTCCCATGTAACCTCGAATACGTGACCGGGGACTGCAGTTTGCGTGGCCGGGTGGACCGAGTTGTAGCCACCATAGGAGACCCATCCGTGGTTCGGGTTGGCCGGATCGATCACGATGCCGGAGATGAAGCGCACAGGAGTGGTGTTGCTGGCAACGAGTGCGTCCGAGACCTCGGATTCGCTGGCGGTTGATGGATCGGCGGCATCCACGCCCTTGAAGATGTAGACACGGCCGCTCGCGGTGCCGGCCCAAAGCGTCCCGGTATCGCCGCTTGCGCGCGTGACCCAAGACACCGTTCCACCGGTCAGCCGGCGGTTGCCCAGATGCTTCCAGTCGCCGCACAGGCCTGAGCCGGTGAAGGGACCAAACTCGTTGCAGTTATTCGCCAGAAACGTAGGGTCGCCGCCGTTGTCGGTAGTGCGCCAGATCCACTGCAGGCCGGCGAACATTGTCCCGCCGCGGTCGGCACGCGGGTCAGCGATGATCGGCATATAAAAACGGACACTCTCATGCGACTTGCGCAGCGGGTCGCTGATGAACAACCATTGGAAGGGATCGCCACCGGCAAGATTGATATCGGTGGTGCTGCCGAAGTACGTATGGAAACGGTTCGTGGGGTTGCTGGCGTCAAAGCCGGAGAGGCCGCCATCGCCGCCTACGCTCTCGAACCAAACCTTGGGCGAGCCCTCGAATTGGAACGTGCCGTTGTCCTGCGTACCGCCCTGCAACTCACCAAGCGGATTGCTCGGGTTTATCGACAGGTTCTGGAACTGCAGAGTCACCAGGCCGGCGTTCAGGCTAAAGTTATGAGTCGGCACGGCCGAAAGGAGTTGCTGGCAAGTGGTGAGTTGGGCGGGAGAACCCACGCGGGACACGCAAGTATTCGAGATGGAAGCGTACTCACCGCTGGAGCGGACAAGGCCACCATCGGAGCCTTCAAACCAGATGTCCGGGTTACCCGGTGCGAATACGAAAGCATGCTGGTCAGGGTGGATGGCGGTGGTTTGCGACAAGTAGTCGGGACTGGTTGGATCGGGCGTTTGTGCGTCAAACGTGAGGTCCGTGAAAGTGACGTTGTTGTTGTTGGGGTCGGGCTCGCCGGCCGTCGTGGAGCGAAGAACGCCGCGGGCATTGGACAGGCTGTAAGCCTCTCCGTAAGAATAAGATCCAATAACGAAGACCGTGTCCGGATGATGGGCCGGTGTATAGATACCAATGTCATACCAGCACTGGCCGGTGCAGATATCGAAGGTGGCGTAACCGGGGTCACCGACCGTGGAGCTGGTCAGTTTCTTCCAGCCGCCCGGCGCGGGGGGTTGTCCGCCCGGCACGACGAGAGTCTCCTCGGCAATCAATGTTGCCGCCGGACGCTTTGCATCGTCGATCCGCCAGACTTGGCTGTACGCCGTCTGAGGCGCTGGGAAGCCCGCGAACGCCCCGGTTGCGCCGGTCGCCGCGTAGATGCGCATCTTGCCGCTTGGCTGTTCGGTCAGGGCGAAGTCGGTACGATCCGAACCGACGTTGGCTTGATTTTGGCTGAAGAAAATTTGGGTGAAGGCGCCCCCATTGTCGGCCTGCCAGCTGCGCCAGATGCCGACGTCGGTGGCCGCCGCGTAGATGATGGTGGGGTCATCTGGATCCAACTGAATCCTGTCGACCCCCCAAGAAGTGCGGCAGGGGCCTCCGAACGGGGCGCAGGAGTTTCCGCCACCGTTCCAAATCTGGGTGAAGGTCTCCCCGCCGTCGGTGGTCTTGTAGAGGCCTGGAGCGGCGAGGTTCGCCGCGAGCACACCGCCCGAAGTGGCGCTGATTCCCCGGACACCGAGAGTGGTGGCAACGTAAAACGTCGACCGGTTGGTCGGGTCGAACATGATGTCGGAGATCGAGAGGTTGTTAAAGCCGTCCGAAACCGTTACCGGCCCACTCGGGCCGGAGAAGGTGAGTGTGGACGACAAGTGCTCCCAGGCTTCGCCGCCGTTTCTGCTGCGATAGAGGCCTAGGCCTGCGGCCGAGTCCGCCGACGCGTTGGGCTCGCCCGTGCCCGCGTAGATCACGTCAGGGTTTCGCGGGTCGATGGCGAGCGTACCGATGGCGTTAGTGCCAAAGCTGTCGGACGTGAAGCGCCACTTTGGTTCGCGTGAGAAGGGCCGGTCAGTGCGCCAGACGCCGCCGCCAGCAGCTCCCACGTAAAGACGGCAGTTGCGATCTTCGTCGTCGCGAGATTCCTCCGCGTGGCGAGTAGCGCAGCGTGGGTCGATGGCCAGAGCCGAAATGCGCCCGGAAGCCACATAGGGTGCGTTGGTTCTGCTGGTGGCCGAGGGATAAATTGCGCTGAACGGGCCGACCGAAGTCCAACGACGCCCCTTTTCGGAGTCGGAGTCGGCGTCGTTGAAGCTGTCAATGCGGGACGTCTCCTGTCGTCCGATGGCAGCGCCCTCGAGCAGTAGCCCCGTGCCGGGAAACGCTCGCGAGGCCACTTTCTCGGACTCCAGCTCACGGGGACCCTCCATATTGGAGAGGCTGGGAGTAGCGCGCTGGTAATCCCGCTCGATCCGCTTGGGTATTTGTCCGAGCGCTTTCTGCCCTCCCTTAGCTTCATCTTCGTCCGCACTCATCCAATGCGGGAGAACTTTCAAATTTTTGGTGTGGCTGGTCGCGGACGCTGCTGCTTCGGGCAGGGCGGGTCCGTGGTTACGAGACATTGCGCTATGACTGCTCCATGAGATCAGCGCTGCGGCGGCAAGTAGCAAAAATGCACTCGACAAAAAGCGACGCATAGAAACCCCCTTCATGAGCCTAGAACTTGGTTATCCGCGCGGGTGGCACTGGAGTCTACAAGCGTGTCTATGTTTGTCAATATGAAAGTTTTCGTGCACCGGTTGCGACCCACTGCGGTTCTTTCGTTGAATTCACGGAAGGCAAATGACACGTGGCATTCCTGGCGAGGGGTTTCTCGGCAGGTCCTGTTGTTCCGGTAGTCTCGAGTCGAGCGCCTAAGGCATGTGCCAAGCGGCCTCATCGCGCATCGAATGGAAGAGGCGAAACACTGTGACGCAGGATAAGAACATCGCTCTGGCGCGTCAGCTGCTTGCAAGCTTGGGCGAGAGAAAAGATCCCGACGTTATCGCGGCCATGTTCAGCGAAAGTGTTGTTTTCGAAATCCCAGGCGATACCGAAGCCCTGCCGTGGATTGGGCGGCGGCAGACCGGCCGCAGGGCAATTGCCGAGTTTATCCGTGGCCTCGGCAGCTTAACCGAACCTGTCAAGTTCGATGTCCAAGATATTCTTGCCAGTGATGCCCGGGCGGTGATCGTCGGCGAACTCGCAACCAGGATAAAGGCTACCGGCAAAGTGATTGAATTCCCTTTCGCCATCGTCCTGACCGTTTCCAGCGGCCAGCTCACACAGTTCCAACTGTTGGAGAACAGCTTCGCGGTTTCCAAGGCGACAAGAGTTTAGGCCTCCGGTGAAGACATTTGCCCTGCGACGGTTTCGGTGAACGAATCCATAGCAGGAAAGTCGGCAGTTCAAATTTTTTGCCCGCGATCACCGGAAGGGCGTTAGGACATTGGGTCATCCTACTTGTTGAAGTGGCCCAGAAGTTGAATACTGCTAATGCATCACAAATGGGACCGAACATGGCGAAACCAATTTTGCTTAGTGTCGATGACGACTCCGATGTCCTGAGGGCGATTGAGCGCGACCTGCGTACGAAGTACGGCGCTGAATTCCGGGTAATTGGCAGTGATTCGCCTGAAGCAGCGCTTACGCTTCTGAAGCAGCTGAAACTGCGAAATGATAGCGTGGCGTTGCTGATCGCCGATCAACGAATGCCTCACATGGACGGCGTCGCTTTTCTGCAGGAAGCGATGCACATCTTCCCGGAGGCAAAGCGGGCTCTGCTTACCGCTTACGCCGATACAAACGCCGCGATCAGCGCGATCAATCAGGCCAACATCAACTACTTCTTCTTGAAGCCGTGGGATCCTCCCAGCGAACACCTTTACCCGCAATTGGATGATCTGCTCGATGATTGGCAAGCTTCTTACCGGCCGAAATTTCAAGGTATCCGGGTGCTAGGCACCCGTTGGTCGGCCAAGTCGTATGAATTACGCGACTTTCTCGCACGCAATCGTGTTCCCTATCAGTGGACAGACGTCGAACTTTCCGCCAATGATCCGGAGACGAAGCGTTTGTTAGAAGTGTTGGGACCTGAGGCCTCGAGTTTGCCGATCGTACTTTTCCCCGATGGTACGAGACTTCTGGAGAGCATACCTTCGCAAGTGGCGCAACGAGTCGGTTTGAAAACTCGCGCGCAAACTAATTTCTACGATTTAGCCATCGTGGGCGGCGGACCTGCTGGCTTGGCCGCAGCCGTCTACGGGGCGTCCGAGGGATTGCACACCATGATGATTGAACGCGAAGCTCCGGGTGGGCAGGCAGGCATGAGTTCGCGCATTGAAAACTATCTGGGATTTCCGATGGGACTCAGTGGTGGCGACCTTGCACGTCGTGCCGTTGTGCAAGCCCAGCGCTTTGGGGTAGAAATCCTGTCGCCTCAGGAAGCTCTCGGCGTTCGCATCGAAGGACCCTATCGCATAATTAAGCTCGCCGATGGAAACGAGATTTCGTGCCATGCATTGATGATTGCCACCGGTGTACAGTGGCGGCGCCTCGAAGCCCCCGGGATGGATCGGTTGCAAGGGGCGGGCATCTACTACGGCGGAGGCGCAACGGAAGCATTGTCCTGCAAGGGCGAAGTCGTTTATGTGATCGGGGGTGCGAATTCGGCGGGGCAAGCAGCGATGAATTTCGCGAAGTACGCCGAGCGCGTCGTCATTGTTGTTCGAGGCAAATCTCTTTCGAGCACGATGTCTCAGTACCTGATCGACCAAATCAAGGAGATGCCAAACATCCAGCTGTGGGCGAACGCAAGCGTCGCCGAGGTACACGGCGAAACACACCTCGAGGAAATCTCATTTCTTTGTTCGGATACCAACAAGATGGAGCGCGTACCGGCGAGCGCCATGTTCATTTTTATTGGAGCGTCCCCACGCACAGACTGGCTGGCTGATGTCGTCGAGCGTGATGCGCACGGGTTCGTCTTGACGGGTCCGGATCTCCTGCGAGATGGCCAGCGCCCGAAGGGCTGGATGCTCGATCGGGATCCGTTTCTGCTCGAGACAAATGTTCCAGGACTCTTTGCGGTAGGTGACGTGCGCCACGGTTCGGTGAAGAGGGTGGCATCCGGTGTCGGTGAAGGTTCGGTCGCCGTTCAATTCATCCATCAATATTTGAGCAAGGTCTAAATGGTCGAGAAATCTGAGCTACTTCGTGTGCCGGCCTTCTCCGGGTTGCCCGATGACCAAATAGCCTGGTTCATTGGCCAAGCGAAAGAAATGAACATCAGCGCCGGCGACATGGCTTTTCGCCAGGACGAGCCTGCGGACGCAATGTTCGTCGTTCTCGACGGACAAATGCAAGCGCGAGGCGAACTGGGCGGCGAAGCCGTCGTGATTCCGATGAAGCCGGGAGACGTGACCGGAGTTCTGCCTTTTTCGAGAATGAAACAGTTTAGCGTAGGGGCCAGAGCCATCACCGACTCCCGAGTCCTGCGCTATCCAGCTTCGCTGTTCCCCGATCTTGTTCAGAAGATGCCAGAGTTGGCTCAGCGCCTCGTCGGCTTAATGTCCGATCGAATTCGCGAAACCACTCGAAGGGAGCAACAGCGCGACCGCCTGGCTTCGTTGGGAAAACTTTCGGCTGGCCTCGCGCATGAGCTTAACAATCCAGCCTCAGCCGCGAAGCGCGCCACCAGCCAGTTGCGCGATGTCCTGAAGAAAATCCGTGACGCAAGCCACGCGTTGGGAAGCCGTGACCTGTCGCCCGAACAGAAAGCAGAAATCGAGAAGCTGGAAACTGCATTCGTCCAAAGCAACGAAGTGCCACCGGACGCGCTCACCATCAGCGACCTCGAGGAGCAGATTGATTCCTTGTTGCGTAGTCACGGCCAGAATGACTTGTGGCAAATGGCGGCAGACCTGGCCCGGAAAAATGTCCAACCGGAAGCGCTTGAATCCCTATTTGCCATCCTCGATCCAGGCACCGCTAGGGCGGCCCTGGTAAGGATCGCCGCGTCGGTGGAGGTTGCAACCCTTCTCGACGAAATCGAGAGCGGCACGTCCCGCATATCCGATCTGGTCCGTGCAATCAAGGAATACACATACATGGATCAGACGCCGCTGCAAAACGTCGACATCGTGAAAAGTCTGGAAACCACGCTAACGATTTTGAATCACAAACTCAAGCACGGAATCGTCGTCGAACGCGATTACCAAAAAATTCCCCTTCTCGTCAATTCCTTCGGCAGCGAGCTCAATCAGGTATGGACGAACCTTATCGACAACGCGATTGACGCTATGGGTGGCGAAGGCAAGATTCAGGTCCGAACCTATCGCGACGACAACTGCGTCGTGGTTGAAATTGCCGATAACGGCCCTGGAATTCCTCCCGACGTGCGGTCCCACATCTTCGAACCTTTCTTCACCACCAAGGGAGTTGGCGAAGGAACCGGCCTGGGCCTCGACACCGTTCAGCGTATCGTCAATAAGCACCGCGGAAATATTCAAGTCAGCTCGAAACCCAGTGACACACGTTTTCAGGTGTGGCTCCCGTTGGCGGAGGGTCAGACTTAACCCCTGCTCTCTCTGGAGACATACTCAAACCACTGTTCATCGGCTTGTCTCAACATTTCGAGTCAGGATCCGCATTCGCCAAGTCGGCTGAAGCGCTCCGGCGTCGTAGAAACGCTGTAACAGTCGCGGCGGATTCAAAGAAAGCAATCGCCAATTAATCTACTCCGCTGGCTGTTACCCGAAGGTTTTCGCCTCAATTCGCAGGCACGTGCCGCACTTGTGTCGCTTGCGACCCCGGGCCGGGCTCCGGAGCAGGCTTGGGCATCTCGGCATCCTTGAAGCGCGGCACCATTTGATCGGCCATGGCCAGCGCGTACACCGCCGAGGCAATCTCCACCGCGCCTTCTCTCACGTCTTCTTCATAAATGCGTTCGTAGGTATCGAGATTCGTGTGGTGCGTGTACGATCCATAGTCAAACGGGTCTTGCGCCAAGCCGATCCCCGGCAATCCTGCATTATTGAAAGATGTGCTGTCCGTCCCGCCCGTTCGTCGGCTGTCGGAGGGCAGCGTGCCCATGAATCCCCACTCTGCGAATGGCTTCATTGCCTCGTTCACCATCTCGGCCGCGCCGGCCGGCCCAAACACGCCCGCGCCGCGCGGTTTCCCCGTGCCCGAATCAATATTGAAATACGCGTCCAGCTTCGCGTACTCCGGCTTTTGATTTTCAAAAGTTCCAAAATGCTGCTGCACGTATGCCAGTGACCCAAGCAGCCCCTCTTCTTCTCCGCTCCAGAGTGCGATTCGAATCGTGCGCCGGGGCTTCACGTGCAGCGCCGACAGAATCCGCACAGCCTCCAGCATCATCGCCGAACCAATGCCATTGTCTGTGGCGCCCGTCGCGTCGTGCCACGAGTCATAGTGCCCGCCGAGCATCACGACTTCATCCTTCTTGTCGCCGCCTGGTATCTCTCCAATCGCGTTGTAAACCGTCGTGCCTTCGGGATATTCCTTGTTCTGGATGTTGATGCGCAGAGTTACCGCGGTCCCGTCACCGATAATCCGCGAAATCCGCCCGTAGTCCTCATTGCGCATCACCAGCGTCGGCACAGCTCTCATCCAGTCGTAGGTGCCATTCTGCTGGGCGATGATGACTCCGTGCGTGCGTCCGGCGTCATTCACGCGCACCAGCGCCCCGTTGTCCACAAGAAACTGGTCTACCTGCCGCGAAACTTCCGCACGCGTCAGTTGCCCCTCCGGAAGCTTCGGCTGCTCCGGGAATCGGAACGGGCGCGGATTCTTGGGATCAAATCGCGACGTCCATTCCTCCTCAGGCCGCCGCATCGGCGCGGGGTGCAGGCCCTCGGCGACTTCTACGTGCTTGCCGACGAACACGATCGCTCCGCGCACTTTGTCTTTCACGGAATTCAAATACGCATCGAGCTCCGCCTGCGTTGGCTGCTTTGGCTCCGCTGGCTTTGCTGCCGCCGGCATCGGTGGTGCTGCCCATTTAGGTTCCGGCGGTGGAGGCGCGGCTCCAAAGAAGTTGAATCCCCCACCCGTGGGAGGCGCCAATCCCGGCGGCTCGACCATAACCACTTGCCCGGTCACCATTCCCTTTGTGCTCGGAGTCCACGCCAGCGGCTTCACCATCAGCTGCCCGTGGAACGGCGCAACGGCGTCCCCCTGCAATTCCATGTTTTCCCATCCGGGCACGGGCGCAGCTGCACTCGGTGGCTGAAAAGTCCACGGCTCCAGGTGCGTGTTCGCCAGTCCCCACGACGCCATGGTATTCACCGCCCAGTCATCGGCGGCTTTCAAATTCGGCGTCCCGGTCACGCGCGGCCCGTGCACATCCGCCACCTCGTGAATAATCCACATGATCTTGGAGTTGTTCGTCTCTTCCGCGGCGATCTGCGCGTACATTTCGGAAACTCCCGGAGCTTGTGCCATCATCGGCATCGCCACCAGCAGCAACAACCCCACCACGCATGCCAACAATTTCACCACAGCCCCTCCTCGACAACGCCATCCGTGAAGCTCGCCGGAATTTCCTTTTCCATTTCCGGGCCGCCCGCCAATATACGCTCGCTGGCGCCGCCACGCAATTGGCGGCCGGCACCTTTCGCGCAACCCAATGGTTGCATTTCACTTTGAACGGCTTGCGGGTGCTGGAAAATTTGTGCCGCGAGTTTCCAGAAAATCGTTTTCTGGTGAGCGTGCTCAGTCGGGAGAACCAGCACGAACTTTGCGTTTATGCGCGGAAGTTCAGCAACCTGATGCCCTTCGGCTGCTGGTGGTTCCTCAATAATCCTTCCATCGTCGAGGAGATCACTCGCGAGCGCATCGAGATGCTGGGGACGAGTTTCATCCCTCAGCATTCCGACGCCCGTGTCTTTGAGCAGATCATCTACAAATGGAGCAATACGCGCAGGGCGCTGGCTCACATCCTCTCGGAGCGCTATGTTCTTCTCCTGGAAGACGGTCGAAGCCTTACGCGCGGCGACATTCGGCGAGATGTTACCCGCTTCCTTCATTCGAACGCCAAAGCCTGGGCAGGCCAGCGGGCGCCAGTCTCCGATCCTCCAACACAAACCTTGTAGGCGCGGCTTCTTTTGCTAAAATCGCTCTTTGCCGTGAGCTACTTAGATCGTGAAGAGATTCGAACGATTGTGCCGTGTAGGTTCTTCGTCCTTACGGCTTCCTGATTAAAATTCGGTTTCCCCCTTTTCGGAGGACACTCTTGAAACGGATCACACGAAACTTTGCCGGCGTACTTGGAATTTACCTGGTGGCTCTTTTTCCGGGATTTACGGCTTCGCAGGCACAAGAGACGAATTTTCATAATGCTCCGGCGTCGGCCAAGGAAGTGAAAAATCCCTATGCAGGCCAGCAGGGGGCTTCCTCGAAGGCGGCCTATCATCTCCGATGCGCGCGCTGCCACGGCGAGAACGGGGAAGGCTCGGGAAACATTCCCGCGCTGGCCACGGGCAAAGCGCAGTCGGTCACTGACGGCGAACTTTTCTGGTACATCACCAAGGGCGATGTGAACAACGGCATGCCATCCTGGCAGACCCTGCCGCGGGAGCAAAGGTGGCAGATCATCAATTATGTTCGAGTCCTTGGCGGCTCCAAGCCGGGCTCTCCGCGTGTAGCCACGTCACCCGACGAAGCGGTGGCGGTTGCCGTGAACGCTCCCCCGCCCAAAGCCCCTTTCACTGACTACCGCTTCGAGAAGCCCGGAGTTGTTCGCAAGATTACGTTAAACGACTTGCCCGCACCCTTCGCCACCAATTCGGCAGGCAATAGTCCCAAACTTGTGCCGCGTCCCGAGAAAGCGTGGCCGCAGGTTCCTCCGGGCTTCAAAGTGGAGCTGTACGCGACGGGTTTGAAGGAACCACGGTTGATCCGCACGGCGCCTAACGGCGACTTCTTTGTCGCCGAAAGCAAGAGCGGTGAGATACTCGTCTTCCGCGGAATCACCGGCGACGGGAAGCCGGAACGCACGGAGACTTTCGCCACCGGCCTGAACCGGCCTTTTGGCATCAACTTCTACCCTCCCGGACCGGATCCGCAATGGGTTTATGTTGGGAATACGGGCTCGGTCGTGCGCTTCCCTTACCGGAACGGGGATTTGAAAGCGCGCGGCCCGGCGCAACATATTGCCGATGTGCCCGCAGGAGACGGACATTGGACCCGCGATATTCAATTCTCGCTCGATGCAAAAAAAATGTTTGTCTCCGTAGGCTCAGCTTCAAATGTGGACGACTCCGATACCACGCCGGCGGAGAAAAATCGCGCCAATGTTCTCGAATTCAATCCCGACGGTTCGGAGATGCGCATTTACGCTTACGGAATTCGCAACTGCGTCGGGCTGGCTGTCAATTCAAAAACGGGCGAGTTGTGGTGCTCGGTGAACGAGCGCGACGCGCTGGGCGACAATCTGGTTCCGGACTACATCACGCATGTGCAGGACGGTGGCTTCTACGGCTGGCCCTGGTGGTACATGGGCGGACACCAGGATCCGCGGCACAAGGGTAAACGTCCCGACCTCAAAGACAAGGTCATCACGCCGGATGTGATACTTCATCCGCACAATGCCTCGCTGCAAATCGCTTTCTATGACGGCAAACAATTTCCGGCGGAATATCAGGGAGATATTTTCGCTGCCGAACATGGCTCCTGGAATCGATCGGTCCGCGTGGGGTATGAATTGATTCGCGTGCCTTTGCATCAGACCGGACATGCGAGCGGCGAATACGAGGACTTCATGACGGGATTCGTTGTGGACAACGGCCACGTCTGGGGACGCCCTGTTGGCGTAACGGTTGCTCCCGATGGTTCACTGCTGGTTACCGACGACGGGTCGAAGTCCATCTGGCGGATCAGCTATACAGGAAAATGAGGTTCGCGGCTTCGGGCGCGACGTCATGGCGCTTTACGCTTATACGGATTCGGCCGAATGCGCAGGTCCGGATGGAGTCTTGGGAGTTAGTATCCAAGTTTCTTGTCGACGACGTTGAGCAACGGCTCGCCCTTCCGGAACCGCTCGAATTGTGCGACGAAAAACCGCATGGCATTGTCCAGCCAGTCGGGCGTGTGGTCGGCACAGTGCGGAGAAAGCAAAACATTTTCGAGCTGATAGAAGGGATGGCCTTGTGGCAAGGGCTCCTGATCAAAAACATCCAACGCCGCGCCTTTGATCCGGCCATTCGAGAGCGCACGGACGAGCGCTTTCTCTTCGATCACGGGACCGCGGCCGACATTGATCACCACTGTGGTGGACTTCATCGCAGCAAACTCCGGCTCGCCGATCATCCCTCGCGTTTCGGCAGTTAACGGCGCCGCTACCACCACATAGTCGCAACGCGAAAGCATTTCGAAGCGGCGCTCCGGACCATAAACCTGCTCCACCAGCGGGTCTGCGGCTAGCGACGGCGAAACATGCCGTTTGACGGCCAGGACCGTCATGCCAAGCGGCCGCACCCTCGCGGCAATCGCGCGGCCAATGTCGCCATACCCGATAATTCCAGCGGTGTAGCCCGAAACGGGCATCACGTCAAAGGGTTGCCACACGCCGGCTTGCTGATTGCGAATCATGCGGCGAAAGTCCTTGGCGAAATACAAAATCGCGGCAAGCGCAAACTCGCCTAAAGATGCACTAAATACTCCGCTCCCATTGGTGAGCGGCACCGGGCTTTGCAGCAATTCCGGGAACAGCGCTTTATCCAGTCCCGCAGAGAGAGAATGGACCCAGCGCAAGTTGGGGCACATTCCAAATACTTTTCGAAACAGCGGGAGAGATCCCGACCAATTAAAAAGTACGGTGGCGTCGAGGGCCGCTTGCTCAAACGCTTCGGCGGAATTTCCGGCGACTATTTTCACACCAGCGAGCGAATTCCTCAGGATACCCAGCTGTGGGGCGGCCGGATCGGCCAGGACAAGAATGGTGTCGTTTTCCATCGGAGTCGAAGGGGCCACATTATTACAACACAACCAGAATGCAGAAATTCCAGCAAGCGCAGTCTGACAGAGGCGTCATGCCGGCTCCGGAATCGGCGCCATATTTCCCAGGAGAAAGGCGTAGCCTGCGATGCCAACAACGAGGAATGCCGCCGCCGCTGCAAATGCCCAGAAAAACGAGTGCGTTCCGGAGACGATATAGCCGGTGATGATCGGCGCGGCGATCGCGGAGAGTTGGGTGCAAAAATTCATGATTCCTCCAAGAGTTCCAACGCTTTCTCTTGGAGAAATCAGCGATGGAATCGACCACCCCACCGGTGAGGCCGCGGACAAACCGCCCAAAGCAATGCTGATCCAAAAAACCGCTTGGAAAGGTGTCTGGGCTCGCGCCGCGCCTAAAATCCCCAGCCCGAGGGCCGTCCCCCCAATGAGCACCGCTTGGCGGACGCGAACGGCATTCCACCCGCGCTGTATCAGCGAATCCACAAGCCACCCGCCGATCACGAGGTCCGAGATGGCCGCAAAGAGCCAAGGCACGCTGGTATAAAGAACAGCGTGCAACAGATCGACGTGATGAGTTTCGGACAGATATTCCGGCAGCCAGGTCAGAAAAAGATAAAAGCTGTAGTTGTACGACGCGAATCCCAGCGCCAGTCCGCAAACTCTCCGTTGCCGCAGCAAATACCCTAGTGGCGCCCCTTTGGCGGCGCGCGCGCGATCTTCCGGTTGAGCTCCACCCCGTTTGATGAATTCCCGCTCGGTGTCCGTAAGTAACTTGTCTTCGCTCGGGTTCCGGTAAAAAAAGTAAAACAGCACGAAATACACCGCGCTGATGACGCCCGTGGCCGCAAAATTCCAGCGCCATCCGAAATACAATAGCGTCAGACCCAGCAGTGGAACTCCGATGGCCGAAGCGAGTTTCGCCATGGAATCAAACATGGCCGTTGCCAGGCTCCGCTCCTTTTCAGGAAACCAGTAGCCGACGGCTTTTGCATTGCCGGGGAATGTCGGGGCTTCGCCGACTCCCAGAAGAAATCGCGATGCAAACATGCCTCCGATGCCCGTGGAGACCGCCGCGCCGAATGAAGCCACACTCCAGACGATCGTGCTGACGATGCCCACGCGCCTGACGCCAAATCGATCGAGCAGCAAACCCGAAGGCAGCTGCAGCACCGCGTAGGTCCAGTTGTAGGCGCTCAGCAAGTAGCCAAACATTACCGTGGAGATCCCAAACGTGGCGTGCAGGGCGTCCCGGGAAACGGAGAGGTTCACGCGGTCGAAATAATTCACGAGCACGCCGAAACCCAAGAGCATGGCGATGCCCCAGCGCCTTTTCGGGACCGAGGACGCCTGCAGATTCGCCGGTTGCTTCACAGAATCGTTCTGATCGCCTGGCATGCAGCGCGAAATATAGTGGAGAAATGAGGATGGAGACAAGGGGACGGGTGGGACAACGATCGTTTGCAGGTTGGGAGACGAGACGACCGATTGGAAGGTGGAAGGTTTGAAGGTTGAGGGAATTGGAGGAAGAATCCAACGGCGCGACTCGGTCGGGGTAAACGACGCCGTGGGGGGCGCAGAAGGAACACAGAGCGGGGGGACGAGTTCTAGAATGGGAATTTTTGGAGGGGTGACAGCCCGGCAGTTTTTAGAGAGAGTGTGGATCCGTTTGATTGCAAAAGAGTTGTGAAACACTCTTGATGCAAAGAGTGACAAGAGAGAGCAAAAGAGCGAGGGACAAGAAGGAATCAGGTCCCCTCTCCCCAATGTTTTTTGTAAGGATCTGATTCGATGGGGTTTATGGGGTGGGGGCTGCTAAGGATGTGTGGGGAAAGGGGTTAGGGGAGGAGAGGAAATGGAAATGCGAAACGGGAAAATGGTGAAGAAGTGGCAGACAGGGATTTGAGTTGGGATACACGAGGGAGATTAGCATAAAGTATACTGGTCGCCAATTACTTTCTTGTTAGCATTCGAATGGAATTGTAAAGTGTTGGAAAACAGAGGCTCGGAAACTTGAAAAGAAACGGAAAATTGAGAAGAAGGCGTAACAAAAAATAGAGGAAGAATCAAAGCAAAAGCTGGACAGTATCGACGACAAACGAACGAATCACCACCTAACAAAAGATCAGAAAACGTCCGTCTGTCCTCGGTTCCCCACTTGATGATTGCTCTACCCGACCAATCAAGTGGAATCGTCCCAAAACTAGATGTTCGAGTAGCCGGGCGCCATTGCTGGCGCCCAGCCCTCTAAGAACCGGACTTGAAGGTTTCCCATTCATCCGGCTCGAGCACTCAAAAACGCCCCCATGAACAACGAGGACGCGGCCTGATGCAAAACGAAGCAGACCTACTCGATACTGACTTGCTGCCGATTCGCACGACCGTGGAATCACCGTCGTGTGTGAAGCTGCACCAACAGGTTGCCCCGTCGTCATTTGCTTTGCTTCATGCATCGGTTCCTCAAGAGTTCTCGAGCTGAGCACCAACAGGAAGTCAGCTCCGTTTCCGGCGAGGTGATCTTGTC
>DATDGF010000009.1:0-11949 GCA_036522195.1 Candidatus Acidiferrum sp. | reverse complement strand
GCTTTTGTGTTCGACTATGACGGCATAGAAGACAATCTTCTCCGCGTAAAGTTTCGTCCCAATCCCGACTACATCCCGCCAACTTACGAAGCTCGGGTGATCCATAGCCTCACGGGAACCATTTTGATCGATTCGGAGCACAAACGCCTGGCAAAAGTTTCTGGCCAGATGACAAGCCGCGTCGAGTTCGGTTACGGGCTTTTTGGGCGGATTGACAGCGGGACGGTGGAAATTGCACGAGTGGAGGTCGGTCCTGAGCAGTGGAAGACCGTCTTCATCAATATTCATTTCTCGGGGAGACTTGCGGTATTCAAGACCATCAGCAAGGAGCAATACGAGTGGCGATCTGATTTCCGCACGCTCTCGAGCGATCTCAGCCTCTCGGAAGCGAAGGATCTCCTGGTTTCCCGCATCCTTCCGCCTCCTCAAAATCTGCAAACCAGCAAATAATCCGATGGACCATTCGGTCTCTGGGCCTCAGCGCATTCCGCATGCGAGAATGTATGCTGGCTACGAATGACAATACTCAGCCGCCAGATTCTCGCCATCGTTGCACCCACCCTGGCGCGAAGCTTCCGACGGTGGATATTTCATCTTGGCGGATTGGGCTTTATTCCGCTCGGATTTCTCGATAGCTCAGTGATCCCACTCCCGGGAAGTATGGACGTGCTCACGCTCGTTCTGTCCGCGCGCAAACCCGAACTATGGCTCTATTATGCCCTGATGGCGACAGTAGGCTCCGTCATGGGAGGATTCATCACCTACCGGCTTGCTCGCAAAGGAGGGAAGGAAACTCTCGAACGCAAGTTTCCGGCCAGAAAACTCGAAAAGGTCTACAAGATTTTCGAGCGATGGGGTTTTGGGGCCATCGCTGTCGTCGCTGTGCTGCCACCCCCCGCTCCCATGGTGATCTTTATGCTTGCTGCGGGGGCCATGCAATATTCAGTGAAAAAGTTTCTCCTCGCGCTGACGGTGGGCCGAACTATCCGATACTCTCTGCTGGCATTTCTGGCCGCTCGCTATGGGCGGCACGTAATGACACTGTTCTCGCGACATGCGCACGCCGTCCTCATTGTGGTTGTCGTTCTGATCGTGGCGGCAGTTGCTGCTCTGATTTTCATTCTTGCGAGCAAACGCAAAAAATCAGCACGCCGTTAAGCGGCTTCTGAGCAACTGCCCGCAACCGAAGGTGAACCTTGGCTGCAGCGCTAGGCAACAGTGACTTCGGGACTCAAGTAGACATCCTGGATGGTATTGAGTAGCTGGACGCCTTCCTTCATGGGTCGCTGGAATGCTTTGCGGCCGGAGATCAGGCCGGTGCCGCCAGCGCGCTTATTGATGACGGCGGTAGCTACCGCTTCTTCGAAGTCGTTTGCGCCAGACGCGCCGCCGCTGTTGATCAGGCCCGCGCGGCCCATGTAACAGTTGGCGACCTGGTAGCGCGTCAGGTCGATGGGATGATCGCTGCAAAGATCGGTGTAAATGCGCTTGTCGAATTTGCCGTAACTGGAATCGCCCATATTGAGCGCCTGATAGCCGCCATTATTTTCTGGAAGCTTTTGCTTGATGATGTCGGCTTCGATGGTCACGCCGAGATGGTTGGCCTGTCCGGTCAGGTCGGCGGAAAGATGATAGTCCTTGTCTTTCTTGAACGCGTTGTTTCGCAGATAGCACCACAGAACCGTGGCCATGCCGAGCTCATGGGCCTTCGCGAAGGCCTGGCTGACTTCCACGATTTGACGGCCGCTCTGCTCGGAGCCGAAATAAATTGTGGCGCCGACGGCGGATGCGCCCATGTCGTAGGCCTGCTGTACGGTGCCGAAGAAAATTTGATCGGCCTTGTTCGGGAATGTGAGTAGTTCGTTGTGATTCAGCTTCACGATAAAGGGAATTTTGTGCGCGTACTTGCGTGCGACGGAGCCGAGCACGCCGAAGGTGGAAGCTACGGCGTTGCAGCCGCCTTCGATCGCCAGCTTGACGATGTTTCCGCCATCGAAGTAATCCGGATTCTTGGCGAAGCTCGCGCCACCCGAGTGCTCAATGCCTTGGTCAACCGGAAGAATCGAAAGGTAGCCCGTCCCGCTCAGACGGCCGTTGCCGAACATGCGCTGCAGGTTCGTGAGCACGCGGAGATTTCGGTCGGTAGAGGTATAGATGCGGTCAACAAAGTCCGGGCCAGGAAGGTGCAGCCGCTCCTTTGAGATTTTCGGTGACTTGAATCCCAGCAGGGATTCTGCTTTTGCGCCCAGATAGGTTTCAATTTTTCCCAAGCCTGCAGTGGTTGCCATCTCTCTCTCCTCGTTTTCCAGTGTGCCCGTAAGACGGACAAGTCAAGTGCGCCCGCGAATCGCGGCGGCCTTTTATTCTCGAATTCCCGTTGCAAGCATACCGCCCGCAGCGGTGTCCACCAGCCACAACAACTTTCCGTTCTTCGGCTGAAGCAGTTGCGCGGGTAGTTGCTCCGGTTCGTACGGCCCTTCCAATACAGCCTTCAGTGCCAATGCTTTGTCCGCGCCCGTCACCATGAACAGAATCCGCGCGGAGTTGCTGGCTGCCGGCGCGGTGAGCGTGATGCGTTCGGTGTACAGCTTGCCCACCCAGTTTCGCACAACAGCCCGCCCCTCCGCATGCAGCGCTTTCGTTCCTGGAAAGAGCGAGAGCGTGTGGCCCTCGCTGCCCATTCCCACGAGCAATAGATCAAACCGCGGATACTCTCCATCCTTCAGCTTGAAGTATTCGCGCAGTGCTTTTTCGTATTCCAGCGCGGCTCGTTCCGTGGCCGGATATTCACCTTTGATCCGCGTCACCTGCTCCGGCTTCAGCGGCGATTTGGAAATCATCGCCTCGGTTGCCATGCGAAAATTGCTGTCGCTGTGATCGGGTGCGACATGACGCTCGTCACCGAAAAACAGATGCATTTTATCCCAAGGCACCTGCGAACGCAGCGCCGCATCGGTCACCAGGAGGCCGTAGAGCGCTTTGGGAGTTGATCCACCTGCGAGAGCCACGTTGAACGAACCCTTTTCGCGCACTGCGGAAATAGCAGATTCAACGAACTCCTGTGCGGCGCGTTTGGCGATTGCTGCTCCATCGTTCAGGACTCGAATCTCACGTTCCACTTGCGCTCCTCTCAGGTGATGATTCCCGTCTTTTCCGGGACGGCAATCCGTCCGCGTTTGTCGACTTCCTCTTCGCCGATACGCCGCCAGGAGCGTCCGTCTCGTTCCAGTAAGTCGTCCGCCTCGATCGGGCCCCACGAGCCCGCTGCGTAATTCGGGAAGCCGCGCGCGGGCAAAGCGCGCCAGACGTCCAGGATTGGCTGAATCACGTTCCATCCGGCTTCGACCATGTCTGAGCGCTGGAACAGTGTGGCGTCGCCCGCCATGCAATCGCGCAGCAGCCGCTCGTAGCCGGTGCTGTGCTCCAATCCAAAATAGCTGCTGTAATCGAAGTCCATATTCACGAGGCCTAGCTTCATGATCGAGCCAGGAACCTTCGCGCCGAAGCTCAGTGAAATGCCTTCCTCCGGCTGAATATGAATCACCAGCCGGTTTGTTTCCAGATTTCTGACGCTCGTGTTGCGGAACAGCACGAAAGGAGTCCTGCGAAACTGGATTACGATCTCCGTCGTGCGCTGGGCAAGCCGCTTTCCGGTGCGCAAATAGAACGGCACACCCGCCCAGCGCCAGTTGTCGATTTGCAATTTCAGGGCGACAAACGTTTCCGTATTCGAATCCGGCGCAACATCCAGTTCGCTGCGGTAGCCGACGACGCGCTGGCCGTCCACGATGCCCCCACCATATTGCCCTCGCACCGTATTTTTCAGCACATCTTCGGGAGTGAACGGCTGGATGGCGTGCAGCACTTCCGCTTGTTTATTGCGGACTTGATCGGCATCGAAGGAGATCGGTGGCTCCATTGCGGTCATGGTCAGCAATTGGAACAAATGATTCGGCACCATGTCTCGCAACGCGCCAGCCGTCTCATAAAAACCACCACGATGCTCCACTCCCACGGTTTCTGCCGCGGTAATCTGCACGTGGTCCACGTAGTTGCGGTTCCACAACGGCTCAATAATGTTGTTCGAGAAACGAAAGACCATCACGTTTTGCACGGTCTCTTTGCCGAGATAGTGATCGATGCGATAGATCTGGTTTTCCGTCAGAACTTGTTTCAAATCTTGGTTAAGCTGCTTCGCCGATTCCAGGTCGTGACCAAACGGTTTCTCCACGATCACGCGAGCCCAGCAGCCGCTTTCTTCCTTGGTCAGGGAGCATTCGCCCAGCTTCTTGACGATCGGGGAGAAGAATCGTGGTGCTACCGCCAAATAGAAGAATCTGTTTCCCAGAGTGTCGTGAATCTTGTCGGCTTGTTCAATCTGTTCGTGCAGCCGCTTGTATGCTTCAATGTCCTGAAAATCGCCACGAACGTAGTAGATGCGTTCCTGCATCCAGTCCCAGGTTTTCAGGTCGACCGGCACGGGAGCGTACTTGGGGATCTCATCTCCCAGCATCTTCCGAAAACTTTCCGTGGTGTAGTCGTTGGTGGCGAAGCCCACAATCGCGAACTGTTGGGGAAGCAGACCATCCAGCGCCAGATTGCACAGCGCGGGAATCAATTTACGTTTCGTCAAGTCGCCGCTCGCGCCAAATATGACCATCACGCAGGGCGCCGCGGTAGGATTCGAATCCTGATGATTTGCGATCATCGCTGGGATTTCCTGTCTCCGAGCCCGGAACGGCTTGCGCAACCTTGAATTAACGTCCGGATTTCTTCTCGATGTGTCCGCCAAACTGGAAACGCATTGCGGACAGCACCTTCGCCGCGAAATCATCTTCGCCGCGCGACGTGAAGCGCTCGTATAGAGATGCGGTTAGCACCGGCGCGGGCGCCGTGGATTCGATCGCCGCGAGAATTGTCCAGCGGCCTTCGCCGGAATCCGATACGCGCCCGGAGAATCGCTCGAGCGTCGGCTGCTCCAGCAGGGAAATCGCCGTCAGGTCGAGCAGCCACGAAGCCACCACACTCCCGCGGCGCCAGACTTCCGCGACATCCGCAAGGTTGAAATCGTACTGATAGTGTTCCGGATTCCGGAGCGGCGTGGTTTCCGCATCAACTTCTCGATTCGATTTGCCGGCGTTCGCGTGCTTCAAGATGTTCAGGCCTTCCGCGTATGCAGCCATCAAGCCATACTCGATTCCGTTGTGCACCATCTTGACGAAATGCCCCGCTCCGGAAGGCCCGCAATGCAAATAGCCTTCCTCAGCCGTGCCGGAAGCTTTTTCGCGGCCCGGTGTGCGATCGATGCTGCCGCGTCCGGGCGCCAGCGTCTTGAAGATGGGATCGAGATGCCTCACGACATTGTTTTCTCCGCCGATCATCTGGCAGTAGCCGCGCTCCAGGCCCCAGACTCCACCGCTTGTACCCACGTCGCAATAGTGAATGCCCTTAGCCGAGAGCTCTTTCGCCCGCCGAATGTCATCAATGTAGTAGGAATTTCCGCCGTCGATGATGATGTCATCTTTCTCCAGTTTGCCCACCAGATCGTGCAGCGAGGCATCCACCACCGCTGCTGGCACCATCAGCCAGATCGCGCGAGGCTTCTGCAGCTTCTTGACGAAATCATCCAGTGAAGTCGATCCGGTTGCGCCTTCACCTTCCAACTGTTTTACCGAATCCGCGCTGCGGTCATACACCACGCACTTGTGTCCGTTTTTTTGCAGGCGCCGCACCATGTTGGCGCCCATCCTGCCTAGTCCGATCATGCCGAGCTGCATCGTGTCCGCTCCTTTGCTTCGAAAGTAAGAGAAGTCCCGTTCGCTATTTCCAGCGCGCCTTTTTGATGTTCTTCTTCGAGCCGTTAGGGAAGCTCCAACAACCGTCTGGAGCTAACCCGGCGATGTCTTGAATTCTTCGCTGACAGGCAGGCCTACACTCCAGCGCTTTTACCGGTGGCGGCTAGCAGCGTGGTGAAGGCATCGGCAAAGAGTTTGACCCCGTCCAGCAGCAGCTTCTCCGTAACTTCTTTCATCGAAATGCCCGCTTTGCCGAGGTCCGCCATGGTTTTCGCCGCTCCCTCCACATTCTCGCTGAGGCTGGGCCGCAGCTTGCCGTGATCGCGGAAAGCATCGAAGGTCGCAGGGGGAATGGTGTCCACCGTGTCCGCGCCGATCAACTCTTCCACGTAAATTACGTCCCGGTATTTCGGATTCTTCGTGCTGGTGCTGGCCCACAGCAGTCGCTGCGTCTGGGCGCCTTTCGCCGCCAGTGCATTCCAGCGCGCTCCGCCGTACAGTTCCTGATATTTCTTGTAGGTCAGTCTTGCGTTGGCAATAGCGATCTTGCCGTGAAGGCTTTCGAGCAGCGCTCTTTGGCCGGCGTCCGTGGACATCTTGAGCTTCTCATCGATTTTGCTGTCAACAAGGGAATCAATGCGGCTGACGAAAAAGCTGGCGACGCTGGCGATGTGGCTGACGTCCTGGCCTTTGGCGGCGCGTGCCTCCAACGCCGCAAGGAACGCTTCCGCAACTTGTTCGTACGCCGACTGCGCGAAAAGCAAAGTGATATTGATGTTGAGCCCCTCTTCAAGAAGCTGGCGAATGGCAGGGATGCCTTCCGGCGTCGCGGGAACCTTGATCATCACATTCGGCCGGTCAACGGCTTTCCAGAGCCGCCGCGCTTCTTCGATTGTGCCCTTCGTATCGTTCGCGAGATACGGGGAGACTTCCAGGCTCACGTATCCGTCGCGGCGCTTCGTGTCCGTGTAAACAGGCTTGAAGATGTCGCACGCTTCCTGAACATCGCGAATAGCAATCTTTTCAAACAGGCCTTTGGCATTGAGCTTCTTTGCGTCCGGCGAAGAGAGAATATCGGCGTAAAGGTTGCTCCCGGTGATGGCCTTCTCGAAGATCGCCGGGTTCGAGGTCATCCCGCGCAGTCCGTCATTATCAATATATTTCTTCAATTCTCCGCTGGTCAGCAAGTCCCTGCGAATGTAATCCATCCAGGGGGATTGCCCGTAGGCCAGCAGGCCCTTCAGTGGATTGGCGCTCTGTCCTGTGCCGAGATTCGGGATTGCGGAAGTTGTCGTCATAGTGGTTCTCCTTCGCGTGTGCAAGACTTGGAAACTCTATTGTACTCCCAACGAGGTGGGTGTATGTCTAGCCTCGAAAACCTACCGCTTCTCTGACGGCTTAAACCTGGCCCCAAACTTCGCTTCCATCGCTTTCACTTTTCCCAGCCGCCGCACGTGCCGCTCTTCGTTGGTGAACTTGGCGCCAAGAAAAGCTTTCACCAGGTCTTCTGCCAGCTTCACGCCGATCACACGCGAACCCAGCACCAGCACATTAATGTCATCGTGCTCGACTCCCTGGTGCGCCGAGTATGTGTCGTGGCACATGCCCGCGCGGATTCCTGGCAGTTTATTCGCTGCCACACTCGCGCCCACGCCGCTGCCGCAGATCAGCACGCCGCGCTCCGCCTTCCCATCCAGCACCGCCTGGCCCAGGGTCTCGGCAAAATCCGGATAATCGGAAGGATTTTCGTTGAACGCCCCCACATCCAGGACCTCGTACCCCAGCGAGCGCAACAAATCTCCCATGGCTACTTTCAATTGAAATCCAGCGTGGTCCGATCCGATCACAATCTTCATTGCGGACTCACTTTCCCAGAAGTTCCTTCGCGGCCGCCACAACATTGTCCGTCAAGAAACCAAATTTCTTTAACAGGTCTTTCAACGCCGCCGATGCGCCAAAGCTGCGCATCCCGATCATTTTGCCCTTCAGGCCTACATAGCGCTCCCAGCCGAATACCGACGCCATCTCGACAGAAACGCGCGCCGTAACGGCAGCAGGCAGAACGCTCTCCTTGTACGCCGCATCCTGCTGTTCGAAAAGTTCCCAGCAAGGCATGCTGACGACCCTGGCCTTGATCCCTGCCGCATTCAGTTTTTCGCCGGCCTCCATGCAAAGCGATACTTCGCTGCCGCTGCCCATGAGAATTACATCCGGTTTTCCCCCCGGAGCATCGGCCAGGACGTATGCGCCCTTCGCCACACCCGAGACCGGCCCATACTTCGTGCGATCGAACGTAGGCATGGCCTGGCGCGTGAACACCAACGTGGATGGACCATGCTTGTGCTGCAGGGCGATCTTGTAGGCTTCCACCACTTCATTGGCGTCGCCCGGCCGCAGAACCAGCATGTTCGGCATCGCGCGAAGCGACGCCAGTTGCTCGATGGGCTGGTGTGTGGGTCCGTCTTCTCCCACGCCGATCGAATCATGCGTGAAAATGTAGATCGACGGGATTTCCATCAACGCGCCCAATCGCATGCTCGCCCGCATGTAGTCGCTGAAATTGAAAAATGTCGCGCTGAACGCCCGGAGCTTCGAAAGCGTCATGCCGTTTACGATCGCTCCCATCGCGTGTTCACGCACGCCAAAGTGCACGTTGCGCCCATGAAACTGATCCGGATAGAAATCCCCCGCGCCATCAAATGTCAGGTTCGTCTTGTTGGATTTGGCCAGGTCCGCCGAGCCGCCCATCAGCCAGGGAATCTTCTTTGCAAGCGCGTTCAACGTTTTTCCAGAGGATTCCCGCGTGGCCATGCCCTTCGGATCGGCCGGGAAACTCGGCAAGTCCTTGTCCCAGCCGTCGGGCAACTCGTGCGCCTGCATTCTGTTCAGCTCATCGGCCTGCTGTGGAAACTGCTTCTTGTAATCCTCGAACTTCGTTTTCCACGCAGCGCGCGCTTGAGCGCCGCGCGCACCTACCCCATTCTTGAATTGGTCATAGACTCCATCCGGCACGAAAAACTTCGCATCTTCCGACCAGCCGTAATTCTGTTTCACCAGCTTGATTTCCGCTTCGCCCAGCGGTTCGCCATGCGCTTCATACGAATCCTGCTTGTGCGGCGATCCATAACCGATGTGGCTGTCCACCACCACCAGCGTCGGCCGGTCGTCCGTCTTCAGAAAAGTTTCATACGCGCGGCTTAACATCCCCAGGTCGTTCGCGTCCGCCACCCGCGTCACGTTCCATCCATACCCGATAAAGCGAGTCATCACATCTTCATTGAAGGACCACGACGCCGGGCCATCCAGCGTTACGTGGTTGTTGTCATAGATCCAGCAGAGATTCGAGAGTTTCAAATGGCCCGCAAGGGATGCGGCTTCCGAGGCCACCCCTTCCATAAGGTCGCCATCTCCGCAAATCGCGTAAACGTTGAAATCGAACATGTCGAGACCCGGACGATTGAAATTCTCCGCCAGCCATTTCCCCGCAATCGCCATCCCCACGCTGTTCCCCGCTCCTTGTCCCAGCGGCCCGGTGGTCGTCTCCACTCCAGAGGTGATGTGCGATTCGGGATGTCCGGGGGTCTTGCTGCCGATTTGCCGGAATCGCTTGATTTCTTCCATAGAAACGGCTGGCTCGTTTAGAACCTCGCCCTTGGTATTGACGGTACGAACCCCGGTCAAGTGCAGCGTGGCGTAAAGCAACATCGAAGCGTGACCGGCGGAGAGCACGAAGCGATCGCGATTCGGCCACGTGGGATCCGCGGGGTCATACCGCAAGTAGCGTTGCCACAGCTCATACACCACAGGCGCAAGGCCCATCGGCGCGCCCGGATGCCCGGAATTTGCCTGCTGTACGGCATCCATTGCCAGGGTCCGGATGGTATTGATGCTCAGTTGATCGAGGTCCAGTTGCGTTTTCGGCTGACTCACATTTGCTCCTGTGGCGCGTGGGTATGCGCCCGCGGGTCTTGGACACAATTTGGATGCTCCCCGTGGCAGAACGGGTGGAGGCATTTTACGCCAAAACGAATAGACATGCTCGCGTGGCCGGGACGAGACAGCGATTCGTACCCCGCTTAGGCTAAATTCACCCTCGGCGTAAGGCCCAGCCCAGCATCAACAAACCAGATACGGCGATCCAACTACCAACGACGCGCACGGCGATCCTCGTCCAATGACGGTGCAGCGGCACCGCAAACGCAGCGGCGAACACCACCAGAACAAAAACCGCAACCACCAAGCCCAGGAGGGCGATTGCGCCAACTTCCGGCCGCCCCATCGCTGCTCCGTTCAGATAGCCGTGAAGCAAACCGATAACCGCAGCAAGCACAGCCGTTGCTCGCAAGGAGAGTTGAGCGTCTGCAGCCAGCAAGCCGCCTAAAACCAAAAAGGAGATACAAGTCAAGGCGTCCCGCCTCTCGTTCTGGCTGCCAGGCCGACGAACCCGCCTGCCAACCATGTTCCTGGAAGCACAAACATCACCGCTCGACCGTGGGCCGCGCCTCGCAATCCAGCGGCACAGGTTTTGCCGATATGTACGTCCAGCCGGTGAACTTGGGTTGGCACTTGAAACGCGCTGACGTCAACGTCGGATATGGTTTCACCGCCCCACCGGCCGGTTCACAGCGGGAGCCAGCAACAATGTTGGTTCCGGGTATTGGGGTAAAGATCTAACAACCAACACCACCTTCTATGTGACTAAGAAAAAAGGCACCAGCTACCATCTGGGAAATCCACGGTCAAAAGCCGGTACCAACATTACTCCGGGCCAGGCCTTTACCATGGAGTGGGGGTTCGGGCAGGTTCTACCCTTGAAGAAAGATTTCAGCAGGCTGTTTCAATTCGGGCTGGTTGGCTATGACCAGTGGCAGGTGAGCAACAATGGCGGCAGGACGGCGCTCCTGCCCTATTACTCCTTTCATAGCATTGGTTTTCAGACCAATTTCATTCTGCCGGTCAAGGCGCTCAATTTCTTCTTCAAGTACTACGATGCCTTTTCGGCTAAGGCCACGGCTCAAGGGCGCACCATCGTGTTCGGCGGTTCCTGGACGTTACGAATTCCGAAGCCCGAGCCTCCAAAACCCGCGGCTCCGCCGCCCGCCACTCCAAAGCCGTAGCGCATCCTCCGGATGGAGAGTTGCAGCAATCCGTTAGCATCCAGGGACTGAAGACAGACTAGGAATTCTCTCCCTTGAAGGGTGGCCTAGCCTAACTAACTGGCCCCACTTCGTTCGCACAGACAGCCGCTCAAGAGCCGCTGTTGCAGTGTGTCCTCGTATTCGTTAGATTTGTACTGCCCCTGCCCGGGTGGCGGAATGGCAGACGCTGAGGACTTGAAGTCCGGAGGAAATGAAGCCATGACGAAACAGCGAATTGGTGGGCTGGTTGTGTGCTTGCTGCTGGCAGCTGCGGGAGTGGCGCAGACGCCGCCCACGAAGCAGATGGCTGTCGAAAAAAAGAGCGGGGGCGCGGCGCGCAGTGTGCCGGTGATGCCGGGCTCGGAGCAATGGATGGACACTCCCGCAGCGGCGCTGGTAGGGACGCCGTCGGTGGCGATGGGCGGAACGGTAAAGATTGCGGTCCTACAGGGCGACCCGATGACGGCTGGCCGTTCGTATACACTTCGGCTTTCCTGCACGGACGGGACAAAGATTGCGCCGCACTGGCATCCGACGACGGAAAATGTGACGGTGATTAAAGGCACGTTTCTTCTGGGAATGGGCGCGAAGTGGGATGACGCCGCGATGAAAGAAATGCCCGTGGGAAGTTTCGCGTCCGCGCCTGCGCAAATGCGGCACTATGCTCAGTGCAAGGGCGATGGTGTGGTGCAGGTGAATGGAATTGCGCCGTTTGTCGTGAATTTCGTTGGGCCAGATGACTCGGGTCCTGCGAAGAAGATGAATTAGTTCTTCGACCGACGAGCCTGCTGAAACAGCCAGCCCGGTTGGTCTCGAACAGCGCAGTAGTTTCTTCGCGGTACTTGCGACCTTTTGTTACCAAGGAGGAGGAGACCTTGGATTCCGAGTGGAGGTACTGGGGGGAGTTGATGTCCGGTAGTCCGACTTGCCGGGCGCTAGCCTTCCGGTAAAGGTCAGCTCTAACGGCGGTGGTGCGGCGCTTATGAACTTGAAATGAGAGAGGAATAGCCGACTGT
>DATDGF010000008.1:0-5117 GCA_036522195.1 Candidatus Acidiferrum sp. | reverse complement strand
GGACATGGGAAGCGAGCCAACTCGAACGGCCTTTCGCAGTCCGTGGCAGAACGGCGTTGCGGAGCGCTGGGTGGGAAGTTGCCGACGCGATTTGCTGGATCATGTGATCATCTTGAATGAGCGCCATCTCAAACGGCTGATGTCTTCTTACCTGCTTTACTACCATGAGGACCGGACACATCTTGGACTGTCGAAGGACACGCCAGGAGGTCGTGCTGCAGAAATTCGGTCAACCGGTGAAAGCAAGATTCAATCCTTTCCTAGACTCGGCGGGCTGTACCATCGTTATTCGGCGGCAGCCTAGACTCAAGAGCAATTTTTCTGAAGACCAAACTCTTTTTCTTGAAACCCTGCCGAGGAACCGTTGACATTCTCTGCAAGCATCTTTCGCCGAGCGACGAATCGACCTGCCATCCAAATCCGGAGAGCTTACGTCAAGTCGAAAGAAAACCTTTTAATGCCGGCGCAACGATTTGTCGAACGACAACCCGCCTAAGAATGAATCAGTTGTTCGATACTGGCATTCACTTGCTTCGGATCACCCTTCCTCGCGAAGTCGCGCCGTACGGCTGGGCTGCACTATGCAAGGCCGAACGATTTGATGCTGGGACGGCGGAAGCATTTGAAAAAGAGGCGCGGCGGCGACAGGCCAATCCCGCCGAATAGCGCTGCTCTCTCGCGGAAGTTTCAATCAAGAAACGGATCGAGGTGAGACATTGGGGTGGTCACGAGTGGGTTGCGCTCCCCGGCTAGTGCGGCAAAACCGGTACCTTCTGGCGGCTGAGAATCTATCTCAATCGGCTGCTGAGAAAACGTGTCAGCATAGTGCAATGAAACACCCAAAACAAAACAAGCGCGCTCCGCAGACCCATCCATCTGCGTTGGCAGTACCTTCGTATCACCGCATTCTGGTTAAGCATGGCCTGATTGAAAAGACCCTGTCCATCCCCGATGCGTATGAAGTGTTTTTGAAAGTGGGCGCTGACCCAGAAGTACAGAAACTCCGTCGCAAGGTAGCACCCGGCAACAAAATGAAACACGTTCCCGCTTTGTATCTAGCCACAGCGATGGCTCTGCAAGGCATGACCAAGCAGGAGATTGAAGCACTGAAATTGCGGATTGAAGAGAAGCGAGTATCCCAGTAAAGATGGTCAACCAATCTGGTCGTCTTGGCATTTTGATTGGTTCTTCCTTTTCGTCGCTGTCGTGATGTCTTATTGCTCCACGTCGTGCCTCGGCATCAATAGACGAAGCCCCAGCAGGAACGTGTTTCTGAGTCCCCGTTGGATCATTGCTATTTGGCTTTTTATGTTTGCGCTTTTGACCGTGCTTGCGGGACACGCCTTGCGCCTCACGCTGGCCGCGAGGCTATAACACAATTAAGTACCGCACAAGTTACGCCTGCCTTTCACACCGCAAATTGCCTAGTTTGGCTCCTTGCCTAAAGCCTTGTCCATTTCGCGCTTGAACGCCTGATAGTCGGGGTCATTCACAAAGTCTATGTCCTCTAGCGCCCATGCCCCTGCGTGTGCGGCCAATTCTTCAGATGTAGACTGTCTGCGCTCTTCCTGCCAAAGACCGTCTAGTAAGCTGTGGAGTTTCCACAGGCGCTCTGCGCTGTGCGTGGTTGCGAACCATTTCCAGACTCTCATCCATTGAAAATAACGCCCTTGTGTCATCGCTTTGCTCTCAATTTGCCATCACCTGCTATTTGCGCCCCTTCACTTTCTCATCGAAGTGACAGATACGCTGCAGGGGACTACCCTAGTCCCTCAATGAAGCGCCCTAAGCCAGCCACGTCTTGTACAAAATGTGGAGCACCAGGCTATTCCCCAGGCTTAGCCAACGGGAAGTGCGGACGCATGGTTAACTGGAAAAGATGCAAAGGAACGAATCAGAGCGCCATCCAGGAGAATGATTGGGCTGAGTGTTCATCCTGTGCAGGTTCAGGATACAAGGGTGCTGCACGCTGTATCCATTGCGACAGCGCTTCTGGCTGGGTTTTCGCCGGTGACAGGAGACTATGAATCCTCACTAAGTCTTGCCGCTCTTCTCCCGATTCTCCTCCCAATACAGCGGTCGGAGGTTACGCGGACTCTCTGTGCCGCCTTTTGCGACTGGGTTCCGGTGGTCAATTTTCCACCCATATTCGCCCTGAGTTCCGTATGACCCATAACGAATTACATTGCCCTTTTCGTCCCTTCGCCATGTATCGAAATTCCTCCCGCCAATCTCAATCGCCTTTTCCCAATTGTCATCAATGCTTTTCTGACTTGGCATACCCAAGACCTCCAAGTGAGGCTATGCCACAATTAAGTACCGCGCAAGTTACCCGCTGCCTTTCGCATCGCGACGCATGGCGGCGACTGTCTAAGCATAGACTGGCCGTGAAAGCACGTCGGAACATGTCCGGCCGACAAGGCCCTTGACCTGGTCATGGGCGAGCCCGACTACCTCGGTGCTCCATGAGTAATCTCGGCACTGTTTGTGTATACCCTGGCAACTATGTTTCATGAAAAACTTGCGCGAGTTCGCATGTCCCCGTCATTCTTGGGCGAACATCGAAGACTTCATCGACGAGTATTACAATCGGCAGCGCTTGCATTCTGCGCTTGGCTATCGATCGCCGGAAGAATTCGAGTGCAAGGCCGAAAGCCAGGCCGAAAATCGAGGCGCAACCATCGAGGTTTTTGTGAACAAAGAGAACAGCAAAAAGATTTCGAAAGGGCTGCTGGGGACGGGACTCAGATGCCGTCCCCTTCCCCAGACCCCTTCTTCTCTAGAAGATGCAAGAACACTCTTACAAAAGCGGAAACTGTGCCCTAAAAATCTGTGCCACCAAAGGGGTTCACCTGACGCCCCCCGCACGGATCCGCACGTGCAGGATTGCTGCATGCGGCTCTTACCTCGGATGTCTGGCGTCAAAGCGCAAATTGGGATAAGGATGAAGGATGCGGGGTTTGGGGAGCCAGCGTGCCGCAAGAGCCACGAGTCGTGGCCAAGTCATCCGACTCTTCTGGCTGCGTCGCCGTAACGCGCGCATCCAGCGGCGGATCACCTGTGACCGAAAACTTCGAAGGCTGGCCAGATTCCCGGGAACGGCATGATAGTTGAAGTATCCCTGTACAACGGACCTCAACCATTTCCCGAGCTCCGCCACGGACAGATGTTTGCGTCTTCGAAGCTCCTCCTTCAGCGCGCTCAATTTGGCAGAGAGCCGCTTCGGGATGGTCTTGCGTAGAACAAAGAATTTGCCGGACTTCCACGTTTGCCCACAGATGTGGGTGAACCCCAGGAAGTTGAACGTCTCCGGCTTCCCTTCTCCACGCTCTTTTCGGTTGGCGACTGCGTGGCGCCCGAACTCGATCAATCGTGTCTTGTCCGGGTGCAGCTCTAACCCGAACCGACCGAGTCGTTCCTTCAGTCTCGGAGGAATTGCTCTGCGTCGGCGCGGTGCTGAAATCCCAACACAGCATCGTCGGCGTATCGGATCACGATTACTTCACCTGTCGCCCGATGTTGTCGCCAATGCTGGACCCAGAGATCAAAGGCGTAGTGGAGATATACATTCGCTAGCATCGGTGATGCCACCGACCCTTGCGGAGTTCCCCGTTCCGTCTTCGACCATTGCCCTTCTTCCGATACTCCAGCTCTCAACCACTTTCCGATGAGGCGAAGTATCCGTCGGTCAGCGATGCGATGCTTGACGAACTTCAGAAGCCAATCGTGTCGAATTTCATCGAAAAAGCTCCGGATGTCAGCGTCAAGAATCCAATTCACTTTCCTCCTCATGATTCCCACCCAAAGCGCATCCAGCGCATCGTGCTGGCGTCGCCCAGGTCGGAAGCCATAGGAGAACCCCAGAAAGTCCTCTTCATAAATCTGATTGAGGACCGTCACCACCGCGTGCTGGACGATCTTATCTTCCAGCGCAGCGATTCCTAACGGACGTTTCCTTCCGTCCGCCTTGGGAATGTAGGCTCTCTTCGAAGGTTGCGCTCGATACGTTCCTTGATGCACTCGGCGGTGTAAGTCCTTCAGCCGTTCGCCCAGGCCCGTCTCGTATTCCGTCCATGTGACTCCGTCAACCCCGGGAGCTGCGTCTCGCTTCAATGCATAGAAGCTGCTCTCCAGCAGTACGACGGATACATGGTGAAGTAGCGCCGTGAACTGTAATCGCTTGTCCCTCTTTGCTGCTTCCCGCACACCGCGCAGGCCGCTCAACGCGTCACCCCAGCTCTGTGTCTGAGACGCGGTCGTCTGTTCGGTGTTCTCCTCAGCCGGCCGTCTTCCCGCCATGCCCTCCGCCAGCAGGTTCCCGCTTTTGTTCGGGCACTTCGTCGGTACTGCACGACCGTCCGACTTCCCATCAACGTGCATGTTGGACTTCTGGATCACGTCCTTCTCCAACCGGCCCGCTCACTATTTCGTGTCGGGCATTGACGGGACCTCCCGGTTCTCGCGCGTGAAGTTTCCATGCATGCAAGGTGTCTACGACCGCGCAGAGCCCGATCAATGCTCGCGATTTCGCATTCATCGGTGTTGCCTTCCGCACGTTGGAACAGCGTCGGCGCTCTGATTTCCGACCTCTTTCACGGCTCAATAGCCCTGCCTGCATGTCCCCCTGTCAACGCTTCACGTGCAGCCTTGCGACTACCCGCGCATGACTCGGGGCCAGGTTGGCTCGCTACGCCTTACCTGTACGACTCTTGCATTCGCAACTTCACGCCGGTTTATCCCGGCGCACTCCAACCACAGTCCAAAACGGACCATTTTTATGGTGGATTCAGCCAACTTAGCCAGGTAAGGCCATTTGAATCAGGAGTTATGGAGCGGGCGATGGGAATCGAACCCACGTCCGAAGCTTGGGAAGCATCGAACATCCCCTATTTTCCGTTTCCTTCGTCTCTCAAGCAGAGAACGTCCCTCACGCCGCTACCTCTTGAGCAAGGCTGTACCGGAATGGTAGGACAAGGGTGGCGGCTTCGGTGCATTGCAGCCCCCCGCAACCAATTCTTGCAAACCAGTCCACCGCACCCTCGTCTCCGAAATCGGCATTCGCTCCCGCGTGCTGTGAGCAACGGCGCACCTCCATCGGATTACGCAGCAAGGGAGTT
>DATDGF010000007.1:0-7139 GCA_036522195.1 Candidatus Acidiferrum sp. | reverse complement strand
GGGATTGAACTGGTTTCTTGATATTCGTGGCGGCGCCGTCGCGCTTTGCGTTTCCGGTGGTCTTCTTGTGATTACATCACCGCATAAAGTTGAGCTAACTCCCGATTGGCGCGCTGCTATGAAAATAGCCGGAATGCGTAGTGAAAATGAAAGACTTAGGAATCAGACCGACTATTTTCATGTTCGGTGGTGCGCCTACGGCGCATGAAGTCTTACCGGTCAGGCATAAAGAAAAGTCACTATCTAGGAGTGTGAGATAGGCGACAATTATTAGCTCGACGCGGACGAGAGGCTTCCGCAACCGAAGGGGTGAACGCGGATATCGCAGTTGTCGACAAATGCTGGGTTTTTTGTGAAAGTAAACAGCGGAAAGAACAAGTCGCAGAGAAACAAGTCGTAGAGACATAGCCCAGATGGAAAACTCTTCCGCCAATACCGCGCAAAATCGATTTCTGGCGCACCCGAGGACGATGCTCGAGCGTTTCGTCCACAGCGAAACTTCCGGTTCGGTCCTTCTCTTCGGGGCCACCGTTGTCGCCCTCGTTTGGGCGAATTCACCATGGAGCGGTTCCTACTTCGCGATTTGGAAGCTCCCCTTGAATGTGGGCCGCCGCCCTCTTTTCTCGATGGACCTGCATCACTGGATTGATGACGGATTGATGGTGCTGTTTTTTCTAGTGGTCGGGCTTGAGATCAAGCGTGAAATCGTGAAGGGTGAGCTGTCTTCGTTTAAGCAAGCGGCCCTTCCCATCATGGCAGCGCTCGGTGGGATGATCCTCCCGGCGCTTATCTATTTCGCCTTAAATCGCTCCGGCGTAGGGGCGCCCGGGTGGGGCATCCCCATGGCGACGGATATCGGTTTCGCATTGGGTGTTCTCGCGTTGCTTGGCAAACGTATCCCTTCGAGCCTGCGCGTGTTTATGCTTGCACTGGCCATCGTGGACGATGTAGGAGCGATACTCGTAATTGCGTTCTTTTATACCCCTCAAATTTCTCTATCAGCTTTGGCGGTGGCAGGCGTTTTGTTGGTGGTCCTTGTAGCCGTCGCAATGCGTCAGGCTCCTCTCTCGGTATATGTAGTTGTGGGCTTTTTTTTCTGGGCCGCGGTTCTGAGTTCTGGAGTGCACGCCACGATTGCGGGAGTGATTCTGGGACTAATCGCGCCTATCAAGCCAAAATTCCGCCCTGAAGAGCTGGCTAATGATGCGGAAGCGCTCCTGAGAAATTTCCGAAGCCAAATCTTGAGCAAGGACAAATCTTCGGCGGAGGCCACGCTCACAGAACTGGATCAACTTCTCCGTGGCACTGATTCTATTGCAGAGCGCCTAGAAAGAATCGTTCATCCCTGGGTCTGTTTCCTGGTGCTTCCCCTATTTGCCTTGGCGAGCGCAGGAGTTGCTTTATCCGCCGAACAGTTGAAGGTGGCGTTTTCGAGCCCAATCGCGCTGGGTATCCTTCTGGGACTGCTCGTTGGGAAATTCGCGGGAATAACTGCGTTCTCTTATTTGGCTGTGCGGTCAAAAATTGCTGGGATGGCCGAGGGTTTGACGTGGGCGGGGATTGCAGGAGTTGGAATTCTTGCAGGCTTGGGATTTACCGTCGCCCTCTTTATCAGTGGCCTCTCATTTGAGGACGAGGCGATAGTCGCTACTGCAAAGGTCGCGGTTCTTGCTGCGTCTTTAGCGGCCGGATCGATTTCTTACATCTGTCTTCGGTTCACACTGAAAGATAATTCGTTGCGATCCTAGCTTCGGCCTCCCGCATTTGCCTGATTAATGCTTACCTGACATCTCTCGCGAAAACCAAGTGCCTTCAATCTCTTAGAAAATTCGGCGTATCCGACGTAAGAAGTTATCTCCGCGATTGCATCAACGTCGTATGTCGGTCGCACTTCTGCAGCCGCTTTGTCCGTGATTAGCAAAGCTGTTGTGCGGCCACCGACAAGAACTAACTCTCCGAGAATCGGCTTCAGCAGTTTGGCAGCATCTACAAGGAGCTGGAAATTAAGGTTGGCCATGAGTCGCCCGTAGCCGATGTACTAAGTCGCGCTCAGCAATTTTTCGCTCGCGCGCGCGTTCATCCCGAATAGCGTCTACAAGCGCTAAAAATTGATACAGGATGGGATCGCGTAACGCCGCCTGCGGAACACTTTTATAGAGGGGCTCAAGCCCAACACCCCGGGTATTTCCCTCATGCCAAGGCCACACCGGTGGAAGGTCGCTCGACATCGCGACCTCACTCTTGAGAGGTTCAGCTGCATATGAAGTCGGTATACCTCTCGTCACCTCGCCGTGTTCGGCCGGAAAGACATATTTCAGTCCGTGTACCAGAAATTCTTCAAGCGCAGAAATGTTGGGTCGGTCTTTCGAGTTTGGTCCATGCAATAGTCGCGATGCACGAAGTCGCCCTATGGCTCCATGCACTTCAGACGGACTTAGGCTGAGATCATTCGCAATGATTGATCGCCGGACGAACGTCAGGCTAGGCGCAGCTTCAGTGCCACTACGACGTCTTGAGGCCTTAGATTCATGCTCGGGTTCCGCCTTATGACGCCGTACTAGCGTGTGCCTTCTAGGCGGCGTTCCGTTTCCGCGCCAGGGCCAATAATCAATATCGGGGAAAATTTTGAAGAAGCAATCGCGCTATGGCGGGGTCTCCGCGCTCTGGTATCATAACCTCAGGCGTGCAGGACGCCTCCCGTCCGCGGGCAGGACCGAGTCCACCTGACTGAAATAAGCGCGACAAAATAGAAGGTTCCAACGAACCTCCTTCTCGCCCGATGCCAGCGGACCACGGGCAATTTAAAAGGAGGCTCATCATGCCCGCTCGTCATTTCCCCGTACGTCCGAATCTCGATCAACTGAAACATCAAGCGAAAGACCTGCTCAAAGCCATCCGCAGTGGCGATTCCTCCGCCATTGCGGACCTTGAGAAATATCATCCCGAAAGAATTGAAGCGAACGCTGCAAAACTCGCCGACGCGCAGTTGGTCCTGGCCCACAGTTATGGCATCGCAAGCTGGCCGCGTCTTGTGCAAGCTTGCCAACTCGTCGATGCGATTTGGCGCGATGACGTGGCCGGCGTCCGCAACATAGTGCTCAAGCACCCGCACTTGATAAAAGAAATGGCTCGTGGAACCGAAGAGTGCAATTGGGGACCGCCCATGAGCTATGCCGCCAACCTGGGCCGCGACCAGATCATCCGCATGCTCCACGATCTCGGTGCCACCGACCACGCGCGCGCTCTTGATCGCGCGGCCCTACAAAGCAAAATCGAAACCGCCCGCATGGTCCACTCGATGATGGGCTCGCTGCGCCCACCCGCCAATTTGCTTGGTGGCCCCGCTTATACACTCAGCGCCTCTGGCACGGCACTGCTGCTCGAACTCGGTGCGCAAGTCCGCGATGCAGACGGCAAGCGCCTCGCTCCCGTGGATGTTGTTCTCGAAACCGACAGTCGCAAGCCCTCGGAGAAGCACAAAATCCTCGAACTGTACGTTCAATACGGTCTGGAACTCCCCGACACACCGACAATGGCGCTACATCGTGGGCGCATCGATCTCCTTGAGCAGCATTTACGACGCGACTCCGACCTTTTGCGCCGCACTTTCTCCTTTGAAGAAATCTATCCGTCGGAAATGGGTTGTCACGATAAGCTTGCTACACATGGTACACCGCTGGAAGGAACCACACTGCTGCACATGTGCATTGATTACGACGAGATGGAAATCGCGCTATGGCTGCTCGCCCAGGGCATGGACGTCAACATCAAGGCGGCCATTGATGCGGATGGGTTTGGAGGCCACCCACCACTTTTCTCAACCGTCGTGGCACAGCCTAATTTTTGGATGAATCACAACAACAAGCCACAAGTCGCGCCGTTCACACAGTTGTTGCTCGATCATGGCGCCGATCCGAACGCACGCGCCTCGTTGCGCAAGGAACTTCATCTCGGCTACGAAATACCTGGGCTGTACGAATATCGCGACGTCACTCCCCTCTCCTGGGGCGAACACTTCCACTTCAAAAAACTTGTGAGCAGGCCTGCGATACAGTTGCTAATTCAACGAGGGGGAAAACATTAATCGACCAAGTCAGACTATGTGCGGATGACGGGCAACTCTTCCGCAATCGCACAAAGGAAGGATTGCCGACGATACGCTCGCTGAGCCTCTGATCTCCCCCCACGGGAGCGTGCGTTCCTTGGCCAGGCGATCGTGCATTCAGGAATCAACATTCGCCCTGACGTTAAGCACTTAGCCGTGCGGATAGTTGCCCAACGCAGGGGTCGATCAGCACGAACCGGCGCTCCCAGGAAGGGCAATCTCGCAGCCCAATCTGTGGAACATTTGTATACCCTCCATCGTATGCACCGACATGAGTGAGGATCTCCGTTTTGCTTGGCGTATGATTTCTACCCATCGATGGTTCTCCGCCGCTGTGATCGTTACCATAGCGCTGGGCATTGGGCTCAATACCATGGTCTTCACGCTAGTTAATGCCGTGCTCTTCAAGCCAGTGGCGGTTCAGGGTGGCGAGCGGCTGGTAGCCATCCTGAACGAGAAGCACACTGGGCGAAATAGCGAGACCGGCGTTTCGTATCCCGACTTTCGCGACTATCGGGCGCAGGCGTCCTCGCTGGAGTCGCTTGAAGCAACCACCGGCGAGGAGGCGGTACTAAGCGAGCAAGGAAATCCGTCGCAAGCGTTCAGCATGGAACGGGTCACTTCTGCATTGTTCGACATGCTGCACACGAGTCCCGTTCTTGGCCGAAGCTTTACAGCCAGCGACGATCGGCCCGGAGCGGAGCCGGTGATTCTGCTGGGCTATGGGGTCTGGAAAGACCGCTACGCCAAAGATCCCAACATCGCCGGACATGTGGTGCGATTGAACGGGAAGCCCGCCACGATCATCGGCGTCATGCCCGAGGGATTCAAGTTCCCGTCGAATCAGGATCTCTGGACGCCGCTGGTTTCAACGGCCGATCTTGAAAAGCGCTCGGAGCGATCCTTGTCCTTATACGGCATGCTGAAGCCAGGCGTGCGCATGTCGCAGGCTACCGCCGAGCTGCATGCGATCGCCGAACGACTCGCCCGCGAGTACCCCGACACCAACAAGGGCGTGGACGTGCTGGTCCTAACGTTCCATGAGCGATTCAACGGCGGACCCATCCGCACGGTCTTTTTGCTGATGCTGGCCGCGGTGGGTTTCGTGCTGTTGATCGCATGCGCCAACGTTGCCAACATGATGTTGAGCCGCGCCATGACCCGGCGAGCCGAAATCTCGATCCGTGCCGCGTTGGGAGCGTCGCGCTGGCACATTGTCAAACAGTTGCTGATCGAGAGCGTGTTGCTCAGCACCATAGGAGGGGTGCTCGGCTTAGCGCTGGCGGCGTTGGGAATCCATTTCTTCGATCTCGCCACCCAGGACGTCGGCAAGCCCTATTGGATCGTGTTCCGCATGGACTATACGGTCTTCGCATACTTCGCTGCTCTCTGCACCGGCAGCGGATTGCTCTTCGGTCTATTCCCCGCGTTGCGCGCTTCGCGCGTAAACCTAAACAGCGCACTCAAGGATGGAACGCGCTCAGCAGGAACCCATCGCGGGGGCAGGTTGTCCTCGGCCCTGGTGGTCTTCCAATTTGCGGCGACGCTGGTGTTGCTCACCGGCGCGGGAGTCTTCGTGCGCGCCATTCTGGACGCCCAGAAACTCAACCCAATTGTCCCTGCGGATCAGTTGCTCACCGCGCGAATCCGCCTGCCCGAGTCACGCTATCCGGATGCCGCATCGCGCGTGCGCTTTCATGAACGGCTGCAACCGTTGCTCAAGGCGATTCCTGGCGTAACTCAAGTGGCGATGGGATCGGACTTGCCTGGAATGGGATCGGGCAATCGCCGCATCGAGATCCAGGACACTCCGCTCGGAGATCCCGCCAAGGCTCCTTCGGCCGATGTCGTGGCTGCGTGGCCTGGCTATTTCACGACGGTGGATGTGCCGATTCTAGCGGGACGCGATTTCAACGACCTCGATGGCACGCCAGGACACCGCGTGGCAATTGTGTCCAGGGAATTTGCGGAGCGCTTCTGGCCGCGTCAACAGTCGCTGGGGAAGCAATTTCGCTTCGTGAATACCGACAAGCCCACGGAGGGAAGCGAATGGCTCTCCGTCGTAGGTGTATCGGCGAAAATCGTTCAGAACCCGGGGAGCAACCAACCCAATCCGTTGCTCTACTTGCCCTACCGGCAAGAGGCCTACGAGAGTGCCGTGCTTGTCCTTCGATCCCCGGGGCCTGTCTCCCAGACTTCAGCAGTCCGCGCGGCCGTGCAGAGCCTGGATCAGGATTTGCCGCTGTCCGAAGTGCGAACGCTCAGTGCGGCGATCGAACGTGCACAATGGTATTTGTGGGTCTTCGGCACGCTCTTCTCCGTTTTCGCGGTGATCGCCTTAGTGATGGCAGCAATCGGCATTTACGCCGTCCTCTCGCATGCCACCGCGCAGAGAACTCGCGAGATCGGCGTGCGCATGGCTTTGGGGGCAACGTCTACCAAGATCCTCGGCATGGTCCTGGCACGCGGAGCGGTTCAGCTCGGCATCGGACTCACGCTGGGGCTGTTGGCAGCATTCCCCGGAACGCGGCTACTCACGAGCCTGCCGCTGGGTGTGTCGTCGACGGACCCGGCGATCTTCACGGGAATCAGCGCGTTGTTGACGCTAGTTGGGTTGTTTGCTAGCTGGCTTCCGGCGCGGCGGGCCGCCGCGTTGGAACCGGTATCCGCTCTGCGAGAGGAATAGCGCAGTTTCGCCGCGAGCGCTCGAAGAATCAGCCCTTCTGGCGAAAGTTCCTCCCTTGAAAGGTGGCCGCGTTTGATTCGGATGAGTACTTGTGCGCCTGCCGAATCTCGTTTGGCCCACGGTGACTGGCCCCACACCAGGGACCACCGATCAATCACAAGCCCGGACAGCGTCAGCAATCCTAACTTGTCGACCATGTAAGTTCGCTGTCGCGGTAGGGACGACCATCGCTGATCGCCCCCCGCACAGATCCGTACAGGCGCGTCTACGCATACGGCTCTTATCGTGGATGAGTGGCGGCAAAGCGGGCATCAGGATAAGGATGCAGAATACGGGGTTGCGGAATCC
>DATDGF010000006.1:0-33232 GCA_036522195.1 Candidatus Acidiferrum sp. | reverse complement strand
CGACACCGGCCTAACGGCTTCCACCTCCTATTCTTATCGAGTCCGCGCCACCGATGCCGCCGGCAACCTCAGCCCCTACTCCTCTACCGCCACGGCATCAACGACGGCAGTCACCATTGTTATAACCATTTCCCCCAGGCGCGGCGGCATAGCAACCTCTCAGACGCTTGGTTTCACGGCCAATGTAGCCGGCGATGCGAGCAACGCTGGTGTCACGTGGACCAAGACTGGTGGAACGTTGTCCAACACGACCCTTACTTCGGTTACCTATTCCTCTGCCGCGGCTGGCTCCTTCACGATCACCGCAACCAGCAACGCAAACAATTCGCAATCCGCATCTGCCACCGTTGGAGTTACTGACCTCGCCGGCATAACCACTTATCACAATGATCTCGCTCGCGATGGCGTCAACGCGCAGGAATACGCTCTCGCCACCTCCAACGTCGCTACTGCTACCTTTGCCAAGCTTTTTTCTTGCCAGTCGGACGGCGCAATTTACGGCCAGCCCCTCTGGGTTCCCAACCTTACGATTGGCGGCGGTACTCACAATGTCGTTTTTGTTGCCACTTCGCGCGATTCGGTTTACGCCTATGACGCCGATGCGACTCCCTGCACCACCTACTGGCACAAAGTGCTGCTCGGTAGCGGTGAAACATGGGTTTCTTCGAACGACGTTGGTACCGGGGATCTCCAGCCCGATATCGGTATTGTCGGTACTCCAGTGATTGATACTTCGACTAAAACGCTCTACGCCGTGACCAAGTCCGAGGACAACGGCACGGGCTGCGTTCCCTCAACTGCGTGTCACCAGCGCCTGCACGCTCTCAGCCTCATCGACGGCAGCGAGAAATTCGCCGGTCCGGTGGATATCACTTCTTCCGTCTCCGTTCGCGGCACAGGTGATGGCTCTAACGCGGGGAACGTCCCATTCGACACCTTGCGGGAAAACCAGCGGCCTGGATTGGTTCTGTCCAATGGAGTGATCTATGTTGCGTGGGCTTCCCACGGTGACAATACTCCCTATCACGGGTGGGTCATCGGCTTCGATAAATCCACTCTTCAGATCGTTAGTACGTTCAACGCCAATCCCAATGGAAGCGATGCGGGGATTTGGATGTCTGGCGGCGCACCTGCTGCCGACACCATCGGCAATTTGTATTTTCTCACCGGTAATGGAACCTTTGACGCAGACTCCGGTGGCTTGGACTATGGTGATAGCACCGTAAAGCTCAGCACCTCCGGTGGCCTGTCGGTTTCCAGTTGGTTTACTCCCGCTGATCAATCGAACCTGGAAGGTGGCGATGTGGATCACGGCTCGGGCGGAGCAGCCATTCTCGTGGACCAGCCGGCTGGCCCTCATCCGCGTTTGGTCATCGGCGGTGGGAAAGAAGGAAATCTCTTCCTGCTCAATCGCGACAGTCTCGGGGGCTATGGCGCCAATTTCAACCCGCTGGACTCCAACGCAGTGCAAAAGCTGGCGTTCGGCAACGGTATTTTCGCCACCGCTGCCTTCTGGAATAATGCGCTGTATCTTGCAGGAGCCGACGGGCGCCTCAAGACCTTTTCGTTTAACACCTCAACCGACACGTTCAACACGACTTTTACGTCGCAGTCTTCAACCCCTTATGGGCGCCCAGGATCCACCCCGTCGGTTTCCGCTCTGGGCACCACCAACGGTATCGTCTGGGCACTCGACAACGGCCAATACTGTACTGAGCAATCACCAGGCTGCGGTCCAGCCGTTCTTCACGCTTACGACGCCACCAACCTGGCAACAGAACTCTGGAACAGCTCCCAAATCCCGGCTGACAGCGCCGGCCATGCCGTCAAGTTTACCGTCCCCACCGTCGCGAACGGCAAAGTGTACGTTGGCACTCGCGGTAGTGATTCCACCAGCGGGGGCGTGGGCGAACTGGACGTCTACGGCCTGAAACCGAACTAGCTAGCCGGCCTAAATTTTGCGTTGATTTTCAGTTATGCTCTGATACACTTCTCGACAGGTAAACTTGCGCACCTTCGGCAGCCCTTCGTTTGTCCAGTCCTTTCGCTCCCCCCTAACCCATTTAGAATCAACGCTTGTGAGATCTGCTGTAGGTGTTAAGTGCTGATAACAAAAGACTTGAAGGAACACCAAGTTTTTGAAAATCAACACATACGAAAACAGGGGGACCACTCTGGCCCATACACTTTCATCAATTTCTCCAGCGGTGCTCCCAGGCAGGAAGCCAGCTGGAGGCCGGTAGTGGCGGGTCTTCAGGCCCATGCTTTGCCCCTCGGACTAAATACAAAGAACAAGGGACCGGAAGTACTTGGCTCGCTACATCCCCTCATAATTGGGGCCTCCGCCGCCCTCCGGGACTACCCAGTTGATAATCTGGTATGGATCGGCGATATCGCACGTCTTGCAATGCACGCAATTGGCAGCGCTGATCTTCAGCTTCACGCCGCCGCTCGTTTCTTTCACCATCTCGTACACCGCGGCAGGACAAAAATACTGGCACGGGTTGCCATATTCCTCGACGCACTTCGTGGCACACACATTCAGATCGCTCACTACCAGGTGACACGGCTGATCTTCTTCATGCCGCGTTCCGGAATGATAGACATCCGTTAACCGGTCGAACGTGAGCTTTCCGTCGCCCTTGAATCTTTCCGGGGCCGTCCGTCCATTGATCTTTTTGTACGCTTCGTAACCTTCATGTGCGCGCATCGGATCGATCAATCCGCGGCCGCCAGTAACCTGCTGAAACGCTGTGTGGATGAATCCGCGGAACATCCCGTGCTGAAACGACTGGTGAAAATTGCGAACTTGCCACAGCTCTTTCTTGATGTAGCTCGCCTCGATTTTCTTCGGAAACGCGCTCAGCGTTTTCGCGGAGGTATCGCCCGCTTTCAATGCGTCAAAAATCGTTTCCGCCGCCAGCATCCCGCTCTTCATCGCCATGTGGATGCCCTTCAGCCGCTGCGAATCGAGAAAGCTTCCCGAATCGCCGATGATCAGCCCTCCATCCACGTACGTTCGCGGTATGGCATACCATCCGCCGTAAGGCAGAGACTTCGCGCCGTAACGTACCAGTTTTCCGCCCTCGAGGATTTTTTTCACGAATGGATGCGTCTTCCACGTCTGAAACGCCGCGTGCGGATCAAACTGCGGATCGGCATACTCCAGCGCCAGCACCAGTCCAATCGACAGCCGGTTGTTCGACAGCCCGTAAATCCAGCCGCCCCCGTACATGTCCGTGGAAACCGGCCACCCCAGCGTGTGTGCCACGTACCCCGGCTCAATGCGTCCCGGCTGGACGTCCCACAGCTCCTTGATCCCGATCCCGTAGCTCTGCGGATTGATGTTGTCGAGTTTCTTTTTCTCAACGAGTTTTTTCGTCAGCGATCCGCGCGTGCCCTCCGCCAGCACGGTCACTTTCGCGCGCAACTCGTATCCCGGTGTGAAGTTGGCTTTCGGCTCTCCGTTTTTGTCGAGGCCCTTATCTTCCGTGATGACGCCGCCGATGCCCTCTCGCTCGTAGATCAGCTCTGCCCCGCCAAACTCCTTGAACACATTGACGCCCGCCGCTTCCACTAGTCCGCCGAGCCACTTCACAATCTTGCTCAACGAAACGACGTAGTTACCTTTGTTTTGGAATGGTGGAGGCGTGATGGGGAAACGCAAGGAGGAATTCTGTGTGAACAGTAGCGCGGCGGAGTCTGTCACCGGCGTATCCAAAGGCGCGCTCTTCTCAAAATCCGGCACCAGCTCCGCCAGCGCCTTAGGGTTCATGATCGCGCCCGAAAGCTGGTGCGCCCCAATCTCGCGCCCCTTCTCCAGCACGTAAATATTTTCTGCCGAAAGCTCCGGCTTCCCGCCGGCCGCATTTTGCTTCTTTATAAGGTTCGCGAGATGCAAGGCACAAGCCAGCCCCGCTGGCCCCGCACCCACGATCAATACATCTGCTTCAAGCTGTTCGCGTTGTACAGTCATCGTTCCATTCAAATCTTAGCAAAATCGAAAAGCTATTTTACTATTAGCGAAGCTTCTGAAACTCATCCAGCGTAATGTCCAATTGCCGGAGAAGTTTGTTGAATAAGGGAGGTAATTTCCTCGCCGCCGTGCGCGGGAATGGTTGTGGCCCGCCGTGGTTCCATCTGGCGTGGCTTCCCTTTTGTCTGACGAGTATGAATCCTAGGAGGCGGGCAACGCGCTGAAATTCACGCGCCGTGGCGCTAGGCATTAACTATCTCAGTGGAATCGGCGGGAAGCTTTTGACCCTTTTCGCGGTATTGGTCTCGAATCATGCTGAAAACATTGGGAAGTTCGGCGAGAGCTGCTTCACGCGTCTTCATCAGGGCGTAACATCCTGGAATCGCGGGGATTTCAGCTACCCAGGATCCATACTCCTGACGGTAGAGAATTATTTTGTAGTCTTCCATGCTCATAACAGAAGCGAGTATATGCCCAGATGCCGCTCATGGCTACCCTCACCTTGCCTTTTGCGGGGCTTCGGTGAGGGCGGACAGGCGCAAGCGAGATTTCATCGCGATCGATACTGCTTTCAGTTTCCAGTGGGGACGATGCTGGCGTTCTCTACCATGAGGATCACCGTCCTCTGCGGAGCGCGCGTACGATGCAGGACTCCCTTCGGAACGACGGTGCCTTGTCTCGGACCAAGTTCAATCGTTCGGCCTTCGAGATCAATCAGCAGCTTCCCCTCGACCACATAGAAAAACTCGTCATCGTCGTCATGCTTGTGCCAGTGGTACTCGCCCTGCACTACGCCAAGACGAACCACGGAGCCATTCACTTGGCAGAGAGTCTGGTTGTACCACTTGTAAGTACACGCATCGGCGAGCGCTTGTCCGTCAACTACTTCCAGGGGCCGGTAAAGGATGTTCAGTCTCGTCTCGTAGGGGAAGTTTTCCACGTTGGCCATACAGTTCCTCCGCTTCGCGACACTTGATTATTATTGCCAAGAACCCTGAAGAAGAAAGGGCCAATTTGTCGGCTCCCGTGCGACAGAATCGCCAGGAACGCTGATTGAGCTTGTAGCGCCTGAGGTTTACTTCGTCTTTTCCAAGGCTTGGGTGAGGGCCGGCATGATTTCGAAGATGTCGCCGACCACGCCGTAATCGGCGATTTCGAAAATCGGCGCGTTGGCATCTTTGTTGATCGCCACAATCGTCCGCGCGCCCTTCATGCCGACGACGTGTTGAATCGCGCCGCTGATCCCCAACGCGAGGTAGAGTTTTGGCGCGACGGTTTGCCCAGAACTGCCGATCTGCCGCTCCATCGGGAGCCACCCTTCATCGCAGATCGGCCGCGAGGCGGCAATCTCGCCGCCAATCGCTTTCGCCAGGGCTTCGGCCAGCGGAATATTTTCCGGCGCTTTGATGCCGCGGCCGATGGCCACAATCAGCGGCGCTTGCGTCAGGTCCACCGCTGATTTTGCTTCCTTGAAAAGATCGAGCGGCTTGGTGCGAATCTGCTCCGCGCTGAGCGACACAGTAACCGCATTCACCGGCGCTTTTCCCGAAGGATGTGCCACCAGCAAGTCCGCGCGAAACGCGCCAGACTGAAACGAAGCAAACCACGGCGCTGCTCCCACAAAAATTACGTCCGCAGCAGTCTTGCCCTGAAACATTTGCCGCACGAAAACGAGCTTGCCGCCTTCATTCCGGTAGCCGATGCAATCGCCAATCATTCCTTTGCCGAGCATCGCCGCCAGCTTCGGCGCGAAGTCGCGCACCTGGTACGTATGAGGAAACAAAACCAGTTCCGGCTTCGCCGACTCAATCACCTGCTTCAACGCGACGCAAAATCCATCCGCGGTGTAAGCTTCGAGCAGGTCGTGCTCGACTTTCAATACTTCGGCGACGTTTTTTCCGGCGAGTTCATCCGCAAACGCCGCGACGCCTTTTCCAATCACCAGTGCGCTCACCGTGCTCGACGTGTCTTTCGCAATCTGCTGCGCTGCCGCCAGCGTCTCAAAGCTGGCATTGTTCCATTTCCCTTGCCGTTGCTCGGTGATCACCAGAATTTTCATGCTCAGATCACCCGCGCTTCGAATTTCAGTTTTTCGACCAGTTTCGTCGCCACTTCCTTGGGCGTGCCGGTCAGGAATTCGGTCTTTTTCGTCTTCGTAGGCACGTAAATCTTTTCTATCTCTTGCGTCAGCTCAACGGGAACGCCCAGCGATTCCCGCGTCATCGCCGCGATCTCTTTTTTCTTTGCTGCCATGATGCCCTTCAGCGTGGCGTAACGCACTTTGTTGATGCCGGACTGAATCGAAAGCACCGCCGGCAACGGGCACTCGATGTGCTGAAACCAGCCAGCCTCGAGTTCCCTCTTCAATTTCACTTTTCCGCCGGCCACCTCAATCTGCATGATGATCGTCGCGTGCGGCAAATCCAGGAGCCCCGCCAGCAGCACGCCGGTCTGGCCAAAGCCGTGGTCGTCGCTCTGCAACCCGGTCAGCACCAAATCCGCTTTTTCCTTTTGAATCGCGGCCGCCAGCGTTTTCGCCGAGCCCAGCGGATCGAGTTGCGCGAAATTTTCGTCCACGATATGAATTCCGCGGTCTGCGCCCTTCGCCAGCGCCTCTTTAATCGTCTGCTTCACGCGCTCCGGCCCCAGCGAAAGCGCAATCACTTCGCCGCCATGCTTTTCTTTCAGCCGCAGCGCTTCTTCCAGCGCGTAGCTGTCCGGCTCGTTCATTTCGAAGCCGATGTCCGATTCCTTGATCCAGTTTCCGGCAATCGCCAGCGGCGCGTCTTTCGCCGGAACCTGTTTAATGCACACGATAATCTTCACGGAATTTTTCCTTCTCTAAATCTAGAACCGAATTGCGGCAGGCGCGAAAGAGGATGCTACTTGCCGGACCAGCGCTTGAAAATCAGCGCGGCATTCGTGCCGCCAAACCCAAACGAATTCGAAAGCGCATATTCCACCGACGCCTTGCGCGCGTGATTCGGCACGTAATCCAGATCGCACTCCGGATCGGGAGTCTCCTGGTTGATCGTCGGCGGCAGAATCTGATCGCGCAGCGCCAGCACGCTGATACCTGCTTCCAGCCCGCCCGCACCACCCAGCAAATGGCCGGTCATCGATTTCGTCGAGCTAATCGGCACCTGCTTCGCGCGTTCGCCGAAGACACGCTTGAGAGCGCGTGTCTCGATGGCGTCGCCGATCGGCGTGGAAGTGCCATGCGCGTTCACGTAACCAATATCATCGGGCGTCAGCTTGGCGTCTTTGATCGCCGCACGCATCACGCGAAACGCGCCGTCGCCGTCTTCCGCCGGCTGCGTAATGTGATAGGCGTCGCCCGACATTCCATAGCCGACGATTTCGGCCAGGATCGGCGCGTTGCGCTTCTGCGCGTGCTCCAGCGACTCGAGGATCAAGATTCCCGCGCCTTCGCCGACCACAAAGCCATTGCGTCCGGCATCCCACGGCCTGCTCGCGCGCGCCGGATCGTCGTTGCGCAACGAGAGCGCCTTCATGGCCGCGAATCCGCCAATGCCCATTGGCGTAATCGTCGCTTCCGTCCCGCCGCAAATCATCATCTCCGCGGCGCCGCGCTCGATAATTTTGAACGAATCTCCAATCGCATGCGCAGAGGCAGAGCAGGCCGTGGCCGTGGCGGAATTCGGCCCGCGTGCGCCATAACAAATAGAAATATGCCCCGAAGCGAGATTCACAATCGCGGAAGGAATAAAGAAAGGGGAAATCTTGCCTGGCCCGCCATCCACCAGTTTCCGGTGTTCGCGCTCGATGATGTCGAAGCCGCCGATGCCCGACGAAACGTAAACGCCCACTTCATCCAGATCCGAATCTTCCGGCTTCCAGTTCGCCGACTTCACCGCAAAATCCGCGCCGGCCAGCGCCACCTGAATAAAGCGGCCCATTTTTTTCAATTCTTTTTTTTCAATCCACTGGAATGGGTCGAAGTTCTTGATCTCGCCTGCGATTTTGCAATCGAAACCTGTCGTATCGAATTGCGTAATCGTTCCAACGCCACTCTGCCCGGCTACGAGGTTTTTCCAGCTCTCCTCCGTGCCGATACCCAGCGCGCAGACCAATCCAACACCCGTAACCACTACGCGGCGAGTCAACTTTTCACTGCTCCCTGATGAGGTGCGAATATCGTGGCTTACTTACCTTTGGAGTGCTTGTCGATGTATTCGACAGCGTCTTTCACGGTGGTCATTTTCTCGGCGTCCTCGTCCGGCACTTCAATGCCGAATGCTTCCTCAAACGCCATCACCAATTCCACTTGGTCCAGCGAGTCCGCCCCCAGGTCGTCCACGAAGGACGCCGTGGGCGTCACTTCCGCTTCGTCTACGCCGAGCTGCTCGACGATAATCTGCTTAACGCGTTCTTCCACGCTCGCCATTCCAGTATCCTCCGCGATTTGCTATCGCTTGCTTTGTCCCGTTAGCTGGTGCTGCTCGGGTCGTGCGTCAAACTCGTTCGGTAAAGCCCGCCTGCTCAGATTCGCCACCGCCCGCGGCGGTTGCGGCCCCACTACCCTAAAATTGCGCTCCGGGATAACCTGCCCATTCTAGTTACCCCGCCCCGCAAGGTCAACTTGGAGTGCTGCGCCCGGACCTGCGGCTGGACTATTTACCATGAATCATAAACAGAATTCTTCCATCGATCCGTGAAAGTCGCACGGTTGCAACGCCTCCGTGGCAATAGTCGCTCGGGACAGGCTTCCCTCGTTCATCTGTGCAGTGTAAAGTTCCAGCAACGGTCCATACGTCCCCTTTGAGTTCAGCGCTGAATGGCCGTTCGGCCACAATCTTATCTTCACTGTAAACCGGCGTCAGCACCGCCTCTGCTATCTTTATCGCGGTTGCGGAATCAGGAACAAAACCCGCCTTTGGCCTGTAGCTTTGCGCACTTGTTGCCGTCAGGAGAAATAGGCTACCGCATAGAGCCGTGAGAATCTTCATTGCACACCTAACCGCTTCCTTTGTTTCGCAGCCAATCTCTGCGTTATCTTCTCCTTGCGTTGCGGCACACTTTTCGCCCTTACGCCAGGTACATGCCGCCATTTACATCCAGAACGTGGCCGGTGATGTAGCCTGCTTCGTCGCTGGCTAGAAAAACTATCGCTGAGGCCACGTCAGGTGCGGAACCCATTCGCCCCAACGGGATGCGCGTCTTTAGTTCCTCTCTTACTTTGTCGCCGAGGACGTCGGTCATGGGCGTTTCGATGAAGCCGGGCGCGACGGCGTTTACCGTGATATTTCGCGAAGAAATTTCAATGGCGATGGCTTTCGTTAAGCCGATCAAGCCCGCTTTTGCGGCGACGTAATTCGCCTGGCCGGCGTTGCCCATCTGCGCCACGACAGAAGCGATGTTAATGATGCGACCGGCGCGCGCTTTCATCATCGTGGGCAAGGCTTGCTGGATGCAGAGGTGCGCGCCGGTCAGGTTCGTTCGAATGACCGCCTCCCAGTCGTCCTGCTTCATGCGCATGGCTAGGCCGTCGCGCGTGATCGCGGCGTTGTTCACCAGAATATCCAGCCGGCCGAATTTTTCCAGAACCTGTTTGAATCCAGCCTTTACCTGTTCGGCGTCGGCCACGTCCATCTTTATGGCAAACGCTTCACCGCCGGCCGCGGCAATTTCGCCAACCAGCGAGGCGAGTTTTTCTTCATTGCGCGCGGCAACGACGACCTTCGCGCCGGCTTGCGCCAGCGTCAACGCCGTCTCGCGCCCAATGCCCTGCGACGCTCCGGTGACTAACGCGATTTTCTCTTTTAGGCTAAACATTTCTCTGTGGCACAGCTAAGCTGCATCCGACCGCGCTCCCGCAATCTTCTCCGCCGTCATTGCCAGGCTTTTTTCGTCCTCGACGTTCAGCGCGGCTACGGAGCGCTCGATCTGGCGCAACAATCCTGTCAGTACGCGCCCCGGCCCGACTTCGACGAAGGTGTTCACGCCCTCGTCAATCAGCAAACGTACGGACTCTTCCCAGCGCACCGGCAGGGTGACTTGACGGATGAGCGCTTCACGCGCTTCCTCGCCGGTCTCGATCGTGTCCGCGTCCACGTTGGTCACCAGGGGAACACACAGACTCGAAAACGCCGCATTGCGCAAATCTTTTTCCAGCTTTTCCTGCGCAGGCATCATGAGCGCGGAATGGAACGGCGCGGATACGGCCAGGATCACCGCGCGCTTCGCGCCCGCCTGCGAAGTCAGCTCCACCGCGCGCTTCACCGCGCCAGCGTGTCCTGAAATCACGGTCTGGTCCGGCGAATTCAGATTCGCCGCCGAGCAGACTTCCCCGTCGGCCGCGCGCTTGCACGAATCCGCCACCACCGCGTGGGACAATCCCATGATCGCGGCCATCGCGCCGACACCCGCGGGAACGGCTTCCTGCATATACGTTCCGCGCTTTCGAACGAGCTGGACCGCGTCAGCAAACTTCAGCGCGCCGGTCGCCACCAGCGCCGAATATTCACCCAGGCTGTGGCCCGCCACGAAATCCGGCGTTAAACCCTTTTCCGCCAGCACGCGATGCACGGCCACGGAGCAGGTGAGAATCGCCGGCTGGGTATTGGCAGTCAGCTTCAACTCTTCTTCCGTGCCCTCAAAGCACATTTTCGAAATGGAAAAACCCAGCGCTTTGTCCGCTTCTTCAAAAACCGCGCGGGCCGCCGGATATTTCTCCGTCAGCTCTTTGCCCATACCCGGGTATTGCGAAGCTTGTCCCGGAAACATGAATGCGACTTTGCCCATCGTTAATTCCTCACTTGCGCTATCACACGACGATTGCGGCGGAGAGCTCCTGTTCGATTTTCTCGTTCATGCGGGCGCGCGCTAATCCTGCGGCCACGCGAATAGCATTTTTCACGGCGTTGGCATTCGAACGGCCATGCCCGATGACGCAAACCCCGCGCACGCCTAGAAGTGGCGCGCCGCCATACTCTGTGTAGTCAATGGTCTTGCTCAATGCCTTGAAGGCGCCTTTCGAGAGCATTCCGCCCACCTGCGAAACCAGCGAGCTGTTGATGGACTTGCGCAGCAGGCCGAATATCTGAAAGGCCAGGCCTTCGCAAATCTTCAGCGCGATGTTGCCCACGAAACCGTCGCTCACAATCACATCCACGTTGCCGGAAAAAAGATCCCCGCCCTCGACGTTGCCGACAAAATGCACGGGACTTTTCTTCAGCCGCGTGTAAACCTCGCGCGTCAGCTCGTTGCCCTTGATCTCTTCTTCCCCGACCGAGAGCAATCCCACGCGCGGCCGTTTGTTGCCGAACGTCGCGCGATAGTAGACTTCTCCCATCACCGCGAACTGCACCAGGTGCTCCGGCTTCGAATCCACGTTTGCGCCCACATCCAGCAGGACGGAGACTCCGCCCTTGGCATTCGGGAAAGGAGCAGCCAGCGCCACACGATCCACAGATTCCAATGTTCCGAGCAAGAATTTCGCCACGGTCATAACCGCGCCCGTATTCCCCGCGCTGACCATTCCATCGGCCTTGGCCTCGCGTACAAGACGCGCCGCCACGTGCACCGTACTGTCTTTCTTCCGGCGGAACGCCTGAGCCGGATGATCCTCCATGGTGATCACTTCGCTGGCCGGCACAATTTCGATCGGCAAGCTCGGAGAAGCATGCCTCGCCAACTCCGGGCGCACCGCGTTCGGCTGGCCCACCAGCAAGATACGCACGCCGAATTCCCGTGCGGCCAGCACACTGCCTTCGACCTCGGGGCGGGGCGCGTGGTCTCCGCCCATGGCGTCAACGGCGATCGTGATCATGGAATGATTGTCCGCAGGCTAAGACAGAAAAACGTTACGCCGACGCTTTCACGGCTTTGCCCTTGTAGTGACCGCAATGCGGGCAAGCCTGATGGGGCTGCTTCATTTCGTGGCAATTCGAACACTTTCCCAGCGCGGGTTTGGACAAAAAGTCGTTTGCCCGCCTTGTGCTGGTTCGTCTCTTCGAATGCCGTCGTTTTGGGTTAGGCATAGCACTACACCTCATTCCCGCCGATGGGGCGGATGAAATCGGGCTTCACAGCCCTGGAAAGCTATTGTTTTTTCAGCCAGTCTTGCTTGAGGCGCGCGAGAGGGGCCATTCGTGGGTCCGTCGCGTGGGTCTCACACCGGCACTCTTCGTGGTTCAGGTTCGCGCCGCAGTTCGGGCACAGCCCCCGGCAGTCGCTCTGACAGATTACCTTCAACGGGAGCGCCAGCAGCACCTGCTCCTTGATGACGTCCGCCAGGAAGAGTCCTTCTCCTTTGTAGAATCCAATCTCGGTGTCGTCGTCTTTCAACTGGTCGACGGTCGGCTTCTCATCTTTCGGGAGCGGCGCGTAAAACAGATCGAACGACCGGCTTACATCCTCGACCACAGGCTCCAGGCAACGCGCGCATACCAGTTCGATCTTCGTTTCGAGGTTCCCCTCGACGCGAATCTGCGATTCCAGCAATTCCGCCGTGGCCGTCACTTCCAGCGGCTCAATCTGCTTGATCTCCGCCGAATGAAAATCGATGCTGCCCGGGGCATAGGTCTTCCGGATGCGCAGCTTGCGGACGGCTAATTCCTTGACGTCAAGGAACATCTCTTCAGCGCCTCCGGCACGTACGCTCGTGCTTTACCATTATTGAGTCGCCACACCGCCAAGTCAAGGAATCGCGCCTGGCGCCTGCGCAATTTTGCACCTTGTTGGTCACGGGCTCGCTCTAGTACTCGTCCTGGCCGCAGAACCGGAGCCTCCTGCAAATGCCAGTAATTTGAATCTGTCGACCGAGTTTCTACGGAGCTGACTGTAGTTGTTTCAGCATCCCTTGCGCCGTCCGCGTCATGTCCGAGGCAGGCTGCTGCTCGAGGAAAGCCTGGAACGCAGCGATGGCCTCAGGCTTCCTGCCGAGAGCTGCCAGGCATTTCCCGAGGAGGAAACTTGTGCCGCTGGCTTCGTCTTTGCCGATCATCAGGGCCTTCTGGGCGTGCTCACGGCCCCTCTCATAATCCGCCTGCTTGTAATAGGAGGATCCGAGCACCGCTTCGGCACGCCAGGAATCCGGTTCCAGCGTCAGAGCTTGCTCCAGCACGTTCGTTGCATGGGGATAATCCTTCTGGGTGTAATAGATTTCGCCAAGTGCCAGCAGCGCCTGGCCATTCCCATGATCCATGGAGATGGACTTCTGAAGGCGATCGACCGCGGCGCTGAGATTCCCCATATAGTAGTAAAGCAGACCGGTGTAGTAATTCACTTCCGGCGACGTGGGGGCAAGATGCAGCGCTTTTTCCAGATGCGCCTTGGCTTCGTCAAACTGTTTCAAGCTAAGGGCATGCTTGCCCTGATCCAGTTCGGCACGGGCTTTGGGCGCAAGGATGGAACTTCCCTTTGCTTTGCGAGGTTGATTGTCCGGTTCCAGTGTCACATCGTATTGAGGATTATCTGTTTCATTGGTGATGGAAATGATTCGCTGCGCCCTCTTGTAACCGGGGGCGTTGACTTCCGCGGTGTACGTGCCGGGCCCCGGGACAATAAAGGTCCATTGATCGCCCTTGTTTCTGGGGACCCCCGTATATTGGGTCCCGTCCTGCGCCTCGCCATACAGCTGCACGCTTGGCGTAATTCCCGTCGAGGCTCCCGCAGTGTCCCGCACAACGATGGTTACCTGGAGCGGTTGCCTGGCCGCATTCGCTTGCCCGTTGGGATTGTTTTTTTGAGCCGCGTGAGAGTGCGGGGGAAAGACCAGAAACAATCCCCACGCCAGTACCGTGAATGCTAAAGCCGTTCGGGTCCGCATGGCAAAGAACCCCAGTGGGGTTACTACTCAAACTGTCTCGCTAAGGGGCCTCCCCGTCAATCCAAAATTCTTGCGTGGCGGCCCTTGGTGGCGTGGGCCAGCGGCTCATCCGATCTCGCGCAATCTCCGTATTACCCACTGCAGGCTACAATTTCCAATCTCGAAAGGATTTCTTGCCATGAAAAAGCTCGCGTATGTGTTTCTTGCAGTACTGATGATCGGCACGGTGGTCATCGCCAAGGACAATCCCATGGTTGGCGGCGCGCCGATGCTTCCGACTAAGGACATCGTTTCCAACGCCGTCAATTCCGCCGATCACACCACGCTTGTCGCAGCGGTTAAGGCTGCGGGCCTGGTCGAAACGCTGCAAAGCCCGGGCCCGTTCACTGTTTTCGCGCCGACGAACGAGGCATTCGCCAAGCTCCCAGCGGGCAGGGTGGAAACTCTGTTCAAGCCGGAAAACAAGGATACGCTCACGAAAGTTCTGACCTACCACGTGGTCACCGGAAAGATCTCCAGCAAGGACCTCTGGAAAGCCGTCAAGGCCGGCAACGGCACCGCCACCCTGAAGACCGTCAGCGGCGGCACGATCAAGCTCACTTCCATGGGTAAGGAAATCATCCTCATCGATGAAAAAGGCGGCATGTCCCGAGTCACCATCGCCGACGTGTACCAGTCCAACGGAGTCATCCACGTGGTAGACGCCGTTCTTCTTCCAAATTAACCAGGCCGCAGATTCGCGACAGCAGTGGTAATACAAACCAACGGGCGGGCCATAGGCCGCCCGTTTTTTCTCGTTCCTTCGTTCCGCCGGCATTCCGATGTGTCCTTAAGCCTTATTCGTACGCACACGGAAGGGGCGTCTGTTCAATTTTGTACATTGACTCGCCCGGCATCAGCCACTCGCGGAGGCCAGGCGCGCCTGCCGCGTATCACGGCTGAGGGAGGTGGCCTGACGGGTAGAGCGGGCAAAATTTCAATGGCCGCTGTCGCACAATTCCAGCGCTCCAAGGTGGCTGAGCTTCCAGGCTGACGGGCGTGGTAGCGGCAAAAATTGCATAGAACCAGTACCGGGGAATCCTGTAGCTCCGGGCCGCGCGCGGTGCACAACTTTTTGATTTCACAAGCGCTTACGCGAAAGATTAATATTCGTCCCGTTTTGGTTCATTTCGTGCCCCTACGAGTGACCCCGGTCCAAATCGAGTTGGAGGATACTCAATGCGATTTCGGACATCACTCTGTTTAGCAACGCTATTTCTGGCTTTTTTCACCATCGCAGCCTGGTCCACGCCGCTCTCCGCCCGGCCAGCGGCTGACCGCCTGCAACCCGCACCTGATAACCAATCGTTATCGGGACAAATCCTGTCCGTGGGAGATGCAGAGTTCTCGCTACAAGTGAAGAAAAATCAGGATGTGAATACCGTGCAATTCCTGGTGGATGACAAGACAACGGTGGAAGGCAAACTCTCTGTGGGCGCGCGAGCCACGGTCGAATATCGTTCGAGCGAAGGGAAAAACATCGCGGTTCACGTGATTGTTACGCCGGCCTCCGGTATGAGCTTGTACTGAGCAAACAGACCGCTCATAATTTGGAAGCCGTTCACCGACACGCAAAGATGCACTACGGTCGCCTGACCCAGCCCCTCGCGACCTATTTCATCTTTCCAAATTGAGGGGTCTTGATGCGCACGACTCTGAAAATCATCCTGCCCTTGATCGTCAGTGTTGCGGCGGTGTCATTGCTTTTCGCGGCATATCAGGTGCGCACGGAAAAGCGCAACTTGCGTAACGACCTTTCGCGCCGTGCGGAAATACTCGGCGAGAGCCTTCAGGAAAATGTAGAGCCGTTGCTGGAGCGATCGCAGGACAGGAATCTGCAGCGGCTCGTCGAACGCTTCGGGCAACGCGAGCATTTAAAGGGCGTCGCTGTTTATGATTCCGCGGGCGCGGCGATCGCGATTACGCCCGCCCTCGGATCGGTTTTCAAGTCGCGTCCGACAGCCGCGAGCCGTGCCGCGCAAGAAGATCGGGGCGTAGGCGAATTCCTCCGGGCCGACCAAATCAATTCCGACAACCAGGAAACAGCAATACCCATGCACATCTACGCCTTGCCGCTCCACAGCAATGGCAGGATGGCGGGCACGCTTTCTGTTTTCCACGATACCAGCTATATCGACCTACAGGTCTCGCGGACGCTGCGCGATTCCCTATTGACCGCCCTTGTGCAGACACTTTTGATTACCGGGCTCGCGCTGATTCTGGTGCGCTGGACGTTTACGGGCCCGCTCACGCGCACGGCAAAATGGCTGCGCACTCTGCGAACTGGCCAGCCCAACACCCACCCGGCGCTTTCGAATGGCGAAATCCTGGATCAGATCAACGACGAAGTGACGCATCTCGCGCGGGACTTGACCACCGCTCGGGCCAGCGCGGAGGAAGAAGCGCGGCTGCGCGATTCGAACGCTTCGCTCTGGACGGCGGAACGGCTGCGCGTCAGCCTGCGCAACAAACTTCAGGAAAAACCGCTGTTCGTCGTTTCGAACCGCGAGCCCTACATGCACGTCTATAACGAGCGGGACAATGCGATCAATGTGCTCGTTCCCGCCAGCGGCGTCGTGACTGCGCTGGAACCGGTTCTGCGCGCCTGCAATGGCACGTGGATCGCCAACGGCTCCGGTAACGCCGATCGCGAGCTTGTGGATGCACACGATCGGTTGCGCGTGCCTCCCGATCATCCCAGCTACACGCTGCGGCGCGTCTGGCTCAGCGACGAAGAAGACCGAGGCTACTACGAGGGTTTTTCGAATGAGGGTCTCTGGCCGCTCTGCCATATCGCCCATACGCGGCCGATTTTCCGGCCCGAAGACTGGCTGCAATATCAGAAAATCAATCGCCGCTTCGCGGATGCCGTTTTGCAGGAGATGGAGGGGTCCGAGTCGCCAATTCTTCTGGCGCAGGACTATCACTTTGCGTTGCTGCCGCGGATGGTAAAGGAAGCGCGTCCCGATGCGCGTGTGGCGATTTTCTGGCACATTCCGTGGCCGAATCCGGAAGTTTTTGGGATTTGTCCGTGGCAGCGCGAACTAGTAGATGGATTGTTGGGCGCGGACCTGATTGGTTTTCACATCCAAACGCACTGCAACAATTTCCTGGAAACAGTGGACCGGGCGGTCGAAGCGCTCACCGAATGGGATCGCTTTGCCGTCAATCGCCAGGGACATGTCACGCGGGTGCGTCCTTATCCCATCAGCGTGGCATTTCCCGAGAATTCCCACGTCATCAATGAAACGCCGAGTGTCGGCGCCGAACGCGCTGCTTTGTGCGCCGAGCTGGGCATCGAGGCTTCCCTCTTGGGCGTTGGCGTTGACCGCGTGGACTACACCAAGGGAATTCTCGAACGCTTCCACGCCATCGAGCGGTTCATCGAAATGAATCCCGCCTACCAGCAACGATTCACTTTCGTGCAAATCGGAGCCCCCAGCCGCACGGACATTGAACGCTACAAGAATTTCCTGGCTGAGGTCAGCGCGGAAGCCGACCGCATCAACGCGCGCTTCCAGACCTCGCGATGGAAACCCATCGTGTTCTTGAAGCAACACCATTCGCACGAGGAGATCGCGCGCTATTACCGCGCTGCGTCTTTCTGCATGGTTACGTCGCTGCATGACGGGATGAACCTGGTGGCCAAGGAATTCGTAGCGTCGCGCGAGGACGAGCGCGGCGCGCTCATCCTCAGCACATTTGCCGGCGCGGCGCACGAGCTTTCCGATGCGTTGCTGGTGAATCCCTACGACGTCTCGCAAGTCGCGGAGAGCATCCATCGCGCGCTGGAAATGCCGGAGGCGGAGCAAGCCACGCGCATGCAGCGCATGCGGCACAACGTGCGCGAGCACAATATCTACCGCTGGGCGGCACACCTGCTCTCCGACCTCACGGAGATTCGCATTGAAATTCCAGATCGCGCGGAGACGACGCAATGGTCATGACCTCGCACGGCATTCCATAGGTATCGAGAGATTGCATGATGTTGCTGCAGTTTCGCGAAGTGGAGGAAGCTTTCGCATGAACGCCGCTGAAACCCCGTTCGACTTCGTCACCGTTTCCTATCTCACGCGCATCGGCAACCAGTCCGCAGGCACACTCTCGGAGTTCCTGACCGGCCTCGAGCACTGCAGCGACGCTTCCATTTTTCATCACACATTTCAAACGCTTGGGAGCCATCACTTTTTAACGGAAGGATTTTCCAACGATTTCGCGCAATGGGTGCTCGCGGATGCCAACCGGGATGATCTCGCCGAGCAGCTTGCCGCGCTGGACATTCGCGACTATGTTTCCATTGCCGCGCTACGCAGCGATCTCTGCCGCGTGGTGGGCGACTATTGCGCCGCGTTTCCTGATCTTGCCAAGCAAGCAACGTTAGAGCGTTTCTATTTCTGCGAGAGCGTCGAAGTCACCGTTCCGCTGGACCGCCGGTCGCGAACACTCGGCGAATTCCGTGATGGCATCGAGCATCTCAGCCATGCCGGTTTCTACTACCACTTCATCTCCTCGCGGCTGCGTCTTCAATTGCAGACCAACGATTTTTCGCATTGGCTCGCGGACGGCCTGGGGCTGGCGACACTTGCGGACAGCGTCAACCACATCGATATCTACACCAACACACTGGACAGCTCGCGGGCCAAGCTCTTGCGGCTGATCGACCGCGAAAGAAGGAAAGCATGAGCGAAACCCTGGCGCTGAATCGTATTCCGCTGGAGGACTACGCCGCGCTTCTGGGCGCAGCGGAGATGGAGGAACTGCGCGCGCTGGCGAAGCCATTGCGCGGACGCAGCATTGAAATGATCAATTCCACGGCAATCGGCGGAGGCGTGGCGGAAATTCTCAATCGCCTGGTGCCTCTCGCGGAAGAGCTGGACCTGCAGATCAAATGGAACGTAATGACCGGCGGCGAGGATTTCTTCGACGTTACGAAATCGTTCCACAACGCGCTGCACGGCGCGCCGTATCACGCGAGTCAGAGGGATTTCGATATTTTTCTGGCGTACAACGAACGGAATCGCAAGACGCTTCCCCTCGATGCCGAATTCGTGGTGATTCACGACCCCCAACCAGCGGCGTTGATCGATGCGCGCAAGTCCGGCTCCAATCATTGGGTGTGGCGCTGCCACATTGATCTCTCGCATCCGAATCGCCCGGTCTGGGAGTTCCTGGAAAAATTTGTTTCGCGGTACAACGGCGCTATGTTTTCGTCTCCGGAATTTTCCCGGCAGCTTCCGATTCCGCAGTATCTTTTTTATCCCGCGATTGACCCGCTTTCCGAGAAAAACCAGGAGCTCGACCGCGACTTCATCACGGAAGTCCTCGCGCGATTTCATATCGATCCCCATCGCGCCATCCTCACGCAAATCTCGCGTTTTGACCGGCTGAAAGATCCCGTTGGCGTCATCCGTGCGTATCGCATCGTGAAGCGTTATTTCGATTGCCAGCTGGTCCTTGCGGGAGGCAGTGCTTCCGATGATCCGGAAGGCGCGGTGGTGTTGAAAGAAGTGCTGCGCGAAGCGGATAACGATCCGGACATCAAGATTCTCGAACTCCCGGCGTGGGCGCCGCTCGAAGTCAACGCGCTGCAACGGGCTTCGACCGTCGTGATTCAGAAAAGCTTGCGCGAAGGTTTTGGACTTACGGTTTCGGAAGCCTTGTGGAAGAAGAAACCGGTAGTAGCTTCCGCGGTCGGTGGCATTCCGATCCAGATCATTCATAAACACACAGGCCTACTGGCTCATTCCGTGGAAGGCACGGCGTACCAAATTCGATTCTTGCTGTCGCACCCGGAAATCGCAGTAAAACTTGGCGAGCATGGGCATCAGCACGTGAAGGAGAACTTTCTGATTACGCAGAAACTGAAACGCTACCTGACGCTCTTTCTGACGCTCGCTTGGGGATCGTGATAATCACCTGAAGGACTTGGCATCTCAGAGCTTCGCGCGTTCTTTCAATCCACGTTGCTGTCTGCAGCCTTCGCCTGAATGTAGGCACATTGGCCGGTCACCGGGCAGATCTCGCATTTCGGCTGGGCTTTTTTGCAAATCTCCTGGCCGTGTTTTTTCAGCAGCAAGTAGGCTCGCTGGCGCGCCGGAAAGGCTTCTGGCAAGTCCGCGCTGAGGGTTTCCCGCGCCTGGCGATAATCCGCCGCGTAGTTTTTTCCTTCTCCACCGAAGTAGATTCGCAACGGCACGCCCACAGCCGCGGAGGGCACGGCCGCGACCGGCGCCAGGTTTGAAAACAGGAGGATCTTCTCCGCGCCGGGCTCGCCTATTACAGGGAACTTCTGGAGCACTTTTTTCGCGGCGCGAATGCCGCTCCCCGGCTGCTCCGTCTCTTCCTGCATCTTTGTTTTCAGCACGGCCCCCAGGTCTCCAGCAAATTCAGACTTTACCATCCGCGCGATATCCTTCAGCCGCTCCGCACGCAAATCGGGAACGATTCCTCCGAGACGCATCAATTTCGCAAGCTTGGACTTCGGAACCGCGAGGATTTCGCCCGGCTTCAGCCCTACCTCTCGTTTCAGAGCCTCGAATCCTTTGGAACAGGAAGCATCCGTCGCAGGATATCCGCAGTTCACAAATAAAATCATTTCATAAGGATCGCGTGGGCCCGCTGCCTTCTGCGGACCGTAGAATTGCTCCAGCCGGTTCAGAACGGCATGGAGGATCTGTTTTGGGGAAGTCATAAAGGCCTGTCCGCGCCACTCTAGGATGCCTTCGCAGAGTGCGCAAGTGCATCCGGGCGGATTGCCCTTATGCTACAGGCTTGGGCGGCCCCGCCGATGCTACCATTCTTCCAAGCAGTGAGAGGGGGCAAACGCCATGAAATGGACACCTGGGGGCGAAAGCGAAGATATTGAGGATCGCCGAGACGATACCGGCGGTGATGGCGGAGGCGGTGGCTTTCAATTTGGCGGCATGCACATCGGCATCGGCGGCGCCATCCTTCTTCTGATCCTCAGCTTCGTCTTCAAGACAAATTTCTTTGCGCTTCTCAGTGGGGGTGGCTCTGGGGCTCCGCCAAAGGCGGCGGTGAGACAGCCAGATACCGCGCGTGACACTGCGGAAAAGCCGATGGTGCAGTTTGTTTCGTTCGTGCTCGACGACACGCAGAAAACCTGGACGGAAATTCTCCCTGAGCAGACGGGCAAACCATATCACCACGCGAAACTGGTCCTTTTCCGTGATTACATCCAATCGGGTTGCGGCGGGGCGCAATCCGCCACCGGTCCGTTCTATTGCCCTAACGATGAAAAGGTCTACATCGACTTGGGGTTTTTCGATGAGTTGAAACGCCGGTTTGGTGCTCCAGGCGAATTCGCGCAGGCTTACGTCATCGCGCATGAACTGGGCCACCACGTGCAAAATACCCTCGGAATCGAGCGAAAAATGAGGCAATTGCAGGAGGAGAATCCGCGCGCGCAAAATCCTCTGTCGGTCAAATTGGAGCTGCAGGCCGATTGCTTTGCGGGCATCTGGGCCCATTCGACGCAACAGCGTGGCCTGTTGGAGCAGGGCGACATTGAATCAGCGCTAGGTGCGGCTTCGGCGGTCGGAGACGATCGCTTACAAAAAATGGCGAGCGGGCATGTCAACCCGGATTCCTTCACACATGGCAGCTCCGAGCAACGCATGGCGTGGTTCCAAAAAGGTTTCGATTCCGGTTCAATCTCTGCCTGCAACACCTTCGCACAATAACGCTTCCTCGAACCGCTCGGGATCGCAACAATCACGGACGACTTTGCTCAGCACTCCCAAATTGCTCGTGATGCTGGCGCAGCAGAAACTGATCGGTCATGCCGGCGATGTAATCGCAGACGATGACGTGGCGTGGCGCAATCTGAGCGAGTTCTTCATAGGACGCCGGCATCGAACCGTCCGAATCGAGGTAGTAACGGAACAGCTGTTCCAGACAATTCACGGAGCGATCGCGGTCTTCGGTGATGGCGGGGTGGTCGTAGATGTGGGCGAAAAGAAATCGCTTGAGCTTGGCGTTGCGGGCCGCGGCGGCATCGCTGAAACCGGCGAGTCGTTTCGGCGCGTGGCGAATATCCTCGGCGCTGGCTGCGCCGGAGGCTAGGACGCGCTGCAGCGTGGATTCGATCAGGTCGGTAGCCAGTCCATCGAGCACGAGTTTGAGCGCCTCGTTGAATTTTAACTTTTCGCGACCGCCCGGGTAGGCGGCATCGATCTGCGCATAAGTCTCGCCAAAAAACGGCGCTTCTCGGCGCAGGGCGTCCACATCAAGGAGTTCGGCTTCGAGCGCGTCATCAAGATCCGCGGTGTTATAAGCAATTTCGTCCACCCAATCGATGAGTTGCGCTTCGAGCGGCGGCCGCAAATCCAGAAGATAGTCAGCCAACTGGGGGAATTCCGCTGCGGAATAGTCCCGCGAATGCTTGATGATGCCCTCGCGAACTTCAAAGGTTAGATTCAACCCCGGAAAATCGAGATAGCGCTGTTCGAATTGCTCGACGATACGCAGCGCGTGCAGATTGTGATTGAAGTTGCCGCCGTGCGCGCGCATAAGCTCGTCCAGCTTTCGTTCGCCAGCGTGCCCGAAGGGCGGATGGCCGATGTCATGGACGAGAGCGAGCGCTTCGGCCAGCTCGGTGTTCAGCCCTAGGGCCGAGGCGACAGTACGGGCAATCTGCGCGACCTCAAGGGTGTGCGTCAGGCGATTGCGGAAGTGATCGGAATAGCGCGTGGTGAAAACCTGGGTCTTGGCTTCCAGGCGCCGGAAAGCGCGCGCGTGAATAATGCGGTCGCGGTCGCGTGCGTAAGCGCTGCGGTAGGGATGCGCGGACTCCGGATAGCGCCGGCCACGGGAACGTTCCGCGCGCATTGCCCAGGGAGCTGGAGTGGGAGCTCGTTCGATGGGCCGCTCCGTAAAGTTTCGGCGGATTTGCGTAATCGCTTATCCGCGAGACGGATCAGGATTTCGGCGAAATCGCTTCCAAGCCGCGATCGGCTGCATCGGCTGTGGCGGTATTTGGAAAATCCTTTTTCAGCTGCTGGTAGATCGTCACAGCTTCCTGCGGCTTGGTTGTTCGAAGCACGCCGGCGAGCTCCAGGAGGCTCAGTTGGCGCGGCACGAGCACAGTGGGCTTGTCGGCCAGCGCGCGAAACATCTTGATGGCCTCGTCGGTCTTGCCGGTACGCGAATCAATGACCGCCAACTGGTACTGCGCCATGCCGGCAAGTTCCTTGTCGCTGCCGCCACTGATTTTTTTCAATTCTTCGGTGGCCTGGTTGTGACGCTCGAGATCCTCGAGGCAAAGCGCGGAATAGTAGCGCGCGAGCTTTCCCGGATTCGTGCTGGGATATTTATTGGCCACGGCCGCGAACTTTGTCGAAGCATCCGCCGCACGCGCCATATCGTTAACATAAACGGGTTCGTTCGGTGCCGAGGGATCCGGAGCGACGCCGACGCGGCTCTGGTAGGCCTTCATGGCGTTATCGAATTCGGAGTAAGCCTGCACCGTCTGGCGCTCGACGTAAAAACGCCAGCCACCGTAGCCGATGGCCACCACCAGCGCCACGATCACGAGGATTAGCGTAAACTGCCCGTGAGAAATGACGGCCTCAGCGCCGTGCTCGATGGTCTCCTTGATCTTGTCCTGCTTCAGTTCCTTGCGAGAAATATGTTCCGTCACACACGCTCTCCTGATTGATCTGCAATCTGTAATCGTAGCATAAGACGAAGGCGCAGGGCGGACGCAGGGCTCGCGGAATGCGCTGGAATGCAATCTCAGCTTTACCTTTCCGCCCGTAAGTCGTCCGACTCGTCCAATTCCTTCCCGGAAAGTGCTAACTTCGAAGTATGAAGACCGCCTGCACGCATTGTGGTGCGGAGCACTCCCTGAAAGATGGCGAGTTTGGAGGCCATGCGCGAGTGCAATTCCGCTGTTCGAAGTGCGGAAAGAGCACGATCGTGGAAATCAAGCGGCGGGTGGATTCCACGGTGGTGATGTCTCCACTTCCTACGTTTGCGCGCGCCGCGGGGACGAGCACAAATTCCCCTTTGCCACCCGTTGATCCCGCGCTGCGTCTTCCTGCGGCAGCCAACGTGATCCTGAGTATCGTCTCCGGGCCTTCGCAAGGCAGGAGCCATACACTGAAGAAGCCACGCGTGATCCTGGGACGCGAAGGCGCGGATATTGCTCTGGACGATCCGGAAATCTCCCGGCATCACTGCCTGCTGGAAGTGCGTGAGAACTACATCAACCTCAAGGACATGGATTCGACGAACGGCACGTTTTTTGATGAGGAGCGGGTGCGCGCGGCGATGCTGCAGGATGGCACGGAGTTTCGAATCGGTGGAAGCGTGATTCGTGTGAATTTCCAGCGGAAATAGCGCAAGCTTTCCAGAATGCAAGAAGCCATTCTTCCGGCGGGCGGCCTTCACTCTTTGCGTTTGTGAGATACTAGCGCCGATTCCCAACTTGTCCGGAGTCCGATGAATTTCCTCTCCGTCTGCCTGATCACGCTCAACGAAGAAGAAAACCTGCCGCGCGCGCTGAATTCGGTGCAAGGAATTGCTGACGAGGTCGTGGTTGTGGATTGCGGAAGCACCGACCGTACTGCGGGGATTGCCAGAGAGCGCGGCGCGAAAGTGGTTATCCGACCATGGACGAATTTTGCCGAACAGAAAAACGCCGCGGCGGGGGCGGCGAGTCATGAGTGGATTTTGTCGCTGGATGCCGACGAAGAACTGAGCCCGGAGCTGCGGGACGCGCTATTGGCCTGGAAAAAAGAGGTGCCGAACTTCTCGGTGTACGAGTTTTCGCGGCGCACCTGGTATCTTGGCGCGTGGGTGAAGCACACGGGATGGTACCCGGATTTTCAGCGGCGCCTCTTCCGCCGTGACGCGGCACAGTTTTCAGGAATCATTCACGAAGCGTTGCGTTTCGAAGGAAAACCCGGCCGGCTCGGCGGCGATCTGCTGCATTACACGGTTGGCTCATTCGAGGAGCACGAACGCAAGGTCGAGAGTTATACGACGCTCGCCGCGCAGCAAATGTTCAGGGATGGAAAGCGAAGCTGGCGCGCCGCGATGTGGCTAGCCACGCCATGGAGCTGGTTCAACAACTACGTTCTGGGGCTGGGCTTCCTGGATGGCCGCCAGGGATGGTTGATTTCACGCATGGCGGCGCGCGGCACGTGGCTAAAATTCAAAAAATTAGGAAAGCTGCTTGAGGCACAACAGCAAAGTGGCGAAGTGAAAGCGCCATGAGAGTGCTTTATGTGGACCTGGAGCGCGAATGGCGCGGCGGGCAGAGCCAGGCATGGCTCACGCTACGTGGGATGCGCGACCGCGGGCATAACGTTCTTCTGTTGGCAGCGCGGGATTCACTACTCGCAATACGCGTGGCGGAGACAGGAATTGGCGTGCATGCGGTTCCGCGGTTCGGCTTGAGAGCCTGGGCCGCTGGCGGGTTGCGGAGCCTCATCGCCAAGAACCAGTTCGAACTGCTGCATCTCAACGAGCCACACGCCCTGACGGCGGCTTGGCTCGCGGGCGCGCACAAGCAATTGCCTCTGCTGCTCTCCCGCCGGATTGGGTTCCCGCTTCAGAAGAATTTCGTGTCCCAGGCTCGGTACCGGGCCGTGGAGCGCTTCGTTGCCAACTCCAGGGACGTCGCACAGAGCTTGATGCGCTCCGGCATTGCGTCAGAAAGAATCTCCATTGTGAATGAAGGTGTGGAAATTTCAGCTCTCCCAAGCGCGGAAGAACGAAAGAGTGCAAGACAGCATTGGGGTTTCCACGAAAATGATTTCGTTTTTGGCTGCGTCAGCGTTTTTGTCCCGGAAAAGGGACAACGGCATCTGATCAAAGCGCTGCCTGCGGTGAGGACCGCGCACCCTGAAGCGCGGCTGTTGCTCGCGGGCGATGGCACCTGCCGCGCGGAACTAGGGGCGCTCGCAAAAGAGCTCGGCCAAGCCGAAGCGGTTCTTTTCCCGGGATTCGTGAACAATGTCGCACAGGTCTATGCCGCACTCGATGCGTTTGCATTCCCCTCGGAATTTGAAGGCCTGGGAACCGCGCTGCAAGCCGCCATGGCCGCGGGCCTGCCATGCATCTCGACAATTCGCGGGGCGCTGGCGGAAGTGGTGGATCATGAGCGCACTGCGCTGGTAGCCGAACCCAATGGAACAGAGTTCGCCGCCAGCATGCTCAGACTGATGGGAGATAAAGAATTGCGCCAAGAACTCGGCAAAGCGGGCCGGCGCGAAGTGCAAGAGAGATTTTCGGCCGACCGGATGGTCGCGAATACCATTCGCGTCTACGAAGAAGTTCTAAAGAAGAGGTGAGTAGCTCACCAAAAAGATGAAGCGCCTGGCAGTTTTTCCAGAGCCGCCAAGCGCTTCAAGCCTTCTTGAATTTTTTTGCGTCAGTTTTCTGCCTTCTCTGTGTTCCAGGCGTTTCCCTCCTATCCGCTCGCCGTTTGACGTCAAGCTATCTTGGGGATTGAACTACCCATCGCCCTTTCGGCTCGAGAAACTCCACGCCAATGGCAAAGCCGTCGCCTTGCAGTGGCTGGCAGTAAGCTACCCGGGCCGAGGAGCGAAAGTCTCCGGTACGTGAGGCGAAAGTCAGTTTCTCGCCTTGATCCCAGCGGCGCACACTCACAACTCGCGCACCGCGCGCGCTCACGTTTTCCGTAAAAGTCGATTCCGAGCCAGGCACCTGGCGATGCCCGTCGATGAGCACGGGTATCTCCATCAGGATGCGGTTTTCGGCCCGGTGAAACAAAAATTTGGCTTTGCGAGGCATGATCGTCATTCATCCTCACAGGCACGCGGCAATCCGCGTGAGATTGTGCACGCTGCTGCCCCGCCGGTGCTTCATGGCATAGAGAGCGCGGTCCGCGGCGCCAAGAAGTTTTTCAGGCGTATCACCGTCTTCCGGAAAAGCGGCGACACCGGCGCTGACGGAAAGCACTGGGTGCTCTGGTTCTGTCGAAAGCCGTTCGCGAATTCTGGCGACGATGCGCGCGGCAATATCCTTGGGAGCTTCCGGCAGCACAAGAGCGAATTCGTCGCCGCCGTAGCGTGCCGCCGTGTCGATCGCGCGCGAATGATTGCGCAGAATCTTGCCGATGCGCACCAGCGCGCGGCTTCCGGTCAAGTGGCCGTAGTGATCGTTGATGGTCTTCAGGCCGTCCATGTCCAGCAGCACGATGCTGAACGGGCGCTGTGTGCGACGCGAACGGTCCAGCTCTGCTTCCATAACGCTGATGAGACGGCGGTAGTTAGCCAACCCGGTAAGCGAGTCACTCACCGCCATGGAGCGGACCTGTTCGAACAAGCGCGCCTGATCCAGCAGGGCTCCAGAAAGCATCACGATATAGGCGGCCGTCTTGCTCAACTCCGCCAGGAAAAATGGGCCATCAAAAAGTTGCCGCGAAAACGCTGCCGCGACGTGGCAGACGACGTTTAGCGAAGCCACGATGAACAGCGAATAGTCAAAAAGTGTTGCCGCGCTCTTTCTTTCCTGGTCGTGCTTGAGGCGCTGGTGGAAGCACATTGCGGCGATCAGGAATAGCGCCGCGGGAAGCAAATCCCAAGGGCGAGACAATAGGCTTTTGGCGTGGGCCACTGGCGCTGCCGGTGCAGCCAGGAATGCGGCGCTCGTCAGGTAGGCTGCCAGAGCCACCACGAGCAACGCCGCTGCCGTTTCCTTGCTAGGCTGCCGCGCAGTAGGCATGTAACGGTCAACCGCGATGGCTGCGAGCAGGAGCACCGCCAGAAGGGTGCGGCTGACCATCCAGCCCGCAGGAATGCCCGAGAGTGCCGTCGGGCCTGACGACAGCGCATCGTTCAAGCCAAAATAGCCAACCGTCTCAATAATCCCGGAAAGCACGAAGCCGAATGCAAGGATCAGCGCGGTGCGATCGTGTGTGCCGCGGAACCGGACGAGTGCGTTGGCCGCGTAGCAGAAGCTGATCAACGTGCCGCCAACTTCGAGGTAAAGATAAGTATGTGGGGATCCTGCAATGCTTGTCTGGCGCAGGTAGAAGATGCAAGCCAGGAAAACCGTCATGAGGGTGATGCCGGAGGCAAACAGGAGACGCGCCCGGGTGATCAGCGGGGAGCCCGCGATGCGGTCACCCCGGAGAAACCCTGCGATTGTGGCCCAACCCCCCACGATATCCCCCAAATGCCGAAGAAAAACTGCCAACTACCAAGAGATGCAAGTTTGTGACCTTTCCAGACCAAAAAATATCGCATCGTAAATTGCTGTTATTGAACCACTTACAGGAGGGTAGTCTGAGTGCGAGGATCTGCTCGGAAGAATCGAGACACTGAAAGGCCCTGTGAATTTGCGGATTAAGACACTATCATTTTTGTTTCGTGGGAGTTACCGGGCATATGGCCAGTATCATGGAAGAAAACAGTACTGTCTCAGCCTGAGACAGTCTCACACTTTGAAACACCTGAGAGCCCTGAGAACGGCGCTATCTAGAGCTTTGGCTTGGGTGCCGGCAGCTCCCTCGCTGCCACGGTGTCGGTGAATCCGCTGGTCTTGTGAGACCCGTCGCAGAAGGGCTTGTCAGTGGAGTGGCCGCAGCGGCACAGGCCTATGGTCGTTCGACCGGCGAGGCCAAATGGTTTCCCCTCCGGATCGACAATCTCGAAATCGCCTTCCACCCGAATTGAGCCATTATGATTCACCGTTATTTTCGCTGCCGCCATTTTTTCTCCTGATGTAGCACGAGTATGAAGATACTTCCGAGCACCGGCAAGCACAAACGAAGGGCGCCCTGGAATAAGCCAGGACGCCTTTCGGTGAAGACAGCACAAATCTTGGAAAACGATTCAGTATTTTGGAACGGACGGGTCCACCTCGTCCGACCACGCAAGGATGCCGCCCTTCAAGTTGAGGATCTTGCGGAAACCCGCTTTACGCAGAAAGTCCACGGCTTCCGCTGAACGCTTGCCGCTGCGGCAATGCGCGACGATCTCCCACGAAGAATCCAGCTCGTGCACGCGGCGCGTCAATTCACCGAGCGGAATCAGATGTCCATGCAGATTGCAGATCTGGTATTCGTGCGGCTCGCGCACATCCAGAATGAAAAGATCATCTCCGCGATCAAGGCGTGACTTCAGCTCGCGCGGAGTAATCTCCGGCACCTGCACCGCCGGGCCGGGAGCTTCTTCGCCGCGCACCCCGCAGAATTCGTAGTAATCGATCAGCTTGGTGATCGTGCGGTTCGTACCGCAAACCGGGCAATTCGGATTCTTGCGCAGTTTCAGCTCGCGGAATTTCATTCCCAACGCATCGAATAGCAGCAATCGTCCAACCAGGATATCGCCTGCGCCGAGAATCAATTTAATTGTCTCCATCGCCTGGATCGAACCGACGATGCCGGGCAGAACGCCAAGCACCCCGCCTTCCGCGCAAGACGGCACCAGCCCAGGCGGAGGAGGCTCCGGATACAGGCAGCGGTAGCACGGCCCATCGGACATTCCGAAAACGGTGACTTGTCCTTCGAATCGAAAGATGGATCCGTACACGTTTGGCTTGCCGAGTAAGATGCAGGCATCATTGACGAGATAGCGCGTTGGAAAATTGTCCGTGCCATCCACGATGATGTCGAAATCCTTGAAGAGTTCGAGCGCGTTCGCGCTGGTCAGCTGCGTCTCGAACGACTCGATCTGAATCGCCGGATTGAGACTCGAAAGCCGCACCCGCGCGGCTTCACTCTTCGGCTTGCCCACGTCACTGGTGCCAAATGTGACCTGGCGCTGCAAGTTGGTGAAATCAACGACATCGAAATCCACGAGTCCCAGCCTGCCAACTCCGGCCGCTGCGAGGTACAACCCCAGCGGCGCGCCGAGCCCGCCAGTGCCAATGAGCAAGACTTTGGCGTTCTTCAACTTAAGCTGCCCGTCCATGCCGACTTCCGGCATGATCAGGTGCCGGCTATAGCGCAGGATTTCTTCATTCGAAAGGCTCGTAGCCGGTTTTGCGCCGGGCTGCGGCTGTGTAGTGGTGGCCATTGCGATTCCCTGCTCCTATTGGATTCCGTTCGCTTCTTTCCGGATGCAGCGGCTAGTTACAACCCCCGGCAATCGAAGGAATGATGCTGATGGTGTCACCATCCTTCGTGGGCGTATTTTCCTTCGCCAGATAACGGATATCTTCGTCGTTCACATACACGTTGACGAAACTGCGCAGCTTGCCCTCTTCGGTGAAAAGATGCTTGCGCAATTCGGCAAATTCGGTCGTCAAGTGGCCAAGCGCTTCGCCGACCGTCTTGGCTTGAAACTCAGCCGAATCGCGCTTCCCCGCATAGGGACGAAGCGGCGTCGGGATCATTACTTTCACTGGCATCTCGTGTCTCCGTAATATCTCAAAACTGCATTACACCGCCGCGCGGTGCCGAATCTCGATTCCCTCCGGCGAAAATTCCTGCCGGTCGTCGTTCAAGCGCCAGGAAGTCATTTCCTGCGGCGCGCCATTTTGCACGCTCACGATGATGTAGCTGTACCACGGCCAGGCGTGATCGCGATCGTATTCGCTGGGCCGCGCCGGATGATCCGGATGCGAATGATACCAGCCGACGACATCGACGCCATGCGCGCGCGCCTCTTTTTCAGCGGCCAGCACGTCGTCCGAGGTTACGGAAAAACGATTGCGCGGCGAATCCTCCCGGCGGTTCACCAGAGGAAAAAGTCCCAAAATCTCTCGCTGCAGCGTTGCCGCGACTTTTTCCGGATCGGTCTCGCCAACCATGCCTGAATCGCGGCCCAACAATGCGCCGCAGCATTCATGCGGATACGTCTCCGCACCATGCGCGCGAATCTTCTCCGCAAGATGCCCGCTGATCCAGAGCGTGGATTCGTCCGCCATTCTACTCTTCGTCCCAGAAGCGCTCGTTCAGGTATTTCGACGCGGAATCCGCAAAAACGGTGACGATTACGGCGTGAATTTTCTTCGAGAGGCACGCCGCAACCTGGAAGCAGCCCAGCAGCGCCGCCGCCGCACTAGGGCTGATGAGCAAACCCTCTTCCCGCGCCACGCGTTTCACCAGCCTGTAAGCCTCTTCCGTGGAAACCTCCAAATTTTCATCCGCGAGCTTGTCATCGTAAATCGCCGGGCGAATCGCCGTCTCCATGTGTTTCCAGCCCTCAAGCCCATGAAAAGCGCCGTCCGGTTGCAGGCTCACGCAGTGGATTGCGGGATTGAGCTCTTTCAGCCGCCGGGTAGTCCCTACAAACGTGCCGCTCGTTCCGAGCCCTGCAACAAAATGCGTGATGCGCCCGGAAGTCTGTTCCCAAATTTCGTTGGCCGTGGTGCGGTAGTGCGCCTGCCAGTTCGCTGGATTGCTGTACTGGTCGGGATAAAAATATTTCTCAGGATCGGCGGCCACGATTTCGTGCACTTTGCGAATCGCGCCGTCAGTGCCTTCATCGCCAGGAGTGATCTCCAATTCCGCCCCGAACGCGCCGAGAATGCGCTTTCTCTCGTGCGAAGCACTGTCCGGCAAGCACAACTTCACGGGAAAGCCCATTGCTGCGGCGATCATCGCGAAAGCAATACCCGTATTGCCGCTGGTCGCATCGATGAGGGTTTTACCCGGACGCAGCGCCCCGCTTGCCAGGCCCGCTTGCATCATGCTCAGGGCCGGCCGGTCTTTCACGGACCCTCCCGGATTGAACCATTCCGCTTTAGCCAGGAATTCTACGGTGGGAAACTCCTTGCCAGCACGCTCCAGACGCAACAGGGGCGTGTTCCCAATGCGTTCCAGTAATCCTTCGCCTAGCGGTCCTTGCCGAGCCGTGGATTCGTGAATCGGAGAAGCCATATGTCTCTTGATTGCCCCGCCCGTTATCCCATAGGACCTGCGATCGCACAAGAGCCGGGATATCGGACCATTTTACTCCGAATTAGATGCTGCAACATAGGCTGGAGATATAGGACTCTATTTTGAGCTTCCACTCCGCCGCGAGCAAAGTCACTCACCGGGCCTTTACACGCGCGCGAAGTACATCGTACTCTGAACTTATCATGTGGAATGTCGAAGAACGCTTCTCACCGAAAGCCATTGAAAGCCTGGCAGCACTGGGCTTTGCCGTTGGAAGCACCCGCGGTGTAGTCCGCGTCGAGAAATACGGCGCCGGCGCAGAGTTCCGCAAAGGAACCGACGGTCTCTACCAGATGACCATTCTTCCGGCCGTCATGTTGAATGGCCAGTTCACCCGGTTATGGGACGCCGGCTACCAGAAGTTTTTGCTCACGGATGAAGGTCTGAAAGTCCCGGCGCTCGCGGTGCATCTCAAAAACCTGCGCAAGTTCAACGAGGAACTGCGCACCGCTCTGGGCGTTCCCACTTTCTACAACGAAGCGCTCGGTTCGGTCAGCCAGCTCAGCGTGTACGATCGCGTGAAGGGCCGCAAAGGGGCCGTTCCAGACGAAACGGTGGGCGCGCACGAACCGGCTGACGGGCACTAGCCCTTCTGGCCTGTTCGCGGGAAAAATCGCTGCAAGAATCTCAATTCGTTCCCGCGCTCTGAAGCTGCCTTCGAAACTGCGCTAATTCCACGCGATGCTTCGCCGCTTTGCGTTGCCCGATGAAAATCACCGGAACATCCCACCCGTACCGTTCCTTCAGCACCATGTCTTCATCAACATTCACTTCGTGCAGCACCGCGCCGAACTCGCGCAGCAGCGGCGCGATGGCCGCTTTCGCTTCATCGCAAAGATGGCAACCCGGACGCGTATACAGAGTCACGTCGCGAGGCCCGCAGCGGGCAAGGCGCAACTCTTCCGGTGAGTCGCTCACGGCTTGGGACTTGAATATTTCATGAACGGTCCGGAATTGGGATGAAAGGCATTAGCTCGATAGAGCTCCGCGATTTGCCGCAAGTGGCCAAGATCATGATTGGCCCACTCGTTGAGCATTTCCGCCAGCGTAATGCTTCCCAGCTCCGAATGTATTCCGGTGCGAGATCCGGCGGAGCCTGGGAGCCCCAGCAGAAGAGCGAGTGTGGAGCGTCGCGTACGCGTGAAAAGCGCCAGGTTTTCTCCCGCGGATCCGCGGGAGTACTCTCCACGCGAAGTGGCCCTTGCTAGATCGTATTTCGCGAGTGCAGGAGAATCTTCGGCGACCATTCGCAACGTGCGTTCGGCGTAAACCTGTTCGAGCGCCGCGAGATGCGCGAGCACTTCGGAAATCGACCATCGCTCCGGCGCAGGCTTCCAGTGCAGAAGTTCTCCGGATAAATCTCCAAGCATTGTTTCGAGGAGCCGCGGCGTCTTTTCCAGGAGCGAGATGGCGGGCTGCATATCGCTGGCACAGGCAGGCTGCATGGGGCACCTCCCGGGCAGCCCTCTATCTTACTCGCAAAATGGTGGTGGGTCAGTTTCCGATTACCCCGCAACACGTCCAGAACCGGAGCACTGAAACT
>DATDGF010000005.1:0-49735 GCA_036522195.1 Candidatus Acidiferrum sp. | reverse complement strand
CTCGTCGTTGGCCGACTTGCGGAGAAAACTCATGAAGTACATCCGGCACTACAACGAGGTGCCAAAGACCGTAAAGTGGCGCTACTTCGATCCTACACGTCGCATTACTCCCAGTTCAGCTGTTACAGTCCACTAGTCAAGTACCCAGGGACCTATCTTTTCCACAAATCGAAAACCATATTATGCGGTGGATTTGCAGTTCGCTGATAGTGGGGCTGGTGCTCCTCTTCGATGTCTACACCATCTATAGTCCGCGCACTGCCTGGTGAAGAATAAAAAAAGAAAAGAGGTCTTCTGCGAAGCGCCGTGCAGGGAGGACAAAAGAACTCAGCCCCAGCGTGACGAGTAGCGTGACCGCAAATGCCATACTCCACAGCCACCACTCTCTCCTCTCCATCCGGCGGAAATTCGCGGGGCAGGCGGTCGCCTTCCAGGTCTTTCCGTCTTTGGCGTTTGAGCAGCTTTGTCGGCTTCACGAGGCTCCCATCAAAACCACGAGTGCGTGCCGGAATCGTGCTGCCGGGGCGCACGCATATCCAGTTAATGGCTGCACGCCGCCCGCCATTGGCCCGCGGAGATTCGGTTCACCCTAAGTCACTGAGGGAACATCGTGGCCCGAGCGGGATTGGCTCTCGACGTGGCTGGAAGGCGGAATTTCCACCTTCGCGGTGTGTCAGTTCGAATCGCGAGTCCCGGTTCGAAACATCGTCCAATCTGTAAGTCGCTCTCGGCTCGCTGAAATCACGAAGAAATCCTGCTATTCCTGGACCCCTTGAATTGCCGGGATGGCACCTGCAGCATCACCCCAGCGCGCCGTCCTTGAGACTTTGCGCGGAATAGTCTTTTTCGGCAGCCTCGGCAAAAACGATCAGCGGCACATCGGGCGTGGCGCGGTGCACGCGGCGCACAACCTCGAGCGGCTCCGGGCGCGCGAGCGCGAGATCGAGAAAGATGACTTCGGGGTTCACGACCTGGATGGTTGGGATGAGAGCGGAGACGGAGGAGACCAGCGTAAATCCAAACGGTTCTGCTCCTCCTGGAAGAGGACGCGCAAGGAGGTGGCCTCTTCCCCCAAAAAATCTTCCGCGAGCAGTAGAAGCAAATTCTGTTTTTTCAGCAGGAGTCAAGGAAAGTTGGCGCGGTTTCCATAGCTGCTACGAATGCTGCGAGAGGCAAATCAGACGCGAAAGAGCTCGTTGATTTTTTCCGCGAGCACAAAATCGTAATCGCTGATGCCTTTCACGCTGTGAGTAGTCAAATCAATGACCACTTTGTTCCACACGTTGAACCACTCAGGGTGATGGTTCATGGCTTCGGCAACGAGAGCGACGCGCGTCATATTGCCGAAGGCGGTGACAAAATCCTTGCACGTAAATTCCTTGTGCAGCTTGCCGTTGGCGATGCTCCACCCGGTGGCTTTGGGGAGCAGCGTGGCGATTTCCGCATCCGAAAGCTTTTTTGCTGGCATGGCGTAATCCTCCGGGATCGGGCTGGAAGTTGTTCCGAGCCATTATGCGTGGCAATTCGGGTGTCAGCAACATTAGGTAGGTGTACTCCCGCGCGCTTGCTGCGAATGGAAAGAGCGTGGCTTGCCGCCACCTTGCCCGCCGAGGCAAGCTTCGACGGGGGGGGGAGAAAGCGGGAGCAAGCTCCCGCACTCCAAAGCGCGGTTCGTCGTTGAATGCGCGCGGGAATTCCATTATCGTAGGGGTTTCTCTTGAAGCGAAAATGCGCGCTGTGGGCGCATGCCGATGGAAAACGGAGAGCGACGTGAAGAAAAAGATTCGCGCCATCCAGTATGGTGTCGGGCCGATCGGCGCATCGATTGCTCGGTTGATGCGGGAAAAACAGGCGATTGAAATTATCGGGGCGATTGATACGGATCTTGCAAAAGTCGGGCGCGATCTTGGCGAAGTCGTGGGCGCGAAGGACGCGCCGTGGGGCGTGACCGTTTCCGCGGAAGCCAAGGAAGTGCTGGAGCAGGCGGCAGACGTGGTAATCCATTCGACGTCGTCGTCGCTCGCGAAAGTGATGGACCAACTGTTGTTGTGCCTGGAAGCGGAGTCCTGCATCGTTTCGACGTGCGAGGAATTATCGTATCCGTTCCGGACGCATCCGGAACTGGCGGCGAAACTGGATATGGCGGCGAAGGAGTGGGGCGTGGCGCTGGTGGGCACGGGCGTGAATCCCGGATTCGTGATGGACAAGCTGGTGGTGACGCTGGCGGCCGTTGCGCAGCGCATCGAGCACGCGAAAGCGTTGCGCATCGTGGATGCGTCGAAACGGCGGCTGCCATTGCAGAAGAAAATCGGCGCGGGGATGAGCGTTGAAGAGTTTCGCGCGAAAGTTGCGGAAGGGATGATCAAGCACGTGGGCTTGCCGGAGTCGGTGGCGATGGTGGCGGACAGCTTGAATTTGCCGGTGGAGCAAGTCACGGAAACGATCGAACCGAAAGTGGCCAGCGAGCGCGTAGAGACGGAATTTCTGACCGTCGAACCGGGGCAAGCAGCGGGCGTGCACCAGATTGCACGGGGTATATCGAAGGACGGCAAAGAGCTGGTGTACCTCGAGTTGCAGATGTATGTCGGCGCGAAAGATCCAGCGGATACGATTTCACTGACGGGACATCCGAACATCAGCCTGGTCATTCCCGGCGGGTCGCACGGCGATATCGCGACGGCGTCGGTGGTGGTGAATTCGATTCCGGCGATTCTGGATGCTCCGGCAGGATTACGCACTTCGCGCGATTTGCCGCTGGGATTCTTTTCGCCAAATGCGCGGCCCTGAAGTGAGATTGGAAAATCGAAATTTGAAAATAGGTCACGGCTGGCAGCGTAAAGCCGCCGCTACAAATTCCATCTAGTTGTGTTTTACAAATTCGCCTTTGTGGCCACTGAGGGAGTTGTAGAGCGTTTCGATGAAAGCGTCGGCGTTGATGAATGCCTTCTCCGGCGCCCACTTTTCGCGCCAAGGCTCGAGAATTTTTTCCTGCTTCATTTGATCCAGCGTTTTGTGGTCGTTGATGGCTTTCTGGACGACGGCAGAAGTTTCTTTCAACATTTTTGTGAAGGCGCGGACGTCGTCGAGGTTCGAGAGAGCGCCGTGGCCGGGAATGACTTTCACATCCGCGGGGAGCTGCGCGGTGGCTTTTTCCATGGCGTCGATCATGCCCTGGACGCTGCCGCCGCTGGCCACGTCAATGAACGGGAAACCGTAGCGCACGAAGTCGTCGCCCATGTGCACGACATTATTTTTCGGGAAGAAAATGATGGAGTCGCCGTCGGTGTGGCCGGATGGAAAATGCAGCGCGCGAATGTCTTCTCCATTCAGATGCACGGTGACGTCGTGCTCAAACGTGATGATGGGCAGTGCCGCTTTCTCGGCGGGCTTCACGTCCATTTTGATCGAGCCGCCATTGCCCGCTGTGCCGCCGGTTTCGAGGCGCTTGCGGGTGTTGTCCTGGGCAATGAGTATAGAGCCCGCGTTGTTGAATGGCACGTTTCCACCGGTGTGGTCTCCGTGATAATGCGTGTTGATGACGAAGCGCACGGGCTTGTCTGTAATTTTTAGTTCTTTCAGCGCGGCCTGGATTTTTTCCGCCAGCGGAGCGAACTGATCGTCCACGATGACGATGCCATCTTCGCCGACCGAAGCGGCGATGTTTCCTCCCTGGCCTTCCAGCATGTAGATGTTGCCGGAAACCTTCGTCGTTTTGATTTGAACCTTGGACCAGTCCGGCTCCTGCTGCGCCACGGCAGCTAGGACACAAATGAGCGACGCACTGACCGGTGCTAGAACCGTCCAAGTCCGAGTTTTCTGGTACATCTCTAGCCTCCCCGTCAAACCACGGGGCATTCTATCACCGAGGCCTACAACCGGGCGAGTATCCGGCACCTGTGCAAGGAGAGAGTCCTTCGGCTCCCGATGGTCGCGCAGAATCGACATGCTTTTTGGGGCGTGAAGATAGATCCTTCGTCGCGATGCTCCTCAGGACAGCAATCCTCGCCGGATAACTGAAATGAAGTGTTTAGAAGGCAAACCGCGGCGTATGGAATGGCGGTTACTGATTTTTGGACCAGGGGGAGCGACGCCGGTCATGCGGGCGTAAGCGATTAGCTGGCCCATGTGCTCGTTGGCGTGAACGAGGATGCGGAGGTACATGCCGTCGACGGTGGCGTCGCGATCGTAAATGTGGACTTTACGTGGGAGATCATTTGGCGTGACTGCCAGGTGGGCGGACTTCCCAGCTTCGAGGGAACGATTCAGCCAGCTGATGACTTCGGCCTTCGAGGTGACTGATTTCTCCAGCCCTTCTTTCATGTCGGCGGGCATTTTGGGGCCGGTGACGCTGAGCAGATAGAAATTCGCGAGGGCGATGTGCATGAAGACTTCACTGGTGGAGCGCACTCCGGGCGCGGGACGCCAGGTGAACTTCTCCTCGGGGATGGCCTCGGCCAGCGCCAGCAATTGGCCGGACACATGGCGCCACTCACCGTCGTATCCCTGCCAGATGCCTTCGGGCGCCGTTTGTGCGAGCAAGGGTCGCACGCTGAACAATAAAAGGAACGCGAAAAGCGCTTTTCTCATGGGTTGTCTCGTTTCTGAGTTTCTCCTCTGGGCTAGCTAGTGGAACTTCGGAAAGGCATTCTATACCCGGGGAGAGGATTGAAACGAAGGAAGGGTTGCGGCGCCCCGGCGCGGGTGCGGCGGGAAGGATGGATCAGTGCCAGCGAGGGAGCGGGCGACGGACGAGGAGGGCTCGGGCAGCCCATTGGCCGAGGTAGACGGAGAGGGCGACTCCATGGCCGTTGAAGCCGGCGAGGATCATTACGTGCTTGCTGCGGGGATGGCGGCGGAAGACGGGGAGCATTTTTTCGGTGAGGAGGATGGGGCCACCCCAACGGTGTGTGATGCGCACGGAGGCGAGAGAAGGGTGCAAATGACGGACGCGGGATTCGAGCCAGCGGAGGCGGGCGGCGGATTCGCCTTTGCGCACATCGTAGCGGCGCAGATCAGGGGCGCGCTTCTTGGTCGGGTGGTCACCAAGAGGAAAGCGCGCAGGCGTGCCCAGGTAAGGAGGGACGAGGCCGGCGCCGAAAATGACGCCGTTATTTTCGAGCAGGCGTCCCCACAAATAGGGAAAGTCGACGGTGTAGAACGGGCGGCGGGAAGAAAGGCCGATAGCTTTGAGCTGCGCGGCGGAGAGCGGAGCCGTGGCGAGGGCGAAGGTGAGTTTCGGCAAGGCGGCGGCGCGCAGGCCGGACAAATCCAAAGAAAAGGCGTTGGTGGCGAGGAGGACTTGCCCGGCGCGGATTTCCTTGCGGTGGATGCGGCCGCGGAGTCTGTAGCGGACTTGCAGACGCACGGGATCTGAAAAATCCAGGGCGTAAACTTCGGCGTGTTCGAAAATCTGGGTGCCGGCGTTTTCCGCAGCGCGCGCCAGACCAGCAAGGACTCTGCCGGGGTTTATAGTGCCGCCGGGCACGCGGCGCACGGCTTTGAGTTCGCCGGAATCGCTCCAGGAGATCGGTGAAGGCTTCATCGCTGGGGCAGAGCGGCTGAGCTCCCAGACTCCAGGCAGCGTCAGGCGCGAGTCTATGCGGAGCTCGCGGAGAATTTTTTTGTAGCCGGCGAGCACGTCCCCGAGGCCCTGGAGGCTGCCAGCCGCGGTTTCCGCGAGCACCATGCCGCCGGTGCGGCCGCTGGCGCCGTCACCGAGTGAAGCAGACTCAAGCACGAGGACGGACTTCCCGGGAGCAAGCCTACTCAACCAAGCCGCGGCGGAAAGCCCGCTGAAGCCGCCGCCAACGACGGCGAAATCCACGTGATCCGGGAAAGCGTGCGCAGCGGGGCGGAGATTGACGGTCCAGGGCGGCGCGCCCCAGGGATTTGTTTTGCGGCGCATGGTATTTGTTTGATGCAGCGGCAAGAGTCAGGGGCGCGTGCCGGCGCCGATGACGATTTCGAGAGGGATGTTCAGTTCCTTGCCGTTCCAGAATTTTTTCAATGCGGCCAGGATTTCGGCTCGGGCTTCGGCCTTTTTTTCGAGCGTGAGTTGCTCGAGCAACGGACGGAAAGGCGCGGCTACTTCGGTGAACTGCTCCCAGTATTCTTCGAGGGACAACACCCAACGACCGGGTACGATGCGGGTTTCTTCATGGACATTGCTGAATCCAGCCGCTTCCAAGGCGCGCCGCAGGCGATCGCGTTCTCCGAACATGAAGAGACTAGGCGCATCGGGATCGGGCGGCGGCGGCGGCGCGGGGAGATGTTTCAAGAGGATGCCAGCGGTGGTGGCAAAAAAGGGCTGCGCCATCTTGCCCCAGGCGACGAACGCGGCGCGGCCGCCGGGCTTGAGGACGCGGAGGCATTCGCGGAGGGCTTTGGGGAGGTCGGGAAAAAACATGATGCCAAAGCGGCACGTGATGACGTCGTAGGAGGCGTCGGCAAGAGGGAGGGATTCGGCATTTGCTTCGCGGAACTCGATGTTGGTGAGACCTTTTTTGCGGGCGAGCTCTTCGGCGAGAGACATCATTCCGGGGCCGAGATCGGAGGCAGTGACATGCCCCGAGGGAACAACTTCCTCTGCGATGGAGAGCGCGGGATCGCCGACGCCGCAAGCGAGGTCGAGAACGCGCATGCCAGGGCGGAGACGGGCGGCTTCGAGAATGGCTTCGGTAGCGCCACGCGTGAACGCGGCGATCTGAAGGTGCCACTTGCGCCAGGCGGCGACGGTTTTTTCGCCGGTCCATTCCTGGTGAAGGTGTTCACGAAACTTCTGGATCTTCGTAGGGTCTGGCGCGCTCATAGAAGGTCTCCACAACGCAGAAGTTTAGCAGAGCGTTTGGTTCGATGCTGGCGCGAACCGAATCGAAATCGCATCCGCCGGCGCGAGATTGAAGAAGATTTCTTCCCCGGGTTCGATCCAGATGGGCGGGATGATGGAACCAGCGATGATGATTTGACCGGCTTGGAGCGTCTCGCCGAAAGCGCCGAGCAGGTTGGCGACGTGCCGCACGATGTCAATGAGCTCGCCGGTCAAGTTTTGCAAGGCCTCGGCATCTGCGATGTGGGCAATTGCGGTCCCGTTTCGGAGGACGTCTGCGATGAAACCATCGAGAACGCCTCCGGCCCGTGCAATATCGTTGCGGCCGAGGATGATGTGGCGCTGATAGATGTTACAAGCGAGTGTGCCTTCGACGTCTTCCGGGGGACGATCCACGTCGGCGATCTCAATGGCAAGGCCTAACCCCGCGATCGCAGCCATCGCCGTGCGGCGGTCCGTGCCAGCCGGCAAGTCTTTGCCCAGATGCACCGTAAGTTCGGGCTCCGCTGCTGGCTTTTTCCAACCCGAGAGTGAGAGCGTTGAGCCGGACGGCAGAAGCGCGCGATCCGTGAGAAAGCCGACCAGCGGCGCAGAAATGCGCAGCCGCTCCATCGCCGCAGGGCCGCCAAAGGCGAGCTTCCAGCCGAGCGGTTTGTGGCCGGAGTCGAGCAGCTCTCGCCGGAGGCGCAGTTGCTCCGTCATTCCGCGCGAAATGCGCGGATCTTCCCAAGCTGCGGTCATCAGCAAGTAACCATGCCAGTGTCAGTAGCCTTCGGGCGGGATTTCGTAGCCCGCAGCTTCGAGCGAACCGGCGCCGCTCCAGCCCCATACGAGCATGACATCCTCGCTGCCGGTATTGTCGAAACCGTGCCAGTGGCCGCGCGGCGTAAAAATCACATCACCCTGGCCGGAAGGCTCGCGGCCCGTATCCGTGTAGATAAAACCATTTCCCTTGATCACCACAAAAAACTCATCCACGTTGGGATGGCGATGTTTGTCATGGCGCGCGCCGGGTGGAAGAACGGTCCAGCCGATGAGAAGTTTGTCCGAGCCAGCAGTTTTCTGATCGATCAGGAACTGGACCTGCATGTTGATCCAGCCTTCATCATGCGAGAGCCCGGCGACGTGAGGGACATTCTTGAGATTCGTGCGGTAAGGTTTCATTTCGACATTCCTCCGAGGCGGCGGTAAACCTCGTAGACCGCGACAAAATCGTGATGATCCAGGCCGAGGCCGCGGCAGGCATTCAACATTTCATTGGCGGCGGCGCCCAACGGGACCGGCACACCCATCTTTCGGCCGAGATCGAGCGCGAGCATCATATCTTTTTGCTGCAGATTCACGTTGCCATAAGTGGCATCGGAAATGTGCCCTTCTAGAATTAGAGGCGCGCGATAGCTGATCACCGGCGAGGCGACCACACTCTTCAGAAAAGCTTCCACGGCCACTTCACGCGGAACGCCGCCTTTTTCCGCGAGCGCCACGCCCTCGCAGAAGCCGATGACTTCGATGACCAGCGTCATGTTGAGGGCAACTTTGAGTTGGACGGCAAGGCCTTGCGCACCGATGTAGGTTACTTTCGGGCCGATGGCCAGCAGGGCGGGCTGCACGCGTTCGAATGCGGCTCTGTTGCCGCCGACCATCAGTGAAGCGTTGCCTTTGGAAAGTGTCAGCGTCGTGCCGGAGATGGGAGCGTCCAGCATGGTCAAACCCACCTTTGCAAACTCGGCGGCGATGGCGCGGCTGGCGTCCGGTGCAATAGTGCTCATGTCCGCGTACACAGCGTCTTTTCGCAATCCAGCGATGACGCCGTTTTCACCGAGAGCAAGGGCGCGGACCGCTTCTGAATCTGTAACTATCGAGAAAACGATCTCGGACTCGGACGCCACTTCGCGGGGACTTTCGGCCCAAAGCATGCCGAGCTTGAGCATGGGCGCGGCTTTTTCTCTGGTGCGATTCCAGCCCGTAACGGTGTGGCCGGCGGCGAGCAAACGCGGGATAATTGCCTGGCCCATGTCGCCGAGACCGAGGAAACCGATTTTCAAGCAACACCTCTTTCTCGATTCGAAGAAATGCCCGCTAAATTTAACGGTGCGAACACGTCATGCTTTCCAGAATTTCATGACCGCGGAGTAGTCGAGGTCTTCCTTGGCCGAGCCCTTGACGGCGCTGTAGGTTTCGCGGGCAGCGGCAGTGGCGGGGAGAGGGACGCCGAGCTGATTGGCAAGGTCGAGCGCGAGTCCGAGATCTTTGTGCATGAGCCGAAGCGGGAAGCTCGGGAGGTATTCACCCTTGAGCAGATTGGGGGCTTTGATGTCGAGGACGCCGGAGCGGGCCATGCTGGATTGCAGGACTTCGACCAGTCTCTCTCCCTGGAGGCCCGCGCGAGTGACCAGCGCGAGGGCTTCGGCGAGCGCGTCCACCTGCAGCGCGAGAATAAGATTCATCGCCAGCTTAGTGGTTTGCCCTGCGCCGTGCGGGCCAAGGTGAAACCATTTTTTGCCCATCACGCTGAGGATGGGTTCCGCTTCTTTCAGCGTGGCGGCGTCACCGCCAACCATAAAAAGTAATTCGCCTTTTTTTGCGCCCCAGTCGCCGCCGGTTACGGGAGCGTCCAGGAAACGCGCGCCGCGCTCAGCGCAGGCTGCCGCGATTTTGCGGGCGAGAGCGGGAGAAATTGTGCTGGAGTCCATGTAGATGCAGCCGCGCGGGAGGGATTGCATGGCGCCGCCGGGGCCCCAAAGCACTTCTTCGAGGGCGGGGGGATCACTGACCATGGTGATGAGAAACTCGGAAGCGGCGGCAGCCTCTTGCGGAGATTTGGCGAGTTTGGCCCCGGCAGCGACGAGCTCGTTGGCGCGCGAGGCGGTGCGATTCCAGACGGTGAGAGAGTGGCCAGCTTTCAGGAGATTCATTCCCATGGGACGACCCATGAGGCCAAGACCGATAAGACCGATTCTTTTGGCAACTGCAGCGGATTCCAAGGGAAGCCTCCTCGAAGATGGCGGATGCGAAGCACGCCAGATTTTGGTGAAGCAGAGGAGAAGATTGTAGCCGAATTGCGGGACGGAAGCAGCGAGGCGGAACACCGGGGGGTGGTGAAGAATCGGCAATCGCCGATTCCATTCCAGGCGAGAGAAGCGAGGAAGGCGAGAGACGTCAGCCGTAGCCGCCGGTGACGCGGCGCTCATAGGCGAGCGCCTCGAGAACTTTTTCGGTCGAGAGCGTGTTTTCCGGAGGGAGCGTGAGCTTGGACTTGAGGCGGCGGAAAATTTCGTCGGCCATGCGGAAGCGCACATCGGGAGCGAGGTCCAGGCGGCGAATGAGGAACGAATCGATAAGCGCGCATTCGTCCGGGGAGAGGCGATCGGCGCCTAGAGAAGGCTGAGCGGGACCGGCGGGCGCCTGCGCGGTCTGCCAGGCGGGCTTGAGGTCGGCGAAAGAAGACTCGCGAACGACGAGCGATCCGGCAATCAAGTCACCGAGGCGCTTGTTTTCCCTAGTGAGAATGGCAGAGACAATGCCCACAGCATAAAAGGCGGGGAGCCAATCAACGATGCGCATGAGATTGCGAGCGATCGATTCCGCTGGAGTGAGCGGGCGGCCGGAATCCTTGATGACCCGAATGCCGGCTTTGCGCTTGCCGGGAGTCTGGCCGTTCCAGATGATTTCGAACAAGGCGAAATACCCGAAATAAAGAAAAAAGAAAAACAGAATGAGAATGGCGGCTCCCCAGAGAGAAGCTCTTGGAGAAGCGGCAGCAAGCAGCCCGATGGCCATGCTGCCACCCAGGCCAACAACAAAGCCGACCAGCATCTGAATCAGAGTGTCATAGGCAAGTGCGAGGAAGCGGCTGCCGATGCCGGCGATGGCAAAATCCAGCGCGGTTTGCTCGGGAGTTTCAATGGTAAGCTTGTCGCCGAACGAGCCGAGAGGCGCGCGTGGGTCAGGCAGGGTCGAGGACAATGATATCCATTCGGTGGCTGGAGAAACGGAAACCCTATTGGGCACGCCTCGAACAGCTCGTGCAAAGATCGAGCCGGGGTGTTGCCGCGCTCAGCCACAGTGAATTGCAGGAACTGGGATTATTATACCGCCAAACGGCTTCGGACCTGGCGGCGGTGCGCGAAGACGCAACCAACAGGCAACTCAGTGCTTACCTCAACCAACTGCTGGGGCGCGGCCACAATTTGATTTACATGGGACACCGGCCGAAGGTCAGCGCCATCGTGGAATTTTACCGGGACACGTATCCGCGAGTGTTTCGAGAAACGCTGCCGCAAACAATGCTGGCATTTGCGATTTTTGTGGCAACGGGAATCGGAGCGTGGGTATTGACGATTCACGATCCGGGATTCGCGCACCGGCTACTGGGGCCGCATATGATGGAGACCATCGAACGGCGCGAGATGTGGACGCATTCGATCGTGACGATCAAGCCCGTGGCTTCTTCGGGAATCATGACCAACAATCTTTCCGTAGCTTTCGCGATGTTTGCTTTGGGAATTACAGCGGGGCTCGGAACGATCTGGATGATGGTAGTAAACGGATTGATGATCGGCGTAATCGGAGCGGCGACGTGGCGGGCTGGGATGGCGCTGCAACTGTGGAGCTTTGTGGCGCCGCACGGCGTGCTGGAGTTGCCAGCGATTTTTATCGCCGGAGGAGCGGGGCTGGAGATTGCGCGGGGTTTGCTATTTCCGGGATTGCTGCCGCGGCGTGAGTCGCTGGCGCAAGCGGGCGGGCGTGGAGCGCGGTTGCTGCTGGGAACGATTCCGATGCTGGTGATTGCGGGCGTGATTGAGGGATTTTTTTCTCCGAGCAATGCACCGGTGGCGATGAAATTTGCGCTGGCGGGAGTTCTGTTTGCCGGTTTGCTGACTTATCTTATCCTGCTTAGCCGAACGGAAACCAAAACGGCTACAACAGGTTCCGCTCCTTGATATCCAGATACTGATTCACCAGAGCAGACGCGAGCAGGCCGGGAATGAGTTCGAAAGCAAAGATCCCGTTGCGACGGAGCCCGCGCAGAAGCAGATCGCGGCGATGCGCGATTTCGAGAGCGGCGGCGTGGCGGTACATTTCTTCGGGAGTGCGTGGCGTGGTTTCCGCGAGAGCGGTCAGGTCGGGCTGGTTGATGGCGCTGAAAATGACCAGATGGCGCTTGGTCATTTGCAAGGCGTATTCGATGACTTCGGGCGTGGTGGGCGTTTCGGCGAAATCGGTAATCCAAACGACCAGGCTGCGGCGGCTTTGTTCCGTGAGCAGGACGCGGGCGGCGCGGGAGTGATCCGCTTCGGAGGCTTCGCCATGGACTTGTGCGAGGCAGTCGACAATGGCTCGCAGGTGGAGCGCGCCGCGGGCCGCGGGAACGTTGTACTGAATGGAGCGGCCGTAGGCGAGCAATCCGACGCGATCACCGCACTGGGTGGCGACCTGCGCGAGGGACAGCGCAGCGTTGACGGCGTAATCCAATTTGGAAAGATACAATGGGCTGTTTTCCTGCTGGATTTTGGCGCGGAGCAGACGGCCGGCGTCGAGCACGATCCATACCACCTGGCTGCGCTCGATTTCGAAGACACGCGTGGTGAGCTGGTGGCGGCGGGCGGTGGCGGTCCAACAGAGGTCGCGCATGTCGTCGCCCTGGCGGTAGTCGCGGAGAGTTTCGAATTCGCGGCCATGGCCACGCTGGCGGCGACGTCGCCTTTCCATTTCGACCTGGCGGCTACGAATTAAGTAAAGAGCGTGCTGGCGGGCCTGTTCGAGATCGGGTAGTACACGAACGGTTTGGGAGACGTCTGCGACGGCCCAACGTTCAGCAAAACCGAGTTTGCTCTGATAGCGAAGAAAGAAACGGCCTATGCGGACGTCGCCACGCTCGCGCGGGAGAATCTGATAGCGCGATTGCAGCTGGCCCGCAGCGGGAACGATGAGTTCGACTGTGGGAGGAGCAAGGCAAAGGGCAGCGGGAGTTTCGTCAACGAGAAAACAGCGAATGGCGGCGCTGCCGAAGTTTCGAATGGAAAGCTCAACGTGGGACGGGGTGGCCAGCGACGGCGCATGTTCCCAAAGACGACGAACTTCGAGCTGGAGCGGCTTGGGCAAACGTAGCAGATCCGCCACGAAGGCCAGGACAACAAGAACGTCCCACAAGAACATCGCGGCGATCAATTGCGGTGCCCACCATGCCGGGACGAGCCAGAGCAGGCCCAAAAGAACCATCACGAAGAAGCGCGGGCCGAACGCGAACGACAGCCGGCCCAAAGGGCGAGCTCGTATCGAGACTTCGGGCGGAACGAGTGGGCGCGGCGAGTTCATCGTGGAAACGTCATTTCAACGCCATGGCTTTTGTGATGTTCATCTCGGGGCTTCACTTGGGCACTTCGACAGCAGCTATCACTTGGGTGATCACCTGATCGGAAGTGAGTCCTTCAAGATCGGCTTCGGGCTTGAGGAGCACGCGATGGCGAAGAACGGGGAGAGCGGCAGCTTTTACGTCGTCGGGCAAAAGGAAATCCCTGCCGTCCATCCCGGCGAGAGCGCGCGCGACAAAAAAGAGGCCGACGGCGGCACGCGGGCTGGCCCCCAGGGAGATGGAGGGCCAATCGCGAGTACGGCGCACCAGGGAAACAATGTAGGAATGGAGCGTGGGGTCAACGCGCACACCGGCGATTTCACGGCGTGCTGCGGGGAGCAAAGCGGGATCGAGCGGAGTGATGGCGATTTCGCCGAGGCGGCGGGGATCAAACCCTGCCTCGTACAGAGCAAGAATCTGCAGCTCTTCCTGGGCCGAGGGGTAGCTGACGCGAATCTTGAACAGGAATCGGTCGAGCTGCGCTTCCGGAAGCGGGTAGGTGCCTTCGAACTCGATGGGGTTTTGCGTGGCGAGAACCGTGAAGTTTTCAGAGAGAGGGTAGCGGACGCCGTCGATGGTCACCTGGCGCTCCTCCATGGCTTCAAGGAGAGCAGCCTGGGTGCGCGGAGAAGTGCGGTTGATTTCGTCCACGAGGAGCAGGTCGGTGAAAACCGGGCCGCGATGGAGAGAGAAAGTGCTGTCGCGAAGATTGAAGACGTTCGTTCCCGTGACGTCGGCGGGCATGAGGTCGGCGGTGCACTGAACACGCTGGAACTCGAGACCGCAAATGCGTGCCAAGCCTTTGACGGCGAGAGTTTTGGCGAGCCCGGGAACACCTTCCATGACGGCGTGTCCACCACAGACGAGAACGAGCAGAAGCTGATCGACGACCTCGCGCTGGCCGACGATGACTTTGGAAAGTTCAGTGCGAACGTGGGCTGCGAGTGCGGAAAGGGTTTGCACGGCTAGATTTTCTCCTGACGGAATTGTGCACGGACACTGAGTCTTTCTCCCTGGCGTTCCAGTTTCTGGACAAGATCCAACGCTTCGCGCGGCGAGAGCTTGGTCACGAGTGTGGCGGCTGCCGCGCAATGCAACAAACCGGCGAGACCAGAATCTTTCCAACCCATGCGTTGCTCCACCGTCGGGCCCAACTCGTCATCGGGAATGTTCGGCGGCAAGCCGAGATGCCGGGTCAGCAAGGAACGCAGACGCTGATAGGATACGGCGACCGCCGAGGAGGCCGCTCCCGCGCGCTGGTACAGACCGCCAAGGGTATCGACGAACTCGAGAGGCGACAACCTGGAATTCCCCACGGGAGAAAAAACCGGGCCGCTTCGGCGGCTGAAGGACAGGACCACGGCAAGCGCCAGCAGACCCAGTTGCAACAAACCCCATGCGAGCGAAGTCTTGCTGACGTAACTCCAAAGAGAACTGCGCTGGCCATGAAAATATTCATCCCAGTAAATCTGATATGGTTCTTCGGCAGACCAATTAGAAACGGAGTTCAGAAAGAACGTGAGATTATCTTCGCGCGTGATGCCGGCGTTGGTGAGTGGCGTGGCAGCGGCCCACCAGAGGACTTGCCCATCTCCCAAGCTCCAACTGACGACCGCGGGCGAATCGGATTCGCCATACAGCGGGATCTGGGATTCATCGAGCTTGCCCCAGTAGGCCTGCGGCTGAATGGTCACATGCTGGGCCAGGCGCGCGAAATGGCTGGGGATGCTGGGTGAGAAAGACCGCCAGGCGGGGTCCGGGGAAACAGAAGAAACGTCCGCATCCGGAAAATAAGCGCGAATGTTTGCTCCTGTGAAGAGCACATGGCCGCCCTCTTCGACAAAATTCACAAGGGCTTTTCGCTCTTTGTCGCTGGGAGGTTGCATGGGCCCAGCAAGGATCAGCAGGAGGTTGCCGGAATCCGCGTCCAATTCTGTCGGAGGCTCCTCCCACCGGCGGACCGGATAGTGCAGCTGCAAGAGCAAACGGTAAGCGGCTTCGGCGCCAGCCGATTGAGCCGAGTAGGTGGAAGGAACCGGCGAATCGAACTGTTCACCAGGCGGAGCGAGAACCACGCTGGCCGTCAGCATCAGGACGAGCAACGTGCCGCCGATCCAAAGCACCTTGCGGTCGGAAGCGGCTATTCCAGCGGGCATCCGAGAGCCTCCAGTTGGCGAAGCGATTCGCGAAAATCCTCGGGCCCGGCGGCGCGGTTGGCGTACCAGGTGCGTTCGAGGCGCGAAGTCAAAGCAGCGAGGGGCTCGCGAGACGAGGGCCGGGAGGCGAGCTCACCGGGAGGCGGCTCGGAGACCATGCGAAGGTATTCGCGAGGAGTTTTGGTGCGGTCCTTGGGGACAACGCCGGAGTCTTCCAGACGCACGATCCCGGCCCAGTAAGCGGAATGAACGGCCTCGCGAAAATCACCGCGGCTTGCGGCCTCGCGGGCTGCACGGATCCATTCCTGCCAGGTACGAGAGGCGATGATGGAGCCACTCGGCGGCAAGGAATCCATGCGGTCGCGGCTGGAGAGGAAGCGGAAGAGCCAAAGGGCGATGCAGCCGACTGCCATGGCGACGAGGAACCAAAACAAAATTGTTCCGCCGATGGGATGGCGGCCAATCGCCTCGAAGAGTTTCATGAACATTTGCTCCAGCCACAGCTCGATGCGGCGACGGAACAATTCCCAGGCGCTGGGCGGACGGACGCCGGCGAACTCCGCTCCGGCGAGGATGCGGTCGAGTTGTGCACGGGCTTGCGGTGAGCTCGCCACGGGTGTGGCGGAGAAACTTTCCACCTCGGCGGCCAAGTGCTCCACCCAGAGTCGCGCCTTTTGGCTCGAAAGCGTCGTGAGTTGGTTTCGCAAAGGCTCCGAGGAAATGGAGTAGGTACGCTCCGGAGTGGAAACGGTCCAACGGCGCGGAAGAGAATCCCGGAGCGCGGCCATCTCATTCGTGGATGGCCCTTTCTCAAGCACAGCGGAAAGCCGATGAAGTTCAGCGGCGAAGGACGGCACATCGTAAGCCACACTCGTTGAACCAGCCGCGTCCGAAGACTTTTCCTGTCCCGCAGGGAAAGCGGCCGGACTCCATAGCATGGACAGCAGAACCAGAGCACGGAAGAGACAGCGAATCATTGGCACCTGTACAGAGCGGTGGTTTCTGCGCCCGGCAATCTCAGGACAGCGTGTGCGGAACACCCGCGGGTCCGGACGGGATGTTGCCGCTGGGATTCATCATTAATTGTAAATCGAAGGCCTCCTTGCGCACGCGCAGATCATAGTAAAAGACCGCCGTGGCAATGGTCAGGAAGGGGCCGACAAGAATGGCTGCAACGACGTTTCCGACCTTCGCCATCGCCAGCCATATGCGCATCGTCTCTGGTTGCTTGGCGGTCAGACCGACCATGAACAGGAAGGGAAACATGAAAAGCAGAATGGCGGCATAGAGCAGGATGAAATAGAGCAGGAAAATTATGAAAGCACGGCCCGCGTTGTCCTTCGTCAGCTTGAAGCTGCGCTCGAGCGAACTGCGCGGACCGAGGTCTTCCAGCAGGGCGGCGGGCACGCAAGTAACCAGGCGGCAGGCAACGTATATGCCCGGTATGATCAGAAAAATGAATGCGCCCATTATCGCCAGGAGATTAAAGAGTGTGACAAACATAAGGTTCAAGATCTGACCGCGCACGCGCCCGAGGCACTCGCGAATCGTAGTGGTGCGGCCCAAATACAATTCGGAGACAGCATAGACCGTCCCGCCCTGAGCAAAGAGATAAACGACCCAGTAGATTAAACCGACGAGGATCGCACCGCCAAAACCGAGTGCGAACAATCCGCTTGGCGCACGCGCCTGCAATTGTTGAGTGGGAACTGGCACGGGCGCAACCGGGAACTTGGTCATCATGGTTGTCGCGAGGTTGTAAGCGAGAACCAGGAGGTTCGGGATGGCGGTGATGCCCAGAAAGAGCATGAAATGGCGGCGATAGAGGGAGAAGGTTCGGTCGAGGATTTCGCCGAGTGACAAGGGGCGCAGATCCAACTGGGCCATGAGGCCTCCTGCTTGAGAAGGTAGGGATTTTGGCGTGGGTGCACTTTACCAAAGATTAAGTGAAAAGGGGAAGATCATCGCAAGGTCGCAGACCGAAAGGGTTACGCGGTCTTGGGGCGATGCGGAAGCGGAAGGAGGCTGGGTGCGCCGCCGGCGGAGGCGGTGGCCGCGGCGCTGCGCGGCTCGTCTTCGGATTTGGAGGCGAGGGAAGGCTCGAGCGCGGGTATTGAACTTACTGGGGCGGACCCGGTGTTTACCGAGGATCCAGAATCGGGCTTCTCCTCGATGCGGACGAGGTATTGATAAGGGATTTCCCAGCGGAAGTGCTTGTGCTGGCCGCGCTGTTCGAAATTCTGTTCGAGGAAGATGGAGCGGCCGGAGTCGGCGACGAGGATGCCCGAGGCCGGCAGAAGGATGTCGCCGGCACGGTACTGCACCTCGACCCTGCGGCCGAGGAAAGGGGAGTAGCGGGCCATGCTGTACCAAGTGTCGGAGGGCGGCAGTAACAGGGTCAATAGTACGGAAGGACTCCCCCCTGAAAAGGTGTGGAAAAGTGGGAACGGCGATGAAGCGAGGAAAGGCAGATGTTAGCGCAACGTGGGCGGATGAAGCGTGGCAGGACTGAAGGAGACGGAGGCTGAAGCCTGCACTGTCTAATATTGAACTCATCGGCGGGAGAGTTTGATGGCGCCATGGCTGGAATTTTGCAGGGCGTTGAATTGGAGATGGGCCTTGGCAGCAGCATCATCTTTCAAATAGGCGTCCCAGAAGGCGAGCGGAGAGGAAGGACATGTGATTGGCGCCTTCGATGAAGACTTGGTACTTGTCGCCGGGACGGGTGATGAAGTAGCAGTCGCCAGGTTGAAGACGGCTATCAAACAGGTGTTGGTGATGCGGCGAACCGCGCGGCGGCGGCGAATGTAGTCGTGGGGCAACGAAGGGAAGATTTTCCTGCCACGGGTCGTCGAAGACATGGTTCGCCTGTAATTCGACGGGTTATCTGCGGACAAGGTTACAAACCCGGAGCGGCGAAGAAAGTGGCAGGTAAACTTGGATCGGGAAAGCTCAGGGGGGAAGGCCGGGTTGCGCGTCCGGCTCGTATTTGCGGATGTAATTCTTCACGGAGAATTTTCTGGCGATGTTTCCGAGCTCATGTAGCGAATGAGACCGAAGATGGGGCGTTCGGGACCCGCCGGGCGGGCGTAACGGCACAGCGAATCCTTGACATTTTCTGGGGGAGGTCTATTGTCTGCGTTCCGGGAGTTGGAAGCTAATCGGGGGGCAACGAATGATTCGCAAAGTGAGTGGGCTTATTCTGGCATGTGTGGCCACGTTCTGGCCGGCCTACGGCCAGGCGCAGAAAGCAGCGAGCAAGACGATCGTGGTGAAGGCTGCACGAATGTTTGACGGGAAGAGCAACGCGCTGGTGAAGCCGGGAATGGTTGTGGTGACGGACGGCAAAATCGTCGCGGCTGGCACAAGCGTGGCGATACCCGCCGGCGCGGAAGTGATCGATCTGGGAGACGCGACACTGCTGCCGGGTTTCATTGACGCGCACACGCATCTGACCAGCATGTACAACGAAGATTGGAAGCAAGCGGCGTTGGACGGCTTGCGCAAGCCGATCGCGGAAGAGGCGCTGGATTCCATCGCGAACGCGAAGGTGACATTGATGGCGGGATTTACGACCGTGCGGGACGTCGGTTCGCACGACCAGCTGGACGTCGGTTTGCGGAACGCCATTAACGACCGGAAGGTGCAGGGACCGCGAATGCTGGTGTCGGTGCACGCGATTGGCGCGACTGGCGGCCACTGCGACCACACGGACGGCTACCGCCAGGGGCTTTTCCCGGAGACCACTCCCGAGACGGGTGTGATTAACGGGCCGGAGCAGGCGAGGTTCGCGGTGCGGCTGGACCACAAATACGGAGCAGACATAATCAAAGTTTGCGCGACTGGTGGGGTGCTTTCGCTCACAGATGACGTGGACACACCACAACTGACGCAGGAGGAGCTGAACGCCATCGTGGACGAGGCGCACGCGCTGAGGCGGAAGACGGCGGCGCACGCGCACGGTGCCGAAGGCGCGAAGCGGGCGATCCGGGCAGGAATTGACTCCATCGAGCATGGATCTTTTCTGGATAACGAGGCCCTGGAAATGATGAAGGCGCGCGGCACCTACCTGGTGCCGACATTAATCGCAGCAGATAGCCTGAAAGAAAAAATAGACAAAGGGCTGTATCTGCCACCGGCGATCGTGGCGAAGACCAAAGCGGCGCTGGCGGCGCGCACGAATATGTTTCATAACGCCGTAGCCAAAAGCGTGAAGATCGGGTTCGGCACGGACGCGGGCGTCTACGCTCATGGACGGAACGCGGAAGAGTTTCACCTGATGGTGGACCTGGGAGGGATGAAGCCCATTGATGCGCTGCGGTCGTCGGCATTGGCCGATGCGGAGCTGCTGGGAATGGCGGACAAGATCGGGACACTCGAGCCGGGAAAGCTGGCGGATGTAATTGCAGTACCGGGCGACCCGGTGGAGAATATCCGCCAAACGGAGCACGTTTTCTTTGTGATGAAGGAAGGCGTGATTTATAAGAATGAACCCGTTGCGGTTGTCAAATAGGAAGGAATAAAAGCACTGATCCCGGAGTACATTGAGGTAATACGCGGGATGAGTTGAGAAGGATTTCTTACCGTGACAGAACTGAGTGACACCGTAGCGGGTGGGCTCGCGGGGTACTACGAATACGTCGCAGCGCATTTGCATAAATGGGTGGACCCGCTTTCGAACGAGCAGTTCTGGCGGAATCCCTACCCATATGGAAATAGTGTCGGGCACTTGGTGCTGCATCTGACAGGAAATTTGAGCTATTACATCGGAGCGCGAGTGGCAGAGAACGGATATGTGCGGGACCGTGACCGCGAGTTCACGGACGAGCGGCCTCCTTCCAAAGACGAAGCGCTGCGGACGTTTGACCGGGCAATGGCGATGGTTGTGGCCACGATTCAAAAGCAGACAGCTGGGGACTGGGGAAAGGCGTACACGGCGGAGCGGGAGCCGGAAGGTGAGGACCGCTTCCAGATTTTCGTGCGTTGTGCAGGGCATGCGTATCATCATGTAGGGCAAATTGTGTACCTGAGCCGAGAGTTGGCGAGAACTTAAGGCCGGGAGATCGCGCCGGCACGATGCAGAGTGGGCATCGCGCGGGCGAGAATTGAAGCGCGAGTGGTCGAACAGAAACGACTCACAAAGGGCAAGGCTGCCCTGTTGGTGGTTCTTTCCGCCGTGGGGGCGGTCGTGTCAGCAACGAAGCTGCACGGCTGGCACGTTTACGTGGGGTTTGCCCTTGTGGCGATTGGTCTTTTCATTGCATTCATCCGCTGGAACCGCAAGTACTGACTGAAGCTCTCTTCCAAGGGGTTGCACAGGAATGCTAAGGGTGTCTCTGGCAGCAGGGGCGCTACACCAAAATAACCCAAGGCACAGCAGCCGATCGCGCACGGAAAGAGCGGACAAAAAAAATTAGCAGCAACGGTAAATTCGTAAAGCGGGAAGCGGCTGGAGATCGGGTTCGACCCAGGCTTCGCGCGCGGCGGCGGATTGCAGGAGATCGTTCGAAAAGTACTCCGCTAACAGATTCTTGTCGCTCAGATGCGAATACGCGGCCATGAACTGCTCAAAGGATTTCCCTTCGGGCATCTCGACCAGAGCGACGGCAGCCAGACGCATCCAAGCCAAAGTAAGTGTGTGGTGATATTTCTGGGTGGCGCCATGGTGATTGGCAAACCTGCGGATGCCGCCGGCCATGCGTTCCGCGGCGCGAGAGGCGTCTGAAGATTGCAGGTAGAGCCAGGCGACGCGGAGATGCTCGCGATGATGAAAGAGCTCGGCGGGAAAAGACAAGTCTTCGAACGCGCGGAGAAAATCTTCGTCACTCCACACGGATGCGCGGGAAGTGGAATTAAGATCCGACATAGAATTTGGAAAACTGAAAAACTCGTGCTCAGGGAATTGTACTACGTCTCCAGCTTGAAGCGGGAAGCGGCGAGGCGGTAGAGACGGCGCCAGACCAGGCGATTGATGAGCACGACGACGGTGGCCATGATCAGCGTGGAAGCCAGCAGCGCATCGAAGCGGCCGGAGTCGCTGGCGCTGCTGATCGTGCTGCCTAGCCCGGGGGCCGAGACGATGCGGCCCTGGAAATGAAAATACTCCGCGACGATGCTGGCGTTCCATGCGCCACCCGAGGCCGTAACCATACCCGTGACCAGATACGGAAAGATAGCGGGCAGAATCAGATGGCGCCAGCGATCCCAAGAGTTGAAACGAAAAACGTGAGCGACTTCTTTCAGGTCGGTGGGAATAGCCATGGCGCCGGCGATGACGTTGAAGAGGATGTACCACTGCGTGCCGAGGAGCATGAGGAGCATGGCGGCGAGCTCGAGTCCGCCGCGGAGACGAAGAAGGAAGAGAAGAATAATCGGAAAGAGGGCGGTGGCGGGAATGGAAGCGGCGATTTGCACGAGCGGCTGTGCGATGCGCGCCAGACGGAGATTTGAACCGATGGCGACACCAACGGGGACGGTCCACAACGCGCCCAGGATCAGTGCGGTGTTGACGCGCAGAAAAGTAAGCGCGGCGCTTTCCAGCAACTCGCGGTAATCCTCGCCGTGGAGTCCTGACAATTCTCGGACCGCATGGTAAACGGTGAATCCCAGCCCGACGAGAACGCCGGAGCCAAGCAGATAGCCGATCCAGCGGCGTAACTGGTGTTGCTTTGGCGCGGAAAAGGTTTCCGCGGCACGGCGCGCGCTGAGCGTGAAAATAACAGTGAGCCAATTGAAAAACGGCAAAAAGATAAGGCGATAGAGACGAATGAGAATGGAAGCGCGGCCGATGAGATGGAGCAGACTGGTTTGCGCGGTGGTGGAGCTTTCGACCTGTTCGAATTTGAATTTATCCGCCCAGATGATGATGGGCCGCCAGACCAGCTGATCCAGCAGGACGATAACGGTAATCATCGCGGCAACGCCCCAGAGAATCGCGCGCGTGTCCCCATGGCTGGCCGCGGTCTGGAGGAAGGAGCCCAGACCGGGGAGGCGAAAGTCGCGGGTGCCAAGCACGAACATTTCGCAAGCCATCAAGAAAAACCAGCCGCCCGCGACGGACATCATGGAATTCCAGACAAGACCGATGGTGGAAAAAGGAAGGTCGAGCTCGGCGAAACGTTGCCAGCGACTGAAGCGATAGATGATGGCGGCCTCACGGAGCTCGCGCGGAACGGATTTCAGAGAGGAATAGAAACTGAAAGCAATATTCCAGACCTGTCCGGTGAAGATGAGCAAGATGCAGCCGAGTTCTACGCCGAGTTCGCTGTGGGGAAAGATCGCGACCATCGCGAGCATTACGCCGGGAAGAAAACTCAGCACGGGGATGGACTGGAGAATGTCCAGTAGCGGAATCATGATGATTTCAGCGCGGCGCGAGCTTGCGGCGATGTAGCCATAAGCGAGAGCGAAGACGAGGCTCAGTGCGTACGCCACGCCAATGCGCACAAGTGAATACAGAGCGTAGAGCGGAAGATCGCGCGGGTTCTGCGAAATCTGGGCTTCTGGATGGACGGGGCCCAGCCAGGTACGGCCTATGGCATACAGGCCAAAGATGGCGGCGAAGACACACAGAAAGAGACCGATGTCGATGAGGAAGCCCCAAGCCCAGCGCGAGCCAGCGGGACGCACGAGGGGGGGAGGCAACGGTGTTGCTTCGGAAAAAGAGGAAGTGAGTACGGGCACGGGAAGGTCAAGCCTCGGTAAGGGTCAGCTTGCCGGTGGCGGCATCGTAATCGAAAATCTCGGCGTAGCGTCCCCATTGGATGGCGGTTTCGAGCTGGCGGCGGGCTTCGTCTTCGCTGAAATGCTCGTCAAGCAGATCCCGGAAGAATTCATCGTTCAGCGTGCGATCGGATTTGGATTTAAGCGCTTGCTCCATCTGGCGGAGCAAGGGCACATTGGCAATGGCGGCTTTGCGGAAGATCGCTTTGCGGCCTTGAATGTCCGCCTGAGCAAAGATCTGGCCCTCGGGAGTGATTACGGCCTCACCTTCCTCGACGCGGAGCAAGCCGAGGAGAACGGCGGTGTCGACAGTGGGGAGGAGCGCGTCAACTTCCAAACTGAGTTCATCGGCGAGACGATGGAGATCCGCGCGGCCGCCATGATCGGTTAGAATTTCTAGCAGGCCGGCCATGCCGCCGGGGCGCGTGTGCGGCAGCATGATGACCTTGGGGCGGACGGCAACGCCGGCGCCGTAAGTGCGAGGCGGAGAGGTTTCGTCCTTGTGCTCGGGGCGCGTGAGAACGCGGTAGATGGAATCGACGAGCTCGATAAACTTGGCGGCTTTGCGATCGCGCGGATGCGGAAGATCAACAGTGAAGTCCGCGTGGATATGCGCGGGGTTGCGGCCGAGGACAATAATGCGGTCGGCGAGGACGACGGCTTCCTCGATGTTGTGTGTAACGATGAAGATTGCGCGCGTGGGAATCTTGTGGCCGAGCCAAAGCTCAAGAAGTTCGCCGCGCAGGGTTTCTGCGGTTAGGACGTCGAGGGCGGAAAAAGGTTCATCCATGAAGAGCACTTCGGGCTCAACAACCAAAGCGCGGGCGACACCAACGCGCTGCTTCATGCCGCCGGAGAGTTCCTTGGGATAGGCGGTTTCGAATCCATCGAGGCCAACGGCGTCGATGATGCGGAGCGCGCGCTTGTGGCGCTCGATGGGAGGCATGCCGCGGGCTTCGAGTGGAGCTTCGACATTTTCCAGAACGGTGAGCCAGGGGAAGAGGGCGAAGCTTTGAAAGACAATGGAAACGTTGGGTGATTCTCCCTGCACGGGCTGGCCGTGCCAAAACACGGAGCCGGCGGAGGCGGGCGAGAGGCCCGTCAACATCCGGAGCAGGGTGGATTTGCCGCAACCAGAGGCGCCGAGCAGGGCAATAATCTGGCCGGGATAGACGGCGAGATCGGTGGCGGCGATGACCTGGATGCGGCTGCCGTCGGGCTGCGGATAAAATTTTTCCAGCTGGCGCGCTTCGATGATGGGAACGGGCTCGGTGTTTGCAGTGCTCATGAGCGCGTGTATTATCGCTCAACTGCGGGATACCCGCATACAAATGGATGAACTGGGAAGCGCTGCTCCTCGACGGTTACAATTGCATGAACACTGCATGACATCCCCTGCGGAAAATCAAACTCGATTGAAGATCGCGGCGAACTCTCGCGAATGGCTGATGGCCCTTGGTGTTTCGCTGGGAACGGCGCTGCTGGTGATCGCGCCGTTCTTCTGGCTTGGAAATGCTTCCGGGCATGATTTCGGATTTCATGCGGCGTCGTGGCTGGATGCGGCCGGGCAGTGGAAAGAAGGAGTTTTCTACCCGCGGTGGACAGAGATGGCCAACCATGGATTCGGCGAGCCGCGGTTCATTTTTTATCCGCCGTTTTCGTGGATTTTGGGAGCGGCCATCGGGTTGGTGGCTCCATGGAATGCCGTGCCGATGCTTTTCATCGCAGTGGTCCAGACAACGGCGGGAATCTGTGCGTTTGCGCTGGTGCGGCGCCTCGCGACGGGGAAAGCGGCGCTATTCGGCGCGGCTGGTTATGCGGCGAATCCGTATGCGCTACTGATCATTTATATGCGCAGCGATTTTGCGGAATTGCTGGCCTGTGCATTGATGCCGGTGGTGTTGCTGACGGCACTGAAGAACTGCGGGCTGGCGGGAGATCGCAAGCGTTTGCAAACCCGGGCGATCGCCTTTTTCGCGATGGCGTTCGCGGCGGTTTGGCTGTCGAATGCGCCTGCCGGGGTGATGGCAAGCTATACCGTTGGGCTTATTTTTGCCTGGGCGACGCTTACAGAAAAATCGTTTTGGCCGCTCTGGCGAGGCGCCGCCGGAATTGCCGTCGGTTTCGGCCTGACGGGCTTCTATCTCCTGCCGGCCGCGTTTGAACAGCGCTGGGTGAACATTGCGCAGGCACTCGCCTCGGGCCTGCAACCGCCCGACAACTTTCTCTTCACGATGAGCAATGATCCGGAGCACAACTTGTTCAATTGGATCGCTTCTGGTACCGCGATCGTTCTTATCGTGTTGACGGGGATTGTGAGCATCGCGGCGCGTAGAAGGCTGGCTGACGAATCGCCAGATGATGACGGGGAAAAACTTTGGCGAGTGTTGTTGCTCGTTGCGGCAGCGGCAACGATTCTGATGATTCGGCCTACTGTATTTTTTTGGGAGCACCTTCCTAAGCTGAGCTTTGTACAGTTTCCTTGGAGGTGGATGGCGATTCTTGCGGTGCCCTATGCCTGCTTTCTGGCTGGCGCCGTGACGCGAAGGCGGACGGGCTGGATCTGGGCGGTGATGGCGCTGTCCGTCACGGGCGGAACGGCGATGTTTCTTGTTCAGCGCGCCTGGTGGGATTCCGAGGACATTCCCACATTGCGGGAGGCAATTGCGCGGGACCAGGGATTTGAGGGAGTGGATGAGTACGATCCGCTCGGGGACGACCATAACAACCTTTCAGAAAAGGCCCCCCGGGTGGAAATTCTGCCGTCCCGGGAATCGGATGGCAGCACGCCGAATGCGCAAGTCCGCGTTGTGCGATGGAGCGCAGAAGAAAGAGAGTTGCGAGTGACCTCGGACGAGCCCGTACGAGTGGCGTTGCGGCTGCTCGATTATCCGGCGTGGCGCGTGGAAGTGAATGGCAAGACCGTCACACCGCAGCACGCGGAGAATACTGACCAGATGATTCTGGTTCTTCCGGCGGGGACGCAGCGCATCACGGTGCGGTTTGTGCGCACTGCGGACCGGAGCTTGGGCATAGCCATCTCTGTGCTGGGAGTGCTGACGCTTCTCGCGCTCTTCAACGCCGGCGGTCTGCGGCTTCTCTCGGCGAGCCCCTGAGTTCGTCTTCGTGGGCGCGCACAGATCGAGGTAAATGGTAGTCTAATCATAAGCTTAGAGGGAAGGGCGACAACTGACGACACCCCCGCTTAAGGAGCCCGATGTCGTGGGATGTCGCTTGCCTGAGGCTTGGCCACAAAGCATGATTCCTCTCAGTTAGAGACCGCTGACAAGGGTTCGATTTAGCCGAGTGATCAATTCAAAGGAGGTAAGCATGATGCAGGCGAAGGTAAAACAGTTCCTGGCAAGTCTGGGCCTCGCGCTGATACTGGCGGCCTCCGCCGCCGGGCAAGAGGGCAAGAGTGTCGAACAGAGTTCGAGAGCCATCGAGCGCGGATCGAGAATCGTTATTGCGCCGATCGAGGGCGGCTTTGATACGTTCCTCGCGGCGGCAATCATCAAGAAACAAGTGCCCGTGGTAATTGTCACTGAGCGGGGCAAAGCCGACTATGAAATTTCCGGGATCGCCAATACGGAGAAGGCGGGATGGGCGAAGATGCTGTTTATGGGAGTGGACAATTCAAATGACATGGCCAGCATCAAGGTGGTGTATCTGAAGAGCGATGAAGTGGTTTACGGATACTCCGTGCGGAAAGGCAATTCCTACAGAGGAAAGCAGAGCGCGGCCGAAGCGTGCGCAAAGCATTTGAAACAGAAAATCGAAGGGAAATAGTTTCTTGGAAAGCTCATAGAGAGACGTCGGAGGACTGAAATGAAATACCTGAAATTGATGGCAGTCGTGTTGCTGGTAGGGGTGACCGTTAATGGCGAGCCAGACCGCTCACAAGACAAGCAAAGCGAGACCGCTCAGCAGAGCCAGACGAAGATACCTGCGCACGCCAAAGTGTACATCGCTCCCATGGGCGGGTTTGAAACTCCCTTGAAAAAGGCCATTGCCGACAAGAAGGTGCCGATTGAGATCGTCGAACAACGCGAACAGGCGGAATATGAAATCACCGGCACATCCGAAAGTAAGAAGGCGAGCACCGCGAAAAAGGTGATCATGGGGAGCTGGCATTCCGACGAAGACGCCAGCATCAAAGTGGCGAATCTAAAAACGGGTGAAATCGTATTTGCCTACTCCGCGCACAAGCAAGACTCCGCGCACGGGCAGCGAAGCACTGCGGAAGCTTGTGCCAAGCACTTGAAAGATGAGGGCGTGGCCGCAGCAAAATAACGGCACGCGCAAGCGGAGATTGAAAAATGCTTACCGGCGGTCGACGGTAGGGTGGCGGATGTCCTGGCCCTGGACTAGATAGATGACGTCCTCAGCGATGTTGGTGGCGTGGTCGCCGATGCGTTCGAGATTTTTGGCGACGAGGATCAATTCGAACGCCGGAAAGACCACGCTGGAATCGCCCATCATGTAGGTAAGCAGTTCGCGGAAAATCTGGTCGCGGTAATGATCGACGCGATCGTCGGAGGCCAGGACTTTTTGGGCGAGGTCGACGTCGCGGCGGACGACGGCGTTGAGAGCATCGCGCACCATTTCTTCGGTGAGCTCGCTCATGCGCGGGAGATCGACGTACGGCTTTACGCGAGGGTGGCGGAGAATGCGCAGGGCGCCCTGGGCGATATTCACGGCCTGATCGCCGATGCGTTCGAGGTCATTGTTGATGCGGGAAACGGCGAGCACAAAACGGAGATCGATGGCCATGAGCTGGTGCAGCGCAAGGAGCTGAACGACCCGGTCGTCGATTTCCAGCTGGAGTTCGTTGATGGCGTCTTCTTCCTCAAGGACGCGCTTGGCGAGCTGCTCGTCGGATTCCAGGACGGCGTGGACTGCCTGGTGAACGGCGCGTTCCGCAAGGCTGCCCATCCAGAGCAGCCGCTCCTTCAGCTCATTCAGATCTTTTTCGAAATGACGTTCCATGAATCCCTTCCTCAGTTGCCGCCTTCACGCGACCGGAGCAAGATTTCCCGTTCCGGCAGTCCATCCGGGACGCAGAAAACGCGCATGGCCCGGAATGACGGAATAAATTCCACTTCAGCCAAAGCGGCCGGTAATGTACGCCTCCGTGCGCGGATCGCTGGGCGTGGTAAAGAGCTGCGGCGTCGGGCTGAACTCGATGAGCTGTCCGAGAAGCAAGAAGGCGGTGAAATCGCTGACGCGCGCGGCCTGCTGCATATTGTGAGTGACGATAACGATGGTGCAGAGGTCTTTCAACTGCACGAGAAGCTCCTCGATTTTCGCGGTGCTGATGGGGTCGAGCGCCGAACAAGGCTCGTCGAGCAGCAGCACTTCCGGCTCGACGGCTAGAGCGCGAGCGATGCACAGGCGCTGTTGTTGGCCGCCGGATAGTTCGTAGGCGGACTTGTGCAAGTGATCCTTCACTTCGTCCCAGAGTGCGGCGTGGCGCAGACTTTTCTCGACGGCTTCGGTGATGGGAAGCTTCGAGCCGTTAATTTTGAGCCCATAGGCGACGTTGTCGAAGATGGATTTCGGGAAGGGATTCGGCCGCTGGAAGACCATGCCGATGCGGCGGCGGAGTGCAGTAACGTCCTGCGCGATAATATCCTGGCCATCGAGAAGTATTTCGCCCTGGAGGCGCGAGTTGCGCACGGTTTCATGCATGCGATTGAAGGTGCGCAGCAGGGTGGACTTGCCGCAGCCGGAAGGCCCGATGAGGGCGGTGACCTTGTTGGTGGCAATACCCATGGTTATGTCGAACAGGGTCTGTTTGGCGCCGTAGAAAAAGTTGACCTTGGAGATGGTCATGCGCATGGAGAGCGCCGAGGTCGACTCTCGAGTCCCTGCGTTTGTGACGGTCGGTGGAATGTTTACGGACACAGCTGGCCTCACAGAAGTGTGCATAATTAAGACCTCGGGACCGCGATGCCGCGGGAAAGAATCGCCCGGGCAACGATATTGATAACCAGAATCAGGCCGAGCAGGACGAGTCCCGCGGCCCACGCCTGCCGATGCCAATCTTCATACGGCGCGATAGCGTAAGTGTAGATCATAGCCGGCAAAGAAGCCGTAGGTTGATTCCAGCCCGGGCTCCAAAAGCGATTGCCTAAGGCGGTAAAGAGGAGCGGCGCAGTTTCACCGGCGACGCGGGCGAAGGCCAGCAGAATGGCAGTCAGAATGCCCCGGTAGGCAGCGGGCACGATGACCGTGGAGATGGTTTTCCACTTGCTGGCGCCGAGAGCCATGGCGCCTTCGCGGAGTGCCCGGGGCACGGCGCGGAGAAATTCCTCGGTGCTGCGCAGGGTGATAGGAATCATCATCAGGCCGAGAGCGAAACCGCCGGCGAGTGTGGAGAAATGCTTGAAAGGCTGGACAACCAGGGTGAAAGCAAAAATACCGATGACGATGGAGGGAACGCCATTGAGCAAGTCCGCCGCATAGCGCACCACGAAAGCGATAGGACCGCCGCTGAACTCGGCGAGGTAGATGGCGCCAAAGAATCCGATGGGGACGCCGATGAGGGTAGCGAGCAGGAGCAACTTGGCGCTGCCGACGATGGCGTTGGCCATGCCGCCCCCGGTCTCGCCGACGGGCGCGGGGAGCTTAGTGAAGAAATTCCAACTGATGGAGGTACCGCCGTGATAGACAAGGTAGCCAAGAATGAAAAAGAGAACGGCGACCGCGACGACCGCGCATACACCCGTCATCGTCAGCATAAAGCCGCTCACAAACTTGCGCCAGCGCAACCGAGAGCTCAAGTGTGGCCCATCCCTGCACCCCTCTGGGAAGTGGCAACAATCAGCAGGCGGGCAAACCCGTTGAGGACGAAGGTAAGAATAAAGAGCACCAGGCCCAGTTCGATCAGCGATTGCGTGTACATCGCGCCTGTAGCTTCGGTGAACTCGTTGGCGATCACCGCAGCAATCGAATAACCGGGCGAAAAAAGAGAAGCGCTGATGGTGGGGGTATTGCCGATGACCATGGTGACGGCCATGGTTTCGCCCAGAGCGCGCGCAAGAGCCAGGAAAATCGAGCCCATGATGCCGCCGCGAGCGAAGGGTACGACCACTTTCCAGGTCGATTCCCAGCGCGTGGAGCCGAGAGAGAGAGCGGCTTCGCGCTGGTCACGGGGGACGGAGAGCAGGACTTCGCGCGAGACGGAAATAATGTAGGGAATGACCATAATGGCGAGCACAATGCCTGCGGTAAGGAAACCTAAGCCGTAGGCCGGGCCCTGGAAGAGCGGAAGAAAACCGAGCGTGTTTTTCAGGGCGGGCTGAATGTATTCGCGCATGAGCGGGACGACGATGAAGACGCCCAGAAGGCCGTAGATCACGCTGGGGACGGCGGCAAGCAGATCGATAAAGAATTCCAAAGTGTCAGAAATCCGTGCTGGGGCGAGTTCCGCGAGAAAGATGGCCGCACCGATGCCGAGAGGCACAGCTATGATGAGTGCAACACCTGCGGTGACAAGCGTGCCGTAAATAAAAGGCAGCGCGCCGAATTGATCGAAGATGGGGTCCCAGACGGAAGTACGGAAAAAGTTAAAGCCAAACTTGTGGCGAGGAAGCACGGAGCCCTGCCACAGCTCAAACACCAGTAGGAGCGTAATCAGGACAACGGAAGCCGCGAAAAGAAACGTAATCAGCCGGGCAATTTCGTCGCCATCACGCAAGCGAGACAGAAACGAGCGCGAGCCCGCAACAGGGCCCGCGCTCGGAACGGCTGTAGTTGACGTTGCCACTCTTTTCGACCGGCCTTACTGGATTTTGTTGATGGCCTTCAACTCCTTGGCCACGACTTCCTTGGGCAGCTTCGCGTAAGACAAACTCTCAGCATAGTTCTGCCCATCATCCAAAGCCCACTTGAGGAAGCCCTTGAGGGCATCTCTCTTGGAAGCATCGGAAAATTTTTCAGGAATCAAGAGCCAGGTGAAGCTGGAGATGGGATAAGCGGCTTTGCCCGGTGCGTTGGTAATGGAGACGCGGAAGTCATCCGGCATTTCCTTGGCTGCGCCAGCGGCCGCCGCGCTAACGGCCGCGAGGGAGGGTTTCACGAAAGCGCCGGAGGCATTCTTCACGGATCCGTATGGAATCTTGTTCGATTCGGCATAAATGAGTTCCACGTATCCGATGGAATTAGGCGTATTTTTGACCGTACCAGTTACACCCTCGTTGCCCTTGCCGCCAAGGCCGACGGGCCACTTGGGCGAGGCGCCAGCACCGACGGTTTTCTTCCACTCTTCGCTGATCTTGGAGAGATAGTCGGTCCAAATAAAGGTCGTGCCGCTGCCGTCCGCGCGGTGCACTACGACAATGTCATTCGTCGGAAGATTCACCCCATTGTTGGCACTCGCAATTGCCGGGTCGTTCCACTTGGTGATTTTGCCAAGGAAAATTCCCGCCAAGGCCTCCGGAGTGAAATTCAAGTCTGCGGTGACTCCAGGGATATTGTAGGTAGCAACGACGGCGCCCAGAACGGTAGGAAAGTGCAGAATGCCCGAACCGTGCTTATCCTGATACGCCTTGAGCTGCTCTTCATTCATGGGGAGATCGGAAGCGCCGAAATCCACGGTGCCTTCGGTCACCTGCTTGATGCCGCCGCCAGAGCCGATGGACTGGTAATTGATCTGGAGATTGGCGTTTTTCTTGTGGTACTCGTCAAACCACTTGGAGTACATGGGATATGGAAAAGTCGCACCGGCCCCGTTGATGGACAATGCGCTATCCGCCCAGACGATGCCGGCAAGGCAAAGAACAACCAGAAACAATCCTGCAAAACGCTTCATCAGTATTCTCCGTGCGTGAAATTGGCCTTTGACTATGCGAGGAAGTGTCGCTCTTCTGTGTTACAGGATTGTTACAATCGATAAGCAGTTCGTTGAATCACGGAATCGCGACCCGCGAGAAGTTTCTAAGATGTTTTGAGTGAACGATTTGGGCCGAGACCATGTAATGAAAAAAGGGCAGCTCGAAATCGAGCTGCCCTTCTCCGTACCCGAAGCAGGAACGCTAAGTATTCCCCGTTTATGGGATGTAGTAGCGGAAAGAGGTCCAAATCATGTTGTCGTTGGCCTTCGGGGCCCCACCAATGCCCGACCATGCAGTCTTCTGAAGGTAAGAGTACGAAAGGCCCCACTGGAGGCGACCAAACGGCCCTTGGTATAGCTTATTCCAGAAGCCAATCGTGGCTTCCGAAAGCTGGCGGATGTCTCCGGCGCAAGTACCGCCGCCGGAGGGGATAAACTGGCTGGTCGGTGGATTCTCCGTGCTGCAACCAGTGTTGTTGGCAAACCTGGAGCCGTACCCACCGATTTGATTCAACCTAATCGTGGTCGTGGTGGTAGCCGGAACCATCGGGGTCGTGGCGGTAGGCGGGATCACTGGTGTCTTTGTCACGGTGATGAGGTTGTAGCCCTGATAACCACCGCGGCCGGCATATTCGAGGCCATAGTAGCCATAAATATCCCACTTCTTGTTGGGGTGGAACTCCAGTATGACCAAGCCTTGGGCCGAGCGAAGCAGGGCTTGCGTGCCGTCCGGACGAGCGGTCGCATCCGCGAGCTGTGCAGCTCCGTAGCGGCCGATGCCGCTGCCGCCGACGGCTTTGACACCCGCGTCCAGTTTCTTATCGAAGAGCGGTACTCTGGCGCTGACGCCGAAACCGCCGCCCTCGCGGGAATTGTTGTAGGAACCGAGCGAACTCGGAGTGGGCTTGGGGTTCGTTGGATCCGGAGCGCAATTCAACGTTGTGGTGACGGCCGGAGGGGCGGTATCGAATGCGTTTGTGCCAACAACGCCGCAGGGGTAGACCCTTGCGCGGAAGTCGCTGAGGACACCGAATATCTCGTAGTGGCCAAATCCGGGATCGAATGCAGCCTTGACGACAAAGTCAGGCGCCTTGTTGACGGTGTAGCCAGTCGCGTCAAACGCGTTGTAAAGACCGCCTGCGGCTCCGGGGGCGTTGATGAAGAAGTTGGTGTTCGTTGCTACCGAGGCAGTACCTACCGTCGTGGTGGTGAAGTTGGAGAATCCGCGGCCGCCAAAGGTCTCTTGCGGACCTTCGATAGCGGCACCGATGGCAATCTTGTCGCCTATATTCTTGACGACGCGGAAAGCATACTGCCGCGCCCAAGTGAAGCCCACGACGTAGTTCGGGTCGATCATCATCGGCAAAGCTTCCTGCCGGTTCTGGATTCCTTTTCTGTCTTCCGTCACCAGGCTCCACATCTGGCCGCCGGTTACTTGCCAGCCGTTTTCAAAGGCGGCTTGTGCCCAGGCTTGCCGCTGGCGGAATACATAGCTGTTGGTCTGGCGATCGTTGGAAGTCGTACCGACACCAAGGAAGTCCGCCTCGTAGTATCCCGAGAGCTTCGCGGTTCCGACTTTGCCGTCGACGAGCAGACTAAGACGGCTCTGGCGTCCGGAGAAGTTATTTTCGGAAACCTTGCTCAGAGAATTGCCCGGATATGGAATGCCGGTGAAAGGAGTCGCAATGTCGCCGCTAGTCGCGCGGGTGCGTGAAATCGTTTCGGCGGCGATGAATCCACCCGGCGTGATGTTGACGCCCTTGTATCGAATGGTGGCCGGGCCTTCTTCCATGGATTTCTTGGCGTCAGCCTGTTGCGTGGCCACCGTGGTCTTGAGGACGTCGTTACTGGCCTTCAAGTCGCTGACCTTGGAGTTCAGTGAGACCGCAGCGGTCTTCGCTTCGGCAGTTGAGTTCACGGCTTCGGTGGCTTTGGTACTCGCTTCGGTTGCGCGAGCGTTGGCTGCCGCTGCTGCTTCGCGCGCTTCGTCAATCTGGCGGTCGCGCTTGGCAAGCTCTTCCTTGAGAAGTGTAAGTTGTTCCTGCTGCGACTGAAGTGTCTGGCGAAGTTCTTCGAGCTCGGCAGCAATCGCCGAATCCGTCTTGTCCGCCTTCTTGGCAGCCTTCGGCTTCGCCGGTGGAGCCGCCTTGGCGGGCTGAGGGTCTGCGTCCTTCGGTGTATCCGCAAGCGCTGTTCCGGTAACCAGGAACAGCGATAGTGTGAGTGCAGCTAGTTTTTTCATTTCCTCTCTCTTTGGAGCAAAATTCGACGCAATTCCGAAAAGAATACGAACCACCCCGGGGCAAAAGGTAAAGGGACCGCTTTACAGTTACGTCAATCGATTGTGAATATCCTGTAACAATCGGAATGACAGGAGTGCAAATCGTTGACGCAATTGCAGATAGAGGATTGCCGGAGCTTCAACAACGGCAAAGAATGGAAGAAAAATAATCGGCACAACACCTGCGGCGCTTGGGAAGTGTCGACTGTTGTGGGAGAAAGTTGATTAGCATCCGAGCCTCCAAGAAACGGCCTTTTGCCTTCTGCACCGGGAAGGACTCATTTCGGTGCCGAAATGGTATAGGCGAGGACGATTTGGGTCAAGCGATATTGGACTTTGGCGTCGGTGTCGGCTATGTCCGCTTCGGTTTTGCCCAGTTCCGCCTGGCTCAACTCCACGATGGAGCCGAGCCCGAGGTTATAACGCGCTTGCGCCAGCTCGAACGCTAGACCGGCTTGTTCGCGGAATTGCTGGGTAACGGAAAGACGTTCGAAGGCGCGCTTGGTGTCCTGCCAGGAGTTTCGAACGTCACGCGCGATGTTGTTTCGCAGGTCAGCGAGTTTTTGCCGATTCACTTCCGTTTGCAGATCGGCGGCCTTGGCCCGTGCACTATAGAGAGATCCGTTGAAAACCGGAATGTTGATATTCACGCCGGCGCCGCCATACCAATTGGGAATGTGGCTGTCGCGGATGGGCGCTTCACCCACGACGCCGAGAGCACTGATGGTCGGCCGCCAGAGGTCGTGTTCGGCGCTGCCAAATTTTTGCGCGGCCTGGACTTCGTCCTGAAGCGCGGCAACTTCTGGACGCTGCTGGAGGGCTTGTTGGATGAGCGGGAGAACGTCCAGGGCCGGCGGGGTGATCGACGCGGGATCTTCAACGAGTTGGAAGTCTTGCTCGTCGGAAAAGCCCAGAATCGCGGAGAGCACCGCCAGCGAAGCTTCGTGGTTGTTTTTCGCTTCGAGCAGCAATAGCTTTCCGCGAGCGAGATCGACCCGCGTGAAACTCAGGTCGAGGTCAGACTTCAGCTTGGCATCCGTAAGCGCTTTGATTTTGTCAACGAGCACCTGGCGGGTATCAACGGTCTTCTGCGCGACGGTGACCAGATCGTTCGTTTCGAGAACATTGTAGAAGGCCTGGTCGACGACCAGGATGATTTGGGCGGTGGTGGCCGCTGAATTTTGATCTTCGGCTTCGGCCTGATATTTGGAACTGGAAAGAAGATTAGTAGAACGGCCGAAATCCGTGACCAGTTGACTGACGGTAGCGCCCTCCGCGGCGCGCGGAAAGAGAATCGGATTGTTGAGGGCGCCAGCGGAAATCCGGCTCCCGGGATTGGCGGCCGCCGCGGTCACGCTCAGATTTGCAGTTGGCAGAAGCGCTGAGCGAGCCTCGCGAACGTATTGGCGGGCCTCAAGCGCACGCAATTTCCCGATCGTGATTTGCGGGTTGTTCTTGAGAGCGAGAGCTTCGGCCTGAGCCAAGGTCAGAGGACGTCCTTGAGGGGGCGCTATAGGCGATGTGCTCTGCGGTTGTGCAAAGAGGGGCGAACCAACTATGGCAAGCAGAAAAATCGTTTGAAGAATTCTTCGCATCACGCTTCAACCCCCTGAACATTCTGATTTTCCTTTCGGTGGACGAGGAGGTACGCCGCGGGCACAAGATAAACGGTCACCACGACGGATACGAGCAAGCCTCCGATGATTGCGCGCGCCAGTGGGGCATATTGCTCGCTCCCCGCCTCCGTACCCAGCGCCATCGGGATCAGGCCCAGAACCGTGGCTAGGGAAGTCATCAAAATGGGGCGGAGACGTAGGCGGGACGCGACGGAAACTGCTTCTTTCAAAGGCTTCCCTTCATGGTGCATGTGGCGAGCAAACTCGACGATGAGGATGCTGTTCGAAACGACGATGCCCACCATCATGATTAAGCCCATGAGGGACATTACATTCAGTGTAGTACGTGTCGCTAAAAGCATAAGCAGTACTCCCGCAAGTCCAGGCGGAATCGCCAGCAGGATGATGAACGGATCTTGCCAGGACGCGAACTGCGCAACGAGTACCAGATAGACCAGCACCACGGAAAGAATCAAGCCGATGCCAAAGCTCTTGAATGAAGCACGCATGCCCTGAACGGACCCGCGCAGATTGACGCGCACTCCTTCTGGTAGCTTGGTTTGTTTGATGATGTCGTCGATCTGACTGGCAATCGTGCCGAGGTCTTCTTTTTTCGGAGATACGTAGACGTCAATCACGCGAAACAACTGATAGTGATCGACCTCCGTCGGCGAGGGGATGTTCTTAATGCTCACGACGTTGTCCAGCGAGGTCGGTTCCGTATTTTTCCCGCCGCGCAACGGAATCTGCTTGAGATCGGTGATCGTCTTAACGGCATTCTCCGGGTATTGCACGGTGAGAAGATATGGATTGCCACTCTTCGGATCGATCCAATAGTTGGGCGCGATCATTCCGTTCGAAGTCAGCGCGGTAATAACATTGTCGACGATCTCTTTCTGCGAAAGCCCAAGAAGCCCGGCTTTTTCACGGTCAATGTCGAGCTCCAGCGCCGGATAATCGATGTCTTGTGGAATGAGGACATCGCTCACTCCTTTTAATTCCCGGATCGGGCCGGAAAGCTGCTTGGCCACGGCATAGACCTTGCCGAGATCGTTACCGCTGACCTGCAGGTCCACGGGGGCGGGCAAGCCCAAATTTATGACCGCGTCCACGAGACCGCCGGACTGGAAGTACGTGCTCAGCTGTGGAAGTTTCTGGCTGAGTTGTTCGCGCACACGCCGCATGTATTCGTAGCTGCCGACTTTGTGGCCCTCTTTGAGGCTAACCTGCACGAATGCGGTGTGCGATGCGGAATTGGGCGTGTAGATGGCGGAAAAATCCGTGGTAATGCCGATGTTCGAAACGATGATCTGCAGTTCATTCGCAGGCAGGACTCCGCGGATGATGTCTTCCACTTGTTTCACATACTCCTCGGTGTTCTCCACCCTAGTTCCCGAAGGGGCTTTGATATTGATGACGAATTGACCAGGATCCGTGCGTGGGAAGAAGGAAACACCCAAGAACGGGTAAAGCGAAAGAGCGAGAAGGGAAAGTCCCGCAAAACCGATCACCGTTGCCGCCGGCTTCAGGAGCGCGGTGCTCAACGTTCGGTCATACTTCCCTAGCATTTTTTCAAAGTAAAAATTGAACTTCTTTCCGATCCCGCCGAGCCGCGAGGAAACAAAGTCGTCACCTACTTCTTCGTCTGCCTGGTGTTTCTTGATGAGTTTGGCGCAGAAGAGCGGCACCACGGTCATAGCCACGAAGTACGACGCGAACAATGAAAGAATCACGGCAAGCGCAAGCGCGACGAAAAGGAAACGGCTGACACCGTAAAGAAAAACCACCGGGAAGAACACCAGCGCCGTTGTAAGCGTGGCTGCCAGAACGGCAAGCGCAACTTCCTGGCCGCCCTTCTCAGCCGCGATTTCCGGAGATTCACCCATTTCAAGATGCCGGAAGATGTTCTCCAGAACGATCACGGAATTGTCGATCAGCCGAGAGAAGGCCAGCGCAAGTCCACCGAGCGCCATGGTGTTGACCGTCCCGCCCCCCGCGCTGATTGCCATGAAGGCGGCAAGCGCGGAAAGGGGAATCGAGAGAAACACCGCGGCCGTAGCTCGCAGGCTGCCAAGGAACAACAGAATCATCAGGCCCGTGAGAACCAGACCGATGGCGCCTTCATGCATAAGATTGTTGATGGCCGTTTTCACGAAAAGAGATTGATCGAACACAACACGGGTTTGGAGCTGTTTTGGAATATCCACCAGGTTTTTCAGGGCATCCTTGATTCCTTCGACGACCGCGATCGTATTGGTATCCCCGCCCTGCTTGAGAATCGGCAGATATACCGAAGGCTGGCCATCCACCCGCACGATATTCGTTTGAATCGCTTGCGCATCCACCGCCTTGCCGACGTCTCCCACAAGCACGGAGGATTGCCCCACCGTTTTCAGCGGCATGGTGTTAATGGCGCTGGCTGTCGGAGCCTGGCTATTCGAATAGAGGTTGTAATCGAACGGGCCAATCTTCACATCGCCAGCGGGAAGAATCAGGTTGCTCTCGTTGATTTGGCGTACCACGTCCATGGGGCTCAACTGGTGCGCTTCCAGTTTCATTGGATCCACGTACACCATGATCTGCCGATAAAGGCCCCCAAAAGGCTGCGGCACCGAGGCCCCCGGGACGTTGGCAATCTGGTTTCGAACGGTGTATTGCCCAATATCGTGCAACTGGGTTTCGTTCAGGCCCTGGCCTTTGAGCGTGATAAGGCAGACTGGCAGACTCGATGCGTCAAACTTCAACACCACCGGCGGTAGAGTGCCTGGTGGAAGGCGCCGAAGGTCAGCCATGGCCAAGTTCGAAACGGTGCTCAAATCGGCGTCGGCATTTGTGCCTGGCTGAAAGTAAATCTTGATGAGGCTCACGCCCGGCAACGAGCGGGACTCGATGTGATCCACACCGCTGGCGAGCGTAAAGAAGCGTTCGAACGGGTTAGTGATGTTGGTTTCGATCTGCTGTGGCGGCATGCCGGAATAAAAGGTGGCTACCACCACGACGGGAATGTTGATGGGCGGAAAAAGATCTACGGGCATGCGCACCAGTGTCACCGTCCCGACGATGGTGATCACCAGGCAGGCGACGATAATCAAAAAGGGATACTTGATGGAGAATCCGGACATTAATTGTCACTCCCCATCGTCGCGGTAGAACCACTCATCTCCTTGGGCTGAACCTTTTGTCCGTTGTGGAATTCGCTGCGGTTACCGATGATTACGCGCTCACCATCCGTCAGGCCGGAGACAACCTCGACGCGTTTCTCGTCTTCCACGCCCAGACGGACATGCCGCTCTTCGACGATGTTCTTCGCGTTGACCGCGAGTACTGTCGCATCGTTGCCGTTGCGTGTCACCGCCTCGAGCGGAATCGTGAGGGCGTCCTTTTTCGTGCGCAGTGAGAGGCGCGTTTCGGCGTACATGCCGGGGATCAAATGGCCATCGCGATTGTCAAAGTCGATTTCGGTTTCCATGGTCCGAGTTTGGCGGTCCAGAGAATCCGCGAAGCGCGAAACTTTTCCTTCGATATCTTCCTCCAGCGCCTGCACGCGTACTTTCACTGGGTCGCCCAGGTGAATCTGCCCCGCGACGGATTCCGGTATCGCCAGAACGAGCCGCAGTTTTGACGTCTGCGCGAGACGCACCACCGGCATGGCCTGCGTGCTGGAAGAAGTTCCTGCCTGAATGAGCGCACCGGTATCGGCGTACCGATTCGTGATGACTCCCGCGAAGGGCGCCACGATGCGGGAATAATTCGAAAGAGCCGTGAATTGCTGCTGATTGGCCTGCGCGACCTCCAGTTGCTGCTGCGCGGCGGAAAGCGCCGCACGTGCACTGGCCACCTGTGCTTCGGTCTCCAAATCCTTGGCCTGCGAGTCGTCCACTTCTTGTTGCGCGACAAGGCCAGCCCTGGAATCTGCAGCCTGTTTCAGCCGCGCATAAGCGGAATGGGCCGCAGCGTGCGTGGACTGTGCGCGTTCGACATCGCTTTGTGCCCGGCGAATCTCCTCGCGTGCATGGCGCACTGCAGCGTCCGCGCCAGCGAGTTGGGCCGCGAGTTCCGGGATCTCGAGGACCGCGAGCGTCTGCCCTTCCTTCACGCGATCGCCCACATCAACATACATCTTCCGGATATATCCGGCGACCTTAGCGTGAATGTCAACGTCCTGAAATGGTTTGAACTCTCCTGCAATCGTCAGCGTGTTGTCGAAACTCCTTCTCTCCACGCGGGCAACCGCGGCAGGAATCTCTCCGGCGGCAGCGACCGGATGATTCGAGTCATCCGCTTCGCTCGGCCCTCGAACAGTCCAGCGCCAAAACAGCGCGCCTGCGGTGGCGATCAGGATCACGGCAATCCATACTTTTCTTATGATCATTCATAGTTCCCAGGCAAGGCGAAGAGCCAAACACGTTGAATCTTTCCGGCTCAAAACACCCGCAGAATTTCTACTCGACTCAAACTAGACATAGACCGGCCGATTCAGAGCGCCGGGGGATTCTTCTTCAGCAAGGGCAACTGCAATGGGTTATGAGACGGGAGGCGGACGGAACCACAAATTTTCGGCAAAAATTTGCGGCTGAAAATCCAGGTGCTCTTGCTGAGGCACTCCAGCGATTGACGGCGCCGCAGCAGGAGCGGCGGCTTCAAGGACGGCTTCTTCGGGAGCGTTAAGACTAGGCTGGACTTGCGTGAGCCGGCTCAATTGCAATTCGGAGGACGCGACCGTTCCCCGGAAGCTGGGAGGATGCTGCACCTTCAGAACGGACGACGAGCCGTAAATCGTAAGAAACGGATTGTAGAAAAAGAGCGCGGCAAGAAACAGGCAAATCCCCATGTACAAGGGTGAAACCCGTCTTCGCGCGCCGGGATACTTGGTACAGGTCATTGCTCTTATTCCTTAACCATAGTTAAGAATACGGCTCGCGGTCAAGGGGATGCCTGGGGGTTGTGCTGAGATAGCAGAGATGAAGGGGGGAGAAGGGGACCGGAGCCAGGGGTGCACCGGTCCCCAGGGTAGGACATGGATTGAAGATCAAGCGCGTTCAGTCTCGCAGGCCGGAGTCACATTCGAATGAAGGGCATGTGAATTCTCCGTAACGTTCGAATCGTCCTTCCCGGGCAGCGCGGGTGATTCGCTGAGCACGGCGAGGCCACGCCCATGACGAACATCCAAGCCGCGGACCCAGAAAATGATGTCCTCGGCAATATTTGTGGCGTGGTCGGCGATGCGCTCCAAATGGCGCGTGGCCAGGATGAATTGCAGACCCGGGCTCACCAGGGTGGGCTCCTGCGTCATGCGCTGGAGAAGCTGCTCGAAGATGCGGTCGCGGTATTGATCGACGACATCGTCGCTTTCCAGAACCTGCGTGGCCATTTCGACGTTTCGAAAGATGAGCGCGCCGAGACTCTTGCTAACCATGGCGCGCACAGCGCTGGCCATGGGCGCGAGTTCCTCGGGGATCTTCGTGTCGGACATTTCGCGGAGGGAGATGACGCGCTCCGCAAGATTAACCGCGAGGTCGCCGATGCGTTCGAGATCATTGGTGATTTTCAGGGCGGCGACGATCAGCCGCATCTCGTCGTCGCTGAAGGAGCCGCGACGCAGGAGCCGGATGGCGTGCTCGTCAATAACGATTTCCATTTCATTGATGCGCGGCTCGAGAAGAAATACCTCGCCGGGCAGAGCAGAAGTCCGAGAGCTTTCGAGGCTCACGATAGCGTCCAACGCACGGTTCATCGCGCCTTCGACGGTACGGGCCATCGAGACGAGATAGTTCACTAGCGTGTCGTAGAGCACAGCTTCCGTGAGTCCGGGGGTACTGGCCATGGGTTCCCTTTCGGAGCGAAGTTAAGATGGTCACACCCTCGCTCGTAAGCATAAGTGTGTGGCGAAAATGGTTACAGTTTGTTCAAACCAATGTAAAAATGCGGCAAAAGAAGGTCTAGGGAGGGCCGGGGTTTCGCCTCGCGGAGCGCCTAGCTAACGCCCACCGCGAGACGACAAACGCTCCGTTTCAAAAATCGGAACGGTGAAATGAAATTGCGAGCCCTGCCCTACTTCGCTCTCCACCCAGATGCGCCCGCCGTGCACCTCGACGAGATGCTTGGCGATAGCCAGTCCAAGTCCCGTGCCGCCGACTTCCCGCGAGCGCGCTACATCCACGCGGTAGAAACGCTCGAAAATACGGGGCTGGTCGGTCTGCGGAATACCTATTCCTGTATCTGAAACTGTGAAAGTTACTTCACTGCCGTTGGCCGACGCGCTAAGCATGATCTGGCCGCCAGGCGGAGTGTATTGAATGGCATTGTCGAGCAGATTCTGCAAAACCTCGGCGAGCCGCCGCCGGTCCGCGGCGATTTCCGGCAAACGGCTGGAGAGATTGACGGAGATGCGCAGGTCTCTCTCGGCCGCGGGACGCTGCGCCGTTTCGACGCAGCTCTCGACAAATTGCTGGACGCCCACGCCGCGAATCTCCAGCCCGAGCCGGTCGGCATCCATTTGCGATAAGCGAAGCAGGTCATCGGTGAGGCGCGCGAGACGCTGCGAGTGCTCCAAAATAATCTCGAGGAAGCGCACGCGATTCTGTGCGTCGTCGATGGCCCCCGCGAGCAACGTTTCCGCGAAACCTTGAATGGCGGTGAGCGGGGTCTTGAATTCATGTGAAACATTCGCCACAAAATCACGCCGCACGCGTTCAAGCTTGCGCAGGTCGGTGATATCGTGCAGCACGATGACCGCGCCGGAAGTTTCCGCGGCGCTCACGGCCGCAACGGTGACGGCGAAAAAGTGCTGGCGCAGCGTGCCGGTAACGATTTCCGTCTCGACGCGCGGATCACCGTTGAGCACCTGACGCACGGCTTCGATCAGCTCGGTTTGCCGGACGACTTCGACGAGGGCGCTTCCCGATTGCGGCGGCACGTCGAGATCCAGAATCTCGGCAAAACCAGGGTTGGCGAAAAGCAGGCGTTCCGAAGCATTTACGACCGCAACGCCTTCCACCATGCTGCCGAGAATCGCGGAAGAAAGGTTGCGCTCCTCGGTCAGAGAGCGGATGGTGCGGTCCAGGCGCGCGGCCGTCCGGTTTAGCGAAACGGCCAAAGCCTCCATCACATCACCCGAACGATCCGCTTCGATGGGACGAAAATCGCCTTCCGCCACACGGTCCGAAAACTTTCTTAGCCGCTCCACGCGATCCGAAAACAAGCGCGAAATCAGCAAGGAGGCGGCTCCCGTCACCAGGAGCATCACCAAAGAGGCCAGCCAAAGCCTTTTGCGAAAATCCGACAGCTCCTCGTTGAGCGTCTGCAACGGAGAAGCGAAGCGCAAAATCACCGGGGGCCCACCGGCCACCGGGAGACGGACGGCATAGTACAGGAGGTCGCGACCAACGGTTACGCTGCGGCGAATGGACCGGCCATCGCCATTTGCCAGAGCATCGTGGATCTCCGGGCGTTCAGCGTGGTTTTCCATCGTGGAGGGATCCGATTGTGAATCCGCCAGCACTTGACCATCCGAAGTGATTACCGTAACGCGGACGCCGCTGGAGGCCGTCTGCGCCACCCAATCGCGCAGGTGCCCGATGTCGACGGGCGCGTTCAGGGTGGGGGTCAGCGCTTGAGGCGGATGCGCAAAAGCCATGTGCGCAATGGCAGCGAGCTGTTCGAAGCCGTTGCGCTCATAGTCTCGACGCAGGGCACGCTCGGCGTAGAAATCAACTGGCAGCAGGACCGCTATCAGCAGCGCGAAGAAAGCAAAGCCGAGTTTCCAGAAAAGATTAAGCCGCACGGGTTTCAAACAAATAGCCCGCGCCCCGGACGGTCTTCAAGTGCAGGGGATTTTCAGGATCGGATTCGATCTTTTCACGCAACCGCCGGACGTAAACGTCCACGCTGCGCGGCGTGACAAACCGGTCCGTTCCCCAGACCGCGTCCAACAGCTGATCCCGCGTAAAAACGCGGTTCGGGCGCGAAGCAAGATAGTAGAGCAGCCGGAATTCGAGGGTGCTGAGCGCTACCGGCTTTCCAGAGTGACTAACCCGATAGGATGCCGGATCGATCGCCAGTCTGCCAATTTCGATCACCCGCGGCGTATCCGTCGGGGGCTCGGCGCGGCGCAGCAACGCTTTGACGCGCGCCAGCAATTCGCGCGGACTGAACGGCTTGGTAACGTAGTCGTCGGCGCCCATCTCGAGACCAACGACGCGGTCGGCTTCTTCGCCGCGCGCCGTGAGTATCAGGATGGGCAAACGATTCAGTGAGTCGTCCCGGCGAATCTCCCTGCAAATCTCCAAACCGGAGAGTTTCGGAAGCATCAGGTCGAGAAGCAGAAGATCGGGCGGTGTCTTTTTCAACGTGCTAAGCCCGGTGCTGCCGTCGTGCGCCGCGCTGACCTGAAAACCTTCATTCGCAAGATTGTAGCGGACCAGCTCGACGATATCGCGATCGTCTTCGATGATTAGAACGCGTTTCATGGTATGAGATCGCATCGCAGGCCGGCTTGATAAAAGTCTACCGTAGGGCGGCAAATTGCGATAGGTGTTGGGAAGTTTTTGATCATTCGGGACTTGTCGTAACACGTCTGATTGTCGCATGTGTGCAACGCCGCGAGGTAACGCGGTGTTTACATGAATGTGAATGGAGCGTGAATGCCGCTACAGCTTTGGAAACCTTCTCCAACCCTTGCCGAGGTAGGCCTAGCCAACGCTCGCAGTTGTAAAGGCTAGCGCCAGGAGCGTTTTCTGCTCAAGCTCATGCGCCTTGGAGGAGCCCGTGGCAGGGCTGGCGCTGCCGGAGCGCTTTACCGAACGGACACGCAAGCCGCTGGCTTTGGCAAGGCGCTCAAGGCGTGGCAAAACATAGAATAGCGCACCCATGTTAGCCGGCTCTTCCTGGACCCAGACGATTTCGCGGGCGTTCGGATGCTCGGCGAGGGCAGCGGTGATCTCCGTGCGCGGCAGCGGATAAAGCTGGTCCAAGAAAAAGATCGCCGTGCTCGTATCTTTGCGGCGGCGGCGTTCCCCGCGTAGTTCGTGGCCGACCTTGCCACTGGCGATCAGGACGCGCTTGGCGTCTCGCACTTCGCGATCCGGAACCAGGGGCAGAAACCGCAGCTGCGTAAATTCCTCGATCTTCGAACTGGCGTCGGGATGACGCAGCATGCTCTTTGGCGTAAAGACGATCAGCGGTTTGCGCCACGGACGGCGCGCCTGCCGCCGCAACATATGGAAATACTGCGCTGCGGTAGAAGGCTGGCAAATCTGCATGTTGTCTTCAGCAGCGAGCTGCATGAAGCGCTCGAGGCGCGCGCTGGAATGTTCCGGCCCCTGGCCTTCGTAGCCGTGCGGTAACAGCATTACAAGGCCAGCCGGAAGATTCCATTTGTCCTCGCCCGCGCTGATGAACTGATCGATGATGACTTGCGCGCCGTTGGCGAAATCACCGAACTGTGCTTCCCACAAGACAAGAGCTTCGGGATAATCGCGGCTGAATCCATATTCGAATCCGAGGCAGCCTGCTTCGGATAGCGAAGAGTTGTGAATCTCGCAAAAAGCCTGCTCCTTCGAAAGATGCGAGAGCGTCAGGTAATTGTGCTCGGTCTGTGTGTCAATGAGCACAGCGTGCCGCTGGTTGAAGGTGCCGCGCTGCGTGTCCTGTCCCGTGAGGCGCACGGGATTCCCATCCAGCAGCACGGAAGCAAACGCCAATGCTTCGGCAAAACCGTAATCGACTGCGCGCTTGCCGTGGCCCATCTCCGCACGTTGCTCGAGGAGCTTCGCGATTTTCGGATGGATGTGAAATCCTTCGGGCACGTGGACGAGGCCATCGGTGAGTTCCGCGAGCTTCTCAGTGGTGAGGCCGGTATCTACTTCATAGGTGCTTTCATAGCGTCCATGCTGGTATGGCGCCCAATAGTCCGGCAGTTTGCGCAAATGCGGAATTTTTCTTAGCGCACGCGCCTTGGTCTGCTCTTCCTCATATTCCTTGCGGACTGTTTCGGCCATCTGCGACGAGTCGATGCCAGTGCGCTCGGCATAAATTTTCCAAAGTGGGGGATGATTCTTGATGCGCTCATACATGAGCGGCTGGGTGATGGTGGGATCGTCCACTTCGCTGTGGCCGTGGCGGCGGTAACCGATGATGTCCACGACGACGTCGCTGCCGAACGTCGCGCGATATTCCGCGGCCAGTTTGCCGACGCGCACGATCGCGTCCGGATCTTCTCCGTTGACGTGAAAGATCGGCACAGACTGGCGTTTGGCAATATCGGAAGCAAAGCGCGAAGAGTGCTCCTGCGCGGGCCGGGTCGTGAATCCGATCAAATTGTTCACGATGATGTGAATGGTGCCGCCCACGGTGTAGGCCATCAGGTCCGCGAAATTCAGCGTTTCCGCCCAGATGCCCTGGCCCGCGAAGGCGGCATCGCCATGCATCACGATGGGAACGACTTTATTCAGTGTTTCCCGCGAACGGTCCACATAGGGGCCGCGTAGTCCATAGCGCGTTTGCTTCGCGCGCACGCGGCCGACGGCCACGGGATCGACTGCCTCAAGGTGGCTCGGATTCGAAACGAGATGGATGCCAATCGGCTTGCCGGCGGTTGTGACATAGGTGCCGGTCGCGCCCACGTGGTATTTTACGTCGCCCGCGCCGAGCACGCTGCGCGGATCGACGTCTTCAAACCCGGCAACCACTTCATGCGGCGTCTTGCATGCGGCATGTACCATCACGTTTAGGCGGCCACGGTGGCTCATGGCCATGACGGATTCGACGGCGCCATGCTCGCCCGCGGTGTCCAGGATGGAATCCAGCAGCGGAATCAGAGCCGTAACGCCTTCCAGAGAAAAACGTTTGGTGCCGAGGTAACGTGCTTGCAAGACCTGTTCGAATAAGTCGGCACGAATCAGCCGCTCCAGAATTTTTTGCTGGTTGACTTCGCTTGTAGGGGCTTCGAGCCGCTCCGCGATCCAGCGCCGCCGCTCCGGCTCCGGCAAATGCATGAAATCGGCACCAATGTTGCCGCAATAGATGCGACGTGCCTCGCCGGCAGCATCCCCGGTTAGCCCTTCTAGATCGGGATATTTCAACGGCTCCAGCAAGCCAAGAGGGTCGAGCGTCGCCTCCAGATACCCCCAACGCCGGAACGCGTCGAATACGCGGTCACGTTCCTCGCCATTGACGCTCGGGGTATGGCTGCCCGCGGCGCCTGTCTTTGCCGCTTTGGGGGTTCTTGCAGGACGCTCTTCTTCCAATGTCGTACGATGTGCCATAAATCCACTCTCTGAACTTTCTATCTTGCCACAGAACGCGCCGGGACGCTCGCGGGGCAGCGGCTTCATCTTCTTGGAGCCAGCTACAAGGAGGGCACGACGGCGGGCGATTCGGTTGGGGGACGTGCCGGACGGAAAAGTGATGGGCGGGCGCCCCCAACGGTGAGTTCGCCCAAGTGGGCGAGATGACGGTGTTCCGGCGCGTCCCGGTGCCACCGAGGAACACGTCCTTGCATCCGAGTAAAGGAGTGTCAGCGAACGGCTACAATGTCGGTTACAATAGTAGGGGTTGGGGGCCTGCCAGCATTCCCCCCGTTCCCTTTGAAGCGAAGCGGAGAAGATGCCGGTACCTATTTCACAAGCCTGGACGGTTGCAACGTACGTCCTGAAACAAAAGCTCGCGGGACGAAAGCGCTACCCGTTCGTCCTGATGCTGGAGCCGCTCTTTCGCTGCAATCTCGCCTGCGCGGGCTGCGGCAAAATCCAGTATCCGGCGCACATTCTGAAAACGGAATTGACGCCCGAAGAGTGCTTCAAGGCCGTGGACGAATGCGGCACCCCCCTGGTCTCCATCCCCGGCGGCGAGCCGCTGATGCACTCGCAGATCGACAAGATTGTTGAGGGCTTGGTTGCGCGCAAGAAGTACATCTATCTATGCACCAATGCGCTGCTACTAAAAGAAAAACTCCATCTCTTCAAGCCCAGCAAGTATCTGACTTTCTCCGTCCACATGGATGGGCAGAAAGAGCACCATGATTTTTCGGTTTGCCGCGTCGGTGGTTACGAACTGGCCGTGGATGGCATCAAGGAAGCGCTGAAGCGCGGGTTCCGGGTTACTACTAATACGACTCTATTTGATGGCGCCGATCCGAAGAGCGTCCGTGCGTTTTTTGATGAAATGATGGAGCTGGGCGTAGAGGGCATGATGCTCTCTCCCGGATATTCGTACGACAAGGCCCCGGACCAAAAGCACTTCCTCGGACGCGCGCGTACACGGCGTCTTTTCCGGGCGATTCTGGCAAACCGCAAGAAGAGCTGGCAGTTCAACCAGTCTCCACTCTTCCTCGAATTCCTGATGGGAAAGGGCAACCATGCCTGCACGCCCTGGGGCATGCCGACATACAACGTATTCGGCTGGCAGAAGCCCTGCTACCTGCTCCAGGACGGCTATGCCGATACCTTCCAGGAGATGCTCAACAGCACGGAATGGCAGAATTACGGCACGGAGTCCGGCAACCCCAAGTGCGCCAATTGCATGGTGCACAGCGGATACGAAGCTTCTGCAGTGGACTACACATTCAGCAGTCTGCGCGGGTTATGGGCCACTGTTAAGGCGAGTCTCTCCACCCGTTACGAGGATCCGGAAGCGTTGGCAATGCTCAAGGAGCCGTCCAAGCCCGTTCATTCCTACAATCCGCTGGTGCAAATCGATTCCAGCAAGAGCCAGCTCGAAGAGACACGCGCGTGACAGGTCCCCGGCACGCCGACCGCCCGAGCCATACGGAGGGCTCACCGCTCGACCCTGATTTGTTAGAAGTAGCTCCCGGAACCCAGCATGAAGGCATCCAAGGTTGGGTGCCACAGCTCGCCACGGAAGAAGAATTGCGCATCGCGCTCGAGAAAGCGTTCGATTACCGCGGCGACGTAACTCTGACCCTGAAAGACAATTCCAAAATCGAAGGTTATATTTTTGACCGCTTGAGCGGCGCCTCTCTCGCGGCGAGTTTTGTCCGCGTCCTTCCTAAAGATTCCAACCAACGGGTAAAGATTTCCTACGCCGAAATTGCCGCTTTGGCGTTTACGGGCCGGGATACGGCCGCCGGCAAGAGCTGGGAGGCCTGGGTGCAGAAATATTGGGAAAAGAAGGCCACGGGGGAGAGCAATCTGAGCCTGGAACCCGAATCCCTCGACTAGGTATTTTTGGCTTTTGGCGTTGGCGACACGTCACCGAATCTAAAATTAAGGCTATTGTTTACAACACTTTGCGAAAGTCACGGGCTTGAATTCCTCTCGTGCCGCCCCGTGGACAATCCCTCCGTTTTATGGTAGACTCATTCTAGTATTTGTTGCTCTTGTGTTACCTTTTGGCTCGCTGAATTGGGCTGCAAGGATGGACTTTGCGGCCTTTTTTTTACGGGTTGAAGGCGTCCTGCCGCTAGGGGAAACAGCTTCGCCGTCATTCGGGAACGCACCAGGAGAGGCAAAGCAATTCCAAGAACGTCGGCTTCGATTTTGTCGCGGCCGCGCATGTGAGGTTGGGCAGTGAAGGAACAAGGAACAGTGAAGTGGTTCAATTCTTCGAAGGGATATGGTTTCATCCAGCGCCAGACCGGTGAAGATGTTTTCGTGCACTTCTCCGCGATCCAGATGGATGGGTACAAATCCCTGAACGAAGGCCAAGCGGTGGAGTTTGAAGTCACGAAAGGCCCCAAGGGGCTGCAAGCAGAGAACGTTACCAGTCTCTAGCCCCTAAGTGAGGAACCCTGGCCGCGCCGGGATGATCCCCACAAGGCGCGATTCGAATCAAGATTTTCAGCCGAGAGTGGCCAAGGAGGACGTTGTGCAAGTAATGCAGGAAGGTCAAACCATCAAGCATGAAGTGTACGGCCTGGGAATTGTGACCGCTTCCGACCAGGAACGCACCGCAGTGGATTTTGACGATCACGGCGCCAAGCTTTT
>DATDGF010000004.1:0-2410 GCA_036522195.1 Candidatus Acidiferrum sp. | reverse complement strand
TATCGCTGTCTTGACTCTTGCGTTGGGGATTGGCGCCAACACCGCTATCTTCACCCTACTCGATCAGGTCCTGCTGCGCCTCCTTCCCGTCAAAAATCCCCAGCAGCTTGTGCTCCTCACCATGCGCGGCCATCATTACGGTAACAATTGGGGCGGCAACGCCATCTCCCATCCCATGTACCGCGATTTCCAGGCTCACAACGAAGTCTTCTCGGAAATGTTTTGCCGTTTTCCCATTGCTGCTAGCCTTTCTTTCGGCGGTCAGTCCGAACGCGTCGCCGTGGAGCTTGTCTCCGGAACGTACTTTTCCACTCTTGGCGTTGGCCCCGCACGTGGACGCCTGTTCACACCCGAGGACGACCGCATCCCAAGTGGACATCCTCTCTTGGTTCTGAGCTACGACTTCTGGAAGAGTCGTTTTGCCGGCGATCCAGGAATCGTCGGCAAGGAATTGACCATCAACAATTACAAAATGACCGTCATCGGCGTCGCGCAGCAGGATTTTGATGGCGTGGAGCTTGGTCAATCACCCAAAATCTTCATTCCCATCATGATGCAGCTGCAAATCATCGTCGGCAATCCCAACGACATGCTCAAAGATCGCCGTTCTCGGTGGGTGAACGCCTTCGGCCGCTTAAAGCCCGGCGTCTCGCAACAACAGGCCAAGGCTGCCCTCCAGCCTTTCATGCACTCCATGCTCGAACAGGAAGTGCAGGAAGCCGGCTTTGCTCACGCGTCCGCTTACGATCGCCAGGAATTCCTCAAATCCTGGATCGATGTCTTACCCGGATCCCAGGGCCGCTCCTACACGCGGCGTCAGCTCTCGACGCCTCTCTGGGTCTTGATGGCCACCACCGGAGCCGTGCTCCTAATCGCTTGCGCCAATCTCGCGAATCTTCTGCTGGTGCGCGGCAGTGCGCGTACCAAGGAGATTGCCATCCGACTCGCCATCGGAGCCACTCGTTGGCAGATTATTCGGCAGCTCCTCATTGAGAGCGTTACATTGTCTTTCCTAGGAGGGATGGCAGGTTTGGCCTTGGCCTTCTGGGCGGACAGGGCGCTTATGGGTGTCTACCTCCCATCGGATTCCAACGGCCTCAACATCTCCAGTGCACCCGATCTTCGCATTCTTCTTTTCACTTTCACGGTTACCATTCTCACCGGCATCATTTTTGGTCTTGTCCCCGCCATGCAAACCACCAAACCCAATATTGCCGGAACTCTGAAAGATCAGGCTGGGGCCGTCGTGGGTGGCGGTCACAACGGTCTCCGAAAAGGCCTCGTTGTTGCCCAGGTTACTCTCTCCCTCCTTCTGCTTGTTGGCGCAGGACTGTTCGTCCGCAGCCTCGCTAATCTGCGCAATCTCGGTCCCGGCTTTCCCGCGGAAAAGTTGGTCGGTTTCAATATCGACCCCTCTCTCAATGGCTACACCCCGGAACGCATGAAAGTCTTCTACTCTCAGTTGTCCCAAGTTCTCAGCTCGATTCCCGGAGTTCAATCCGTTGGCTTGGCTTCCATGCGCATTCTTGAGGACAACGAATGGGACAGTGGCGTGAGCGTCGAAGGCTTCACTCCGGCGAAGCCCGATGAACATGCCCAGCCCTTCATGAATTCCATTGGCCCCAACTATTTCGCCACCATGGGTGTGCCCATCGTCACCGGGCGAGACTTTACAAGCAAGGACAACCGCGACGTTAAACACGGTCCTGAGCAGTGGAACTGGACCCCCACGACGATCATGATCAACGAAAAGTTTGCCAAAAAATACTTCGCCGGCCGGAATCCCGTAGGCCTTCACCTCGGCTTCGGCACCGATCCCGGAACGCCCACCGATATGGAGGTCATCGGCGTCGTCAAAGATGTCAAATACACGAATCTGCGCGACGAAATCCCCGAGCAAGCCTTTGTTCCGTACTTGTCGGACCGCTTTCTCGGCGGCATGACCGTTTATCTACGAACCGCAACAGACCCCAATCAATTGATGCCCGCTGTGCGTTCGAAAGTCCGGGACCTCGATCCCAACCTGCCCATCTATGCCATGCGCACCACTGAAGTGCAGATCAACAACTCCCTTTCTACGGAGCGCATGATTGCCAGCCTCTCCGCCGTCTTCGGATTTCTGGCAACTCTTCTCGCCGTCATCGGACTCTACGGCGTCATGGCCTACACCATCGCGCAGCGCACCCGCGAAGTCGGCATTCGCCTGGCCCTCGGCGCGGCCCGCGCCAACGTAATCTGGATGGTCATGCGCGAAGTTTTGCTGCTCGTTGCCATCGGCGTGGCTGCCGGAGTCATCGCCGCCCTTGCACTCACTCGCGTAGTTCAGAGCCAGCTCTTCGGCCTCACCCCCCACGATCCGCTCACGCTTGCGCTGGCCACCGCCGCGCTCTCCTTTGTTGCCTGCGTCGCA
>DATDGF010000003.1:0-27523 GCA_036522195.1 Candidatus Acidiferrum sp. | reverse complement strand
TTGGACCACCGCAGTGTCTTGCACTGCCTTGCACGTCCTTCGACCTGAGAGGGCAGCGTTCTCGACATAGCCGAATCGATGCCAGCCGTTTGGCCCTCATCCGAACGGTCTTAAAGCCCTGAGTGTAGTGCTGTCCGGCCAATCGTAAAGTTGGCAAATAGTTGGCAAATCGGTTTTTTGAGAGATATTCCCCGAAAGGGGAAAAGTGAGAATTGTCGCGTATTTATTGGTGATTTGAGTGGTGGGCCTGGGTGGACTTGAACCACCGACCTCGCCCTTATCAGGGGCGCGCTCTAGCCACCTGAGCTACAGGCCCAAATCGAGGAACAACTCTAAAATTCTAGCAGGTGGACGATGCCCGACACAACTCCAACCTGGGCATTGCGCTATTGAACTGAAGTTGCGGCAGCGGCCGTTACTGCACAAAACCTACGGTGGGCGCAGGCGTGCTTCCTTCCGGCGATTCCTTGATGTTGCCGTATTGCGCTTCGTAGCGCGCCAGGTTCTCTCCGAGCGCGCGCCAGATACGCTTCGCGTGCCCCGGGCTGACAATCGTGCTGGTGAGCAGCTTGCCCTGCGCGCCATTGGGAAAAATGTAAATAAAATTCAACGTGAACTCTTCCAGATTGTGGTGAATCATCACCAGGTTGCTGTACTGGCCCTGCAATTCCTTTTCGTCGGCCTTGATCTGTACCTGGCCCTGCACCGGCTGCTGTTGGTCCATCTCATTCCTCTCCCTGAATGCCGATTCGAACTTACCATAAGCGCTTGCGGTTCGCTCATTTCGCCCGGTGCTACAGGTACTCATTGGGTTGGTACTACAGGGAAAACACAGTTCTATTGACAGACCGGCATATTAAAGGTAGTTTATAAAGTGTATTTAGCATAGTTAACCCCAAACATGGCACGCGCGCTCCCGCCACAACTCGAGACCGATCCGGCCGTCGCCAGCGAAACTCCCGATGTCTCCTACTCTCCCGCGGAGATCAAGACTCGAGTCCTGTCACCTTCGCTGCCGGAAGCGCACCGCACTATCCCTTTTTCCGCAGGCGCCTCGTGGATTCGCAAGGTCTTGGCCTTCGCCGGGCCAGGCTATCTCGTCGCTGTCGGCTACATGGATCCCGGCAATTGGGCGACGGACATCGGTGGCGGCTCGAAATTCGGCTACACGCTGCTGAGTGTCGTCCTGATCAGCAACCTGATGGCGATGTTTCTGCAGGCGCTTTCCGCGAAGCTCGGCATCGCCAGCGGACGCGATCTCGCCCAGGCTTGCCGCGAGCATTATTCCCGCCGCACCGGGCTGTTTCTCTGGGTCGTCTGCGAAATCGCTATTGCCGCCTGCGACCTTGCCGAGGTTCTCGGTTCAGCCGTCGCGCTGAAGCTGCTTTTTGGCCTGCCACTTCTCGCCGGAGTGCTGATTACCGCGTTCGATGTGCTTATCGTTCTCGCGCTTCAAGGCAGGGGCTTCCGATTCATCGAAGCCTTCGTCGTCACGTTAATTGCCTCCATCGCCGCCTGCTTCGCTTACGAAATCTTTTTCGCGCATCCGCTGTGGCGCGAAGCAGCCATCGGCTTTATCCCGCGCGCGGAAATCCTGCGCAATCGCGAAATGCTTTACATCGCCATCGGTATCCTCGGCGCCACCGTGATGCCGCACAATCTTTATCTGCACTCCAGCATCGTGCAGACGCGTGCGTTTGGAGCTTCTACTCGCGATCGCCGCGAAGCCGTGCGTTACGCCATCTTCGATTCCACGCTCGCCCTCGGATTCGCGCTTTTTATCAACGCCGCCATCCTCGTTCTCGGTGCCGCTGCGTTTCACACGCGCGGCCTCCAAAACGTCGCGGAAATTGCCGACGCTTATAAACTTCTCAGCCCCGTGCTCGGCGTGAGCCTCGCCAGCACCGTATTCGCCGTTGCGCTACTTGCCTCCGGTCAGAACTCCACACTCACCGGTACGCTTGCCGGCCAGATCGTCATGGAAGGCTTTCTCGACATCCGCCTCAAACCTTGGCTTCGCCGCCTTATTACGCGCTCGATCGCCATCATTCCCGCCGCGCTGGTCATCGGCATCGCCGGCGAAAACAAAGTCACCTCACTCCTCATTCTCAGCCAGGTCATTCTCAGTTTTCAGCTGCCCTTTGCTGTGATTCCGCTCATCCAGTTCACCAGCAGCCGGGCCAAAATGGGCGATTTTGTAAATTCCCGCCTGACCATCGTTATCGCCTGGATCGTTGCCGCCGCCATCCTCTTCTTCAACGGCGAACTCCTCTGGCTCATTTTCCGCACCCCCTGAATGCGAGTTATCTCTCTCAGATTCTTCTCTGCCCTCCGCGAACTCTGTGGTCTCGGTGTCCTCTGTTTTAATGGATTTTCTTCGAACCGCGTCATCATCCGGTCTTTCGTTGCCCGCTGTGATGTGCGAAAATTTTCTTGGTGATCATGCCTGCAAACACCTCGCCAAATCTCAGGACGCGTAAATCCCTTTTTGCCTCGCTTCTTCTGATCATCTTGGTCGCGGTTGTCTACACCGTCTTCCAGGAAAACAAGCCTTGGGTCATCCCCGAAGAAGCCAAAAGCCGCAAGAATCCCCTCCAGCCCTCAGAAGCCGCGCGCAGATCTGCTCGGAGTCTTTACGGCGAAAACTGCGCCCAATGCCACGGCGACGCCGGAAAAGGCGACGGCTCCGAAGCGCTCAGGTACGATCCCAAACCAGCCGATTTCACCGACGCGCCACACATGAACAGCGTCACCGACGGAGCGCTCTTTTACCAGATCAGCCAGGGCAGAAAACCGATGCCCGCTTTCAAGAAGCGCATGACGGAAGATCAGCGCTGGCAACTGGTTCTCCTCATCCGTTCGTTTGCGCCACAGCCGGCCGAAAAAAAGCCCGCCGCACCAAGCACCACGGCAACAAAGTGATTTCGCCGAGATCGCTTTCCAATCGGCACACTCGGATATACTCTTCTCAAGTTCTTTTCACACTCTTAAGGAGACCCATGCGTAAGTTTTTATTCGTGCTTCTTTGTGCCTTTTCATTCTCGCCGATAGCTTTCTCCGCTCCCGGCGCCGTTCGCTGCGGCAAGCTTGTCGATGTTCGCTCCGGCCGCACGCTGCCCGATCAAGTCGTCGTGTTTGATGATAGCGGCATGATTATCGCCGTTGGCCCTGTCGCGTCCACAAAGCTTCCCGCGGGCGTCTTCCCCATCGATCTTTCGAATGCTACGTGCTTGCCCGGCCTGATCGATGTGCACACGCACCTCACCTCCGACCCAACGAACAATGGCTATGCCGGCCTCGGCGTTTCGGTTCCCCGCGAAGCTGTCACTGGCGTCAAAAACGCACGCAAAACGGTGCACGCCGGATTCACGACCGTTCGCAACGTCGGCGCAAGCGGTTACACGGACATCGCCCTCCGCGACGGCATTAACGCCGGCGACGTGGAAGGCCCGCGCATGCGCGCTTCGGGTCCGCCTCTCGGCATCACCGGAGGCCATTGTGACGACAACCTGCTTCCCTTTGAGTTTCACCACAAGGCGGAAGGCGTCGCCGACGGTCCCTGGGCCGCGCGCGCCAAAGTCCGCGAAACCGTAAAATACGGCGCCGACGTTATCAAGATTTGCGCTTCGGGTGGCGTTCTCAGCAAAGGAGATCAGCCCGGCACTCCTCAATACACACTGGAAGAAATGACAGCCATCGCCGAAGAAGCTCACAAGCTGGGCCGCAAAGTCGCCGCGCACGCACACGGAACGCAATCCATCAAGGACGCCATCCGCGCGGGCATCGATTCCATCGAGCATTCCAGCCTAATCGACGACGAAGGCATCGCCCTCGCCAAACAGCACGGCACTTATCTGGTTTTTGACATTTACAACGATGACTACATCCTCCAGGAAGGCGCGAAAGCGGGAATGCTTCCCGAGTCCATCGAGAAGGAAAAGAAAATCGGACGCCTGCAGCGCGAGAATTTCCGACACGCGTTTCAATCCGGCGCGAAGATAGCCTTCGGTACGGATTCCGGCGTCTATCCGCACGGCGACAATGCCAAACAGTTTGGAAAGATGGTTGAATGGGGCATGAAACCCGTCGACGCCATTCAGGCTGCGACCATCAACGCCGCGGATCTGCTGGGCTGGGCTGATATGGTCGGCGCCCTCGAAACCGGCCACTATGCCGACGTGATTGCGGTGACTGGGGATCCTACGTCCGACGTGCGCGTTCTCGAATCCGTCAAGTTTGTGATGAAAGGCGGCAACGTCGTCCGCAACGACTACGCCGCTAAACCAGCAGGGAACTAACCCGGCTCCACGCCGTGTTAAATTCAACTCGCCCACTTTGCTTTTCTTCACTTCTTTGTTTCTTTGCTTCAGCACTTCTTCTTTATGCCGTCGCCGCTTTCACCTGCGACAGCGCCGCGGCCACTTCCTTCAAGTCCGGCACCACCGGAATGTCGTAGTTCTTGAACCACGCCACTTTGCCCGCCTTGTTGACGATAGCAATCGCCCGGCCCGTGATCCCTTTATCGGCCAGGAACACGCCATACTTTTCGCTTGCGGCTCCCCGCGGCTGAAAATCCGCCAACAGAGAATACTTGATGCCCATCTTGTCCGCATACGCCTTGTGCGACCATATGCTGTCAACGCTTATGCCCAGCACTTCCGCGTCCAGCGTTTCGAATGCTTTCATCTCGTTGACGATGCAGACGTGCTCATTCGTGCACGTCGGACTCCAGTCGAGGGGATACCAGATCAGAACCACATTCTTCTTCCCCGCGAAATCCGAGAGCTTGACTTCCTTCTTTTCCTGATTCAGCAGCATGAAATCCGGCGCCATCTCTCCCACTGAAATGCTCATTGTCGTTCCTCCTGTGTTTCTCAAGTTCCACAAAGCATTCTACGCAATCCTGCCGCGCCAGCCAATTGGGTCTCGCCAGCCGCCCGTTCGCGCGATTCGAAGGGCCCGGCGGTATACAATATTTCTGCACGCGGGCAATGCACACCCGTGCAGCGACCAAAATGCTTTGGCATTAATGCTTACTCACGAACAATCCGACGACGCCGTTGATCGAGACGACCTTACCGGCGTGGCCACCCGCTCATGCTGACCATCTTCGCCACGCCAAAAGCGTTCCGCGGACACATTGAGGTAATCCAGCGTAACGCCATCAAGAGCTGGTCCCTTCTGCCCATCAAGCCGGAAATCATTCTATTTGGCGATGACGAGGGCACGGCGGAAGTGGCGCGCGAGTTCGGCCTGCGGCATATCCCCAAGGTGGCGCGCAGCGATTCCGGCGCTCCTCTGGTGCACGATCTGTTTGCCCAGGCGGAACAGCTCTCCCAGAACAACTTGCTCTGCTACTTGAATGGAGACATTTTGCTGTTGTCGGATTTCGCTTCCGCTGTGGAGCGCATCGCTCGTGAACCACATTCGTTGCTCATGGTCGGCCAACGCATGGACGTGAATATCACTGAGCCGATTGATTTTTCTCCTCCAGACTGGGAACAGAATCTGCGCCGCCAGGCTCGTACCACGGGAAAGCTGAGGCCGCCGAACGCCATCGATTACTTCGTTTTCACCAAAGGTCTGGGGAGCGATCTGCTTCCGCTCGCGCTCGGGCGTCGTGGCTGGGACAACTGGTTTTTGTGGCACGCGCGTTCAAAAAAGGCCGCAGTGATCGATGCTTCGCGCGAAGTTTTGGCCCTCCATCAGAATCACGACTATTCACATCATCCCGACGGTTCGAAAGGCGTCTTCACCGGGCCGGAGGCGCAGCGCAATCGCGAGCTGATCGGCGAGTGGTATCACCTCCACACCACGGAAGACGCCACCCACCGCCTCACGCCGGAAGGGCTTTCGCGCAGCTACGTACATCCTTGGCTTGTCGTCAAACGTGCCTGGTCGCATCCCCGCGGCATGGTCCTGCTCGTCTCTAAGTTGCTTGCGCGCCCGTTTCGGCGCGGCTCACCGCCGGCCTGAGCCAACCTGAACATTTTCACTGAGAAACGGCGCTGAGCCGTGTGCGAAAAATAGACACGCGCTCCGTCAAATTCTTTTCTTCTCTGCATCACCGCTGTACACTTTCTCCCTGAGGAGTGCGATGTCCTCCAAAGCCGCTCGCCAAGCTCCCATGATGCCTCTTAGCAAGCTTGTTGATCACTATCGCGCTCTTGCCGGTGAATTTGGCCAGCCTGTGCCGCTATCGGCGTTTCAGCTCGGCCCCGCCGAAACCGAACGGCTCTTCTCCGGCTACGACGAGGACTATCACATCAGCCGCTTCTTTCATTTCTCGGAAGCTAGCGGCACGCTCTTCTCCATCAACGGTTTCCCCGCCACTCACGTCTCCCTCGACCCCGAGATCGTATCCATCCTCTGACCGTATCCATCTCCGGGAACCTTTCGAGCGTTGCCACCGTCAATAGTATTCGAGTAGTATCGGGGTCCTAGAATGCGCCGGCGCGCCTTATCGCTTTTGTTCCTGCTCGCTGCGGTTGCACCCGTATTACGGGCTGCTGACGCGATTTCCCTCAAATTCCGGCAAGTTGGGCTCGAAAACGTCTACGCCACCGATAACAGTCCGACGCTCATTTCCTTCGACGTCCGTAACACCACAGCGCAGAGCATGCCCATCTCGCTGGTTGTGGATGAAGTGAGCCTGGAGAGTGATTCGAATTCCGTTACGACGTCGATTACTTTGCCGCTGGTGCTTTCGCTGGGCGAGGAGCGCACTTTTCGCGTTCCCCTACATATTATTCCCCAAAATAACAACAAGCTGGTCATTTACCTGGAAGCAAGAGACGTCGGTAATCTCGTCGTCGGTCGGGCGGCGCGGCTCGTCGGCCCAAAAACGGAAGGCCAGGTCCTCGGCCTGATTTGCTCCACGCCTGAGCTTTGCCGCGGCATTCAGCAGTCCATCCTTCTCAGCGGCAGCCCCGACGAGCAGACTTACAAGTCGCAGATCCTGCGCATGATTCAATTGTCCGACCCTCCGTCCGAAGGATGGGCTTACGCGCCCGCGAACACGGTGATTCTTGCCGCACCCATCGCGCGCCTGTCCGAAGAACAGCGCCAAGTTCTGGAGCTATTTGTCCGCAATGGCGGCAAGCTGGTCTTGATCGAGGATCAGATCGCCGATGGTGTTTCGTCCAACCCCGGCACTAATCCCACCGCCGCAAAGCTTTCTCTAGCGGATTTCAATCGCATGTACCGAAAGGCCTTTTTTCTTGAGCTTTATCGAATCCGAATACCGTTCGGACAGTCCCTGCGCGTGGGTTCCGGCTATCTTGTTCGTCTACCCTCCATCACCAGCAAGGAATTCTCGACCTATTTTCGCCCAGCCGGTTTCTCCCAGAGCACGCCGGAAGAAACGCGTCGTCAATTCCCACGCGATGCGGGCGGCTGGGAGTCAGGAGACTTCAGCCAACCGGCGTGGCTAATGAAGCGCCTCGGTACTAGTTTTCGATTTCCGACTTTTCTGGAAATTCTGTTTTGGATGATCGGCTACGTCCTCGTAGTCGGTGTCTTCAACTTCATCGTCTTAAGAAGGATGGGCAGGCCGGAGTGGGCCTGGTTCACCATTCCGGCCATCGCGATTCTCACTTCCATCTTGCTTTACGGCACCAGTGCTCGCCATCGGCCGCGCAATTTCAATCTCGATGACATGGTTGTCTATCGCATGGACAATCTCAGTTCGCTCGCCACAGCGGATGCCAAAGTCCGTATCTCCTCCCCGCGGAGATCGACCGTCGAGCCCGTTATCCCCGTGGACTGGATCTATTCGCCCCCGCGCAATCTTGTAACAGACATGTTCGAGGGGCCCCTTACGCCCAACTTCAGCAATACTGCTCATGTGAGTGGATTTGTTCTCGACAAAGCTTGGGAAACCAGTCTGGCCCTTCGCAAATGGTCCTTTGCGGAACTCAACTTTGCGGGCTCCCATCGCTTTGCCGGAGTGATTTCCCGCGATGCGCTGGGTCGCCTCCACAACGATACCGGAATCTCCTTCAAGCAAGCCATTGTTGTCGACCATAGCGATGTTTTTCTGCTTGGTTCGTTTCCCAACGGCGAGACCTTGGATCTCGCCAAGGTCCCACGCAGGGAATTCCAGAAGGAATCCGGTCGCTCGGTTTCACGCTTGCCCGCCTACCCCGGTCCGCCCTTTCAGTTCCGCAAGCCCGCCGACAGCGGGAATCGCGCGTTCACCGAGGCCGAGTCACAGCAAATGAACGAAGAATGGGACAATCTCGGGACGGAGCCCTTTTCCCCTTTGGAGCTACTTCGCGGATGGTCCACCAACGGTGATGACGTGTTTGCTGAAAACAAGGCTGTTTTCTTCGGTCTCAGCGATCAAGCGGGTCTAGTCCCTGTTCTTCAAGGTCAATCTCCTGACCGGAAATCCGTTTCCCTGACGATTGTCACCTTCGGAGCGTGGCCATGATTGAAATCGAGGCGCTCCGCAAGTCCTATCGTAAATCCCACGGTTTGGATGGCTTTTCTCTGCGCGTGGAAAGCAATGAGCTCGTGGGCCTGGTTGGCCCCAACGGAGCGGGGAAGACCACGCTCATAAAAATCCTGGCTACGCTTCTCCCAGCCGATGCCGGTTCCGTCCGTGTTTCTGGTCACGACGTCTCGCTCGATCCAGCGTCCGTCCGTACCACGTTGGGCTACCTGCCCGATGTCGCGGGCATCTACCAGGACATGCGCATTGGCGAATTTCTCGAATTCTTTGCCGATGCCTTCCGGCTCAAGGAGCCCAAGCGCACTGCAGCCATCGAGCGCGCACTCGAGCGTGCCGGCCTTGCTGATCGCCGCGAGGATTTCGTTGAGCATCTTTCCCTCGGTTGGAAACAGCGCCTGCTTCTGGCAAAAATTCTGCTTCACGAACCCAGGCTGCTCCTCCTCGATGAGCCCGCCACTGGTTTGGACCCGCTGGCCCGCATTCATCTTCGCGAGCAATTGAAGCGTCTGCACGCGGAAGGTGTGGCCATCCTGATCTCCTCGCACATCCTCAGCGACCTCGAGGACATCTGCACGCGCATTGTCTTCATCGCCGATGGAAAAAATGTCGAGGAAGCACAAACTACTCCACCAGACCCCAAGGACCACGCCCCAACCATCCGCTGCGAGGTCGAGTTTGCTGGTGCCGGCGAGATTGCGAATCGCGCTATCGCCGGCCACTCCGGCGCGCGCGTCCTGGAGCGCAAGGACGGCTTCCTGCTCGTGGAACTGCCGGGCAGTTCCAAGGAAGCTTCGACTTTTCTTCAAACACTCTTGACGGCGGGGATCACCATTCTTTCCTTTGACGCGCGCGGGCCGGGCCTTGAGGAGCGCTACCGCCGCGCTTTCGGGGAGCAAACTCGATGAAGCGCTTCGTCACCAACCCCATGGTCATCAAGGAGATTCGCCAGCGCCTCCGCGAGCGCCGCGCATGGCTCCTGCCCACGCTCTATCTTTTCGTGCTCTCCGGGGTTGTCATCGGCGCCTACTACTTTACGACCGACACCGGCCACCGCCTCCGCGGTGCGGAGGTCCAGGGCGCGGACATTGGCCAAGCTATCTTTCTCGGTGTAGTCTTCACCCAAATCACCGTGCTCCTGCTCATGGCCCCCGTTTTCAGCAGCGGTGCCATCACCCTTGAAAGAGAACAACGCACCCTTGCCGGCCTCTTGACCAGCCTGCTCTCGGCTCCCCAGATTTGGTGGGGAAAGTTCGTTGCCGCGCTTCTTTATCTACTGCTTCTGGTCGCCAGTGCGATTCCCTTGCTGGCTCTTCCGTTTGCCTTCGGAGGTGTTGAGCCTCTCGATATGCTCAAAGTCCTTGGCTCGACCATTCTCACGCTCGCCTGTATCTGCGCCATCGGCCTCTGGTGCTCAGCTGTGTTTCGCCGCAGCGTTCACGCCACGGCGTCTTGCTATGCCATCGTCCTTGTTCTGACGGTTGTCACAGCTATCGCGTATGGCATGTTGTATTCGCACTGGCAGCAAAGCCACCCGGGGGCTTCCGGTCCGCCCGCGCACATCCAGGCGCCTCTCTTTTTAAATCCTTACTACCCGCTGCTGACGTTCATGGAAGACAACGATTTCGGCATGCACGCCTATCCCGTCCCCTCGTGGCTATTGTTTGGGGCAGTCGGGTGCCTCACCGCGGCTTTCTCGATGAGGAGCCTGCAGCGCTCCGGCGAGCAATTATGAGACTTACTTGAGAGTGAGGGCTTTCATTCTAACGCGCACGCAGAAACCATCCGCGGATTCGGGTTTTCTCATAAAATTCATTTGAAAAAACCTGCAATTTGATTACCCTACACCACGCCGGAGGTCCTCCGATGGCTGGTTCTCAGACTCTCTTGCCCGAGTCTCGACTCGGGAGCACTTTGCGACGCGACCCCTGGTGGATCGAGATCCTTCCCATCTTTATTGTGATGGGCGGCTTCAGCATCTATGCCACGCTTCGCGCCTTCGAGGGGGCTTACTATTCCTGGGGGCCCTACCTCTCTCCGTTCTATTCGCCTCTCATAGACCCGCAGCATCACTGGTGGCCGCTCTCACCGGCGCTGCTGATTCTTGCTGGCCCGCTTGGCTTTCGCGCCACCTGTTACTACTACCGCAAAGCTTTGTATCGTGCTTTTCTGCTCGATCCGCCTGCGTGCGCCGTCGGTGAACCCTCCCGCCGCAAGTACAGCGGAGAAACAAAGTTTCCTCTGATCCTCCAGAACGTCCACCGCTATTTTTTCTATCTCGCGGTACTCTTTATCTGCTTCCTTTGGTACGACGCCATTCACGCATTTTTCTTCGACGGCCACTTTGGCATCGGTGTTGGCACGCTCGTCCTCACACTCAACGTTTGCCTGCTCTCGCTCTACACTTTTTCATGCCACTCTCTCCGCCATCTTGCCGGAGGCAAACTCGATTGCTTCTCTTGCGCCACTTTTGGCCGCTCTCGCTTCGCCGCCTGGCGCCTCTCCACATTTTTGAACGAGCGCCACATGCTCTTCGCCTGGTGCAGCCTATTTTCCGTCGGCTTTGCCGATTTCTACGTGCGTATGGTTGCCTCCGGCGCCATTCGTGACCTGAGGCTTTTGTGACCAACAGCTACGAAACCCGCGAGCACGACGTGCTCATCATTGGCGCCGGCGGTGCGGGATTGCGTACGTCGCTCGAAGCACTCGCGCAGGGCGCCTCCGTCGGCGTGGTCTGTAAATCGCTCCTCGGAAAAGCCCACACCGTCATGGCCGAAGGCGGCATCGCAGCAGCCATGTGCAACGTGGACACCGCCGACGATTGGAAGACTCACTTTCGCGACACGATGCGCGGCGGAAAACTTCTCAATAATTGGCGCATGGCCCAGCTCCACGCCATGGAATCTCCCGATCGCGTCCGTGAACTTGAGCAATGGGGCGCTCTCTTTGACCGCACCGAAAAGGGCGACATTCTGCAGCGCGCGTTCGGCGGGCACACTTTCAAGCGCCTCTGCCATGTTGGCGACCGCACCGGCCTGGAAATGATTCGCACCCTTCAGGACCGCGGTGTCCAACAGGGCATCGACGTGTACATGGAGTGCACCGTCACACGCCTCTTGACCGACGGTGGCCGCATCGCCGGCGCGTTCGCGTATTGGCGCGAGACCGGCCGCCTCATCGTTTTCAAAGCCAAATCCATCGTCATCGCCACCGGGGGCATTGGCAAGGCCTGGCGCGTCACTTCCAATTCCTGGGAGTACACCGGGGATGGTATGGCCCTTGCTTACGAAGCGGGCGCCGAACTCATGGACATGGAGTTCGTGCAGTTCCATCCCACTGGCATGGTCTGGCCTCCCGGCGTGCAAGGCATTCTCGTCACCGAAGCCGTTCGCGGCGAAGGCGGTGTCCTCCGCAACAAACTCGGTGAGCGCTTCATGGAAAAGTACGACCCCAAGCGCATGGAGCTCTCCACGCGTGACGTTGTTGCCCGTTCGATATACACCGAAGTCAAAGAAGGCCGCGGCACCGAACACGGTGGCGCGTATCTAGATATCTCTCAAAAGCCCGCAGAATACGTGAAGAAAAAGCTTCCTAGCATGTATCACCAGTTCAAGGAACTCGCCGATGTGGACATCACCAAAGGTCCCATGGAAGTCGGTCCCACCTGCCACTACGTGATGGGCGGCATTCGCGTGGACGCCGAAACCGCAGAATCCACCGTGCCCGGACTTTTCGCCGCCGGTGAAGCGGCCGCCGGTCTTCACGGCGCGAATCGTCTCGGTGGCAACTCGCTCTCCGATCTCCTTGTCTTCGGACGTCGCGCCGGACTCGCCGCTGCCCAGCATGCCAAGCGCGCATCCGCCCCTTCGATCGATAACTCGCAGATCGAATCAGCCGAAAAAGAATTGCTCGCCCCGTTTTCCAATTCCGGCGCGGAAAGCCCTTACGCCGTCCATCGTGACTTGCAGGAAGCGATGCAGAATCTCGTGGGAATTTTCCGAACCCAAGAAGATTTGCAGAAAGCGCTTGTCGAACTCGAAAAATTGAAAGCCCGCGCCGCCAACGCCGGTGTCGAAGGCTCCCGCCTTTTCAATCCCGGCTGGCATCTTTTCTACGACTTGAAGTCCATGCTCACCGTTTCCGAAGCAGTCGCACACAGCGCCCTGGCGCGTAGGGAGAGTCGCGGCGCACACAGCCGCATCGATTACCCTAAGCTCGACACGGTCTGGGAAAAGAAGCACAACATCATCGTCAAGGAAACCGGCGCCATGAAACGCCGCGAATCTCCCGTTGAGGAGATGCCCGGCGAGCTGCAGCAAATTCTGGCCGCAGATTAGAGATTGTGTTACACCGTGGCTTTAGCCCCGGCGTGCGAAGGCAGAGAACAGGCAACGGAGATTACTCATGGCCGAAGCAACCTTGCGCGTTTTTCGCGGCGATTCGAACGCCGGCCAAACCGTGGACTACCGCGTCCCCATCGCTCCCGGCATGGTCGTTCTCGACGCGCTACACCATATTCAAGGCCACCTCGCGCCGGATCTCGCCGTTCGCTGGAATTGCAAAGCAGGGAAGTGCGGCTCCTGTTCCGCGGAAGTCAACGGTCGCCCCCGCCTGACCTGCAAGACGCGCATGGACGACCTGCCTAAGGACCAGCCCATCACCGTCCTGCCCATGAAGTCCTTTCCCCGCATTAAAGACCTTGTCACCGACGTTTCCTGGAATTACCGTGTCAACCGGAAAATCCCTGCATTCGAACCGCGCCCCGGCGCCGACTGGAAAATCTCCCAGCTCGACGTCGATCGCGTGCAGGAATTTCGCAAGTGCATCGAATGCTTTCTCTGTCAAAACGTTTGTCATGTGCTTCGCGAACACGACCAGAAAGAAAAATTCGCCGGCCCGCGTTTCTTCGTTCGAATTGCCGGTCTCGAAATGCACCCACTCGACGGCCGTAACCGGACCGCCCTGCTCAAGGACGAACTCGGCCTTGGGCTCTGCAATATCACCAAATGCTGCACGGAAGTCTGCCCCGAGGAGATTCGCATCACTGACAACGCCATCATCCCGCTGAAGGAGCGCGTTGTGGACGAATTTTATGATCCGCTGACCATGCTGTTCCGGAAGATCCGCGGCAAGTAGCGCGAACGAGGAGGCCCCATGCCACACCAACTGAAATCCATCTCCAAAGCCGGCATACCCGAGGCCATCGCTAAAGCCGAGCTATATCGTTATATCAACGAGCCCGAAGAGGCCGAATCCATTTGCCGCGACATCCTCTCCATCGTTCCTGACCACCAGCTCGCACTCCGCATGCTTGGTCTCGCCATCACCGATCAATTCCTCGGCGCAGCCGGCGACCGCTATCCCGAGGTGCTCTCTCTCTTCCAGAGCTTGCGCGACCCGTACGAACGCTTCTACTACACCGGCTTGCTGTACGAGCGCCGCGCAAAAGCCCAGCTCGTCGTCGGCTATGCCGCGCACATCCTTCTCCCTCTCATCGAAGAAGCCATGCGCTGCTTCGCCGAAGCGGAAAAAATCCGCCCCGCGGGAAATGATGACAGCATTCTCCGCTGGAATCGCTGCGTCCGGCTCCTGGAAAGCCGCCCTGATTTTCATTTTGATCGCGGCCCTGCGGCCTTCGACGCCGAGGATTCGCCGCCCGTCAGCTCGCACCCGCGCCGCGTCGGCGGCCATCACTGAAGTTGCTGGTTTAGTGTCAAGACGCAAACAATTCGAACGAATCAATTCTTGGTCGCACATAGGTTTCCACTTGTTGAGAAAGTTCAGAATATCATCGGGCGCCATCCATCGTGCGCCAGCGAACTCACCCTACTTCTGACTGAAGACTAACTCTCCGTTGCTATCGAGTACCGCCAATGCGGGAAAACCTCGAGGGAAGCGGGACGCCGTATTGCTTCGCAACATCAAGATTCTTATCAAGTGCACCGATGTAGATGTGCACCAGCTCATAATTTTGATCGAAAGTTCCTGCAATTTCGTATCAGGATGATTCGTTTGTCCGCATGCCCCGCTGCTCGGACAGCCTTTGCAATTTCGCCTCTTGCATTCGCATCTTCAGGGTACAGATGCAATCTATCCACCGGTACTTTCAATCTCGTCACGCTCTCTCGAGATACAGTTCCAATGTTCCAATCGTCGCCCTGCCGTACCCATCTCTGTCAAATCACCACATAATAGTTTCGGGGACCTGGTTGTTCTCTTACCGTTAATTTCGCTTGGATAATCAAGATGCATGAATCCGGTTCGCCCTTTTGAGCACTGATTTCCAGCGACAGATCCGCGAGCCCTTTGCTCTTCCATTGCGTCCAGAAATCCACATCAAATCTTCAGCAGTCTTGAACGAGGGCGGCATTTCCTTCAACGGTCTTGCCACGCTGTAGAAGCTCTTCAAAGTTGCTGCATCGCCTGTTAAAACCGCCTTTCTCCAATGCTCGAGCGGAACAAAAGCCTGGGTGTCTTGCGCCCTGGGGAACGCATTGGCGATGGAGCAGAGGCTCGTCAAGAGGAGTACGAACGAAGGGATTAGAGTACGGCTCATCCACGGTTCTCCATGGCCTGGGGTTTGGTTTCGCAAGGTTTGCGAACCACTGCAAGTTGCGTGACAGAAACTCCGCGCAGATTCTTCTGAGCTGGCACTTAGGCCATAGCTTGATGTTACGCCGTAACTACGCGTTGGAACCGCCGCGCCAGCTTTTCGTGCTCTTCGCGAATTTCGCGCGGCAGCCGGTCGCCAAATTTTGCGAAAAACTGTTTCGAATCTTCCAGCTCCGCATCCCAGTCTTCGGAATTCACACTCAGCAATTCCTTCAGCGACTCATCCGAAATCTTCAGCCCGTCGAGTGTCAACCCGTTTATCGCCGGAACATAACCGATCGGCGTCTCCCGCGCCGCGCCGCGCCCTTCTGCCCGCTCCAGAATCCACTTCAGCACGCGCACGTTTTCGCCGTATCCCGGCCACAGGAATTTTCCATCGGTGCCCTTACGGAACCAGTTCACATGGAAAATTTTTGGCGGCTTCGGAATTTTCTTCCCCATCTCCAGCCAGTGGCCGAAATAATCCGCCATGTTGTAACCGCAGAAGGGCAGCATGGCCATCGGGTCGCGCCGCGTAATCCCCACGTCACCCGTTGCCGCCGCGGTCGTCTCCGACGCCATCATCGCGCCGATGAACACGCCGTTTTGCCAATCCAACGACTCATAAACCAGCGGCGCCACCCGCGCTCTTCTCCCGCCAAAGATAAACGCCGAGATCGGCACTCCTTCCGGAGCTTCCCACTTCGGCGAAATGCTCGGCGACTGCTGCGCTGGGACGGTATACCGGGCATTTGGATGCGCTGCCGCGCCTTTCGACGAATCCCATTTCTCGCCCTTCCAATTAATCAATCCGGCGGGCGGTTCGTCTCCGATTCCTTCCCACCATGGCTCGCGCTCGGGCGTCATCGCCACATTCGTAAACAGTGTGTTCTTGTGAAGCGCAGCCATCACATTCGGATTGGTACGCATTCCGGTGCCCGGCGCCACGCCAAAAAAACCCGCTTCCGGATTGATCGCGTGCAAATACCCGTCTTCGCCAATTTTCATCCACGCGATGTCGTCGCCCACCGTCCACACGCGATAGCCCTCGCTCTCCAGCGCGGACACCATCATCGCCAGGTTCGTCTTTCCGCAAGCGCTTGGAAACGCCGCTCCCATATACGTCACTTTGCCGCCCGGCGACTCCAGCCCCAGGATCAGCATGTGTTCCGCCATCCACCCTTGCTCGCGCGCCATCACGCTCGCAATCCTCAGCGCAAAACACTTTTTCCCCAGCAGGGCGTTTCCCCCATAGCCCGAGCCCACGCTCCAGATCAGCTTCTCTTCCGGGAAATGAACGATATACCTCCGCATCGGATCCAAATCGCCCAGCGAATGCAGCCCCGGCACGAAATCGTTCGAAGCACCCAGCCGGTCCATCGCCGCTTTCCCCATTCGCGACATGATGTGCATGCTCGCCACCACGTACGGGCTGTCCGTGGCTTCCACGCCCACCTTGCTGATCGGCGAGTTCACCGGCCCCATGATGTACGGCACGATGTACATCGTCCTGCCACGCATCGACCCGTCCAGCAACGCGCCAACTTTGTGCTTTGCCGCCCCCGGATCCATCCAATTGTTGGTCGGTCCCGCGTCATCTTTCTCCACCGAGCAGATGTAGGTGAGGTGCTCCGTCCGCGCGACATCGTTCGGGCTGCTGCGGTGCAGGTAGCAATTAGGGAAGGTTTTTTCGTTCAGCGTGTAGGAATCTCCGCCCCGCAGCATCTCCCCGATCATTCGGTGATACTCAGCCTTGGAACCGTCGCAGTACACCACAGCGTCCGGCTTCGTCAGCCATGCCGCTTCATTGACCCAGATTTCCAGTGGAGTCGCCACGCTCTTCTCCCTGCCGGTCCGCCAATTCGTTGCCACGCAATCCAGAGCTTGCCGCACCGGCCGCTGGCGGCAACACTCTTACACCGGATAATGGCCCCGACGGGGTCGAAGCCGTGCAACGAATGGACTTCGCCATGCCTGCTGGCCCTGCAGAGGAGGGAACTTCCGGCCAGCCTGGCAGGCAGTTTCTTTCTACCCGGCCACAGTCTATGTTACCCCTCGCCGCCCACGCAAGCCGCGGCGTTCAGTACCCATCAGGCGGACCTCGTCACCCAGATTTCTATTTCACAGAAAATCTGTAGATGGTCGCGCTGTAATAGGTCGCGCCCGGCCGCAGAATCGCGCTTGGAAAATTTGCATGATTTATCGCATCCGGATAATTTTGTGTTTCCAGGCACACCGCTCCGAACTTCCCATAGACCACGCCGCGCTTGCCGTAAATACTCCCATCCAGCCAGTTCGCCGTATACAATTGGACGCCCGGCGCCGTCGTCCACACTTCCATCTCGCGCCCGGAAAAAGGATCCACCACCCTCGCCGCTTTACGCAGTGCTCCGACTTGACCGTCCACGACGTAGTTGATGTCGTAGCCACCTGCTTCCTTCACCCTTTCGAGTTCGGCGATTCGCGATCCGATGGTCATCGGCTTTGTGAAGTCATACGCCGTGCCCTTCACCGGCGCCAGTTCTCCCGTCGGAATCAGCGTGGAATCCGCGGGAGTGTATCGGCTGGCGTTGAGAGTCAAAATGTACCCGAGAACGTTTCCTCCGCCGGCTAAGTTAAAGTAGCTGTGATTCGTCAAATTGATCGCAGTCGCCTTGTCGGTTGTCGCGGTGTACTCGATTTTCAACGCGTCGTCCTCCATCAGCGTGTACACCACCTTCACCGTCAGAGTCCCTGGAAAATGTTCTTCTCCGTCCGGGCTGACGTACGTCAGCCGCACCGCGGCTCCCTTCGCAACCGAGAGCGGCTCGCCTTTCCATACCCGGCGGTCAAAACTCACTTCGCCGCCGTGCAGCGTGTTCGGACCGTTGTTCGTCGCCAGCTGGTATTCCTGCCCATCGATGCTGAATTTCCCTTTGGCGATGCGATTCGCGAATCGCCCGATAATGCCGCCGAAATGCGGGTGATCTCCCAGGTAGCCCTTCAAGCTGTCGAATCCCAGCACCACGTCGCCTTCCTGTCCCATGCGGTCCGGCACCCACAGCCCAGCCAGAGTCGCTCCATAAGTGATGATTTCCGCGGATGCGCCCCTCGAATTCCTCAAGGTGAAAGCCTCAATCACCGTACCGTCGTCCAGCTTTCCGAACGCCGCGCGCTCTACACCCGTCTTTTGAGTGATCTGACCACGCGCCGGACCCCAAGTGGCCGCCAGCAAAAGGCAGGCAAGCACTCCGGCAAGACCAATCACTCCAAAACCATAACCACGTCTCAGTCTCTGCTTTGCGATCATCATCCCTCTTCCTCGATTACCCTCTCGTCGCATTTGGCTCTCGATCGCGCCGCTCATTCTGCCATCCTTGCCCTCACTTGCACTCACCTTTTTCCATGACGCAGAAGAGAATATAGTAAGTTGCTTGTCCGGCCACTCCCAACTCGATCGCCTGCGCGTCGTTCTCGTCAACACGCGCAACCCTCTCAACATCGGCGCCGCGGCTCGTGCCATGAGCAATTTCGGCTGCTTCCACCTTCGTGTGGTGAATCCCTACGAATTGGCATTTCGTGAAGCGCGCTCTGCCGTCGGAGCCTCACCCCTGCTGGCGAGCGCCGAAGAATTTCAGTCTGTCGCCGAGGCTATCGCGGACTGCAGCCTCGTTGTCGGCACGACTTCGGTAGGCCAACGTGAGTTGCAGCATCCCGTCAAACGTCTCGAACAGGCCGCCCGCCTTATCCGCAAGCGCCTCGCCGGAAGCCGTGTCGCTCTTCTGTTCGGTTCGGAAAAGCGCGGCCTTTCGAACGAAGACCTCAGCCATTGCCACTGGCTCCTGCGCATCCCCACCCACGAAGAGCATCGCTCCATGAACCTCGGCCAGGCCGTCGCTGTCTGCCTCTACGAACTTGCCCGCGATCCAAAAACCGCCGTATCTTTGGAGAAACACACCGCCGCCACTGCCTCCGGTCTCGAGCGCATTACCTCCGTCCTCCTCGACGCCCTCCGCGCCAGCGGCTACCTCAAATCCCCTGCAGCCAACTCCCCAAAGCGACGCTCGGCCGCCCCCACCGACGAAAAAATTCGCCGCCTCGTCCACCGCCTCAACCTCTCCTCCACCGACGCTGAACTAACCCTTGGCATCCTCCGCCAGATTCTCTGGAAATCCCGCTCCGGCAACGACCCTGCGGTTAGACCACACGACTAAACGTGTGTCTATTCGCACAGACACACAAGTTCCGATGCGTTACTCTAATCCCGGATCCTGATTCTCAGAGGCCATTTGTGGTGTTCGATATTGACCACAACCGGTGCAGGCTGATTGCCACCATCAAATACAGGTGGAGAATGGTTTACATCCGGCGCATTCTCAGTTACGCCGAATACGACCAGAAGGACTGGCAAAACAATGATTGAGGTACCCGAAAAATATGCGCTGGAAGCCAGCTCGCCGGCGCCGATCACCTCCGCGCGCCAGCATGAGGAATACTTGGCGGTCCTGGACAAGCTGGCAACCAAGGTAAACCCAACAAGCGATGAAGAAAAGTATGCCGGAGTCTTGATGACGTTAATCGAAGCTTACGAAGAAGAGCACCATTCCATTCCGGATGCGGCCCCCGTGGAAATCCTTCGCACCCTGATGAATGCCAATGACCTCCGCCAAAAAGACCTGGCCCCCATCTTTGGCTCGGAAAGCATCGTCTCCGAAGTCTTGCACCGGAAACGCGCCCTCAATAAAACCCACATCGAGAAGGTGAGCAAGCGATTCCACGTTTCTCCCGCAGGATTCTTCCCGCGCACCACATAGGCAGACCGACGCCTCTAGTTTCCTTTTTCTAGTTTCTAGTTTCTGTTTTCTAATTTGAATGACCCCACCCTTGCAAAAAACAAACCCGCAAGGATGCGCCACCCACAGGCATTTTTCGGAATTAAGGTGGGCCACCCGCCTTTGTCGGTCCCGACGATGTGGGTGCCGTAAGCTGTTCGCCCTGAAGTATCCTGTGGCGAAACAATGCTACAATTCCCGAATTCCGCGCCCTGGGAGCCATCGAATGCTCATAAAGATTAGAAACTTCCGCGCTATCGAAAACCAAGAAGTCAAGCGGCTCCGATTACAGTCGTTTACGGCGCAAACGGCGCAGGAAAATCAAGTCTCCTATATGCTTTGCAGACACTCAAAAACGCTATCTTCAACTCAAATTCGCCGACCAGTGGCTTTTTCAATTTCGGATTCACAAGTCTGGGCGGCTTGTGATCGCCAGCCGCCATCTGCGACCATTCTTTCTGTCTCGATCTTCGGACCTTATGAGACCTTCCGACGGTCTTCGTTCTAAGTCCTTACCACGTATATCGTTAGCAGCCCCCCCCCACCACATAACCCTCATCGAATCACATCGTTACAAAAAACATAGGGGGTAGGATGTGCCCCTGTAGTTTCGCGACGAATTTCTCTTCACGGATCACTGGTCTCCTGCAACTCTTCGACTCTCGGACCCTTGTACCCTTCGACTCTTGCACTCTTCAACCACTCTTTTGTCGCTCTTTGCACTAAGAGCGCAAGTTGCAGGAATCCAGTCCCTCGTGGAAGAATGCCACCATGCCTAAAGCAAAAAGCCTGCTTCACTTACTGCTTGCCCTGTTTGTCTCTTGCGCTTCCGTCCGCGCGCAAACCACACGGCCCGAAGCCGAACAAAAGCTTGCCCACGATATCTATAAGGAATTCGTCGAAATCCAGTCCGGCTTCACTACCGGAGCAACCACTCCCGTTGCCGAAGCTGCCGCCGCCCGCTTGCGTGCCGCCGGCTTCCCCGAATCCGATATCTTTCTTGGCGGCCCGACTCCCAAGAAAGGCAATCTGGTCGTTCGCTATCACGGCACAGGAGCGTTCAAGCCCATTCTCCTCCTCGCTCACATCGATGTCGTCGAAGCCAAGCGCGAAGACTGGTCCATGGATCCCTTTCAATTCATTGAGCGCGACGGCTACTTTTACGGCCGCGGCACCGGCGATGACAAGGCCCAGGCCGCCGTCTGGATCGCCAACTTGATCGAATATAAAAAAGAAGGCTTCAAACCAGACCGCGACATCATCGTGGCTCTCACCGCTGATGAAGAGGGCGGCGGCCCCTACAATGGCGTCGCCTGGCTCCTCAAGAATCACCGCGAGCTCATCGAAGCCGAGTTCGCTCTCAACGAAGGTGGCTGGGGCGAATCCGTCGGCGGCAAGCGCGTCTCCAACGATCTTCAGGTCAGCGAAAAATACGTCATCAATTTCCGCCTCGAGGTGCGCAACAAGGGCGGCCACAGCTCTATGCCCGTTGCGGACAACGCCATCTATCGTCTCGCCGCCGCCCTGCAACGGCTCGCAAGTTTTGGATTTCCGCTCAGGACCAACGAAGTCACCGCCGCCTACTTCCAGCAAATGGCGAAAATTGAAACCGGTCCCATGAAAAAAGACCTTGCCGATGCCGCCAAAGCTTCGCAGGAGGCCATGCAGCGCCTCGCAGCATCATCGCCCGCCTGGAACGCCACGCTTCGCACCACGTGTGTCGCCACCCTATTGGAAGGCGGCCACGCCATGAATGCCTTGCCGCAACTCGCCGCCGCCACCGTTAACTGCCGCGTCCTCCCCGAAGATTCCGTCGAATTCATGCAAACCACATTGCAAAAGGTCGTCGCTGACGATCAGGTGAGCGTAAAACTTCTCGGTCAGCCAACTCCTGGGCCCGCCTCTGCAATGCGTCCGGATGTGCTGGCCGCCGTCAGCCAAGCAACGGAAGCTCTTTGGCCCGGTGTCTTGGTAGTCCCAATTATGGTGATGGGCGCGACCGACGGCAGGGAACTTCGCATCGCGGGAATTCCAACCTACGGAGTCCAGGGCTTCTTCTTCGACCGCGATGACATCCGCTTTCACGGCCGCGATGAGCGCATGGGCGTTCAATCTTTTTACGAGGGCCAGGCCTTCCTCTACGAGCTGGTCAAGATTCTTTCCAAGAGCGCGCCAGCAGGTCAAGCGGGCGGCCAGCGCAACTGAACTCATTTGCCGTAAAAAAAGTAGTCCGCCGTATACGCTACGCGGCTTTCCTGTCCGTCGTGCGCTCCGTCACATCCTCCCGCGGGCGCTTTGCCGCCCTTGGTGTTCAAACGCTGGATATTCGTCACATTAGCAAGAACGCCCTCTCCCAGATGCGCCGTCGCCACCAGCAAGAGCCACGCGATCGAATCCGCGTCGGGCGAAGGACTACTCGTCATCATCTTTCCTGTTACCTGGCTCTTGTCGCTCCACTCCCACGTCGGCCCCGCGAAGTGCCGCCCTACCTTTTTGCCCGCCTTGTCAAAAAGCTCAGCGTCCGGGCCCTTCAGCGTCCAGTTGTAAGCATTTCCATCGTTCTTGCACGTGTAAACCTGAAAACCCTTCCCATGCGCTTCCGCCGCTAGCGCCTGTCCCTCCGGCGGTTTCAGTTGCTCCGGCACTCCCTGCTGCGCCCCCGATCCTCGCACTATCACCGCGCCAGAAATCGGCCCCAGCACCAGGCCCATCCCCATCGTTAGTTTGGCAACCACCTTGGCCATCTTCGTTCTCCTCGAGTTCCATCCACGCAATATCGACGTCCCCTGCCACATCTGTGCTCGCCCGCATCTTAACCCAAAACTATCGTGTGTTCAGCCGTAGTGCCAACTAAGCGCTATGGATTGCAATAGCGCAAACCTCTCGTCGGCGTTACCGTCGAGAATGGAATTAGGGCGGCCCATGAACTACTTGCGCAGATTAGCCTGGCACCTTAGATCGAAGACCACTTGTGCGCCGATATGGTCAGGCGTACAGTACGGGCGTATTCAATAATAATTTGAGGCTTCCCACTTGATGCTGTTCGTCGGAGTTGATTCTACAGCGAAACGTCTTTTTTTCTCTCTGGCAGTGCTGCTTTCTCTTGCCCCGCTCGCCGTTGCGGCGCAGAACAACACAACAAATTCCGCTTCTTGGTCCGGCATCCTGGTGTCTAGCAGTTGCAACGCCGACGAAGCATTTGCCGAGTCCCCCGAGTGCATGAAAGTCGTGCCGGGTGCGAAGCTCGCGCTCTATGACGATACCAACAGGGTCATGTATGGCCTTGAGCCTCAGGCATCGGTAAACGCGCACCTCGGAGAGACGGTGACCGTCCGTGGCACATTCGATGGCGACACCATTCAATTGTCTTCCGTCGAGTTAATGTCCATTGGACTCGCGGTCGGTCAAAAGGCTCCCGCGTTCTCGCTCCGCGACCAGTCGGGCCGCTTACAATCTCTCGATACCCTGAGAGGAGCAAAGGGCACCGTTCTTCTCTTTTTCCGTTCCGCCGACTGGTGACCCTTCTGCAAAGGGCAGCTGGTCCAGCTGCAGAGCGCCATCCCGCGATTCGAAAAGCAAGGGGTTAAGCTTGCGGCTGTCAGTTATGACTCCGAAGAAATCCTGAATTATTTTGCCGGTCGCCATAGTATCGAATACCCCATGCTCGCGGACCTGGACTCCAGGACCATCAAAGCCTACGGCGTCTTCAACGCGGAAGCGACGGGCATGCAGAAAGGGTTTGCTCGCCCCGGATATTTTTTTATCGATCCCAACGGCATCATTCGCGAAAAATTCTTCGAGGCGAAATACCGGGAGCGGCTTACAGGAAACAGCATCATAGCCAAGCTCTTCCCTGAATTAGGCCAGGAAGTAACAGATACCGTCGAAGCCCCCCACCTTCAACTGGCACTCGAGCAATCCGACACCACCGGTGTTCCCGGCACGCGCATCACCCTGGTAGCCGAAGTGCGTCTCCCTGCCGATGTCCACGTTTATGCCCCCGGTACTCGGGGTTACAAGCCCATTCAGCTCGTTATTGAACCCGTCCAGCAGCTGGAGCTCAAACCAGCGGTTTACCCGCCGTCCAAAACTCTGTACTTGCCCGCCATCAAGGAAAAGGTTCCGGTTTTCGACGGCACTTTCCGGATCAGCCAGGATTTGAAAGTGAACTCCGGGTCGGAATTCTGGGGCTCGCTTGGGAAGGATGGGAAAATCTTCACGATTACCGGAAAGCTCGAGTATCAAGCTTGCGACAAGACCATCTGCTTCCTGCCGGCTTCCGTCCCGGTGAAATGGGAATTGCATGTATTTCCGCTGGATCGTACCCGAGCCCCCGCAAACATTCGGCACAAGTAGCCGCATGCTTTGGAGATCCAGTATCCATCGACCGGTCAAGGAATTCGGCACACAATTGGCACTTGTTGACCCTCTGGCCCCATTCACCAACTGTGTTCACTGTTGTACAGTTTTCCCGCATCCCGCGCCAGAAAATGGTATCGTTATGACTGCTTATCAGGTTTCACACACCGGGCACTCGCGCAATTTACTGCGCAACTCGTCGGAGAACACATGGAATTAACAGCAACGCGACAAGAGCGCCCCTGGGATCGGCCCTTCTGGAAACCCGTCCACGGCAAAGAAGGCGTCTTTACGTATCTCGTCCTGATCCACGTTCTGGCGCTCATCGGGCTGATTCTCTTCCCGCTGCCAAGTCTCAAAGTTGTCGGCATGACGATTCTCAGCATCGCCTTTGGCGGCCTCGGTACCACCGTCTGCTATCACCGTATGCTCGCCCACAAGACTCTCAAGACCAATCGCTTCATCGAGCAAATTTTGATTTTCTGGGCCGTCTTCAACGGCTCCGGCCACCCCGCGAGCTGGGTCGCCTATCATCGCCTCCACCACTCCGTCACCGACACGCCCGACGACATCTCCAGTCCCAAACAGGGCGGTTTCTGGTGGGCGCATCTTCGTTGGCTCTATCAAACGCAGCCCGCCGACAAAAAACGCTGGGCGCCCGAACTTACCGGCGGCGTTTACAAAATCTGGGGCTGGGCTGAAACACCTGTCATCGTTTTCTCGATTTTCGTTGGCTTGATTCTCGGCTTCGGCTGGATGGGTTTCTTCTGGATGGGGGCGATTCGCCTCGTCTACTCGCTGCATATGCAGTGCCTGGTGAACAGCCTCACGCATCTTAACCACGTCGAAGAAGGCGACTCCAGCATGAACGTCTGGTGGCTCGGCCCTTTCCAATTGACCGCCTGGGGCGAAAACTGGCATCAGAATCATCATTCCCATGCCGGCTCCGCCCGCCTTGGCCTGCGCTGGTACCAGACCGACATCGGCTGGTACTTCATCTGGATGCTCGAAGCCGTCGGCTTGGCCCACTCCGTCAAGCGCCCGCGCACTTCTTAATCCGCCGCGCGGCTCATAGCATCTCTGATTATTTTTCTCGCATGTACGCGCAGAAATTCAACGTAAACGTCGTAATTCGCGGTGAATCCCGCGCCTGCCCGCTCGACTGGCTCGATCAGTTCTGCATGCGCAACTTCACCAACTCCGCCGACTTCGACGACACCCTCCCCGTCGCCGACGGCAAGGTCGAAGCCAGCTTCCGCCTCACCCCCGACCGCTTCGCCGATGGGCTCGCTGCATGGCTCACGCAGCGCGGCAAAGGCGAGGGCCAGCCCGTTCTTGTCCAGGTCTCCCGCGAATAATTTTTGTGAAATCTTTCGAACTGAGCGTTCGAGGAAAGCTTCGTCTACAGAAAACGCATCGCTCTACGCTGCCGAATCGCGCTTCTCCCCACGAAGCGCTGCGCGAATCTGCGGCAGCGCGGCCAGCGTCGCCGCTTCGCCCGCCGCAACCATTTCCGGAGTCTTGCTGAAATCGTCCCAAACGAAGGGCTTCACATCCGGCTCGATGGTAACGTCCGCCTGCGCCCGCCAGCCAAGGTCCGTGTGGCGCTGCACGATCGTGAATGACCTGCTGAGAACGTCCGTGAAGGTGCGCGGCTGTTCGAGGCTGCCCGCTTCAAGATACACGGCAATAACGACGTCGGCCCCCAGAAGTAGCGCCCCCTCCACCGGCACCGGCGCGGTCAGGAATCCATCAACAAGTGTTCGTCCATCGTATCGGATCGGCAGAAAGAGGCCCGGGTAGGCGCAAGAAGCCCGCATCGGCGGCATGATCGGTCCATGGGAATAATAAACTGACACTCCCGCATTGATATCCGTCGTCGCGATGGCCAGCGGCGTCTTCAATTCCTCAAAGGTTTTCACCGGAGTGAATCGCGCAAAATACTTTTCCAAACGCTGATTCGTGGCCAGACCAAGCCACGACGGCGTCCACCTCCCGAAATCTGTAAAGCTGGTGGTCAGGCCAATTCTTTCCATCTCTTCCAGCGGCGTTCCGGCGCAGTACGTCGCGCCGATCAGCGCGCCGACGCTCGTTCCCGCGACGCAATCGATCGGGATACCTGCTTCAAGGAGCACGCGCAGCACCCCAATGTGGGCAATGCCGCGCGCAAACCCACCCGCCAGCGCCAGTCCGACGCGCGGGCGCTTCGCAGGTTCATCTTGATCGCCACGGCCAAAGGCATTCAGCTTGTCTTTCGCCGTGCGCAGCCAGCCAAGCGCTCCCGAGACCTTGCCTTCTTGTGCCATCCCTCTATTCTAGTTCCTCCGCCAAAGTCCACGCGGTCGTTTGACCACCGCATGCTGGTTTTGTAACCTGTCCTTCCGTGCAAATCCAGGTAAAAGGCGCCCCATGAAACGTCGCATCGAAAAGGCAGTCGTATTGGGAGCAGGAACGATGGGCGCGCGGATCGCCGCGCATTTCGCCAACGCCGGTCTCCCTTGCATTCTTCTCGACATCGTTCCGCCGAATTTGCCGCCTGATGCGCCGGCAGCCGACCGCAACAAAATCGTGCGAGCAGGACTTGAGGCCGCGAGAAAATCCAAACCTGCGGCATTTTTCACCGCATCGCTCGCGGAGAAAGTTGCCATTGGAAATTTTGAGGATGATCTCGCGCGTTGCGCCGAGGCCGACTGGATCATTGAGGTGGTCGCGGAGAATCTCGAGATCAAGCGGAAGCTATTGGCACGCGTAGCCCAATATCGCAAACCCGGAGCGATTGTAACCACGAACACGTCAGGCTTACCCGTCCATCTGATCGCCGAAGGAATGAGTGAAGAGTTTCAACGGCACTGGGCAGGCACACATTTTTTCAATCCGCCGCGCTATCTAAAGTTGGTAGAAGTTATCCCCGGTCCCAAAACGTCGGGTGAAGTCGTCGAGACTCTCAGCGAATTTTGCGACCACAGGCTTGGCAAGGGAGTGGTGGTTGCTAAAGATACGCCCAATTTTATTGCCAACCGCATCGGAACATTCTCGATGCTGAACGCCCTGCGCTTGATGGCCACGCTCGGAATGACAGTGGAGGAAGTCGACGCGTGCACCGGGCCCGCAGTGGGCTGGCCAAAGTCCGCGACGTTTCGAACGGCGGATATCGTCGGTCTCGACGTGCTGGTGCACGTCGTGAAAAACATTTACGAAACCGCTCCAAATGACGAGTCGCGCGAAATGTACAAAGTTCCCGCGCTCGTCGAGGAGATGGCCAAGCGCGGCTGGCTGGGCGACAAGACCGGCCAAGGCTTTTACAAAAAAG
>DATDGF010000002.1:0-91504 GCA_036522195.1 Candidatus Acidiferrum sp. | reverse complement strand
CGATTCCTCGACAAATACACAAGATACCTCCCGCCACCCAAGACCGGCCTGTACATCGCATCCATGACCTTCTTCACTCCGTTTGCGCTGGCTGCACAGCTTTCAAGTCAACGCACCATGGGCTATAGCGCCCAGCAAGCCGCGCTGGATCACCGCGGCCAGGAAAAGTCCGTGAAAGTCATCGTTCAAAATGACCATGCCAGAGCCGTCATTCGTTGACTGGCGAATGCGGTCTTCGTAAGATGAAGCCACCCGAACAGTACACCTAATGATCGGCGAAACCATATCGCACTACCGCATCGTCGAAGAACTCGGCGGCGCTGGCATGGGTGTGATCCACAACGTCGAAGACGAGAGGTCAGTCCCCTTCGCTCTGGACTCTGGACAGGAGACTGCATTATGAAGGCCCTTTGCAAGCTGTGCGCGCGTGCGCTCGAGTGGTCGCCCCGTGTGCCAAGGCCGAGACGGGCGCTTCTCATCCAGGCAATGGCGCTCGTCCTCGTTGCGCAGGCTCCGAAGGCGCGGGCTCAGGGGTTGACCACTCCGGCCGCTCCTGCCCCTTCGTCGTCGGCCAGCCCCGCCGACCGTGTCTATCGTAACGGCGTTATCTTCACGGCCGATCCTAGGAGCGGAACCGCCGAGGCGCTGGCCATTCGCAGTGGGCGGATCCTCTACGTGGGCGGCAACCAGGGCGTTGCGCCTTTTGTGGGCCCGGCCACCGTGACGGTGGACCTAAAGGGTCGGTTCCTGATGCCCGGCCTCATCGACGGTCACATGCATCCGCTCGGGGCCGGGGTGCAGCTCTTGAAGTGCAGTCTCAACTACGAGTCGCTCGCGATCGCCGAAATGCAACAACGTATCCAAGCCTGCCTCGACCACTCGGCGTCCGAAGATGCGAATGCGTGGCTTGAGGTGGTGAGCTGGTTCCAGGAGAGCATGCGCCCCGCGGGTGTGAAGACGAACCGCGCCACACTCGATGCTCTGAAAACGACTCGGCCGATTCTCGTCACCTCCTCGTTCGGGCACACCGCACTCGCCAACACACGCGCCCTCGCGCTCGCCAAGATCACGGCTAGCACTCCCGACCCAATCGGCGGCAAGATCTGGCGGGACGATCACCGTGAGCCCACGGGCTTGCTCGAAGATGCCGCGTATGCCGTGTTCTCTGACCTCCTGCCAAAGCCAACGGACGCAGAGTACGCGGCAGCCGCAATGGCAGCACTCAAGGCGATGAGCCGCCAGGGTGTCACGAGTTTCCTCGACGCTGCCGCTCCGCCCGAGGACATGTCTGCGTTCGCGGCCGTGCGCCGCGCCGGAGGCCTGACGGCGCGGGCGCACTTCGCACCCGTGATCGAGCCCAAGGAGGCTGGCGATCTGCCCGGCGCTGTGGCACGCGTCTTCGCATTTGCGAAGCAATATGACGAGGGCGCGATCGCTCGCGCCCCCGGCATTACGGTCCGAAACGCAAAGCTGTTTCTTGACGGAGTGATCGCCGCCCCTGCGCTCACGGGTGCGGTTCGCGAGCCGTACTTCATAAACGCCGGGACGCCGGAGAAGCCTCACTGGGTGCCCGGTACCAGTCTCGGACCTGCTGTCTACTTCTCGGCGGATGCTCTGGCGACCGTGCTTGCGGAACTCGGTCGCGCCGGGATCGATCCCCACCTGCACGCCGACGGGGACGGCGCCGTCCATGCGGCCCTCGATGGCATCGAAGCGCTAAGGAAGGCACTGCCCACGGCCGACATCCGGCCGGCCATCGCTCACGACGAGATCGTCGAACCCGCGGATTTCCCGCGCTACAAGCTGCTCGGTGCTATCCCGGTGCTGTCGTTCCAGTGGGAAAAGCCTGCGGGCGATACACTGGGCCTGACAAACTACTTCGGTCCGGCGAGAATGAAGATTCTGGAACCAGCTGGGCTCCTGGCAGCGGCCGGGGCTCGCATCGCCTTCGGCAGCGACTGGCCGGTGGACAAGCTGGACGAATGGTTTGCCCTCAAGGTGGGCGTGACGCGCACGAACGCGCCCGGCGCGCCGCCCGAATATAGTGGCCGGCTCGGTGACGATCCAGGCTTGTCGCGGGAGGCTGTGCTCCGGGCCGCGACCATCGACGCGGCCTATGAGCTTCACCAGGACGAGGCAACCGGGTCGATCGAGGTCGGCAAGTTCGCTGACATCATCGTGCTCGACCGCAATCCGCTCAAGGTGCGAACCGAGGAGATCGCGAAGATCCAAGTTCTGGAAACCGTGGTAGGAGGCAACATCGTGTACGAGGCCTCCGCGGTCGCTGGCGGAATCCTCAAGTCCAAGAGATAAAACCTACGCGACATCCCTTGGCACCTGCTGCAGATCGCGGGTGGTTGACGTTAGAGCTTTATCGGAGGCGCGCTTTCACCGAAGAGTAGGACGGAGCAAGGTCCTCTGGCGCGCGTTCGATAAAGCCGTCTTCTACACCCTGTGTCTCGTCCTCGAAGACCTCGCCGTTGATTGACTGGCGCGCACAAGCTGTTCTGAGTTGCGTTGCGAGCGACGGCATCACAGTACCACATCCTCATAGTACTCATTGAGAACGATCACGCTTCATCGCTCTTGATGCCGTTGGTAATGCCCTTTAACATGCTCAGCGGCGGCAATACAGATCAAATCTATCTCACCGAATCCTACGGCGCGCTGATTCCTCGCTCCACAGGCGCTCGTTCTGGTTCTCCGACCGGTTACGGCTTCCGCCCCTCTGACTTTTGGAAAGATTTTGACGTCCAGGTCTTCAACGAAGATAAGGAACTCATCTCCGTTACTACGTCGGGCGAGCCCACTTTCCTCTGTTCCTATGATGGCGGTTGCACCCTCACCGGGGCCACCATCCATCTCGAATTTCTTGCAAAATCGTTCTCCTCCGATTCCGCCACCATCCAGGTAACTCCCCTCGAAGGCGAACCCGTCTCCGTGGACTTCGACCTCACCCAGCTCCGTTGACTCTGGCGCTACGCCACCCGGTCACCCGCTCGACTCCCGTAGGACTGGCCTTCTGAGGCCAGCCGATCCCACCCAGCCCGAATTCACCCCGCCTTTCCTCGCCAGCTACCGCTAAATCCCCCCTTGACATTTATATGATATACTTATTCCTGTACACATCCACGCTTTCCCGAATTGGCACTTTTCTCAGCCTTACCAGCCCTAAAACGCCCTTCTCTGACTCAACGTTTTTCGTTTAGAGGAATCCCGTAACGGTCTTTGGCGGTGAAAAATAGGGGCCCCTTTAGAATCAATCAATTACAAATGCCCCCTTTTCTAATCCTTTTCCTTTGATAACCATACGAATGCCCCGTGGGCATGGGGTGCCCTTCGCTCTTTCGCTTTTCAACAAAGAGTGAAGAGCAATTCTATTAGAATCATACGGTTGCACACTCTTTCTTAAAACAGGAGGGGTGTGTAGGGGGTACCCAATCAAAACTCTTCAAGGATTACTTTAACTTCTTTGGACTAAAGTCGGAACAGTCTGCAGTCAGAAGAGCGCAATCTCTTCAAGACCGCCAATGCAGCGTTACCGGCCCCTTCATCGGATGCACCATCACCGCACCCGTCCGCCGCGATTCCAGCAAATTCGCCTTCAGCGCGAAATACCATTTCGCCTGCCGGTCCGCATCGTCGATCAGCATCAACCGCGGGTTGTACTTCAATCCCTCCGCCTGCTGGATCATCGTCAATTGGTCCTGCCGCAAGAATTTCTTCGCAAACGGTCGAAAAATCGCGACCGGTATCGGCAAGTTCCACGCTGCCACAAAATCAATCCGGCTCAGATCGCGCCGCACCGGCGTCACCGTCGCCCGGCTGGAGAACCACAACTTCCCGCTGCGGTCGATCTCCGTGCGCAGATTTGGCAGCACAAAATCAATCGTCGTAGTCACCGTCTCGCCGGTCATTTTCGCCAGCAGCCGGTAAGGCGCGCTGTTCGCGCTCGGCTGGTGCGGACTCATCCGGAATCCATTCAGAATAGGCTCAAATTGCTTCGCCTTCTCATGAATACTCGCGCGCTTCCGCCAGAACCACGATTGATGCACAAACGGCCCGTGGGCCGGGTCCATCAGACCGATAATTCCCTGGTCCACATGCGAAGGAAGCTCGCACGAAAGATGAATCATCTTGTATTTGTCGCTGAAAACGGCAAGCGCCGGAGCCCCCAGAACGGTCTCCGCCAATTTCGATCCCAGCGCGTTGTCGATCGCTTGGCGATCGCCAGAACTATTGTTCGCCTGGCGATCACCAGCAGTATTGTTTGCAGTGCGGCCGCCAGAATTCATGTACACCCAGACGTAGCCATCGCGCTCTTCACAAGGAAAGTTCCCCGCAAAAATGCGCTCCACTTTCAACTTGTCCTGGATCGTCAGCGAAGGAATCTCGACGCACCGCCCGCTGCAAGCATCGAACCGCCACCCGTGATAACAGCACTCCAAAACATTTCCGTCGAGTCGTCCATACGAAAGCGGTATCCCCCGGTGCGGACACGAATCCCGCATCGCAAACGCCTTTCCCTCCGAAGTTCTGCCAAGCACCAACGGCACTTCCAGCAACATCGCCGTAACCAGTTTCTGCCCGGCAATCTCCGCGCTCCGCACCGCCGGATACCAGAAATCCCACAAAAATCCGGCGTCCGCCTGAGTCCCAGCGTCCTGCCCCGCCTCAGCAGCATCGATCCGCATCATCGTTCGTACCGCTTCCGTCATGGTCGTAGACGCATCGTAGTATACCGCTTCGCACCAGAGCAACCGCGCCACCGACAGGCATGCAGTGAGCCAGCCTCCGATTACTTCACTTACTTTGCGTTGGGATTTGCTAAGCTCAACGATTCTTACCGCAAACCTTTAATAGCCCCAAGATCATGGTGTGGGGGCAGTGGAAGCATATGATCGAGATTCCGCCTTACAATACAGCACTATGAATCAACTAGAACGCCAACCCGAAGTCTTGCTGGTTGCTGGAGTCTTTAAGAACTGCGTTCCTACCTGAGAGTTACGCAGCCACAACGAGTACAATGCAAGACATCGAGGCAAAAAAATTGAAGGAGTGGGTAGCTAAGTTCAACACCTGATCACCGCGGTTATTGGAGGCTGCCCTTATCTCGGTTTGCAGGAATTTGACTTCGGGGTTATTCTTATATTCGAGCAAATTGATGTACGCCACTTTCTATTAGCTGACTCGCCTTTCGCTTCCGCTCCGGGAGCCCGCGTTTCTCTGTAAATCGAAACTAATATTTAATCCAATTTCTTTTCTCTTACTGAAAACTGTGAACTGATCACTGAGAACTCACGAGGTTTTGCAATGGCTGCACTAACGTTATCTGAAAAATTGGACCAGCTTGGCACGCGCTACGACGAGCTCACACAGGAACTCTCCTCGGCGGAGATCGTCTCGGACTCTTCGCGATTCCAGAGAGTCGCCAAGCAGCAATCGGAACTCGGCGAAATCGTCGCCAAGCATCGCGAGTTCAAACAAATCGAAAAAGATCTCGTCGGCGCGCACCAGATGTTTCTCGAAGCCGAAGACGCCGAGATGAAACAAATGGCCCACGACGAGGAAAAAGTTCTCGCCGCGCGCAAGGAAACCATCGAGCGCGAGCTGAAGCTTCTGCTCCTTCCCAAAGATCCTCTTGACGAGAAGAGCGTCATCTTGGAAATCCGCGCCGGGACTGGCGGCGACGAAGCCGCGCTCTTTGCCGCCGAACTTTTCCGTATGTATTCGCGCTACGCGGAAACGCTGGGCTGGAAAGTCGAAGTGCTCGAGAGTTCGCCCTCTTCGCTCGGCGGCTTGAAAGAAGTCGTCGCGGCAATTCAAGGAAACAAGGTCTATTCGAAATTGAAATACGAAAGCGGCGTGCACCGCGTCCAGCGCGTTCCCGCCACGGAAACGCAGGGCCGCATTCACACCTCCGCCGCTACCGTCGCCGTTCTCCCCGAAGCCGACGAAATCGATATCAAGATCGAAGCGAAGGATTTACGCGTCGATACCTTTTGTTCTTCCGGCCCGGGCGGCCAGTCCGTCAACACTACGTATTCCGCCGTGCGCATCACGCACATCCCCAGCGGCCTCGTAGTTTCCCAGCAGGACGAAAAATCCCAAATCAAAAATCGCGCCAAGGCCATGCGCGTCCTCCGCGCCCGCCTCTACGAACAAGAGCAGGAAAAGCGTCAGGCCGCGCTTTCCGTCGAGCGCCGCGGCCAGATCAAAACCGGCGACCGCTCCGAAAAAATTCGCACCTACAATTTCCCGCAGAACCGCGTGACCGATCACCGCATCGGCCTAACGCTCCACCAGCTCACCGACGTGATGGAAGGCAAGCTCGCGCCTCTAGTCGACGGCCTGGTCTCCCACTACGAAGCGGAACGTCTCCAGCAAGAACTCGCCGAAGCCTGATGCCCCCAACCATAGCGCGCGACTTCTTATCTGCGAGCCGCTGCGCTCGCCGCGTAGCCGCTGTGGATTTTCGCTGCGGCGCCTCGCCGGGATATTTCCATTTGCTGCGGGTCTTTCTTCTCTGTGCCCTCTGTGTCTCTGTGCCCTCTGCGTTAATTCTTTCTTTTCGTTCTCCCCGCGTGCACCAATGAGCGGGGCTGAAACGAAGTTCGACGTTCGCACTGCACTCAAGCAGGGTATTTCGCAACTGCGTGCCGTGCACGTTCCTTCCTTCACATTCGCCGCCGAGCTTCTGCTCCTCCACGTCCTCGGTCGAGACCGCACGTGGGTCTACTCGCACCCGGAAGCGGAAATCAGCTCCGCGGAGGCAGATCGGTTTTTCGCGCTCATCGCTCGTCGCGCGTCTGGCGAACCCACGCAACATCTCACCGGCAAACAGGAATTCTGGGGCCTCGAATTCGAAGTCACACCCGACGTCCTGATTCCCCGCCCCGAAACCGAGCACCTCATTGAAGTCGCCCTCGACCGCCTCGCCCTCCGCGAACTCCGCGCCGGCCGCAAACAAACGCTCACCGGCGAAGGCCTGCAAATCGCCGACATCGGCACCGGCAGCGGCTGCATCGCCATCGCTCTCGCCAAAGAATTGCCCGGCGCAAGAGTTTACGCTACCGACGTTTCGCCTGCGGCGCTGGCCGTTGCGCAGCGCAACGCCGGGCGCCACTCCGTCTCCGACCGCATTCGCTTTCTTGTGTGCAACTTGCTCGATGTCTCCCCCGCGTCTCTTGCAGTGGCGCAGCTAGCTGCGCCACTGCAAAGCGATGCGAGTCACCAGTCACCGCTCCTCGATCTAATCGTCAGCAACCCGCCCTACATTGGCCACCGCGAAGCCGCAACTCTGATGCGCGAAGTCCGCGACCACGAACCTGAACTCGCTCTCTACGGTGGCGAAGAAGGCTACGAACTCTACGGCGACCTAATTACCCAGGCTACTACGCATCTCAAACCCGGCGGCTTACTCGTTCTCGAACTTGGCCACGACAGTCTCCCCGCCGTCCAACCGCTTCTCGAAGCGCCGGCGTGGACGAATGTTGCGGTAACCAACGATCTAGCCGGCATCCACCGCGTCATCGCCGCGGAACACTTGTAGCCAACAACACCACGGCGTAGGATTTCTAGCATGCCGGACCTGGCACGATTCCGCGCGAAGCATGGGCCCCTCGAAGAGCAATCGCCGCTGGCGCAGTCGTCCATTTTGCATGTGGACATGGACGCATTTTTTGTTTCGGTGGAATTGCTGGAGCGGCCGGAGCTTCGCGGGAAACCCGTGGTGGTCGGCGGGCGTCCGGATCAGCGCGGCGTAGTTTCCGCCGCCAGCTACGAAGCGAGAAAATTCGGGATTCACTCCGCGATGCCGCTTCGAACGGCGGCGCGACTCTGCCCCCACGCGGTTTTCCTGGATGGGCATCACGAAAAATATGGAGAGTGCAGCGACCGCGTCGCAACCATTCTCGGACAATTTTCTCCGATCGTGGAGATGGTTTCGATCGACGAAGCGTATCTCGATCTCGCGGGAACGGAGCGATTGCAGGGGCCCCCGCTAGCGGCCGCGGATAAGTTGCTTCGAACGATCACGCGCACGACGGCGCTGCCTTGTTCCGGTGGACTCGCGACAACTCGACTCGTCGCAAAGGTTGCGTCCGACCAAGCCAAACCGCGCGGTCTCGTGTGGGTTGCTCCCGGCCAAGAGCAGCGATTCCTTGCGCCGCTTCCCGTTCGAAAGATTCCCGGTATCGGCGAAGTGACGGAACGCGCGTTACGCGCATTAAGCATCGAGACCGTCGAACAAATTGCCGCGGTACCGCAGGAAAAACTGGAAAGCATTTTTGGGCAATGGGGAACGGCGCTGTACCGCAAGGCACGCGGCGGCGATTCCTACGAATTCGTGATTGATGCGGAGCCGAAATCGATTTCGCACAATCACACGTTTGGAGAAGACACCGATGATTCGAACGCGCTGTCTACAATGCTCAGCCATCTCTCGCAGAAGGCATGCAAGCGGCTTCGCGAAGCCGGGCTCGCTACGCGAACGCTCACGCTGACGATTCGTTACGCCGGTTTCGAAACGCACACGCGCTCGAAAACACTGGGCGAAGCGACGCGGCTCGATTCCGATATTTTTGCGGTGTTTCAGGAATTGTTTCACAAGCATCGCGACGCGAAAAGAAAGGTTCGCTTGCTCGGCGTCAGCCTTGGCGGACTGACGCATGGGAGCGAACAACTCGATTTACTCGACGCGGAGCGCCGCGCGAAATTGGAAAAGCTTACTAGTGCCGCGGACCGTCTCCGTGACCGTTTCGGTTTCGGCAAGGTGCAGTTCGGCGGATCGCTTCGCCGGGATGAATAAAGTCACGCCGGCGAAATTTCGCCGTCTGGATTTCTCCGAGGCACAGCAAGCGTGGCCCGCCTCCCCGATAAGAATCGAGGTAAACTCCAGGCAGGCCTTACAGAAACCCTCTAGAGATTTGAATTCCGTCGGGACCTGGGGGCCGACCTCCAGCGCAATCAGGTTCGAATGCTCTATACTTTCCTCGATGGGCATACCCCCGCCTCCGCATATTCCTTCCCCCCGCCTCACAGCTCGCGTGCGCACGTTCTGGCAGCGCGTCAGCGAAGGGCGAGAGCTGGATGATCTGTGGTCGCAATTTGTGGCTGACGCGCGATCGAGTTATGGATTTTATGGCCACGACGTCGACTGGGAAGAGATTCAAAAGCTGCCGCGCTGGCACCGGCCACTCCACGTGGCCAAGCAATTTTTCTGGGCGCTTTTGCTCAAACTATCCCCCGCACGTCGCATGCTGCTGCTGATTGCTTTTGTGATGATGGTTCTTTCGAGCATCAGCAACGTCGGGAACAACGCAGTCTTCGAAATCAAGTTGGAAGCGATCGCCGCCCTCGTATTCCTGCTTCTCCTCTCCCTCGAGCTGGCAGACAAAGTCACCATGAAGCGCGATCTGGAAATCGCCCGGGAGATTCAGACCTGGCTGGTGCCGTCGCAGGCGCCGGAAGTTCCCGGTGCGGACATCTCATTCGCGACGCGCCCGCAGAATTCCGTGGCGGGAGACTATTACGACGCGTTTTATCCCAATCCCGAGGAACAAGAGCGGTTGATGATGGTGATCGCCGATGTCGCCGGGAAGAGCGTTCCCGCGGCACTGCTGATGGCAACCTTGCAGGCAAGCCTGCGGACAATCGCCGGGGAAAAAGCCGCGCTCGCGGATCTTGTGGCGCGGCTGAATCGCTATGCTTGCGCGCACAGCCTGAACGGACTGCGTTTCACGACCGCGGTTCTCGGTGAATACAATCCCGTTTCGAGACGTCTTGTTTACGTGAATGCAGGGCACAACGCGCCGATTCTGCGCCGCGCCAATGGCGGCATTGAGATTCTCGATGTCGGCGGTCTGCCGCTCGGTATCCGCTCCGATGTGAAGTACGAGACTGCATCGCTGGAGCTTCGGCCCGGCGATGTCTTGATTTTCTTTACCGATGGCGTCATCGAAGCCTTCAATGAATCCGGAGAAGAGTTTGGAAACACGCGCTGGCTTAATGCGATCCACAACCTGCCTGATTCGAACGCTCAGCAAACCCTTCTGTTTCTGATGAAGCGCGTGGATGAATTTGTCGGGGCGACGCGCCAGTCGGATGACATCACGTGCCTGGTCTTTCGCAGCCAATAGACGCAACGCGGATTTCCACCGCGAAAGCACGGCCCGCCTCAGAAGGCAGGCTATACAACAACCATGGAGAACACGGGTCTCCCCTCGCAGGCGCGGCTGGAGCATAATTGGTGCGTGACGCCGCGGGAAATGGCCAATTCGATTTGCGACACGCTTCGCCGAAATGGTTTTCAAGCGCTGTTCGTTGGCGGGTGTGTGCGCGACCTGCTGCTGGGGCGCGAGCCCGCGGACTACGATGTGACCACGGATGCCACACCGGATCAGGTGATGGCGCTTTTTACGGAAAGCGTCGCGGTGGGTGCACAGTTCGGGGTAATCCTGATTCCACGAGATGGGCTGAAAGTCGAAGTGGCAACGTTCCGTTCGGATGTCGGCTATAGCGACGGCCGTCACCCGGACCGCGTGGTCTATTCAAAGACGGCCAAGGAAGACGTGCAGCGCCGTGATTTCACCATCAATGGCCTGTTGATGCGGCATGATACCGGCGAAGTGCTGGACTTCGTCGGCGGCCAGGCTGACTTGAAGCCAGGAATCATCCGCGCGATCGGAGAGCCCAGCCGGCGTTTCGCTGAAGACAAACTGCGAATGATGCGCGCGGTGCGCTTCGTCGCACGTTTTGCGTTTGAACTTGAACCCGAAACCAGGACAGCCATTTATCAGCACGCGCCGGAAATTCGCCAGGTTTCAGCAGAGCGTCTTCGCGAGGAATTGACGAAACTGCTTACGGAAGGAGCGGCACGCCGTGGATTCGAACTCCTCGATGAAACCGGCTTGCTCCTGCAAGTGCTCCCGGAAATCCATGCGATGAAGGGCGTGCAGCAGCCCCCGCAATATCATCCCGAAGGCGACGTGTGGATTCACACGCGACTGATGCTCGAAGGGATTCCGGCGGGCGCGGCGCCGACGCTGGCATGGGGGATTCTTCTCCACGACGTGGGCAAGCCCCCGACGTACCGGCCGGTGTCGGAGACAGGTGATCGCATCCGGTTCGATGGGCATGTCGATGTTGGAGTACGCATGGCAGAAGAGATTTGCCGACGGCTGCGCTTTTCGAACGAGGATACCGAGCAGATTCTCGCGCTGGTGAACAACCACATGCGGTTTAAAGACGTCGAATCCATGCGGGCTTCCACGCTCAAACGATTCGTGCGGCTGCCGCGATTCGACGAGCATCTGGCGCTGCATCGCCTGGATTGTCTTTCCAGCAATCGCCACCTGGAGTCGTATGAGTTTGTGCAGCGATTCATCGCGGAGACGCCGCCGGAACAGGTTCGGCCCGATCGCCTTCTTACCGGCGATGACCTGCACGCCATGGGGTTCAGGCCCGGGCCTCTTTTCAGCGAAATCCTGCGTACGCTTGAGGACGCGCAACTGGAGGGAGCAGTAAAGAACCGGCAGGAGGCTGAGGAATTCGTTTTCCAGAAGTTTCATGAGAGTAAAGAAAGAGAAAAGAGCGGTTCGCCTCAGAAGGTGAACCCTACAAGAGCTCACTGAATGGGCTAGATTCTTCAAAAATAAGAGCCGCCAACTGGAGGGGTAGGGGAAGCTGGATGGGGTTACTAAGACGGACCCGCGAGAGCCTTAAGGCGTTTTAAATGAAAATATTACAGCAACAATTGCCAAGAACACCGGGACGCAGTATGATGTGAGTGTTTGCTACTAAGATTTCATGACAGAAACATTAATACTTTTTCGCACCTTTTCTAACAGTAGTGCATCTAAAGTTGTAATACGTGGCTCATTTTCAAGCCGCGCTTGAGTTTAGGGGACATCATGGCTGACAAAAAATTGGTGGTGCCAGAGATTCTTCCCGTCCTTCCGGTCCGCGACACTGTGCTGTTTCCGGGCGCTGTTCTGCCTCTGACCGTGGGACGCGAGAGCTCGCTGGCGCTTGTAAATGCCTTGCAGGGAGATGAGAAGCTGCTGGGGGTAGTCGCGCAGCTCGACCCACGGGTCGAGGAGCCTTCCGCAGCGGACCTGCACAAAGTTGGCACGCTCGCCAAAGTGCATAAGACCGTAAAGATGCCGAACGGCAATGTGGTGATCTTTCTGGAAGGCCTGCAGCGGATCCAAATCGTGGATCTGATCGGCCTGCGACCGTATCTTCGCGCGCGAGTGGAATCGCAGCCGGATATCGTGGGCGAAGCGGATACGGAACTCGAAGCGCTCCAGCGTAATGCGCAAGATTTGTTCCGCGATGTGGTTGGTCACTCTCCGCAACTTTCCGACGATTTGCAATCGGCGGCAATGAACATAAGCGACCCGGGCCGGCTGGCGGATTTTATCGCCGGAACGCTGCCTTCGCTTTCGACGCTTTTGCGGCAAGAACTGATTGAAACATCGAGCGTGCGGCGCCGCTTGGAAACGCTGATCCGCGAGCTCTCGAAGGAATTGGAAGTACTCGAACTGCGCTCCAAAATTCACGACCAGGTGCAGGAACAGGTGAGCCAGAACCAGCGCGAGTACCTGCTGCGCGAGCAGATGAAGGCCATTCAGAAGGAACTTGGCGAATCCGACGATTCGATGCAGGAGATCGACGAGCTTCGCAAGAAAGTGGAAGAAGCGGCCATGTCCGCGGAAGCCAAGAAAGAGTGCGAGCGCGAACTGAAGCGGCTGGCCAAGATGACGCCGGCTTCGGCGGAATACATGGTTTCGCGCACGTACCTGGAATGGATGACCTCGCTCCCGTGGAGCAAATCCTCGGGAAGCGATGAGATCGACATTCCCAAGGCGCACCAGATTCTCGACGAAGATCACTACGATCTTCAAAAGGTCAAGGAGCGCATCCTCGATTATCTGGCGGTGAAGAAATTGCAGCCGGGGATGAAGGGACCGATCCTGTGCTTCGTCGGGCCCCCGGGCGTGGGCAAGACTTCGCTCGGCAAGTCCATTGCGCGTGCGCTGGGACGGAAGTTCGTGCGCATCGCGCTGGGCGGCATGCATGACGAAGCCGAAATCCGCGGGCATCGCCGGACTTACATCGGTGCATTGCCTGGACAGATTATTCAAGGACTGAAGCGCGGCGAAACGAACGACCCGGTGATGATGCTGGACGAAGTGGACAAGCTGGGCCGCGATTTCCGCGGCGATCCGTCCTCGGCGTTGATGGAAGTGCTCGACCCGGAGCAGAACAACGCGTTCCGCGATCACTACCTAGACGTGCCGTTCGATCTTTCGAAAGTGCTGTTCATCGCGACGGCGAACTGGATGGATCCCATCCCGGAACCATTGCGCGACCGCATGGAGATCATCGAACTGCCGGGGTATACGGGCGAAGAAAAGCTGCACATCGCGCACAAATACCTGATCCCGAAGCAGACGGCCGAAAACGGCATCAAGTCCGGCGAACAGATTGAGTTCACGGACGAGGCGCTGCGGGAAATCATTCACAGCTTCACGCGCGAAGCGGGCGTGCGCAACCTGGAGCGGGAGATCGCGACGATCACTCGCAAACAGGCGCGGCGCATTGCCGAGGGCAAGACGGAGAAGATGGTCGTTACACCGGAAATCGTTCGCGAATTCCTGGGCGTGCCGAAATTCCGCACGGAGAAGGAAGTCGAAGAACGCGTCAAAAGGCCCGGCGTCGCCGTCGGACTGGTGTGGACGCCGGTGGGCGGCGACATCATCTTCATCGAGGCTACGCGGATGCGCGGCGGGAAGCAGTTCACCATGACCGGGCATCTGGGCGAAGTGATGCAGGAGTCCATGACCGCGGCGCTGACCTGGACGCGTGCGAATGGCGAACGCTATGGCATCGATCCGGACTTCTTCCGCAAGCAGGACATTCACATCCACGTTCCGTCAGGAGCGGTGCCGAAAGACGGCCCATCCGCCGGAGCGGCGATGGTGACGGCGCTGGTCAGCCTGCTCAGTGGACGGCCGGTGAAGGACCGGCTGGCGATGACAGGTGAAATGACGCTTTCGGGAATCGTGCTGCCGATCGGCGGCGTCAAGGAGAAAGTCCTGGGCGCGAAGCGCGCGGGCATCAAGGAGGTTCTGTTGCCCGCGGACAACGAGCCGAATGCGGTAGCGGATCTGACGCCCGATATTCTGGGCGATATCAAGATCACCTACGTGCGTACGCTCGACGAAGTTCTGGAGCACGCTCTGCAGAAGGATCCGGTGACGCCACCGATTGCGCCGGAGCCGAAGCAGCAGGGTGTTGGACCGGATAGTCCAAGGGCGATTCACTGAGCGCGGCTAATTGCGTGCATGACAGGGCGCAGCGATGCTGCGCCACTACAAGGAAAACCAAGAAAAAGAGCTCGGCGAAGTTTGCCGGGCTTTCCCTTTTAGGCTACGCAGCACGGGTGGGGCGCGGACTCCTGCTAACATGGTTGCGCGAACATGGCGCGCGAAAAACAAAAAGCAACGGATGCGGCGGCTGAACTGGGGCAGCGGATTGCGGAGACTCTGCTCAGTGAGCGCATCGTGCCGCGTTTTGTCGATTCCTACGTAATTGAAAATGGGCGGCACGCGATCCAGGTGCACGCTTCGCTGTACCGCGACCTTCTCACGCTGCTGCAGCGTGAAGCGTTATTGGCATTGACGGTGCGCGCGCTGGAGATTGTTTGCAATGAGCCGCGTGGGGAGAGCAAGTCCAAGCCCCGTGCCATGCTGCGGAGGGACGCGGCCATTTTCCGACGCAAATTCCTGGCCGCGCTGGCGCGCCAGCAGTGCTGGACGGCAGGCGATGCGCTCGATTTTCAGCGCGACTTGCAAATGTATGAGGAGTTGCTCGCGCGGGCCAACTCCACGCGGCGTAGCCGCAAGCCGTTCGAAGCTGCGAATCATCCGTTCGTGGACCGCTGCGCGTTTCTGCTGGACTCTTCGTTTATGGAAAAAGCGCGGCTGGCGGCGAGCCGTGCTTTGACGGGCATCGAAGAATTGGCAGTGCAAATCATCGCGCCGCGGCCACAGCAGCCGATAAAGCCTCGCGTACCCTGAGCAAATTTAGCTGTCCAGCAAGCTCATGCCAAAGAGGGGCTTTCCCGCTCGCGACATCTGAAAGCCGTAGAGCGCGAAGAGCAGAATCGCGACGACAGCAATCACTCCTCCTTCGGCGTACCAGGCATTCAAAGGCAACGTGATGGGCATGGAATCGGCCAACTGGTCGGTGAAGTACAGCGCCGCCAAAGCTACCAGACCAAAGCGGTGAAGAATGTAGAGATAGGCAATAAAAAACGGCGCAGTAAATAGCGCGTCAATGAGCGGGTTTTGCGCACCCAGGCTGGGGATGCAGAACAATAGCGACATAACGATGGCGGCAAGCCAAGTCTTTCGAAATACCAGCCTGAGGAGGAAAAATATGAAGAAAATCACCAAAGCGGACGAGAGCGACTGCGTCAACTGGTAGAAGACAGTGGCGAGGGCACCGCGCATTCCTTCCATAGTAAAGGCAGCCGCGAGGCCGAAAGGACGGACCGGCGGTTTCCCGAAAGCGGCCTCGACGAGCGGTTGCAAATGCTCGAGGACAGCGGAAGTCACACCAAAGAGCGCGCCCAACAGGATGTCCCGCCCGAGTACCGGGTCCTTGAACTGTCCAGAGAGCATTCGTGTCCATGAGATGATCGTGCCGGGCCAATGGCGTCTGACATAGGGCTCCAACGAAATATATAGGAGCCAGGTGAGCCCGCTAAAGAACAGTCCCACGCTCACTGCGAGGACGAAGAGAACGAATTCGAACGGCGACGATACATGGTGCGCGAGCAACGCCCAATTCACAAGCGCGACGACCAGCACAAAGAGGGCCAGCCGCACGGAACCTTTAACGTCTCCGCGTCCTGATTTCAAATTGCGAACCGCAATCCATACTCCCATTCCAATGATGAAGCCGAGCAAACCGAGGCTGAACCACTGTCCGATGACGTTCTGCCGGAACCCGGAGGTACGTTCCATTCTAACGGGGCGATCCCACGGAGAAATCAGATCAAAATAAATAGGCTTGCCACGATAGGCCGCGGCTTCGATACGCAGTGGAATATCACTGCGGGCGGGCCAGGTTCCTTCCCATGCCGCACGGCTGTCTCCCCAGGAAAGTGGTAACCATTTCGGAGCCACGGGCTTGAATCTGTTCTGGTCCATTCCCGCAGCCAGGAAGAGCGGGGCCCAGTCCGGGGCAGGGGCTGGTCCGGTGGAGTCGTCTACCTGAGGCGGCACGGCCTCAAAGCGCAGCAAACGTCCGTTCGGACTTAAGAACACGAGCTTGGAGCCGGACGTTTCCAATGGCGGCTCCGTGGGTTGAATGCGCCCGTAGATGAGATTGTCGGAAGGGGCCAATGATGTGAGGAGCCGAGGGCTCTGCCGGTACCAGAAGATTACAGCGGGCGGCTCATCGGCGCGGAGAGCCTCCCAGCGGGTGATGCTCTTTTGGTTGGTTTGAATATATTGCAGGTAATCGTTTTGGAGAATAAAGGAGGATGCCCTGTCGGCAGGCGGATCGCTGTAACCGAATTGCGTGATCATTTCACGCGCCCTGGTAGACAAAACTTCGGGGCTGTCACCAAGAGGGACAAAGGAGACCATCTTGGTGCGCTTCCCCACAAAGAACAACAAAACGATGGCTATACAGACTCCCAGAAAACAGAGGGCGCCGATTTGTGGCTTCAGGCCTTCGGTCTCACCCGCGGCAGCAACCATTTCCGGAGATGGCGTCTCGCCCGCCGCCAGCGCCGCTGCCAGCGGATCGCCTCCGGGTAACGCGGCGGCGACTTGCAAGGAGGAAGCGGGACGTTTTTCCGGATCGATTTCGAGGCAACGAAGGATGACCCGCTCGATGAGTGGATCGAGATCGCGGACGAGCGTCGAGGGATTGGTGATCGCGCCGGATTCGCGCTGCTTCATTAATTCCGGGAGCGTGGAGGCTTCAAAGGTGCGCTTGCCGGTCAGGATTTCGTAGAGGATCAGGCCGAGTGAATAGATGTCGCTCTTGGTAGTGACTTCGCGGCCGGCGAGCTGCTCTGGCGCCATGTAGGCGGGTGTTCCGGCGCGAGCTTCGGCGCCTTTGATGCTTGCGGCGATGCTTGCCAATCCAAAATCGGTGATTCGGATTTTGCCGGCGCCGTCCAGCATGACGTTTGCGGGCTTCAGGTCGCGATGAATCACGCCGCGTTCATGAGCGGCGGAAAGGCCAGCGCAAATCTGGCGGGCGACTTCCGTGGCTTTGTCCGGCGAGAGCCGCCCGATGCGGCGAACGACGGAGGCGAGATCTTCGCCGTCCACGTACTCCATAGTTAGAAATAGAACGCCGTCCGCTTCGCCAATATCAAAGACACGGCAGACGTTCGGATGCGAGACCTGGCGCGCGGTTCGCACTTCGGAGTGAAAGCGCGCGAGCGCCGAAGCGTCCTGAGAAAGCGCCTGGGGAAGAAATTTGATGGCGACAACCTGAGTAAGTTTCAAGTCTTCGGCGCGATAGACTTCGCCCATGCCGCCGCGTCCGGCCAGGGCCACGACGCGATAGCGCTCCGCGATGATTTGGCCGGGCGTGAATCGACCGCCCCCGATGGGGTCAGAACTGGTCAGTGGAGAGCCCGCTGAAGCCTGGCGCGGAGTACGTTGTGCGGAAGGTGACGAGAGTGGTTTTCGCGGCGTTGACGCCACGTGCAAAAGCGTTTCACCTTCAACGCTGGCTTCATCGCCCGGTAAGGTGGCGGAAGTGTCCGGGTCGAGGGGTTTTCCGCACGAGGTGCAGAAGCTGCCGGTTGGAGAAACTTGTGCACCGCACGAGCCGCAAAACATGGGAGGCCGGGATTCTACCACTGGACCGCGGCTCCCTGCGACCTCGCGTTGAGACTGCTAGGAGAGGCGTTCCACTTGCACCGCCGTGCCGTAAGCAAGAACCTCCGTGACTCCCTGCATGACTTCGGTGGCATCGTACCGCATGCCGATAACCGCGTTTGCGCCGTGATCGCCGGCGTGCTGCAGCAACAGTTCGAAGGCACTTCAGGGGTTTTCTCGAAGAGATCCGTGAGAACTGTGATGTTGCCACCGACGATGGTCTGCAGCGCGGCACCCAAATTCCCGATCACGCTGCGCGACCGGACAATAATTCCCCGTACGATTCCGAAATTTTCGACGACGCGGTACCCCGGCAGCTCAGTTCCCGAGGTAACCATGCTGGCATCCACTCTTGGCATATCTTGCGCTCCCTGAATAGACGTTTACCGCTGCGATTCTAGCCGCTGAAACGGCGCTCCGTGAGGATTCTTTCTCTGCTACTCTCGAAGAGCGTGGAGACACTTTTTTATATCCTGGCATTTTTGCAGATCCTCATGGGGGCCTACCTCATCTGGCAAGCGCTGCAATGGCTTGCGTACGTGCGACGGCGGCTGCAAACCGATCCGGGATTTTATGCGCCTAAGGTGGCGTTGCTGTGCCCCTGCAAAGGAGTCGAGCCGGGCCTCGAACGCAATCTTGTTTCGTTGACGGAGTTCGAACGCCAGAACTACGAGATTTTTTTCATCCTGGCTTCGGCCACGGATCCCGCTCGCAGCATCATCGACCGCGTAGCCAAGAGTTCGCGAGTGAAAGCGCATGTAGTGATCGCCGGGCCTCCCAATGGCTGCAGCGAAAAAGTCAACAACCTGCGCGCGGCCATCGAACAGTTGGAGCCCGAGTTTGAGGTCCTGGTGTTCACCGATTCCGATGGCCGACCCGGAAAATCATGGCTGCACCATCTGGTTGCGCCGCTGGGAGACGGAACGATCGGGGCGACGACTACAATGCGGTGGTTCATCCCTAATCGCAGCAACTTGCCGACGGCCCTGCTGGCCGCGTGGAATGCCCCGATCGTCACGATGCTGAGCGAAAAGGGAAAGAATTCTTGCTGGGGCGGCGGCACGGCAATTCGCCGCAGCGTCTTTGAACAATCCGGGGCGCTTGATGAGTGGAAGAATTCCGTCAGCGATGACTATTCCCTCACAAGCGTGCTCGAGCGCAACAACCGCTCGATAGTTTTCCTGCCGGAGTGCCTGACGCTCTCTTATGTGGAAACGGATTTCGAAGGACTTCTGGAATTCACCAACCGGCAAATACTCATCACTCGAGTGTATGCGGAAAAAGTATGGGCTCCGGCAGCCGCCACGCACCTGCTCTACTGCATGACCCTCCTGCTGGGGACGGCGTTGATCCTCGGCGATGTAGTCGAGCAAAGGCCCGCCTTTCACCTCTTGACGCTGACCTTTCTACCGCTGCTGCTATCAGCGATTCGCGGCTCCATCCGCCTGATAGGCGTGACGGAAGCGGTGCCTGCCGGAAGGTCCCAGATTACCGGGCAGGCCTGGATGTATGTTCTGCTGACGGTGTTCGTCCCATTTCTATATGTGGTGAATTTTGCGAACTCACTCATTACACGGAAAATCCGCTGGCGCGGTGTGACCTACGAGCTGATCAGCCCCGAGCAGACACGTATTGCCGGATTAAAAACATAAGAGGCGCCGCGGCACAGGCCATGTCCGTTTTCCACAGGGCATGGAATAAGAGTTCAGATTGGGAATTTGATGTTGCTTCAGAGCCGTGGAGCCAAGAGGGAAAAATTTCGCGGACCATGCAATTCCTACTCCCGCTCGAGATTTGTGGCCTCCAATCCATCAACTAAACCCTCCGTTTCTCAATAGTTGCCAAACTCCCCCCGCGGCACGAAAATTGCACCAGCCGTTAGGTTCGGTGAAACGGTCCAAGGCTAACTTTCAGGGAGTTCCTACCCATGCCTCGCCGGCGCCGTTCGATGGGTAAAGGTCGCCAAGCCGTCAGCCCTCTGTCTTGGCTTCTTGCATGACAGCTTGCGCAATTTGGGAAATGGGCTCCGTCGAGGGGCGAAAAATAAAAACCTATGGGCTTCGGTTCCGCCACGAGGCTGCATTCTGAGGGGGGTGCATGTGAAGCTGATCCGTAGAAGTGAGCAGTCGCATCAATTGACGAATTCCCGCCCGACTTTTCCTCGCGACATTTACTTTTTCTATGAAAAAAACACCGGAGTAGCGCACTTCCAGGTCACTGCAGGGCTGGATGGGCGATTCCCCGTCGAGCAGGCCGCAGGGCTCCTGGCGATGCATTGCATGGTCCGGGGCCAGGCGCCGAGCGACTATTTGGTCATGGTTCAGGCCGAAGAGCAATCTCTTGAAGGCCTCACGGAGAAAGCGGACATGCTGTTGCAGGCGGGAAAGTCCGTCCACAGTCAACGAAAGCTAACACGCCGCGAGGAAGAGGTTCTTTCCGGCCTGATGAAGAGCCTGGCAAACAAGGAAATCGCAGCCAACCTGAATCTGTCCGAGCGAACTGTGAAATTTCACGTCTCATCGTTGCTGGCAAAGTTCAGAGTTCGTGGCCGGATGGAGCTGGTTCGCGAGGCTTCCCGTCATAGCGTAGGAGCAATGCCCCTGCCGGTGGCAACTCGCGAAGAGCACACCTATACTTCCGCTGCGAAGAATTATCCTGGAGCGCAGCGGCCGGTAGCCGTCGTTCCACTGGCGAAGCGTCAATTGATGGCCTAATTCGCAATCAGACGTTTTTATCAGATTCGAATGAAAAGGCCCCTCGATCGGATCGAGGGGCCTTTTCACTTTTTCGATGGGCTCTTGCCCGGTTTACTTTTTCGCCGCGCCGTAGAGCTCGGCGGCTTTATCCCAGTTCACGACGTTCCACCAGGCCTTGATGTAATCCGCGCGCACGTTTTGATACTTCAGATAGTAGGCATGCTCCCAGACGTCGAGTCCCAAGACGGCCTTGCCGCCACCGGTGAGAAGATAAGGCGTGTCCTGATTCGGAGTCGAGTCAATGGCGAGTTTTCCGTCTCTGACGACAAGCCACGCCCAGCCGGACCCAAATCGTCCCATGCCCGCCGCGGCAAATTTCTCCTGAAAGCCGGCGAACGATCCAAACGAGGAAATGATGGCTGCGATCAAGTCGCCTTTTGGCTCTCCCCCGCCACCCTTCTTCATCAGCGTCCAGAACAGCGAATGGTTCCAGTGGCCCCCGCCATTGTTTCGAACGGCAGCGCGGATATTCTCGGGAATGGAATCGAGCCCTTTGAGAAGATCGTCGAGCGACTTGGCCTGCAGATCGGCATGACCATCGAGGGCCTTGTTCAAGTTCGTCACGTAGGCGCCATGATGTTTGTCGTGATGGATTTCCATCGTCCTGGCGTCGATATGCGGTTCCAATGCGTCAAACGGATACGGCAACGGGGGCACGGTAAATGCCACGGGTTTTTCCTCCAGTGTGAGATTTAAATCCGAGTGGATAGTGGTTCCGGCGCGCAAAAAGCCATGTGCAGCGTTTCCTCTCCCCAACAGTCCTGCGCCAACCATGCCGGTGTTCACCAAAAACTTGCGGCGATTCACGGGAGCTCCAAATGCGAGGAGGGCCTGTCGACCGGCGGAATGGATTATACCGCTAGTTCCTGCGGGAAGATATTGGCACCCGCCAGGCGCCCGGCGCGCCAGTCTCACCATCCTGCACAGATTAGAAAGAGGCTGCTGTCCCCTTCGGGACAATTCCTTTGCGCTATCGTTGGATGCGCGAAAGAGCCCAAATGGCAGATTCGGCAATGATCTGGTCAGGAGAAAATTGCAATCGTTCCAGGAGCTGGATAGATCCAGCGTGAGCCGCGACGTTTGCCCGCAGGCCAGAATTGCCAAACGCTATGCATGCGTTGCGCACCAGCCCACGCCACTTGGTTCGCTTGATGGGGCTGCCGCGAAAGAGTTCGCGGAAATCCGCTTCAGGTAAGCTCGCGAGCCATTCCAGCCTGGGAAACAATAGCGTCTCGTCCACGCCGGGAAGCATGGCCGTACCCTGGTTTTCTTTCGGCGCTGGAAAAGTTCTCGGCTGGAATTCCTGGAGCGTTATTGCAGGCGCGTGCCGATTCCACGGACAGACGTCCTGACAGATATCGCAGCCGAATACGTGTGTGCCGATCGGGGCGCGCAACTCCTTCGGGATGCGGCCGCGCAGCTCGACCGTCAGATAGGAGATGCACTTCCGCGCATCCAGGACGTACGGTTCGACGAAGGCTTGCGTGGGGCAAGCATCCAGGCATTGGCGGCAATTCCCGCACAGGTCCGGGGGCGGCAGTTCGTTTGGGGCCAGAGATGGCTCCAGGTCGAGGGTGGTGAGGATAATTCCCAGAAAAAAGAACGAACCGAGAGTCTCGTTCAACAGCAGAGTATTTTTCCCAAGCCAGCCCAACCCCGCGTATTTTGCAAGCACCCGTTCCTGGACCGGACCGGTGTCCACATACGCACGCGCTTCGAAGGGCTCGCGGACGCGCTCACGGAGGGCTTCCACGAGAGCATTCAATCGAGCTTGCAAGACTTCGTGATAATCGTCTCCCCAGGCATAGCGGGAGATCCAGCCGCGGGGCTCACCATCGTTGCGATGTGCGCGTAGGTCCGTCGATAGCGGCTGCGCCGTATTGTAATTGAGCAGGCAGACGATGATGCTTCGGACTCCCGGCATGGCGCTTTGCGGATCGGCGCGCCGCGGATCGGCGAGATAGTTCATCTCGCCCGCGTATCCGCTGGCCAGCCATTGCGAGGTGTTCGCAAGTTCCGGAAATTTTTCCGCACGTGCGACACCGCAAAGATCGAAACCCAAAGATTTCGCGTGGGCGACGATCCACTGCGTATCGGAGATCTGCTTCATCAGCAAGATTGTGCCGCAGGCAAGCGTTGGAAGCGAGAACGGAACGTCAAGGGATGCTACTGGGATCGCTAAGTGGCAGGCTGCTCGAAACTGTTGAGCGCGGCGTGTTCATCCGTGAAAACATCGAACACGGTAAACAGTTTCGTGATTTGCAGGAGGTCGCGCACCTTCTTTGTCAGGTGCAGCAGCTTCAGGTCGCCCTTCCGGTTTTTCACAGCCGTGTACCCGCTGACGAGCTCACCGATTCCCGAGCTGTCGATGTAGTCGACATCGGCGAGATTCAGCAGGATCATGGCGCGCCCTTCGTCCAGCAAACCGCGTATGGTCTTTCTCAGGAGCGCGCTGCCCTCGCCCAGGACGATGCGGCCGCTCAAATCCACAACGGTAACCTTTCCGGCGTCACGATAGGTGGCATGTAATGACATCTTTTACCTTACGCTTCCTGATGAGGCGCGGAACTCTGTCCACCCTCGCCATTCGGAGAGGTACTGCCGGGCGTGGGCAGCTTCTTCGACATTACGATTTCCGCGCCGCCCGTTTTTCCCGGTACCACATCAAATTCGTCCATGAACGCGCGCATCAGAAAAATTCCTCGCCCGGAAGTGCTGAGCAAATTCTCTTCCGCGAGCGGGTCCGGCACATCGGAAAGTTTGAATCCCGTGCCCTCATCCAGCACGTGAATGATCATGCGATCGGGAGTAAGATCCACGGCCAGGTAAATCTTTTTTTCGGGACGCTCCTGATTTCCGTAGTGGAATGCGTTGATGACACCTTCGCGCACGCTCATCCCGATGCGGTAGCAGTCGTCTTCGCCGAAGCCCGCGGCTTCCGCCATGCGCAGACACATGTCCTCGGCGAGATTGACGCTTTCGACTTGCGTCTCCAGCGTGACTTCAAGATGCTTGGCGTCTGAACCCATCTCTTGAGCTGCTGCAGCCCCGGGAGCCCCTAATATGAGCGCATTATGGGTAACATAGCAACGGAAACGGAGTCAATGGAGCGATTCGCGAATCGACGCACCGTGGTATCCTCAGCGAAGCGAGGCCCACGCGACCTCCAATGCGCGCTTGGTGGCCTGTTGTCCGTGCACGTCGCGCAAGTCCACGCAAATACCGCGGCCTCCGAAAGCATTTGCCGCGCGTCGACTCTTACGGGCGCAAACGATTCCGGCAAGTTCACCAGATCGACGGCCTGCGGCAGAGACTTCAGCGCGAAGACGTCTACGCCCTCGACAACTGCGGCTTCCTTGGCGTTTGCTTCCGGCACGGCAACCGATTTCAACCCGACTTCCCGCGCCGCCAGCGCTGCGGACAATGCGCCTCTCACGGGCCGGACGCTTCCGTCGAGGGAGAGGTCACCCAGAAACATGCACTTGTCGAGCTGCTTGCCAAAGAACTGTCCCATGCAGCCGGTCAGGCCGAGGGCCATCGGTAAGTCAAACCCCGAGCCTTCCTTGCGCACATCGGCAGGCGCCAGATTGATCGTGACACCCTGGCCGTAGGGAAATTCATATTCGCAATTTCGCAGCGCCGCTTTGATGCGCTCGCGACTTTCCTTCACGGCGTTGTCCGGCAGACCTACAACATTGAAATCCGTCATCCGCGCCGAACCTACGTCCACCTCTACCTCGACGAGGTAGGCGTCAATTCCGTACACCGAAGCGCTGAGCGTCTTGAAGAGCATCGTAATCGCGCGGATCCAGGCTCTGCCCGCGGAAGAAGGAAGCAGCAAGTCCAGCGTGCAGCATAAATCAATCAGCTCATATACACTAGTGATAACTCATTCTATAGTACGGCGGAGGCCTCCTTCTCTTTACACGTGCCGAGGGGCAACGTATATTGACCTCATCGGGAGTTTGCAAACACTCTTCCCCGCGCGAGGTTTTCTATGTTCGGTATTGTGATTTTGGGCCTGCTCGTATTGCTCGTAATTCTAGCCATCGGGATGTACAACGGGCTGGTGCGGCTGAAGGTCCAGTGCGACAACGCCTGGGCAGATATTGACGTTCAGTTGAAGCGGCGCTACGACCTGATTCCCAACCTCGTGGAAACCGTGAAGGGCTATGCCGGGCACGAAAAGGACACGCTCGAAGCGGTCATCAATGCGCGCAACCGCGCAATGACGGCGACTGCTCCGGGCGACAAGGCTCAGGCGGAAAACATGCTTTCCGGGGCGCTGAAGAGCCTCTTCGCGCTTTCCGAAGCTTACCCGCAGCTCCGGGCAATTGAAAGCTTTACTTCGCTGCAGAATTCGCTTTCACAGATTGAGGATACGGTGCAGAACGCGCGGCGCTATTACAACGCCGTCGTGCGTGACCTCAATACCAAGATTCAGCAGTTTCCCACCAACATTTTTGCCAATATGCTGGGCTTCAAGCCGCGCGAGTTCTTCGAAGTGACCGCCGCAGCCGAGCGCGAAGCGCCCAAGGTGAGCTTCAACGCGCCCAGTGCGCCGACTGCCTAGTGAGAACGCGGCCTGTATGAACCGCGCCCTCTTCCGGCCAACACGTCTTGCGTTCGCCGCTGGCCTTTTCCTCACGTTGTTCTCACTGTTCGTTTGCGCGGCCCCGGCAAAAGAGCTGCGCATCGAAAAATTCAGCTCGGAGATTGTCGTTGCCCCGAACGGCTCGATTGACGTCACCGAAGTCATTACCGTGGGATTCATCGGCGGACCCTGGCACGGGCTCTACCGCTCCATCCCCGTGGAATACGTCACGCCTCAGCAGCTGAACTATTCGCTCTTCCTCACGGTGAAGAACATCGCGGACAGCGACGGCAACAAGCTGAAATTCGAGGCCAGCCGCGAACGCCATTACCGCAAGCTAAAAATCTTTGTTCCGAACGCCGACAACTCCACCCATACCATTTCCATCGAGTACACCGTTTCCGACGCGCTACGGTTTTTTGAAGACCACGACGAGCTCTACTGGAATATCACCGGCGACGAGTGGGATGTTCCGATTCAGACGGCCGACGCACGCATTATTCTTCCCGAAGGCACGACCAACATTCGCGCCAATGTTTTCACGGGCAGCTTTCGCTCCACGGCGCACGATGCCGACGTGGAAATCGTGGGCAGCGGCGTTGAGGTCCGCACGCGCGATCCGCTGCGTTATCACGAAGGACTGACGGTCGCCGTAGCGTTCGACAAAGGCTTCGTTCACGAACCTACCGCATTCGACAAGTTTTCACTTTTTGTGCGAAGCAATTGGCCGCTCGGGCTGCCATTCGTCGTCTTCGCCATCATGTTTTATCTCTGGTGGACCCGGGGACGCGATCCGCGCTTACGCCCCATCGCTGCGCAATACGAGCCGCCTGACCAGCTCACCCCAGGGGAAGCCGGCACGCTGGTCGATAACTCCGCGGACATGCGCGACATTACGTCTTCGATTGTCGACCTCGCCGTGCGTGGCTACGTGGTGATCGAAGAGCATCAGAAGGACCGCATGCTCGGGCTGGTCCACGACAAGGACTACAACTTTGTTCTGAAGAAAGAGCGCTCCGAATGGGCCACATTGAAGCCTCACGAACAGGTTTTGTTGAACGGGTTTTTCACCATGGGCACGGTGGGCGAGAGCGTTTCGATGTCCAGTCTTGAAAACCGTTTTTATAAGAACCTGCCGGATATCAAGAGCCGCATTTTCGAATCTCTCGTTACGCATGGCTACTATCGCCGGCGGCCGGACAGCGTGCGCGCTTCGTATATCGGCGTCGGAGTCGTGATTGGCCTTCTTTCCATTTGGGGCGGAACTGGGATTGCTTCCTCCATGGGCATGGCGCCGCTCACGTTCATCATCGCCGGGGTTCTTTCTGCAGCGATCATCTGCGGCTTCGGCTGGTTCATGCCTGCGCACACGGAGCAAGGTGCGCGCGCGCTGGAAGGCGTCCTTGGCTTCGAGGATTTCCTCAACCACGTGGAATCCGACCGTTTCAATCGCACGATCAAGACGCCGCAGATGTTCGAGAAGTTTCTGCCCTTTGCCATGGCCCTGGGTGTGGAGAAAAATTGGAGCAAGGCTTTCCAGGGCATCATGACGCAGCCGCCGGACTGGTATCGCGGTTCGTATGGCCCGAATTTCTATCCCATGATGTTCACCAACGACCTCAGCACCATGTCTTCCCGCGCCAGCAGCGTCATGGCTTCCGCTCCGCGCAGTTCCGGAGGCTCCGGTTTCGGCGGTGGTGGAGGCGGTGGTTTTTCCGGCGGCGGTTTCGGTGGCGGCGGGGGAGGCGGCTTTTAGGGCCTGGGTATCTTAGGAAAAGGACTTTCAGCAACGAATCAGTGAGCTCCAAAACTGATTTTCGGTGGGATCAGTGTGTTTCTTCGCCTGCAGCATGAGATTCTTTCGTGCCCACACCGTAAAGCGCCAGGACATCTTGTAGCGTTACTACGCCTTCCAATTGATGCACGTCGGCGCGGTTCACCACCGGCAGCAGGTCCAGCCGGCTTGCCCCCATGCGATCGAGCGCCAGGTGAAGCGAATGGTCCGCATGGACGTGCGGAAAATCGGTCGCATCCACAAGTTCGTACAGTCGTTTGTCCGCGGCGCCATTTCCAACGGCTTGCAGGCTCTGCCGGCTAACAACACCAATCACGCCGCGTTCATCGCTAACGGGCCACGCATGGAATCTGCTGGACTGCGATTTTTCCAGCGCTTCCTGAACCGTGAGGCTGCCGCTCCATACTTCCGTGGCGTCGCGCATGGCCTGAACCACGCGGCGTTGGCCACTCTGCTGGCGCGTCTCCGCCGTGGGCAAATGGATGCCGTCCTGATGCGCCAGAACTTCATAGATCGGCTGCTTCTGAAATCTAGCGGAGATAAAAAAACTCACCAAGCTGGAAATCATCAGCGGAACGATGACCGCATAATCCCGGGTGATCTCAAAAATCATGACCACCGAAGTCATTGGCGCGCGGATGATCCCGGCAAAAGCCGTACCCATTCCCACCAGAGCGTAGGCTCCCGGAGCTGCAACATATCCTGGCAGAAAATGTTGCGACACGGTTCCGACAATTCCTCCCAACATCGCTCCCAGAAACAAGCTGGGACCGAATATCCCACCGGCATTGCCGGAGGCATAGCTGGCCGCGACAGAAACGAGTTTGAGCACAAGCAGAAGAATCATCAGCTTGAGCGCCATTCTTCCGTTCAGGACATCGCCGACGTGTTTGTACCCCACGCCCAAGAGCTGCGGCACAAACCAGCCCATGATTCCAACCGTCAATCCCCCCGCTACCGGTTGGAACCACACGGTTTTTCCAGGAAAGCGCAGAAAGCGCCCTCTCATCCAAAGCAGTAGTTTCGTGAACGCCACCGAAACGAAACCGCCGACAACCCCGAGCACCGCGTAAATCCCCAATTCTCCCGGATGAACCAATTGATATTGCGGCACCTGAAAAAGCGGATCGTTTCCCAGAAGCAATCGAAGCATCGCCCAGGAGGTCGCCGAGGCAAGCACCACCGAGCCCAACACTGGCGCATGCAAATCGCCGACGACTTCTTCCAGCGCGAACAAAACGGCGGCCAAAGGAGTATTGAACGCCGCGGCGATCGCTGCCGCGGCCCCGACGGGGATGAGCGCCTTCACTTTGTCCGGCCGCAGGCCCAGCTTTCTACCCAGCACCGACGCAATACCAGCTCCAACCTGGACGGCCGGCCCCTCGCGTCCTAATGGAATTCCACAAGCGAGCGTCGCGGATGTGCAAAAGAATTTTCCGACAACTGTAGCGAGCGAGATTCGGCCGCCCCTCGCGAACAGGGCTGCTTTCGTTTGTGGAACACCGCTGCCCCGCGCATCTGGGAAAAATCGAAATAGCAGATATCCCATCCCGAGTGAGCCGGCCATGGGGACAAGCAATCTTCGCCATGCCGCGCCGCCGGGAGGATACAGCTGGGCTCCGAACCGCTCCGTGACAAGAATAAAAGCAACTACGATCAGGCCCACCAACGCCCCGATCAGCAGCGTCAGGACCAGAAAGACTTGCTCTTCGCGATCCTGAAGAAATGTCTTCCACTGCTCCGAGGAAGCATTCCACCATTTCTTGCCTGGTTGTACGGCACTACTCATGAATTCCGTTCATCCGCTTGTTTCCTATTCGTCTTTTTGCGCCGAAGCACTCAAGGAGCTGCGGGGGATTGCGTCTCGTCTTGCGCTCCAGCGCCGGGAAGGAAAAACCTCAGATTCAGAACGCGTTCGCGGCGGCGCTCTTCCTCGAGGTGCCGCGTACGCGCCTTCAACAAATCATTCAGAGAGACGAGACCAAGAAACTTTCGCGTGCCCGCTTCAACGACCGGAAGCCGGGTCACTCCTTTCTCTGCCATACGGTACACCACGGCCCGCAAGGGCTCATCCGGGAAAGCTTTAACCGTCTCCGGGCGCAACTCTTCATGACCAGTAGTGTTCGGACCGGTTCTCGGCCTCCCCGCAACGTCTATCTTGCCAGAGTTACCAACGCTTCTTTTCCATTCCTCTCTTGGAATAAATCTTCTTGCTCCTCTGGCCGCCCGGAGTATGCCCGACTTCGAGCAGGGCGCCGATAGCGTTTACCAAAGCCGTGCCGCTCGCGCGAAGTTCACTGATGCGCTGGCGGGCCACCTGTTCGAGCAGTTTTTCTCCCCGCGGCAGCAGCGAGACCAGAACGCGCCTGCGATCGTCACGGCTGCGTGTCCTGCGGACGTATCCATGCAGCTCCAGCCGGTCGATCAGTTCGACCGCGCTGTGATGCTTCAACGCCAGCCTATCGGCGAGCGCGCGAATGGTGGCTTCTTCGCCTTCGGGAAGGCCACGGACCGCGAGCAACAACAGGTATTGCTGCGACTCCAGGCCTGCGGCGCGGGCAACCGCGTCTCCCTCGCCGACAAACTTGCGGATGAGGTAGCGCAGTTCCGCGAGCGCGGCGTACTCCGCCGAGGTGATCTCCTTTGCCATTCAATAAGTATATCGCACTACGATATATATCGTCATCCGGGCGGCAAGGCGAAGAGGCACTTGAGGGTAACTAGCGATGAGGAGTTGCCGGAGCTATAGCGGTTTGCGGAAAGACTTCTGCGTCTTGTAGTGCTCGTAGCCGTTTCGTTCGTAGAATTTGTGCGCGCGCTCACGGATCACGTTCGAACGCACCGACATGCCCAAACATCCGTGCTTGCGCGCCCAATCTTCAGCGGCCGCGAGCAACCGCGCTCCTGCTCCGGCGCTTCTCTGTCCATCCTCAACAATGAGGGTGTTCACTTCAGCGCGAATCTCCACTTCGAGCAACGGCTGCTTGCTTACGTGCAGCCAGCCGATCACTCCATTTGTCGGGGATTCCGCAACAAGCACGGCGTGATCTGAAGCAGGCTTGATGCGTCGCAATCGCTCGCGTATCTGTGCCGCCGTTGCCGGATACCCGAGCTGTCCGCTGAGCTCCGCGAGCTGCGGCGCATCGCCGCTCTCCGCGCGCCGGATCTTCAGTTCATTCCTGTTTGCGTTTGCCACCTGCATTAAACCGCCTTCCGCCGAAGCCGCGCCTGCACGGCGTCACTCCTCAGTTCGCGTAGCGCATCCGCCGCGATCCAGCGCGCCGCGCGTGAATCCTGCTTCCTTATTCTTTCCGCCGCGCGGATGGCTTCCCGGTTCAGCCGAAGATTTCGCTTCCCAATATTTCGCAAAGTCCAGTTGACCGCTTTTCTTACGAAGTTTCGCTCATCGTGGGCTTCCCGCTCGATTACTTTTAAGAATCGCGTAAATCGCGCGTCAGAGGCCTTGTCGTCCTTATAACTCAAGTACGCTACCAGGGAAAATGCGGCTCGCTTTTCAAACTCAGCCTCCCGCCGGCTCCAGACCGCCGCCTTTTTCCAGGCAAACTTCGTGTGCGCGTACAGGTAGCAGCAAGCCGTATCAACGACATCCCACGAATCGAAATCGCGCACCCAGCGATCCATCTCCACGGCGGTGACTTTGTCTGCCTCGCCGATCAAACTGGCGAGAATCCGCGCTTCGTGGATGCCAGTACTCCAAAGCTGTTGCGCGAGCCGATGATCTTTTCCAATGTGCTTCGCGAATTTGTGCAACGCGGGCGCGGAGACTCCGCACGCTCTCGGGACATTCACACCGAAGTGGGCCATCTTCGCGCGCACTTTCGGATCGGCTAGCCCCTTGAGCTCGCGCAACACGCCCTCTTTCGTCCATTGGGGAGCCATCGTTCGGGGATGGCTCCACCTAGAACGTTTTGTCGGAGTCGAGGAGGATTGTGACCGGGCCTTCATTGACCAACTCCACGGACATCATGGTCTGAAAAATTCCTGTTGCCACGGTAACACCGAGCTTGCGGAGCGCAGCGCAAAACTCCTCGTAGAGTGCCTTCGCCAGTTCCGGCGGAGCCGCCGCGATAAAGCTCGGCCGCCGCTGCCCGCGCGCATCGCCGTAAAGTGTGAATTGCGAGACCACCAGCGCGCTGCCCTTCACATCCAGCAGCGACCGGTTCATCTTACCTTGGTTGTCTTCAAAGATTCGGAGGTTGCTGACTTTCTCCGCCATCGAGACAGCGACGGCCGAGGTATCATCCCTGCCGACGCCAAGTAAAACCATCAGCCCCGCACCGATCTCGCCCGTGACGCTTTCTTCCGCCGTCACGCGCGCCCGGCTTACTCTCTGGAGTACTGCGCGCATGCCGCCAACCTAGCTATCTTTCTTTCGTTTTGCTCTCGGCAATGGCAACACCACAAAACCTCGCGGCGGCGGCTGGCATTTCGGGCAAAAATAACTGCTTCGCCCCGCCACAATCCCGCGCCGGATCGTAGCTTTGCACCGGTAACACCCCTTACCTTCGCGGAAGTAGGCCCGATGGTGCCGCTGATACTCCCCCGGCTCGCCCTCCGCGTCAAGAAAATCGGAAATCGACGAACCGCGCATCACGATCGCTTTTTGCAGAATCTCTTGCAGCACGCGGCGCAGCGTCCCGGCCTGTTCCTTGCTCAACTTCGCTCCCAGTCGCGCTGGATGAATCTTCGCCCTCCACAAACTCTCATCTGCATAGATGTTGCCAACTCCCCGGAGCACACCCTGATCCAGCAGCAGCGCCTTGATCCGCGCGCGGCGTCCTCGAATCCGGCTCGCGAATTCCTCGCTGCTCACTTCCAGTGGATCGGCACCGAATCCCAGCAGCTCTTTTGCGAGCGGCGCTTCCGTCAGATAGGCGATGCGCCCAAAGCGCCGCGCATCCACGTAACGCAGCTCGCGGCCATCATCAAGCAGCAGGCAAACATGCGTGTGCTTTTCGCGGGGTTGCTTCGCAGGGCTTGGCGCAATCTGCCCGGTCATACCGAGGTGTACCAGCAGCGACGCTGGAACGGCATCGCCATTCGAAGGAATTCTCCCTGCCAACGCTGCCGCGGAAAGCCGCAGCAGCATGAATTTTCCATAGCGCTCGACAGCCTCGATCTGCCGCCCCGGCAGGTGCTCCTCCAGCGCTACCGGATCATCAATGAAATCCGTCTTCCCGAGCGACACGGAGACAATCCGCCGCCCGAGAATCGCTCGCCGTAATCCGCGCGCTACCGTTTCGACTTCAGGAAGTTCGGGCATAGGAGGACCGAGACCCCAAAGTAACACACTTGAACTCAACGCCCCTCGTGCGGTGATGCGATCTCCAGGAATTGACAGACTTCTTTGCGAGACTCTCGAAAAAAACGAAAAGCTACTGGATCAAGCTCGATGTTGCAGGGCGCAGTGATGCTGCGCCCCTGCAAAATAAATCGCGCTTTGCTACTTTTTCTGATAATTCGGATACGGCGGATGATCCGGAATCACCACGGGGTTCTTCTTCAACGCATCCATGGTGACTTCCACCGCCTTTTCGAGTTGCCGGTCGTGCCCCGCCGCAACGGACGCCGGATCGTTTTCCACTTCAATATCAGGCGCAATCCCGTGGTTCTCCACTTCCCACTCGCCCTTCAACCCATAGATTGCAACGCGCGGTGCCGTCACGAATCCTCCATCAAGCAGCACCGGATAGCCGTAAATCCCCACCAGCCCGCCCCAGGTGCGCGTGCCCACCAGCGGCCCGACCTTGTCCTGCTTGAACATCCACGGCAGCGCGTCCCCGCCGGAACCGGACATTTCGTTGATGACCATCGTCTTCGGCCCGTAGATTTGCGACAGCGGCGAGCAAAACGCTTCGCCCTCCCGCGAGATCGCACAATTTCGCAGCGGCCGCTTCAGCATGTCAATGATGTAGTCCGCCACTTCGCCGCCGTGATTGTAGCGTTCATCAATCACCGCGCCCTGCTTTCCCACCTGCGCAAAATAAAAGCGGTTGAAATTGAGGTACCCGCCGACATTCGTATCCGGAACGTGCACGTAGGCCAGCTTGCCTCCGCTCAATTCATCCACCTTCCGCCGGCTGTCTTCTTCCCAGGCCCGGTTGCGCAGCGGAAATTCGCTCGGCAGCGGAACCACCGTTACCACTCGCGCGTCTTTGCCGTCCGCATTGGGTCCTACTTTGATTTTGATCTGCTTGCCCGCGGTGTTCTCAAAGAAGCTATAGACCTCCGCCGGCGGTCGAACCTCACGTCCTTCCACTTCCAGCAGATACTCTCCTGCCTTTACATCCACTCCCGGCTGCGTTAGCGGCGCGAGCAAATCCGGGTTCCAGTTCTCGCCGTTGTACACGCGTGCGAACCGGTAGCGGCCATTTTCGATCTTGTAATCCGCCCCCAGCAAACCGCCGCGCACCCGTTTCGCCTGAGGAATGTCACCGCCGCCGATGAACATGTGGCCGATGGTGACCTCTCCCAGCATCTCATCGAAGAGATAGTTCAGATCCGCGCGCCCTCCGAGGCCTTTCAGGTAAGGCGAGTATTTCTTCTCCATGGCTTGGATGTTCAACCCATGATGATTCGGGTCGTAAAGGAAATCGCGTTCGATGCGCCAGACTTCGTGGTACATCTGATTCCATTCCGCGCGCGGCTCGGAGTAGACTTCCATCCCGTCGATCTTCAACGCGCCGTCGCCCGGCTTCACAACGACGGCAGTCCCAGTAATGAACCAACCCGGCCCTTGCCGGTACAAAACCTTCTCGCCATTCGCGGAAACCACGAATCCATTGATTCCGCCGACAAATGGCTCGGTCTTGCGCGTGGTGAGATCAAATTTCGAAACACTCGCGGGCGTCGGTTCGCCAAAGCGAGGAACGTCCACGACTTCGGAAAGGAACAGCGTTCCCGCCTTTCCCGCATCCAGGCCTACATAATTCGCAGGCTTGATCGGCAGCGCCACGATCCGCTGACCAATTCCATCCAGGTCAATGGTGACTTTAACGGCCTCGTCTTTCTTCTCGTCTTTCTTCCCCTTCTCGGCTTCTTTGCCTTTATCAGCATCTTTGCTCTTGTCTGCCTCTTTGCCCTCGTCACCGCTGGCGGAATCCTTCTTCTCCTCCGCCGCTTTCTCCTCGTCGCTTTGCGGCTCGACCGGCGAAGCATCTCTCTTCTTCAGCACCGCCGCATAAACATTGCGCAGCACCGGATGCTGGTAGCTCGAAAGATCGAGCCATCCCGCCGAAAGGCCCACGTCCGTGCTGACCGCAAAAAACAGATATTTTCCGCCTTTGTCGAACACCGGATAGCGCGCATCGCTGATCCCATCCGTGATCTGCGAAGCCTTCGCGGTTTCCAGCGAATACACAAAAATGGCCCGCTGATGATTTTCCAGAAGCTTTGCAAACGTCAGCCATTTGCTGTCCGGCGACCACGCCTCATTGAAAGCAGAGCTCGGATCATCGTAGCGATCCGTCGTCACTTTCACCGGCGTGCCCTTCTCCACGTCCACGTACCACAAGTTGAGCCGTTTGTCCGTGTAGGCGATTTTCTTGCTGTCCGGGGACCACACCGGGCCGTAGAAATACGATGGTGGATTGCTCAGATTGATTTTCTTCACCGTACCGGAACCCGCTTGATCGCTGATGTGCAGCGCGTATTCGCCGGATTCATCCGAAAAATAGGCGATCGATTTTCCGTCCGGAGACCATGCCGGATCACGCTCCGCCACACCCGCTGTCCGCGTCAGGTTTCGAACGTCGCCCTTCTCTCCCGGCACTGTGAAAATCTCGCCGCGCGCTTCGAAGACCGCGCGCGCCCCGGTCGGCGAAATCCCCGCATTCTGTATCTTGTCGCCAACCTTTTCGTAGTGCGGCCGCGTCGCTGGCAGATCCCCTGCAATTCGAATGTTCACCTTCTTCGATTGCCCGCTCGCCGGATCAAATAGATAAATCCCGCCGAATTGTTCATAGACCAGCGTGTCCGGCCCGGCGGACAACGATTTGAAATCCAATCCCTTGTTTTCGACGGCCTGCTTCACCCCTTTCGATTTCGTGTCATAGGCGAATAGGCTCACCGGCCCGTTACGGTCCGATAGAAAATAGACTGTGTCGCCAAACCACACCGGATGGGCGTCATTCGAATTCTCCCGCGGCACTTTTTCCAATGCCAGGTCGCTCAGCCGCACAATGTAAATTGGCGTGGTCTGTCCGCCGCGATACCGCTTCCACGACGTCTGCCAGATTTCGTTCGGCACGTACGCAATACGCGCCGCGTCGGGAGAAAACCAAGCCTCTTCTCCGCGCCACATCGGCAGAACTTCCGCCGGGCCGCCTTCCGCGGGAACGGTGTACAAACGGTCGAAGTCCGCATAGGAATCGCGCGGCGAATGGAACAGCACGCGCTTGCCGTCCGGCGTCCATCCCACCGCAATATCCGGCGCTGGATGCCACGTCAGCCGCCGCGGTTCGCCGCCCTCCGCCGGCGTCACGAACACATCCGCGTTCCCGTCGTACTGCGCGGTGAAGGCAATCCACTTGCCGTCCGGAGAAAATACCGGCAGCCCCTCATGTCCGCCCGTAGTCAGTTGCCGTGCATCTCCGCCCTCACGCGGCACGCTCCAGAGGTACCCGCCATAGGCAAAAACCACTTGCGTCCGGCTCACCGTCGGCGAATGCGCCAGCAGCAGCGTTTCTTGTGCCGCGCTGGTAACGCCCGCAAGGCCCAGCAAGACACCCATCAGGATCGCCATTCGAAAGCGCATGCTTCCTCCATAAAACAAGATGAAATCGTTAGCTAGAATTGACCCGAGTTCCCGCGGCACAACCGCTCTTCAGCGCCCCACCATCTGCGTGTACCCACCACGGCACAGAACCATCCCAGTAAGACGGATGAACCACGAAAAATGTTTGCAAAAATTGCGCAATCTCGCAATCTAAGGCAGGAGCGCGAAGACCCGCACCGGTCCACCCGAGCCACCCTCCAGCTTGATCGGCGCCACGATCAGAAATGCGCCAGTCTCCGGCAGCTCGCTCAGGTCCGCCAGGTTTTCCAGGTGATATAAGCCCGTTCCCAGCGTCAAATGATGCACCGCGAAATCACCCGAGGCCCCGAAATCAATGCTCAGCGTGTCGCATCCTAAGCCGCTCACTTTTCTTTCGATCAATAATTTTGCAGCTTCCGTCAAAAAGCCTGGAAAATGCATTTTGCCTTGCGCATCCTGGTTGCGGTAGCGTTTCACATCCGGCCAGCGCGAAGACCAACCCGTTCGAAGCAGCACGATAGCTCCCTCCGGAATCTGCCCGTGCTTCTTCTCCCACGCTTCCACAAACCCGGCCGGAACCTGATAATCCGCATCTTTCGCGCTTTCCGCGCGCACATCCAGCACCACCGCCGGGCCCATCAATTTCTTTGCGGGAATCTGGTCTACTGTTATCTTTCCCGGCGGAAAATGCGCCGGTGCGTCCATATGCGTTCCGTAGTGTTCCAGCATCCAGAAGCTTCGCGTGAAGTAGCCGTTCTTCTCAATCGTGGCGTTCACTTTAGCTTTAAAAAATTTCTCATCACCGGGCCAAGGCACCAGCTTGTCGCTGATGGCGTAAGTCAGGTCCACCACCCGCGTTTTTCCGGACGGAACCCCTTCGAGCATCGCGTCCCTGCGCGGATTTTGCGGAAAGAGAGTCATGAATGCGAAAACACAAATGGCGATAACACCGGAGCGGCCCACGGCGCTCATTTCCAACCCCCGTTCCTTTATGGCAGCGGGATGCCCGGCGTCGCGATGATCCCTGCCATGCGCAGAATTTCCTGGTATTCCGTGTCGCTGATCATGGTGACGATCAAACGCACGTTCTTCAACAATTTCATTTTCTTCAGCGCAGGATTGGCGCGGAGTTCCGCGAGCGTGACCTGCCGCGGAAGCTTTTCGAACGCCCGCAAGTCCGCAACCAGATTTTTCTCTTTGCGGTCGTGCGGATCGGGATAGGGATCGCGCGTAATCTCCGCGATGGAATACAGCGTCCGTTCCGGCGCGGAGTGATAGCACAGCACGCGGTCGCCCTTGCGCACCTGCTTCAGGGCGCGGATCGCGTCGGGTTTCGACGCGGCACCATGCCACATCTCCTTGCCCTTAACGAAGAGTGTGTCCCAGTGATAGTGGTGGGGGTCGGCGGTGAAGATCCAGTGGTGGCGTGGCGCAGTCGGAGTCGACATCGATTATTGGAGTCGGCAGCAATATACACGCTGGCATCCAAAAAGCGAAACAAAATATGAGGTTTAGCTGATACTCGAGGTGGGAAAGGTCTAGGAACTCAACCGACAATATTTCGTTTAAATCTACATATCTACATTATTTTCAATAGCTTACCGTGCGCCTATCCAACGTCAACAAAAATGTCTTCTCCCCTTATCTCCATCGGGTAACAATCCACCCCAACCGTCGGGTTCTGGCTCACTTTGCCGGTAGTCACGTTGTACTGCCACCCATGCCACGGGCAAGTCACAATATTCCCCTCCAAAACCCCCTGCCCCAGCGGCCCGCCCCGGTGCAGGCATGTATTGTTGATGGCATAGAACTTGCCCCCCACATTCGCCACGGCAATCGCCTTGCCCTCTACCTGGAACTCCCGGATCGTCCCGGGAGTAATCTCATTCGTCTTCGCCGTCCGAGCCATCGCCATTGCTGAGTCTCTCCTCCCGCTGCTCCGTGTTCTCTGTGCTCTGATCGCTGCGATCTCTGTGTTAAGTCCGGCCGTTCCCTGTTCTAATTTCGAGTTTCTATTTTCCCTTTTCCAATTCCTTACCTCGGTGCCGGACTCTGGGCCACCATCACTCCCTGCTTGAACTCATCCACCATGTCCGCCTTCAACCGCACTTCCGTCGGCCGCTTCGCCAGCGTCATCTGATCAATCTTGTCCTGCAGCTTCAGCAGCGCAAAAAATAGCCCTTCCGGCCGCGGCGGGCATCCTACAACGTACACATCTACCGGTACGATTTTGTCCACGCCCTGCAAAACCGAATACGCATTGAACGGCCCGCCCACGCTCGAGCACGCTCCCATCGAGATGCACCACTTCGGATCCGGCATCTGCTCCCACACGCGCTTCAGCACCGGCCCCATCTTTAGCGTCACCGTCCCCGCCACGATCATCAAATCCGCTTGCCGCGGCGACGGCCGGAACACTTCCGCGCCAAACCGCGCCATATCGAACCGCGAGGTCGTCGAAGCAATCATCTCAATCGCGCAGCAAGCCAGCCCAAACGTCAACGGCCAGATGGCGCTCTTCCGCGCCCAGTTGAACACGTAGTCTACCGACGTAATCATGAAATTCTTTTCGAACCGCTGGTCCAGTACGCCCATAGGCCTCTGTTCTCCCGCCGCGCAACTGTCTTCCGCGGAGTATAGCTTCCGCCTGTACTCTAGTCAAAACATCCCGCGATTACCTCGATAGCATCGAGGAACGTCGCTTCGTTCCCTTCCCCCTGCCAATTCCGTATCTTCCTGCGAACGAACATGAATGTCGCAAGACCCACACAAATCCATCCGGCCCAGAGGCACCACTCTCGCCAGGGCCAAGCTGATGGGAAACAACTGCGTGACCAGAAGCAGCCAGGCCCCGCCGATGAAAAAACTGCTGGCCAGGCGAGGGTTGTCCGACGGTTCGCCTTCGGCCTTGAGCAATATTTTCAGCAAGAGCTGTAAGAGGTGAAACACCGGGATCCATCCAGCTTCTTTTCGTCGTCGAAGGAAAAGGCTTCGTCGGCATGCTCCAATTGTCAGTCGCGCGTTAGTTCTTTGTACTTGCGCGAAAGGGCCTTCCAATAAGTCCCCGGCCGCAGGCGCTGCAGGATGTCGATCTTGTAAGCGTCCGATCCGATCAGGATGCGCGGCTCACTACGCTCCACGCCACGAAGTATGCGCGCCGCGGCTTCTTCAGGGGTAATCCGGAAGAACTTCTCAAACCGGGCGATTTTTTCTTCAACATCGGTTCTTCTTACGCCGGCTCCGACGCGTGCACGCCGGGCGATCGCCGTCCGGATTCCCGCCGGGTGCACGCACGAAACGCGCACGGACGTTTCTGCAAACTCATGGCGCAGGCACTCGGTAAATCCCCGCACCGCGAACTTGCTCGAGGAATACGCCGCTTGTCCCGGTGGCGCAATCAGCCCGTATAAGCTGGAAATATTCACGATATGTGCGTGCTGTTCCCGCTTCAGCATCGGCAGAAAAAACTTCGCGCCATACACCACGCCCCAGAAATTGATGTTCATCAGCCACCGGAAATCCTCCAGCGAAATCTCTTCAAACATCCCCTCCATCGCGACCCCTGCATTGTTGATCAGCAGCGTCACGCGCCCATGCTTTTTGCTGACCTCCTCGGCAAACGCACTCACTCCTGCTTCCTCGGCGACATTCACCACATGCGTTGTGACCAGCGCCTTCCTGCTTCCAATCCATTGCGCGGTCTGCTCGAGCCCCGCCTCATCCACATCGGCAATCGCCAGCGCTGACCCCGCCTCCGCCAGTCGCTGCGCCAGCGCCCGCCCGATCCCCGAGCCCGCTCCGGTTACCACCGCGACCCCGCCGCTTAGAAATGACATTGGAAAACCTCGATACCTAAACGGATTGCCGCCGAGTGTATCGTCACAGCGATACACTCACCGGGGCTCACTCATACCACAGTTCCACACTTGTCACCAGAATTTGGAACTCACAACATGGAGGAGAGAAAGAAGCTAGTGGGATTCGATCGTAACCTGATTGCGCCCGGCGCGCTTGCCGCTATACAGCGCCTTGTCCGCCTGCTTGACCAGCCTGGAAAAATCCGGCGGCTCCTTACCCTGGAATCCGGCGATCCCAAAGCTAGCCGTCACTGAGACAACATCCCCGCCAAAAGAAAATTTCAGAGCCGCAAATTGTGTGCGCAACCGCTCTACCGTCAGCCGCGTGCTCTTCTCATCCAGATGAGTCATCACCAGCAGAAACTCATCGCCGCCCATCCGGCCGCTAATATCCGACGCTCGCGTGTTTTCTCGCAGCACTTCGCCGAATTTCTGCAGCACCTGGTCGCCCGCGTCGTGGCCATAGTTGTCGTTGATGCATTTGAAGTTGTCCAGGTCGGCGTGCGCCACCCACACGGCAAACCCGTGCCGCGCCGCTCCGCGAAGCTGCCGCGCCGCCCACTCTTCGATCGCCCGCCGGTTCGGCAATCCCGTCAGCGAGTCCGTGTGCGCCAATTCGTCCAACAACTTGTTCTTGGCGTCGATTTCGCGGTGCAGCCCGATCGTCCGGCGCCCCACTCCGATGCGTGCCAGCAGTTCGCCCGGATCGAATGGTTTGGTCAGATAATCGTCGGCGCCCGCCGCCAATCCTTTCACCACGTTGTCCTTCTCCGAAATGCTCGTCAGCACGATGATGTAGGTATACAGACGCTGCGAATCTCCGCGAAGGCGCTCGCACAGTTCCGGCCCGGAGAAATCCGGCATCAGCCAGTCGGTAATCACAATGGCGGGTGCGTGCTGCGCGTAGAGATCCATCGCTTCGCGCCCGCTCTTGGCGAAAAGCGGAGTGTACCCTCCGTCTTCCAGGGTGTGCTCAATAATCTTGCGGTAGACCGGCGAATCGTCCACCACCAGCACCTGCAGTTTGGGTACAGCTTCGGTCATATACCACTCGCGATTCGGTCAGGACACCAGGGATCCGCTCGTTCGGCCCAATGAAAGGGAAAACGTGGATTCCATCTTAGCAGCCGTCGTTCGAATAAGAGCGGGCGGCAAGCTGTTCGGTTTGGCAACGGTAACCTGGGGGGTATCTATTTGGTGCCGTGCACCAGCAACGCGCCTTCGGACTTGAACGCGCGCAGTTGCGCCGCATCGCGGAACCACCGTCCGGTGTAAACGTCCGGCGAAGCCGAGCTATCCACGATTCTTTCGTGCGCCACGTTCGAAAAGCCGGCGCTTTGAAACAGCTCCGACCAATCCTCCGCGGAAAGCAGCCGTGTCGGCACGGCCAGCAGCTCGCCCCACTGATGACAATGTGGATTGTCGCGATAGTAGTTAATCAGAATCCACGCGGACCCGCCGTCGTGCAGCACGCGAAAAATGTCTTTAACGCCCGCCGCAGGATCGGGCCAGTAGTAGGAAGATTCCACCGAAATTGCATGCGAGAAAAAATGCGGCTGCCACGGTATTTCCGCCACTTCTCCCGTGACAAACATCAAATTGCCAAAATCCACGCTCGCGCGCCGCGCGTGACGGATCATCTCATCCGAGATATCCATCCCCACCACGCGCCCCTCGGGCACTAACTTTGCCAGCCGCCGCGAAAGCCACCCCGCCCCGCATCCTACATCCAGCGCATTGTCCGTAGGCGCCAGCCGCATCTTCTCCAGCACCGGCAGCGTGATCGGCAGGTGGTCCTGCTCCATCCCCTCGCCGCGTCCCGCCTCCGCCCAGCGGTTAAACTCCTCGCGAAGAGTTTCGTTAGAAATGATTTCAGTCATGCGTGGAAAAAATCAGGCGCCTTGCACTTTCGCCAGCAGTTCCACAAACTTCTGCTTCCGCTCCGCCTGGTCGTGCCCGCCTTCGGCGTCCGCCATTTGCGTGATGTTCATCGAGCAGAACTTCGGCCCGCACATCGAGCAGAACTTCGCTTCCTTGTAAAAATCATCCGGCAAATTCTCGTCGTGCATCTTCCGCGCCGTCTCCGGATCGAGCGAAAGCTCGAACTGCTTGTTCCAGTCAAACAGAAATCGCGCATACGAGAGGGCATCGTCGCGGTCCCGCGCCCCTGGCCGGTGCCGCGCCACGTCCGCCGCGTGCGCCGCAATCTTGTACGCGATCACGCCCTGTTTCACGTCCTCCGGATTCGGCAAGCCCAGGTGCTCTTTCGGCGTCACATAGCACAACATCGACGCTCCGTGCCATCCGATCATCGCCGCCCCAATCGCGCTCGTGATGTGGTCGTAACCCGGCGCAATATCCGTAACCAGCGGTCCCAGCGTATAGAACGGCGCCTCGTGGCACCACTCCATCTCTTTGTCCACTTGCTCCTTGATCTTGTCCAGCGGCACGTGCCCCGGCCCCTCGATCATCACCTGTACGTCGTGCTCCCACGCCTTCGTGGTCAATTCGCCGAGTACTTTCAGCTCCGCAAACTGCGCCTCATCGCTCGCATCCGCGATGCACCCCGGCCGCAGTCCATCCCCAAACGAAAAGCTCACGTCATGCTTCTTGAAAATCTTGCAAATGTCTTCGATATTTTCGTACAGATAATTCTGCTTCTTGTGATGCTCCATCCAGTGCGCCATCAGCGACCCGCCGCGGCTCACAATCCCGGTAATCCGTTTCCGCACCAGCGGCACATGCTCGCGCAGCACGCCTGCGTGAATGGTCATGTAATCCACGCCCTGCTCGGCCTGCTCTTCAATCACTTCCAGCATCAGCCCGATCGTCAAATCCTCCGGCCGCCGCACCCGCGAAATCGCTTCATACACCGGCACGGTGCCAACCGGCACCGGTGAAGCTTCGATAATCGCCTTTCGAATCGTCGGGATGTCCCCGCCTGTGCTCAGGTCCATCACCGTGTCCGCACCGTAGTGCACCGCGTGGTGCAGTTTCTTCAGCTCTTCGTCAATGTTCGATGACGTCGCGGAATTCCCGATGTTCGCGTTGATCTTGCACTTACTGGCGATCCCGATCGCCATGGGCTCCAGGTTTCGGTGATTCACGTTCGCGGGGATTATCATCCGCCCGCGCGCCACTTCGCTTCGAATCAGCTCCGGCTCCAGCTTTTCCCGCTTCGCGATGTATTCCATCTCCTCTGTAATCCTGCCCTGCCGCGCCAGATGCATTTGCGACACGTTCCTGTTCCCGTTGGCCTTCGCAGCCTCGGCTTCTCTCTTATCAATCCAGCTATCGCGCATTCCCATAGAACCTCCTCAGAGGCCGCGACCCGCGCCGCGACAAAACTTGTCCTTCGACACTCAGCCTCCGGTGTGAAGTCGAATTATGGCACCCGGTGAAGGGTGCCGCAACTTGCGGCAACGCCGACTTCGTTTCCCCATCTGGAACTTTCCCCGATCCACTATTTCCAAAATGGTTGAGGAACGCTTTATCCGAAGCGCTACCTCTTCGCAGCATCTTCTTGCTGGAGTCCTAACAACATCGCTCAAGAATAGGAAATGGGGCGAAAGAGAAGACTTCCTCGAGATCACCTCCGCTGACCGCATCGGAGCGATTCTCCCATTACTTGGCAAGTCAATTGCCTCTGGATTTCCGCCCGATTCGACTTTCTTGGGAACCGCCGGTCAAAAGCGTTTTGCATCGGCAATAAGGAGTTCCCATGAATGTTCGACCCGTTCTCTGCCTGGCAACTCTTGCAACGATGTCTGCCGCGCGCGCCGCAATGGCGCAAGACACTTCACCGGATTCACGACCAGATCTCCCAGCGATTCTTCTCGAATCAAAGAATCTGAATTCCTCGCCGCGACCACCCGAACCAAACCCACTTCAGTCAAAACCCAAATCCACCACCATCAATTTTTCCAAAACAAGATTCATCCTCCTCAGCGCCGCCGTTTACGCCGCTAGCATGGCGGACATGCATCAGACCCTTGATGTAAGAAAAAACTCCTGGTGGCATGAAACCGATCCACTGGCAAAACCCCTTGTCCGGCTCCCCGCACCCGCGTACTACACCACCGGCCTGGCCATGGCTACTGGAGTGACCTGGCTCAGCTGGAAAATGGCCCGCTCGCATCGCTGGCGTAGGCTAGCACCCGTCCCACAAATTTTCTCCATCACAGGCAATCTCTACGGCTTTCATTCCAATCGCTTCTGACCCTCCCGCTCCGCAGCCGAGCGCTGTTGCACATCGTTCTGACGCGCTTCTCCGCCGCGAATTCTTGTCAAAATTAGCACTTGACAGGTGGCGAAACAAAAGCGAATATTTACGCGCCCTTCTTCAACTGGGCCAAGGAGTACTCCGTGGCTGCCGCACCAGCCTTCTCAACTCAACGCCGCGCCGATACTCCATCATCCGAAGACAGCGTCCTCCTCTACAAAGCCTTGCATCGCTATTGGGGCTACGAGACCTTCCGTCCTGGCCAGGAAGCCATTGTCCGCAACCTCATGGCCGGCCGCGACGCCTGCGTCATCATGCCCACCGGGGGCGGCAAATCCCTCTGCTACCAGCTTCCCGCGGTCCTGGCTGGCAGGCGCACCGCCATCGTCATCTCCCCGCTCATCGCCCTCATGCAGGACCAGGTCGCGCAACTCCTCCAAATGGGCATTTCGGCCGCCTGCTTGAACGCTGCTACTCCCCCGGATGAGCGCACCCACGTCCTCCAGCAAGCCGCCACCGGCAAATACCAGCTCCTTTATCTCTCGCCAGAGCGCGTCGCCCTGGGCAACACCGTCGACTGGCTCAAGCGCCTCCCCATCTCCTTTTTCGCCATTGACGAAGCCCATTGCATCTCCGAATGGGGCCACGAATTTCGCCCGGAGTACCGCCAGCTCAGCCGCCTGCGAGAAATCTTTCCCGACCGCCCCATCGCCGCATTCACTGCCAGCGCCACCAAACGCGTGCGCGGTGACATCATCGAACAGCTCCGCTTCCGCGATCCCCACAAACATATCGCCAGCTTCCGACGCCCCAATCTCCGCTACATCGTCCGCCAGTCCAATACCCGCACGCAGGAAGAACTCCTTCTTCGCGCCGTGCGCCAGGTCTCCGACGGCAGCGTCATCGTCTACGCCCCGACCATCGCCCGCGTCGGCGAAACCGTCGACCTTCTCGAAGAAAACGGCATCGCCGCCATCGGCTATCACGGCCAGATGGAATCCCGCGCACGTCGCGAAAACCAGGAAAAATGGATGGCCGACGAAGTCCGCATCCTCGTCGGCACCATGGCCTTCGGTCTGGGCATCAATAAACCCGCCGTGCGCGCCGTCATTCATCTCGCGCTCCCGAAAAGCGTCGAACAGTATTATCAGGAAGCAGGCCGCGCCGGCCGTGACGGTCTTCCCGCCGATTGCTTCTTGTTTTGGCAAAAAAAAGACAGCGGCCTGCACGCCTTCTTCAACGGAAAAATCGAAGACCGTGCCGAGCGAGAACGGGCTTGGGACCGCTATCACGAAGTTGAGCGCTTCGTAAACTCCGATAGCTGCCGCGAGCGCCACATCTGCCAGCACTTCGGCGAGACTCCCAAATGGGAATCCTGCGGCAATTGCGACGCCTGCGCCGCCCCACCGGATTGGCTCGAAATTGGACGCCAATCAGCGCGAAATCAACGCAGCGCGACGCGCAGAGTAGAGACGACTCGTCCATCTCCGCCGCGTACAGAAGTGCAGCGGGCTCCGACACCGCTCGCTAACTCCTCCGTGGATCGAGAGTTGAATGACTATTTGCGGGAGTGGCGGCGGAATACCGCGAAAAATAAGGGAATTTCCGCGTTCGTCGTCTTGCACGATTCTGCGCTCGAGGATTTGTGCCTCGTCGAACCATCGAACTTGCAGGAGTTGCGCCGCGTCTCCGGCTTCGGCGATAAACGCGTCGAAATGTACGGTAAAGAAATCCTCGAAGCCCTCCGCCGCTTCCGTCAGGGCGAACGCGCCACCAACGAAGGCAAGCCAAGAGTCTCCTCCCCCGCGAAAGAAACCTTGCGCCTCCTCGAAGAAGGCCGCACGTTCGAAGAAATCGCCCAAATCCGCGAGCGCACGTTGCGCGCAGTCGTTTCCCTAGTCGCCGACCTCATCGAACGTGGCGAAGCCAAGTTCCAGCCCGGTTGGCTCTCCCCCGATCGCTACAACCAGATCGCCGCTGCCTGCCGCCAAGTCGGCATGGACCGCCTCAAGCCCCTCAAGGAAGCCCTCCCACCCGAAATCCCCTACGAAGAAATCCGCCTTGTCATCGCCCACCTCCGCACCTTGGCCAACAATTCCTGAACCCCGGGCAAGAATCCGACCCCAACTCGTTTCTCCTAAAAACTAACGACCCTTCGATGGTGGAACAGCCTAGCCCTTCTCCATCGCATGCGCTTTCCGCATGCGATGAATCCTGGCTGGCATCTCGTCCATCTGTAATGTCCCAACGAATTCGTAGTGCCTCTTCCTCGCACGCCATTTGGCATAAAATAATTGACATCGTGGCAGCACGGACCTATTCTATGTCTATGGAAAGGAAACAGCCACCCTCGGCCTCAGGCCGCTCGGCCGGCTCCAGTCTTGGCCTGCCCACGACCTCGACACCCCATCTCATCCGCGTGCTCCGCAGGGGGCTTCCTTTTCGCGCGCTTGAATTCCTTTCCTCCGAAAGCGGCATTCACATCAACGAACTCGCGGACCTCGTCGGAATCCCTCCCCGCACCTTGGCTCGCCGCAAGGTTTCCGGCCGGCTGGCTCCCGCGGAATCCGAACGCCTCCTGCGCATCTCTCGCATCTTTGAGCTTGCCGTCGCCTTGTTCCATGGCGTTGGAGCTGACGCTGTTGCCTGGCTGCGCACTCCGCGCCGCATCTTTGCTGGTTCTACTCCTCTGGCCTACTCCGCCACCGAACTCGGCGCACGCGAGGTCGAAACTCTGATCGGCCAGCTCGAGAACGGCGTCTTTCCGTGAACGTGGCACTTCTCGCATGAACACCGTCGCGTGGCGAATCGTCCTCCGCCGGTTCGTCAAATCTGCTTTCACCGGCGAAGGCGCGCGCCTCTTCGGTGGCCGCTGGAACTCTGCTGGCCGCTCCGTCGTCTACACCGCGCAATCCCAAGCGCTCGCCGCCCTCGAGATTCTCGTCCATCTCGATTCCGAAAAACTCCTGCGCCACTATCTCGCCATTCCCCTCACCATCCCGCCCCACCTCATCGAACACCTCTCCCTTTCCTCTCTTCCAAGAAACTGGCGGGCCTATCCTGCCCCACGCAGCACTCACGCTATCGGCGACTCCTGGCTCGCTCGTGCCACCTCTCCCGTCCTCCAAGTCCCCAGCGTCGTCATCCCCTCGGAATCCAATTTTCTTCTCAATCCTGCTCATCCCCAGTTCCCCAAGCTCCGCCGTGGTAAGCCTGTCCCCTTCCTATTCGACCTTCGCCTAACTCGGCGATCATGGCGATGACAACGATTGCAGACTGTCCCTTCCCTCCTATCCCGCGGCAGACAAAGAACTTAAAAGTATCACTTGACACTCAGTACCAATATGCTACAATCTCTCTGTTGCTCCGGCACCGTTCCTCCGCCTGCCCGGCGCAGTCTTAGGCGAAGAGGGGTGCCAGCGAATCATGCTCCCCGCCAGGTGGTCCTTCTAACCCCTCCAGATTCTTCCCGCCCCAAGCCGTTACTTTCTCGCCAACGCCACGATCCCATAACTCCTTTAGATACAACACTTATGGACCTCCATGCAAGTGTTGCAAACAAAAGACTTACGCAACTCCTAACTCCTTTAGATGCAATACTTACAAAAAACAGGGGGTGGGGGCTCCGCCTTTCGACTTTCAGCACGCACGATTTTGGTGCGGACAAAAGCCAGAATGCGCTACCCTCTGCGACGCAAATCCGCCTTACACATGCAAGCGAGGTCTGCGAACATTACCGTCAACGCTCACAAACCCAACGCAACGCACGCGGCCCTGCGCAAGGCGTCGCTGCTGCCGTTCGTTTTCGTGATGTACGCCTATGCCACCGGCGGGCCGTTTGGCCTCGAAGACATGGTAACCACCAGCGGGCCGGGGCTCACGCTGCTCTATCACCTCTTCATCCCATTTTTCTGGTGCATCCCCGTTTCGCTCGTGGCCGCGGAGCTGACCACCGCGATTCCCGTCGCGGGCGGCTTCTATCGCTGGGTGCGCGCGGGATTCGGCGACTTCTGGGGGTTCTTGGCGGGTTGGTGGAACTGGAGCGCGTCATTCCTTCTAGTGGCCGCTTACGCCGTGCTATTCACCGACTACCTGACGTTTTTCTTTCCTGTCCTCACAGGTTGGAAGCACTACGCCGTTGCGCTCGCGGTGATCGCTATCATCGGCTATATCAATGTGCGCGGCATTCAGATGGTAGGCACGGTCGCAACCATTTTGGAAATTTCCATTCTGCTGCCCATCATTGCGCTCTGCGCCATTGCCGCCACGAAGTGGCAGCACAATCCCTTCGTGCCGCTGATTCCACCGCACGTTCCCCCGTTTCAGGTTTTCGGAGCAGGGCTGGCGCTCGGCTTGTGGCTATACTCCGGCTACGAGCAAATCTCCAGCGTCGCCGAGGAAGTGGAAAATCCCCAGCGAAGCTATCCCATCGCTCTCGCGATCGTCGTGCCGCTCTCCATCGCCACTTATTTTCTTCCGACGATGTTCTCGCTAGCGGCGCTCGGAAATTGGCAGCAGTGGCACACCGGATATTTCTCCGACGCCGCGCTTCTGATCGGCGGGCGGTGGCTGGGATTCGCCATGACCATCGCTGCGATGATCACAAATCTTTCTCTCTTGAACGCTACGGTGCTGACCAGTACGCGCATGCCTTCCACGATGGCCGAGGACGGCTATTTGCCACCAGTGCTCGCTGCGCGGCACCCGCGCTATGGCACGCCGTGGATCGCCATCATCGCATCGTGTGTCATTTACGCGCTGCTGGCACAGAAAACCATGGTGCAGCTTCTAACCGTTTACGTCTGGCTGCGTATAGGCGTGACGATTCTTACGGTGCTGGCATCCTGGCGCCTGCGCAAGACCCAGCCCGATCTTCCGCGCCCTTTTCGCATCCCTTGGGGCCGCGCCGGACTGCTCTACGTCATCGGCGCACCGCTGGCGATGAGCGTGGTCGCTCTGGTGGCCAGCGATCCCTTTGCGCGCAAGTGGGGGCCGGTCCCCGTCCTCCTCGGTCTCGTAATGTATTTTGTGTCTCGCAGATTCAAAATGGCGTCGTAAAGCAGCCTCTAGCGCTAGGGGCAGATCGATCGTCACTTGTAGGGACGCGGCATGCTGCGCCCTTTCGGGAGAGCAGCAATCAGGTGAAGAAATCGAGGATTCTGTACCACGCGCCGGCAAGGGGAAGCGCCCAGGTATTGCTGCTGCGCAAGCCAAATGGTGCAGCGGGAAATTTGATACCGTCGAATGGAATGTCATTGGGCTCGCCGCAAATGAGCCCGGCGAGTTTTTTGCCGAACCATGTAGCGGCGGCCACGCCGTGTCCCGCGAAGCCCGCGGCGAAATACATGTCGTCGATTTTTCCGGCGTGCGGCATCACGTCCAGAGTGAAATCGAGCGTGCCGCCCCACACGAATTCAACTTTCGTTTCCCGCAGTTGCGGGTACACACTGATCATCCCGCGGCGCAGAATTTCCGCGCTTTGCCGCACGGTATTTTCCGTCTCGGGGAAAAACGCGGCGCGCCCGCCGAACAACATGCGATTGTCCGGCGTCAGCCGGTAGTAGTAGAGAAAATGTTTGGAGTCGTAGATCATGCGGTTGCGCGGGCTGAGTTCGCGCGCAAGTATGGCCGGCAAAACTTCCGTCGCGATGATGTATGAGCCGATGGGAATGATCTTCTTGCGCAGCTCGGGAGTCGCTTCCGTTGTGTATGCGCCGCTCGCAAGAATCACTTCGCTCGCCGTGAGTACTCCGCGTGAAGTGCCCACGCGGAATTTGCGCTCGCTGTTTTTTATTTCCGGCTCAACGGATGTAACGCGTGTGTGATCGAAAAGGCAAGCGCCCGCACGCTGCGCCGCGTGCGTCAGGCCAGCGACATACCGTGCGGGATTCAAGCCCGCACTGGCATCGTCCACCATGCCACCGAAATAAATATCCGAGCCGATTTCACTGCGCAGCTCGCTTTTCGGAATGATACGCAGCTCGTGGTTGAACTCGCGCCGGGCGAGCGCTGCGGTTTCTTCGTGGCCATGGAAATGTGCCTGCTTGCAGGCAACTTCCAGATGGCCGCAGCGCGAAAAATCGCACTTGATCTTTTCTTCGCAAACAATCTGCTCGACGCAGTCGATGGTCTCAAGCGACGCGGCGTACATTTTGCGGACGATTTCTATGCCGTAGCGCTTGATCAGCGTCGGCGCCGGAAGCTTCATCCCGGTAAGCACCATACCGCCGTTCCGCGAACTGGCGCCCCAGCCGAAAGTCTCGGCTTCGAGCACGGCAACGCTCACGCCGCGCTTCGCCAGCGCGCGCGCTGCGGAGAGTCCGCAGAATCCCGCGCCCACAACGGCAACGTCGACGGAATCGGGAAGTTGCGGCGCGGCGGCAAAAGCAGGCGAATCGACGGTGGTCGCCCAGTAATTGTTTTCGATTGGCGACGTGAGCACAGCGTCACATCTGCTTGAGCAGCGCCTGGAAACGCGGATCGCCGCGCAGCGGATCGAGATCAGAATCGTGCTCAGCCCAGGCTTTGTACCATTCGCCTTGCGCAAACGCTTTTTCGATGCAGTTGATGGCTTCGTCGATCTTGTCGAGCATCACGTAGTTGCAGGCCACGTTGTAGAGTACGGCGGGATCCTCCGGATCGAGCGAAAGCGCGCGATGCGTCCACTCCAGCGCGCGTTCGCGGTGGCCCACGCGAACCAACGCGGTGCCGCCAAAATAAAGGGCGCGCGCATCTTCGGGATGCAATTCAAGGTGCCGCTCAATAATGCGCAAGCCGCGCTGTTCGTAAGCTTCGGCCTCCAGCTTGCGTCCCAGAGTGACATAAGTCTGGGAGAGGAGGCTCGGCGCCTGATAATCTTCCGGATTCACGCGGCAGGCATCTTCAAACAAACGCGCCGCTTCCTCCAGTTTTCCCTGCTGGAAACAGGCGCGCGCGTAAAAGTAGCTGGCGTCAAACAGTTTGGGATCCAGTTGGATCGCCGTTCGAAACTCGCTTTCGGCAGCGTCGTATTTTTTTGTCATCAGCAGAGCCAGCCCTCGGGAGACGTGGCCTTCCGCAAGCTCCGGATCGAGTTCCACCGCTTTGCGGCTGGCCGCTTCCGCTTCGCGGAGATCGTCGTTGCTCGCGCCCCAGTACATGTACAAATGCGAGCAGCAGTCCGCCACTCCCGCATAAGCGCGTGCGTACGCCGGATCGATAACGATAGCGCGGGCAAACATCTGGCGCGCAAAATCAAAACTTTTCCTGCGGAACTGGTGGAAATATTGGCGGCCGCGCAGATAGTAGTCGTAAGCTTGCACATCCGCGGTGGGCGCTTTCGCAATGGCGCGCTTTTCCTGCTCGCTTAAAACAACTTTAAGGGCGCGGGCAATGCTCTGCGCGATTTCGTCCTGAATCGCGAAAACATCTTCGAGTTTCCGGTCGTAACGCTCGGCCCAGATGGAACGCGCCGTGGCAGTTTCCACAAGCCGCGCGGTGATGCGAAGCTGATTGCCCGCGCGTCGCAGGCTGCCTTCCAGAACGTAGGCGGCGCTGAGTTCGCGGCCCACCTGCGGCGCGGTGACGGGTTTGTCACGGAAAGCCATCACCGCCGAGCGGGTGAGCACCCAGAGTTCTTTGATTTTAGAAAGTTCGGTGATGATATCTTCGGTGATACCGTCGCGGAAATATTCGTCTTCTTTTGCTCCGCCGGGATTTTCGAAATAGAGAACCGCCAAGGATTTCTCGGCTCCTTTTGCAGCGGCGGTGCGGCCGGAATCGGAATCGTGTTTCAATCGTTTTAGGTCCTCGTGGAGTTGCTGAGCAGACTGGTAGCGAGCCTCAGGATTTTTTTCCATGGCTTTCTCGATAATTTTCGCGAGCTCGGGAGAAAGCTGCGAGTTCAAACGCAACGGAGAAGCCGGCGTGCGGTTGAGAATGGCTTCGAAAACAAGAGCCGAAGTATTTCCAGAAAAAGGCAATCGCCCGGTACTCATCTCGTAGAGAACGACGCCAAGCGAAAACAGGTCAGAGCGCGAATCCAACTCTTCGCCGCGCGCCTGTTCCGGAGACATATACGCCACGGTGCCGATGGTCGAGCCGGGGCGAGTAAGATCATCTGCGGAATCGGCCAAGGTGACGGAGGCGCTGCCCGTGGAAGCGTGGGACGATCCCTGCGCGCGCGGAGAAAGTTTCGCCAATCCAAAATCGAGAACTTTTGCCTGGCCACGCTGGGTGACAAAAATATTCGCGGGTTTGATGTCCCGGTGAACGATACCCTTGCGGTGCGCGGCGTCAAGCGCGTCCGCGATCTGGACACCCAGGTTCAGAATCGCTTCTGTTTCAAAAGTGCTGCCGGAGATTCGGTGCTTGAGAGTTTCGCCTTCGAGCAATTCCATGGCAATAAAAGACTGGCCGGAGTGCTCGCCCACATCGTAGATGGTACAGATATTGGGATGGTTCAGCGCGGAGGAGGCACGGGCTTCGCGCTGAAATCGCTCGATGGCCTGGCGATCCTGCGCGGTTTCGGGGGGCAGAAATTTGAGAGCGACATTGCGGCCGAGGCGCGTGTCTTCGGCCTTGTAAACCACACCCATGCCACCGCCGCCAAGTTTTTCAAGAACACGGTAGTGCGAAATCGTTTGTCCGGTCATAGGCGCGCTGAGGGGAACAATCAAGCCAAACGATGATAAGGTGCGCGGGGTTTAGAGTCAAAAAATTGCGGACTGCTATTTTTTTGACAAATATTCCTGGAATGGAAATGGAATTATTCGTCCACCATTCGAATGGGAATGAAAGCAATTCTCGGAGGAAATTGGCGCTTGTAAGATTAATGCATCATGAAAAAAAGAGACGGCAGTGACTCGTGGGGACCCTGCCGTCTCTCGGTGTTCAGTCTTCTTTTTGTTGAGTGGAACTTGAGTGAACTACTCTTCGTCGCCGTCGAGCCCGTCGACCGGAGTGATGGTGCCGAATAGGCCGTCCTGTTCGCCGTTAATCCCGGCGGTGAAGAACAGGGTGTTGGCCGGACCCGCAGTCGCGTCGTTCCCGAAAGTGAGCGACCACAGCCCGTCGATGGTCAGGATGGAATCGTCCGGGTTCTTGATGAAACCCATGAATTTGTAGGTGAATCCGTTGAATGCGGCAATCCATCCGCTGCCGAAGTTGCCGACGAGTATGGCATTGCTGAACTCACCGAAATCGCGCGTGGTCCATACCACGCCCCACGGCGAGTTGAGCCACGAGCCATGCTGTAAGTGACCGATATGTTTCCCAGAGGTGGTGAAGATTTCGACGAATCCATTGCCTTCGCCGGCCACGTCATCGTGCTTTGCGGCATTCTGCTTTGCATAAGTAACGAAGAGGACTCCGCCGATGTTCTGTATGTTGAATGGCGCGAAGCCGTGTGGAATACGATCGTCGCCGCGGTCATCGCCTCCGTGATCGTCGTTGCCGTCCGGGTCGAACGCATCTTCACCCAGGTGAACGGGCTTGAAATTCGTGTCGTAGACTTCCACTTTCCCGGAACGGAAATTCGTGACATAGAGGAAACGCTGTCCGTTGATTTCGCCGGATGTAGCGCCCTTGTAGACTGCGCCGTTCGCGGAGCCCTTATCGGAATTGTCCACCTCCAGAACGGCATTGGTCGAAGGGGCTTTGCCACCCGAAGAAATATTCACACCAGGATTCCACCCGGAAATCGTGCCGTCCTCGGTGGCGAAAATAAAGACGGCCGGTTTTCCAGCTGGTGTGCCCTTGTTCAGGAGAAAATCAGTTGGGCTGCCGTTGAAAACGACGCCCGTGGGGGCTGATTGCGTTCCAGCGGGCGCGAAACCCGGCGGAGGAACAACGACAAAATTTCCGGCAGCGCCGCCGGACTCCGTGAAGATATTAATGGGAGTCCCGGTGCCGCTGAAAAGACTCGAGGTTCCGGAATTGTTATTGCTAATCCACCAGGGGCTGCCGGAGCTACGGGTGAGTCCCCAAGGATTCTTGAGGTTGGGATCGACGAGGACCTTTGACCCGTCCGGGTTATGGGGTTGAGGAAGATCCGAAACCAAGTTTTTTTGGGCGTAATGTTGCGCTGGCGTGAGAGAAGGGAGCAAAAAAAGCGAAAGTGCAAATGCCGGAAGAAACTTCAAGGACATCATTCTGGGGTGCATCGGTGAATCCTTCCAAAACGAGATTTTCGCTAGCGAAACACATCCCATGCATTCGCGAACGAACTTCCGCCCGACTGGACTCTGGGAGATTTTGTGCAAACCTGATTCCAATAAATGAAGTGTTAACATTGGCCGATTCTGGTTGAGAACAGGCAACTTGGCGGCATCGACAAGCGGTTTGCGAAAGGACCGCCTCCCAAAAATTGAATTTGCTAGTGAGAAGAAATACAGAAGAACGGAGGATTTACGACCGCGATTCGAACGGAGGATGAAACCAGGGGGCGATCCTGGTAGAAATCCTCTCTACGCGCGGCGAAGCACGAGCAAAGTGATTTCGGGCGGCACGCCCAAACGCACGGGCGCGCCGACGGTGCCGAGTCCACGGTTTACGTAAATATTGGCCATCCCCGGAGAAGGAGAGGCGAACACTGATGGAATTGCCGTTCGAACAGTGGAAGAGGTGCGATCAGCAGGCACGGGTGCAAACAGAGGGCGCTGGTAAAGGCCGGCGATGTAATCGGTAATGAAGCGCGCGGGGCTGAGGCGATGGTCGAGGATTTCGACTTGGATCTGGCCACCATGGGTGTGGCCGGCAAGAGAAAGCTCGATGCCGAGTTCCGCGGCGCGATTGAAACTGTTGGGATTGTGGGAAAGGAGGATATTGGGAATGTCGCGGCGGACTAGCGGTTCGACATTGGCGAGAGTTTGTTGTCTCTGGCCGCGGGAAGTGCGCTCGCGCTGGTAATCGACGCCGATGAGATTGAACTGCGCGCCGTTGTAAGTGAGTTGCGTATTTTCCTGGCGAAGGAGCTTCATGCCGGCCTGGGAATAGAGATACGCCGCTTCGTCTTCCACGCGCGCGTAAATTTCATGATTGCCGTTGCAGCCCCAGGTGCCAAGAGGCGCGTGCAGACGACGGACTTCCTCAACGCAATCGGCGATCGAATCGCCCGCGCCGGTGATGAGATCGCCGGTGACGACGGCAAGATCGGCGCCGAGATCGTTGGCCATGTCCACCGCGCGGCGAACCTGTGCGCGGGACATGTAGCTGCTCAAATGAATATCGCTGATCTGAACGATTTTCACGCCGTCGAGTGCAGCCGGCAAATCGTGCATGGGGATTTCGACACGGCGGACCTGATAGTTCAGGCGCTCAGCGGCGTAACCGTACATGGCGCCGAGAAAAGGAGCAGCGCCGGCGGCGGCAGTGGCGGCGCGGAAAAAGTAGCGGCGGCCCGGATCGGCAACGGTTTCGGCTGCAGCAGGGACGGGCGCGGAACTAGTTGCCACCGTTGATGGAGAAGTGGCCTTGGTAGCGGATGCGCGAAATAAGCCCCAAAGGCGTTCCACGCCGTGCACCATTTTGACGGCCAGATAGGAAAAGAGCGCGCTGAAAAACCACAACCCCGTAAGAACTCCGATCATCGAGGCACGGGGAATGAGCCGCCCGCGGCCCAGGCTGATGCCTTCCACCAGCGTTGCAATGACGAGCAGGAGGATGAGGACGTAGGCAAGCCGTGCAGCCACGCGGAGCCAAACCTGGCCCCAATTCGAGCTGAAGCGCCAGAGGGAGCGGTACCAGAAACGTTGAGAAAGAAAGAGCAACGTCAAGATGCCCAAGCCGATGGCGATGCGCAGAAACAAGAAGGCCCAATTCACGATGAAATCCCCCAAGCCGTAAACCTCAAGTTTAGCACGCCCGGGCGTCTGGAAATTCGTGTGACGGGTGGCGGTTTCCTGCGTAAAATGTACACCCATGGAGCGCGCGCCAGCCGCAGGGTATAGCCGTTTGAAACATCTGGCGCGACGGCCCGTCTGATGGAGAGAACGCTTCGACCAGTTCGGAGCGAAATGGAGGGGTGAATTTATGAAGAAGTGGAAAGTTGTGGCAGGTCTGGTGCTGGCGGCGGGGTTGGCCGTGGTTCCGGTGGGATCACAGGAAAAGAAGGCGGCCGCGCCAAAGCCGCCCGTGAGCCCGAACCAGGCGGTTCTCGAAACGTGGAACGATATCGGGCGCAAACTGACCACCATGGCGGAGGATTTTCCCGAGGACAAATACGAGTTCAAGCCCAAACCCGAGCAACGCACCTTCCGGGAGCAGCTCCTGCACGCGGCGGACACGAATTACTTTTTCACCGACCCAGTGGAGGGTAAGAAGGCGCCCGCACAGGAGGATTTCTCGAAAGACAAACTGAAGACGAAGGCGGAAGTTGCCGCTTATGTGAAGAAGTCGTTTGCCGATGGCGCGGCGGCGATCAAAGCAAAAGGCGACGCGGGACTGAATTCCCTGGTCGTCGATCCGTACGCGAATCAGCAGGTGCGCGTGATTGACTTCGCTTACGGATTCGCGGAGCACTCGGGAGAGCACTACGGACAGCTGGTGGTGTACTACCGGTTGTCGGGATTGGTGCCGCCGGAGTCGCGACCGAAGAAGTAAAGAAATAAGGAAGTAAGGAAATCAAGAAAGAGCGGGCGCGGTGCGCAGGCATCGCGCCTGTTTTTTTCCGTCGTGGCGCTAAGGGGTTGCGGCTCCGGTGGCGCCGTTCTCGAGGAGAGCGATCAGTTGTTTGGGATCGCTGGTCGGCGGGAGACAGGTGTTGCCGGAGCACACGACTGCGAGAGGTTTGTTGGCTGGGAGATGCGGGAGGGTTTCCTTGAGGGCGCCGGCAAGATGGGTAAGCGGGGCGCCGGGGATAATTCGAAAGACGGATTTGCTGAATCGGTAGACGCGGAGGGCGGCGGCTTCGAGGGCTTGGGCGGCGGGATCGTTCGAATCGCCGGTGATGACGACTTGCAGCGGGTGATGCGCGAAGAGAGTGGTGGCTAGCCCGTAGGTTGCGGCGAAGAGGCCGTACTGCGGGGCGATCCCGGCGAAGGCTTCGAGCGTTTTCTTGGCGAAGGTGTAGTAGCGGTCGTCGCCTGTGAAGGCGTGCATTCGAATGAGCGCGACGGCCGCGACGGAATTGGCGCTGGGCGTGGGGGAATCCTGGAAGGGCTTGCGGCGAACGTCGAGGCCGCCCATGGGTGCGGCGTCGGATGGGCGATCGAAGAAGCCGCCGCCTTCGGCGTCGCCGTAGCGGGCGATGGCAAGGTCCATCGTTGTTTGTGCGGCGGTGAAGTAGCGCGGATCGAGCGTGGCTTCGTAGGCGTCGAGGAGTGCGAGGACGCTGAAGACTTGATCGTCGAGCGAGCCCTCGAGCGCGGGGCCGCCAATGCGGTGGCCAAAGCCGCGGGATTCGGGCCGGACTTCCTTCAACATGCGGTCGAGGGTTTTCAGAGCGAAGGCGCGGCACTTCGCTGCATCAGAACAATCGATGACCTTTGAGGCGTCGAGATAGGCCGAGACAAACATCGCGTTCCAGGATACGTACATCGTTTTATCTATGAACGGTACCGGCCTGGAGGAACGAGCCTTCCTCAATTTTTCGAAGGCGCTCAACCAAGTCCGCGCGACTTCTTTCGTGTCTCGCCCGAGAAACTTCGCAATTTCTTCGAAATTACTTGCAATCCACAAGACGTTTTTCCCAGGATTGTGGTGCATTTCTCCGTGGGGCTCGATGTCGTAATACAACTCCATGACACGAGATTCTTCAGGCGTCAGGACAGCACGAACCTCGTCAACGGTCCACGTAAAGTAGTCCCCATCGTCCTGAAGTGAATAGTCCGCGTCCTGGCTGGCATAGAAGCCACCGGCCTCCTGATCGGACAAGGTGCTGTTAACCCAGCTGACGATGTTTTCCGCCACAGCAATGAACAGCGGCTGTCGACTTGAATCCGCCGCATCGGCGAGCGACGTGACTTGCGAGAGATGGACGTAATTCTTCAAAAGTTCGGAATTGTCGTAAGACATTTTCTCGAAGTGCGGGACGAGCCAGCGTTCGTCGACCGAGTAACGGTGAAAGCCACCTTCCAGCTGGTCGTAGACACCGCCGCGGGCCATTTTTTCGAGGGTGGTTTCGGCCATGGCGAGGAGATGTTTTTCTTTCGTTTGCTGATAGCGCTCGAGGAGGAGATCGATGGCCGAAGCGTGCGGGAATTTCGGGGCGCGGCCGAAGCCGCCGTTTTTGATGTCGAAGAGCTTGGTGATCGAAGCGATTTGCTCGTCCACGACGCCAAGATCAAAGTTGGCGCGCGCCCCGGTGAAGGCCTCGGCTTGCGCGACGGCTTCGGAGAGCGAATTGGCGGCGCGTTCCAGCTCGACGCGTTTGTTGCGGTAAGAATCCGCGACGGCGTGCAGCAAGCGGCGGAAACCGGGGCGGCCCATCTGATCGTCGGGCGGGAAATAGGTGCCGCCGAAGAAGGGCTTTCCATCGGGGAGAAGAAATCCTGTGAGCGGCCAGCCACCTTGGCCGGAGATGGCGCTGATGGCGGATTGATAGCGCGAGTCAACATCGGGACGCTCATCGCGATCGACTTTTACGGCGACGAAATGTTCATTGATGATTTTCGCGATTTCAGGATTCTCGTAGCTTTCGCGGTCAATGACGTGGCACCAGTGGCACCAGACGGCGCCGATGTCGAGCAGGATGGGTTTGTCTTCGGATTTGGCGCGCGCGAAGGCGTCGTCGCCCCATTCATGCCAGTCGATGGGCTGGTGCGCCGCGGAACGCAAGTAGGGGCTGACGGAGTCTTTGAGGCGGTTTTCGGGATGGTCGGTCAAGGTTGCTCACCGTTTGAGCCGCCGAGGAAGGGACATTGGAAATTCTTCGCTTTGCTCAGGGTGACAGCGGGAAAAAAGCGCGGGTCTGAAAACCCGCCACTACAAAAACGCTGCTGGAATTGAGATGCCAAAGCTATTGTACGGTGTCGCCGGGGCCGGCCTCGCGCGGGTCGAGCGGCTTGCGGCTGGCATAACCTTCGTCCTGGCGATGATAAAAACGGATGCGGTCTTCGCCCAGCTTCCAGCAGAGATAGACCTCTTCGTTGGCGATCACCGAAGGGAAATCGAGCAGGCCGATATCGAGATCCTTGATGAGGCAGCCGGTTTCCAGGATACGGTTGAGCGAAGTCTTCAGTGTTTCGGCGAGCCGCTGGTGCTCCGTGCGCAGGGCCGCCAGCTTATCGTACGGCACGAGAATGCCGCCCATCATCATGATGCGCGCGGAGACAGCGGAGAGATCGGTCTCCAAACCGGCAAGCTTTTTGCGGCAATCGATGGCCTCGACAAGAAAGGGCTCGAGTTCCTGGCGGGCGCGCTCCGCTTCCTTCAGCGTGAAGAGGCGCTGCTCTGGTTCGGGCGATTCGTCCTGTTCGCGGTCGTCGTCTTCGTCGGCCATCACATTCCGTTTCAGCGCGATCCGCGCGCCGCAAAAAAGAACAGACTGAAGTCTGCTCTACTTTGATGCTAGCGCAAAGTCGCGATGCGGTCGATGCAAGATTCGGTTCCTTCGCGTCTTAATGAGATTTTCTTAGCCGCCAATGAAGACCATGGTGCGCGAAGGCGGCTGAAAACCCGGCTTGTTGATGCGATGGCCTTCTTCTTTTTCCATGACGATGGAGTGGATGAAGGCAACGACGTCATCGTCGCTGGCGCCTTCGCGAAGGAGCATGCGCAGGTCGTGATCATCCTTGCTGAAAAGGCAGGTGCGGAGTTTGCCGTCGGCGGTCAAGCGAATGCGCGAGCAGTGGCCGCAAAAGGGCTGCGTGACTGGAGCGATCAGGCCGATTTCGCCGGGCGCGCCGTCGGCGAAACGGTATTTGCGGGCGGTTTCGCTGCGTTCGTGGGGAATCTGCACGAGCGGCCAGCGGGCGTGAATGCGCTGGTGGATTTCCACGGCGGGGACGACGAGGTCGCGCGTCCAATGGCGATCGGCGTCCAGCGGCATGAACTCGATGAAACGCATGATGACGCCGCGCTCGCGCGCAAATTCGGCGAAGGGTTCGACTTCATCATCGTTGATGCCACGGACGAGCACGGCGTTCACTTTTGCGGGAGCGAGGCGGGATTTTTGCGCGGCGTCGATGCCTGCCATCACGGTGGTAAAAGATTTGGTGCGAGTGATACGTTCGAATCGGCCGGGATCGAGCGAGTCCAGGCTGATATTGATGCGGCGAAGCCCGGCCGCCAAAAGCCGTTCGCAACGTTCGGCCAGCAGATGACCGTTGGTGGTCATCGAAAGGTCTTCGATGCCGAGCGCGTGCAACCGCGCGATGTAGTCTTCGACGCCGTGGCGGACGAGCGGCTCACCGCCGGTGATGCGAATTTTTCGAATGCCGAGGCTCAGAAAAATGCGCGCCAGGCGGTCGAGTTCGGGCCAGGAGAGAATTTCGTCGTGGTCGCGATAATTTTCCGGGTCGGCGGAACGGCAATAAACGCACCGGAAATTGCAGCGGTCCGTGATGGAGATGCGCAGGTCGGTGATCTGGCGCCCGAACTTGTCGTGAAGGGGCATGGTTATGCTGCTTCTTGGATGCAAGTTTCCGGGTCCTGAATTGAATGGCGGATAAAACAAAACCGCCCGATCCAGTGCTGAGAATCGGGGCGCTCACCGAAAAAATGCATCTTTTCGGCCTAATCGCTCCTTTCCAAGCACGGGAGGCTCGAGCGTTTCCGCCCAAACCTTCAGTCCCGATAATTGTCGGGACATCGCCCCTGCAGCCCTGGGTTATCTCTCCCGTAGGCCGCAGGGGTCGGAGTTACGGTCCCTAGTGTATGCCTGTGCGAATTGAAGCGCAATTCGGTAGAATCGATGGGTGACAGGCCCCCTGAAAGCAGATGAACGGGTATCGAGCGTGAATTTCACCGCCGATTCGCACATCGCTGCATTGATGGATGGACGGACCATCAGTGTGCCTCTGACCTGGTATCCACGGCTCCTGCACGCCTCGAAAGAACAGTTGAACAAATGGAAGATAGCAGGCGGTGGATACGATATCCACTGGCCGGATCTGGACGAAGACCTACGCACCGAAGGGCTTTTGCGCGAAGCACCGGCCCCGCGTCATCCCACCAAAGCGTAATCGATCGGGAGTTCCCGCGCGCACTCTGTGATAGAGTTTTGGCCACGCCATGCGGATCTTCGTCTTGGGGGCCGGAGCGACCGGTTCCCTTCTCGCACAATTGCTGGAGCGGCAAGGACATACGGTCTGGTGCGGCGACCGCGACCCGGAGCGCGCGCGGCGCTTCCTGGGCAAGAGAAGCACCATCGCGGTCACGGGAGTGAACGCGCGGAACCTGCGCGGGATCGTGAAGGCCGCGAAGGGCTGCCAGCTGATCGTCAACGCCTCGGCTTCGCTTTTCAATGAGATAATGCTGCGTGCGGCGCTGCGTCTGCGGGCGCATTACGTCGATCTCAGCTCGCACCTCACGCGTCATCCCTTTCGAGCCGAGCAGTTTCGTTACACGAAGAGATTCGTGGAGAAAAATCGTGCGGCGATAATTAACACCGGCGCGGCTCCGGGACTTACCAATTTGCTGGTGAAGCGCGGGGCAGAACAGCTCGATGAGGTCGAATCCGCCCACATCCGAATCTATGAGAGCAGCGAGAGCGACGATCCAATTTCGCAATGGTCGCCGGAAGTTTCCTTCGATGAAGCCGTATCTCACCCGCGCATCTATCGAGACGGAAAGTTTCACTTAGGCAAGCGGTTTTCGGAGATTGAGAAGTTTCGCTTCGCCGATCCGATTGGCGCTGCGCGCGTAGTACTTGTAGCGCAGGACGAGGTGGCGACACTGCCACGCTTTATTCCGATGCGAAATCTCGACGTAAAAATCGGCGGTAACGAAATCGACAGGCTGCGCCGCTGGCACAAACAGGGGAAACTTTCGAGATCGCGCGGAATGACGAAACAGCGATTCCCGGAGACTTCCTCACCGCGAATGATTGCGAGGCTGATTCGCCAGGGAATCCTGCAAAACGCGCGGTTTGCGGCGGCAGTGCTGGTGAGCGGCGTCAAGCGCGCGAAGAAAGAAGATCAGCGCTTGTTGATCCGCAGCGACTGCACGTTTCCGACGCTCTACCAGATTCGCCAGCAAGGGCGATACACCACGCCGGTGGCGTATGCCACGGCGCATATCGCCGCGCTCTTCATCAAGTTCTTCCCGCGGAACATTTCAGGCGTGTTGGCACCGGAAATGCTACCCGTGGAAACGCGGCGCGCCATCCTTGCGGGGATCCGCAACAAGGTCAAGATTACCCACAAGACGACAGCACTGAGACAGAGTGGCGAAGAAGACGAAGAAGCTTAGGCAGGCAGCCACGCTAGAAGGAAAAAGCGCAACTGCCTGTTCCTGCCAGGGCCGAGGACTAGTCTGCGGAAGCAGACTTTGCTTTTCCTGAGAAGTGGATGGTGATCAGGAACCCGTTCGTCCCATCGTAGGAAAACTTGTGACCATCTCCTTCAAAGGCTTCGTGCTTGCTCTTCCACATGCGGAAGCCATCGTTGGACTGTGCGCCCCAGTATTTCAAGTTGTGTATAACAACTTCGTGACTGGGATTACCGCCCTCGACGCGTTCCAGAAGAACTTCACCCTTTCCGCTGTTCATCTTGGCATGGGCCACGCCAGTTTTGGTGTCAACATTCCATGAGAATGCGGCGGTATCCACTCCCTTTTTCTGCCAGGGAATCGGATAGAGCTGGCCGAGGATGTCCGCCAGTGCGGCCTGTTGTTCCTTGGTGACGCTGGGATCGAAATTCACCACCAGCCAGGAGTCCTTGCCGGTGCTCCAGTCACTGCCTAGATCGGTGGCGATCCAGACCTTGGCGCCATCCAGTTTTGTGTCCTTGTAATGGCCTTTGTCAACATGGAGAACAAGGTTTGCTCGGCAGAAATGCTCATCCATATGATGTTCACCCATGTGGTCTGTGGAGTGGGTGTTGAAGTAGCAGGGACAGAACATGTCGCAACTGCAAGCTTCGATGTAGCTGGCTGTCATATCAAAGTCGGAATTTGAACCAGACTCCTGGGCGGAAGAAGTGAAGTAGACGAGGCTAGAGGCAAGCGCAAGTACTGGAAAAAACATTAAACGAGGTATACGCATCATTTTCCCTCCGAACGAATCATTTTAGGCAGGACCCAACCGAGATTAGGGCGAGTCTACGCTCGAAGTTTGGCGGATTCAAATATTTTTCACAGTCGCTCAAGCAACTGCGAGGAGGTTGAAGAGTTTCAGGCCGCGTTCAAGCGGCGAGACTTAGGGCCTCGCCTCAAAGATCAAGTTGAATGGGGTTTGCGTGGCGCGCCGGAAATGCGAAAACCCTCCCGACGTCACCACCTCGCGCAGCCGTTTTTCCCCGGCCTGCGCCCCGAGCGCGAGCCCCACCTCTTGCGAAAGCGATGCCGGCGTGCAGAGCAGCGTGGAAGCACCGTAGAAGGCGCGGCCGATGGGATTGAGATTGTCTTCCAGCTTGTCGCCCGCGAAAGGTTCCACGATCATCCAGGTGCCGTCTTTTTTCAGCGTGCTGTGAACGTGCGCCGATGCTCCGGCGGGATCGCCCATGTCGTGCAAACAATCGAAAAACGTCACGAAATCGTAGTCTTTGCCGGGATAGTCCTTGGCCTTGGCAACTTCGAAGCGAATGCGATCGGCCACTCCTGCGTCTTTCGCGCGCTGCTTCGCGGTTTCAATGGACTTGTCGTGGTAATCGAAGCCCACAAATTCGGACTTCGGATAAGACTTCGCCATCAACACGGTCGACGCACCAAGTCCGCAACCCACGTCGGCGACTCGTGCACCATTTCTTAGCTTGGCATCCACGCCTTCGAGTGCGGGAATCCATGTTGTGACGAGGTTGGCGGCATAGCCGGGACGGAAGAAGCGTTCCGTGCCCACGAAAAGCTCGTGATGGTGTTCGTGCCAGCCCATTCCCTGGCCGGTCTTGAATCGTTCGCTGAGTTGCTCTTCGGCCTTTGTTGCTGCGAGGGCGACCTGAAAAGCGCCGGGCATGAATGCCGGGCTGTTTTCATCGGCCATGGCAAAAGCCTGTTCTTCGCTGAGGTGGAACTTGCCGTTTGCCGGAGTGTACGTGACGTAACCGCCGGCAGCCTGAGCGCTCAACCATTCGCGCACATAGCGCTCCGACGTGCCTGTGCGTTTGGCGAGTTCCGCGGGCGTTTGCGGCCCTCCCGAGGCGAGTGCTTTGTACAAGCCAAGTTTGTCGCCAATGCGGACTAGAGCTGCATTGAACACCGCGCCGAAGTCGTTGATGGCCTTGCCTAGAAACTCGTGCAACTTGTCCTGATTGATTGCCATGGATGTGGCCTCCGTCATGAGGAGTGAGAACTCTACAGGTGAACGGATTGTAGGACCGCCAAACGGCGACGGCAAGAAGAGAGTTTTAACAGCAGCGATTAGGCCGGGAATAGCGGCGGTTGAGTTGCTCCACGTAGAACTCCTTGGGTGTAAGTGTGGGAGAAGAGTTGCAACGTGTTGCCGGCGAGCGAAGGTAGCGTTCGTAAGCGGCATCGCCGCAACATTCGCGAAGGCCACGCCAGAAGCGGCGAAGCAGGCGGGCAAGGGTCTTGGAAGCGTGGGTCATCAGTCGTCTCCGTGGGCGGCGCCGGAGTAGTCCGCGGCCCACCGTGTGGCAACGTAAGGCGATTCATGCAATACAGTTTCTTTGTGGCGGCTGAGAATCGCGTACCACTGCACGAGAGCTTCGACGATCAGAACGAGGATCATGCAAGCAAGAACGCCAGTCACGGCAGCGTCGAGGCGCTGGTTGAAGATGAGCCGCTGCGTTTCGGCAATTTTTGCCGCGGGAATTGCTCCGGCAGCAATCTGCGCGGCGAGCGCATTGGCCTTCGAGAGGAAACCGAGGTTGGGATTCGAATCGAAGATTTTCTGGTAGCTCGCCGTCATGGTGACGAGAACGAGCCAGGCCATCGGCAGCAACGTCACCCAGATCAACCGCAGCCGGCCCATTTTAAGCAGGATGGTGGTGGCCACGACGAGCGCGACCGCGGCGAGCAACTGGTTCGAAATGCCGAAGAGCGGCCAGAGCGAATTGATTCCGCCGAGCGGATCGACCACGCCTTGATACAGGAAATAGCCCCACAGACCAACAATGATCGCGCTGGAAAGCAGAATCCCCGGCATCCATCCCGAACGGCCAAAGGGCTTCCAGACGCGGCCTCCAAGTTCCTGAATCATGAAGCGCCCGACGCGCGTGCCTGCGTCCAGAACGGTAAGAATAAAGAGCGCTTCGAACATAATCGCGAAGTGATACCAGATGCTGAGGAGCCGCTCGCCTCCGATGGTGCTCGAGAAAATTTGCGCCATACCGACGGCAAGCGATGGCGCGCCGCCGGCGCGATTCCAGAGCGTGATCTCGCCGACTTTGTGAGCGAGGTCCGTCATGGTTTGCGCTTGCAGCGGAAAGCCCCAGCCGCTGATGGTGGCGGCAGCCGCGTCCCCGGTTCCGCCAACGATGCCGGAAGGACTGTTGATCGCGAAATAGACGCCAGGCGGCATCGCGCAGGCCGCGACCATGGCCATTACTCCGACAAACGATTCAAGAAGCATCGCTCCGTAGCCGATGAATCGCGCGTGGCTTTCGCGGAGAATCATTTTCGGCGTCGTGCCGGAAGAGATCAGCGAATGAAATCCGCTGATAGCACCACAAGCAATGGTGATAAAGCAGAACGGGAAAACTTTGCCTGCGAAGACCGGGCCGGAGCCGTCGATAAAACGCGTCAGCGAAGGCATGAGGACCTGCGGACGCACGATGAGAATGCCGGCGGCGAGAGAAAAAATCGCGCCGGCCTTGATGAACGCGCTGAGGTAATCGCGCGGCGCAAGCAGCAGCCAAACGGGCAGTGCGGAAGCGGCGAAACCATAAATCATGATGGCAACCGCAAGGGCGACACCACCGAGAGTAAAAACTTGCGCCCCTGAGGATGACTCAGCAACCCAGCGGCCAGCGACGACGGCAAAAAGCACTAGCGAAACGCCAATGAGCGAAGCTTCCAGGACGCGGCCAGGGCGGAAGTAACGCAGGTAAACGCCAAGGAGCATGGCGATCGGAACGGTCATCGCCAGAGTAAAAGTGGCCCACGGAGAAGATTTGAGCGCATTGACGACCACGAGAGCTACGACCGCAAGAAGAATGATGAGGATTGCCAGAACGGCAAGCTGTGCGATGAACCCGCCGCGGCGGCTGACTTCCTCGCGCGCCATTTCGCCGAGCGATTTGCCGTTGCGGCGGATTGAGCAAAAGAGAATGACGAAGTCCTGCACGCAGCCGGCGAACGCGGCACCTGCTATAAGCCACAACGTGCCCGGCAAATAGCCGAATTGCGCGGCCAGCGTAGGACCGACAAGGGGGCCCGGTCCGGCGATGGCGGCAAAGTGATGGCCGAAGAGCACCCATTTGTTTGTGGGCACAAAGTCGCGGCCGTCATCGTGGCATTCGGCGGGCGTGGCACGATTGTCGTCGAGAGCCAGGAGCTTCGCCGCGAGGAATGCGGAATACAACCGGTAGGCTACCAGATAGCTGCAAACCGCGGCCACAACGAACCACGTCGCATTGAGCGGCTCACCGCGATCGAGAGCGATCTTGCCAAGCGCAGCAGCACCGAGCAGGGCGACTCCAAGCCAGGCGATAATCGCGAGTACCCGTTTCATTTTGCCGGGCCCGTGGCCGCGCTGGACTTGATGAATTGCGCGATGTCCGCCTTGAGCTTGGTGAGCGACGCAGGATGCACGTACATCATGTGGCCGGCTTCGTAATAAGCACCGCTGAGATGGCCGCGCAACGTGGGGTCGAGTCCGAGATGATCGAATGTGTAGTCGGCGGCAAAAAATGGCGTTGCCAAATCGTAGTAGCCCTTGGCGACAAAAACGTGCAGGAACGGATTTTGCGTCATGGCACTGCGCAGCGTCTCCGCTACGTTGACGTAACGATTTTCGTATGGCGCGTAGTTCCACGGGCGCACGCGGCCCGTGAGCACTTCGTAGGGCAAATCGCTGTCAAATTTCAATTCGTTGCGAACGTAATCGTTCAGCATTCCGGAATACGGACCGATAATTGCCGCGATGCTGGGATCAAACTCCGGATGTTCGCCGGCGGCGTCGCGATCGATTCCCAGGAATCGCGCATCAATGCGGCCGGTGGTGCGGCGCTCGTTGCGCAAAAGCTGTTTCGTAAAGCGCTGAATCTCGATGCGCTGGTTGGTGAGGTCGATGTACTCCGGCGAAAGCCCTGTGAGGCGTGCCAACCTCTGCGTGATCTCGCTATGTTTCGCCGCGGGCAACGCGTCGCCGGCCATCAGTGCATCCGCGTATTCTCCAACGGCAAACCTGCGCGATTCATCGACCGCTTTCTGCAGATCGCCCTGCAAATCCGGTGGAAGTTTCTTGTGATACCAGGCGATGGCCGTGTAAGTAGGCAAATAAAGGATGTACGGCAAGTCGTTGCCAGTGTCGAATTCCGCCGTTTCGAAATTCAGGATCGCGGAAATCAAAACGATGCCGTTGAGATACATGCCGTAGCGCTGCTGGAGATAACCGGAAAGTCCCGCGGCGCGCGTGGTGCCGTAGCTTTCGCCAGCAAGAAATTTCGGCGAGGACCAGCGCTTGTTGCGCGTGGCGTAGAGCCGTATGAAATCGGCAACGGATTCGACGTCTTCCGTGACGCCGTGAAATTGTTTTGGAGCTTCGCCGGGAACCGCGCGACTGTAGCCGGTAGAAACGGGATCGATGAATACGAGGTCTGTGATGTCCAGGAGCGAGGCGTCGTTGTCCACCAGCTTGTACGGCGGCGGAAGGAGCGAGCCCGCATCGCCCATCTGTACGCGGCGCGGTCCAAAGGCCCCAAGATGCAGCCATACGGAAGCGGAGCCGGGGCCACCATTGAAACTGAAGGTGATGGGGCGCTGGCCCGCGTCACTGACATCGTCCTTTGTATAGGCGACGTAAAAAATGCTGGCCTTGGGCGTGCCGTCCTCGAGTTTCAGAAGAATTGTGCCGGCGGTCGCGGTGTACTTGATCTCCTGGCCGCCTATCTTGATGGAATGCTTGGATTGGACGATTTTTTCTTCGGGAACGGCCGGCTTCTTTTCTTCTTTCGGCTTTTCTGCCGCCTTTTCAGGCGGAGGCGTTGGCTGCTGCTGGGCAAAGCAGAGATTCGCTCCAAATAGCAGCAGCGCGGAGAAACTCACAAGTCGAAGCGAACACCTCATAGGCGACAGGCTCCTTTGTAGGCAAACATGAATCACAATTTTGCGACGTGCGGCATCGTATGCGAGAGTGTGCGCAGCGTCAATCGCTTCCAATTGCCTACGCAAGCCGGTTTCCGCAGCAATTCCTGTTGCGCCGCATGAAATCACGGTTAGAATGCCGACCACAAATGAAAACCTGCCCAGAGGCACTTTCCATTTGCCGTGCTTGGCGCTGCGCCCTCGCTTCGCTCCAACTTTTTGCCGCGCTCACGTTCGCAGCCAACTGGGCCGCGGCACAGCAAAAAGACGATCTGCCCCATCCGAAAACGCTCGAGGAATTAAGGAAAGCAATGAAGGACGTTCTCGACAAGGAGCACGTGCCGGGAGCGGGGGTCGCGCTGATCGCCAACGGCGAACTCCTTTGGTGCGGCGGAATCGGCAAGGCGGACATCGCCGCGAATCGCGACGTCACCTGCGATACGGAGTTTCGCGTGGGCTCGATCAGCAAGACGTTCGTCGCGCTTGCGCTGCTGAAATTGCAGGAGGAAGGAAAAATCAATCTTTATGCGCGGCTGCAGGATGTCGCGCCGGAAATCCCGGCGAAGAATAAATGGGAAGCAGCACATCCCGTTCGCATCGTGAACCTGCTCGAGCATACGGCTGGCTTTGACGACATGGAATTCAGCGAGGTTTACAATCGGCACGATCGGTATGATTTCCCACTGCTGGATGTCTTCAAGCGATTTCAAAAACCGCAGATCGCGCGCTGGCCGCCGGGAACTCGCATGTCCTATTCGAATCCCGGGAACGCTGTGGCTGGGTACCTGATCGAAAAAGTCTCGGGAAAGCCCTTCGATCAATACATCCGTGAATCCTTTTTGCGGCCTCTTGGCATGGAAAAGGCGGATTATCCTTTCACCGACGCCGTCAAGCCCTTGCTCGCCACCGCCTACGAAGGCAATCCTCAGAAAGCTCTCGGATATCCGCTCATTTACTTGCGGCCGGCGGGAGAACTCAAGGCTTCTCCAGGCGAACTCGCAAAGCTGGTGCAATTTCTTCTGCGCCGCGGGAAAACAGAGGAAGCGCAACTATTGAAACCGGAATCGATTCTGCGGATGGAAACGCCGGAAACCACTCTCGCTGCGAAAAATGGACTGCGGCTCGGATATGGGCTGGCGAACTATTCGAGCGTCGAAGGCGGAGTCGTGACGCACGGCCACAACGGCGGCATCGACGGGTTCCTCTCCACGTATCGCTACATGCCAGAACAGAACTGGGGTTATGTCATCCTTCTCAACAGCTCCAATTCGAGCCGCGCGCTGACGGAAACAAACCTGCTGGCCATCGATTTTCTTTCGAAAGGTTTTCCCAAGCCGCAGCAGCCCGCGATCATCTCGGCGGCCGCTGAGCTGGAAAAACTCGCGGGCTTCTACGCGCCGCGCGCACCGCGTAACCAGATGTTCGCTTTCCTGGATGATTTGGTGGGAGGCACGCGCATCCGCGTGATCAACCGAAAACTGATGCGCTCTGGATTATTCGGCCAGGCCGACCCGCTTCTCTGCGTCGGCAAGAATCTGTTTCGCAGCGAAAAAGAGCCGGAAGCAACAACAATCTTTTTCACCAACGAATCCGGAGGAATGGCGCTCGCCGGGAATGGGCTGAATGGAATCCCGTACAGCGAACGAAGCAATCTGGCCCTGCCTTACGTTCGAATCGCCATGTTGCTTCTTTGCGTGTTCCTGATGCTGACCACTCTTCCGTTCGCGCTGGTCTGGATCGTCCGCAAACTCTTGGACGTCATGAAGGAAGTGCGCCACCTGCCGGTGCGCGTGCTCCCGCTGCTTGCGACCCTGGCGTTTTTGCTCGTGCCGGTTTGCTTCACGCAGCTCAATGGCCCGCAAATCGGAACATTCAACGCCTGGACCGCGGGGATCTTCCTCGGAACATTTCTGTTCCCACTCTTCTCCATGATCGGCCTGGTGCTCGTCTTGCGCGTGCCAAAATCCGAGATTCACCGCGGCGTTCGAACGCACTCGCTCCTGGTCTCTTCCGCCTGCTGCGTGCTCACCGGTTTCCTCTGGTCCTGGCATCTGCTCGCCCTTCGCCTCTGGGCCGCGCGGTGACTTTCACGCTGGCAAAGAGGTGAAGCGCAGGAGTGGATAGAGGTCGCGAAAGACTTTGGTGGCCTCACGCGGGAAGGAGGCGCGTGTGGCGGAAGTGGGAGCGAATTTTCGGCGGACGATCCACGCATGCAGTTTTTTCCAATCCTCGGGCGCTGTGGGCCATCCGGACTTTTGCGTCCATTCACCTTTCACGGTCGAGTACCAGTAGCTTTCGTAACGACGGCCGAGCCGCTTCTTCTGTTTCGCGACCCAGCCCGGATCCCCCACCACGCGGGGTTCAGCGATAAGAGCGATCGTGGATTCCTTGCGCTTCCCGCCGGAGTAAATCCGGAATCCTGCGGTAACAGTGTCTATGGATAGCCCCACATAAAGCTGGCCGGTCTCGCGTTTGCCCGGCGCGGGAACGGAAAACTTCAAGTACATGTGCGTTTTGTAGAGTGTTTTGTCCTTTGCGAAGCGAATATCGCGGTTAATGCGCGAAAAATTCGGCCCGGTGCGCCCAGAGGTATCCAACCGCGAATCTAGTTTCAATACAGCGTCCGATGTTTCCTCGAGCAGCCGCCGGAAAGGCTGAACCAGCGCAGCCAGATAGCGCTCACGATTCGCGTCCATCCACTCTTTGCGGTTGTGCCGGCCAAGATCCTTGAAGAATTGAAAAGTTTCGCGGGTAAATACCGGTTTTGCCGGAGCCATGGAGAACCTCGTTCTTTTCACATAATGAACTGCGACGAGTTCCTCAGGGTACACGATTCCAAATGAACGTCAATTCGGCCTTGCTTCGAGCGCTGCTCCCAGTAGGACAGACATTTTGTCTGTCCTCTTATGCGAAACACTGCCCTGGAAAAGGACAAGCAAGAATGCCTGTCCCACCAGATTGGCCCTTGCCGCACAGCACCCGCGCCAGCTAGTCTGCCTCTATGAGCAACTTCACTCCTACCGAACGAACTAAAGTCCACCGCAAGCCCGATCGCGGCAGCTACGATCGCGAACTTATCTATCGCATTCTCGATGAAGCGTTCGTCTGCCACGTCGGTTTCATCGCCGATAATCTGCCCGTGGTCGTGCCAACCAATTACGTCCGCGTCGGCGATAAACTTTTCCTGCACGGCTCGATCGCCAGCCGCTTGATGAAGACGCTTGGGAGCGGCGCGTTCTTCTGCCTCAGCGTGACGCTCCTCGACGGCATCGTGTGTGCTCCTACCGCCACGGGCCACTCTGTCAACTATCGCTCCGTCGTGGTGATGGGCAAAGCTGTGCCCGTCGAAGGCGAAGCCGCCAAGCGCGCGGCCATGCGAGATTTTGTCGAGTACGTAATTCGCGGCCGCTGGGCCACCGTGCATCCCCCGACCGAACAAGAGTTGAAAGGCACTATGGTCCTCGCCGTGCCGCTGGTCGAAGCATCGGCCAAGGTGCGCACCGGATTCGCCGTCGATGACCACAAAGAATATTCCTCGCCCGGCTGGACCGGAGTCATTCCCATGAAATGGATGGCGCAAACGCCCGTGCCCGACCCGCGCGGGAACCCGAAGAATTTGATGCCACCAAACATCGCGAATTATTCGCGTGCGCAGTAGCCATGGCCGCATAATTCTAAGTTTCTGTAAAATTTGAAGCTGTATTCTTGTTCCGTGAGGTTGATTCGTGCGTTCTGCTCTTCGCTCATCCTGGTTAGGAATATTGCTCGCGATAAGCGCAAGCGCTGGCGGCTTTGGACAAACTCCGCCGAAAATATTGAGCACAGACGATCTCCTCTTCCGCAAGAACACCTACACCGACAAGCAGGGCAACAAGATGCCCTATCGCTTGTTCGTGCCGCTCGACTACGACGCGCAACAGAAATATCCGCTCATCCTGCGGCTTCACGGCGCCGCAGGACGCGGCTTCGACAACAAATTGCAAATCTCCGGCGGCAACGAACTCCGCACACACACCTGGACGACACCCGCAAATCAGGTGCAACTCCCCGCCTTTGTCCTCGCGCCCCAGTGCCCGCAGGATCAGTTCTGGTCCGAGCCGGAAACCAACGAAATCTCGCCCGAGCTGCAAATGGCGCTGGAGATTCTTGCTTCTGTACAAAAGGATTTTTCAATCGATCCCGCCCGGATTTATATCGCGGGACAATCAAATGGGCGGCTGGGCATCTGGGCGCTGCTGCAGTCACAGCCGGACCGCTGGGCCGCCGCCCTGGTGCTCTGGGCGCACGACAATTTCACGAATGTGAGAGGCATCGCCCGCGTTCCGTTGTGGATCTTTCAGGGCGATGCGGACATGGTCGTGCCGGTCGCCCTCGTACGGCAAATGGTGAAAAATTTGAAGAAATCTGGCGCGCAGCCGCGCTACTCTGAATATCACGGTGTCGGCCACGAGGTGTGGGAGAAAGCCTTCGCTGAACCGGACTTGGTGCCATGGATTGCAGCGCAGAAGCGCGCACAGTAGCACAGGCTTCATTCTGTGGCACTGAAGAGCGCGGCAATCAGGCAGCGGTGAGCAGCACCGGTTCGCCGCGCGTGATCACAATCGTGTGCTCGTAATGCGCGGAAAGGCTGCCATCAGCGGTGCGGTATGTCCAGCCATCCTTGTCCAGCGTAACTTCCCCGGTGCCCACGGCGATGATCGGCTCAATGGTGATGACCAGGCCTTCGGTCAATTTGTGCTGCGCGGAAAAATCCGCGTAATTGGGAACCGACGGTGGCTCATGAATGGTCCGCCCGATGCCGTGGCCGCCAAGCTCTTTGATAACGTGAAAGCCACGGCGTCCCACTTGGCGCTCGACCGCGCGCCCAATGTCCTTCGTGCGATTCCCCGCTCGCGCCGCTCCCAGCGCTTGCCGAAACGCGCGCTCCGCGCAATGCACCAGCTCATGCGCTTTTCCGTTCGACGAAGCAGGTGGCACCTCGACGCTAACCGCCGAATCTGTGTGATAGCCGCCTTTTTCTGCAGTCAGGTCAAGCTTCACCAGATCGCCCGGCTGAATCACACGGTCCCCGGGAATCCCGTGCACCACTTCATCGTTCACGCTGATGCACACGTCGCCGGGAAATCCATACACCATCGGCGGCGAAGACCTCGCCCCATGCGCCGCGAGGACGCGCGAACCAATCTCGCAAAGCTCCCCGGTCGTCACCCCCGCGCGCACTTCGGCCGTCATCGCCCGCAGCGCCTTGCCAACGATCATTCCGCACGTGCGCAGCTTCTCAAATTGTTCCGGAGAGGTTATAGGCATGGTCGAATTCTCATTTGCGGCGGAGCAGAGATTGGGATTGAAATTCCGAAGCCATTCCTACCCCTCCCCCGTTTTCTGTAAGTGTTGATTCTGAACAACTTAAACAATCCCTAAATCCTTTAGAATCAACACTTCGGGGAAGACTCGCAAGTGTTCATTCTAAAAGGTGTAAGCACACAGAGGGTGCGAGCGCACGACTCAATTGCAACCGCAACCGCCGCCGCAGCAACTGCCGCCACCCCCAGAGAACCCGCCAGATGGCTTGGCCGAAGCGCCGTTGCTCGATCCATTCGCCGCGCTGAAGACTGAAAGCTGCAGGGCATTCTTCTTCCCCGCGCACTTCGGGCAGACAATCTCCTGCGCCTTGTTCAGCACAATCTTCTCAAAGTGCGTCTGGCAATCCTCGCAGATGTATTCGTAAATGGGCACCTTGGCTCCAAAAAGACTCCGCCTACATCATACCAAAGCGAATGGTAGAACTTCAGAACTTCAGGCCATCATGTCGACCATTAGTTAGGCAATCGAAGTTGACCGCGATGATCCACAGGACCGACAGGATTCGTGTTCCTCTCCCAGGGCAGCAAGGATAAGAAAGACAGGAGTCACTCGAACAACACTTCCACTGAAGGACCGCCATCTAGCAACGCAGCCCCACCCGTATCGGCCTACGTCGCAGGGTATTGTGAGGAAAGCGAGCACGCACACGACGAAGAAACCCGAGGCCGAGATTATAGCGATCCATTCGACGATGGTTTTCCATTGAGACTTTTCAAATTGCGTGGGTGATTGGAGGAATTTCTTCCACACAAAAAAGGCAAGAAAGGGCGGAGAAAAGAGAAAAATTAGACTTACCACGTTGAACAGAGGAGACCAGGGCCCCCCGTCTACTTTGAGTAGGGGCGCAGCACGCTGCGCCCCTACAAGGAAGCTGAGTTAGTCGCCGGCGACGGCTTCGGCGGCCTTTTCGGCGGGCGGCGTGCTCGCAGGAGCGCCGTTTCCATTGGAATGGCCGTTGCCGTTCGAATGGCCGTTGCCATTTGCCGGAGCAATGGTGATCGGCTTGCCCGCATTGGCGAAATTCGCTGGAACCGCCTTGGTGATGTCGCTGACCGTGCCGATCTGCACAACCGTCGGTTGAGGCTTCTTCAGAACCAGCTCTTCGTAGATCGCGCGGACTTTGGCCTGCTCTTCGTAAGCCTTCTTGCGACGAGCGCGGTCTTCTTCCGCCGCGGTGACCGGAATATCGTGCTCCAGGTGGCGCACGCGAGCTGCATCGTCAGAGTCAATCTTGAGCGAATGCTCGAAGCTCTGGAGGTTGACGCTCTTGCCCTTGGCGTAAATCTCGTGCTTGCCGTGATTCTTGTACCACTCGGCCACGGTCGCGTTCTTGTGCATGTTCTCGATGATCTGCCGCCATCCCACGCCGGTGTTGTACGCGCAGAAGGAAATTTCGCCCTGCTGGGTGGCGTAGGGAATGATGCACATTTCCGTGCGGCGGAAATCATAGTTGAACAGATCCTGGAACCACATCCCCGCGATGAACAGGAAGTTCCACGGATCCTGCTGGCGGCGCTTCATGGCGTCTTCGTAAGTGCGGTCCGGTGACGTCTTGCCGTATTTTTTCTCCGCGCCCTTGGTCAGCGCCCAGGTCTTGTCAAACTTCTTGAAGAGGTCATACAGCTTCAGCCCCTTCGGCCCTTGGAACGGGTGGTAGTTCTTCAAGAGGGCCATGGCCATCATGAAGTTCGAAAAATTCTTGCCGCGTGCGGCGTCGGTAATCGCCGTAACGTCTTTCGTCAGTTGCTCGGCATCCAGGAAGCGCGGAACGGGAGCCCATTCCTTCGTCTCCTTGTTAATCATCAGCGCCGTGCCTACGCCGCAGTTCGGATGGCAGCCGCAGGAGAGCGAGCCCCAGTTCGACTCTTGCCCCTTGACCATGTCCGAGAATCCGGCAAACGTGCTGATGAACGAAATCGGGAACCAGTCGCGCGTCGGCTCGACCTTGCCCACCTGGCTGCTGACGTCCTTCGCCAGATGCGAAAGCGTGTAGCGCTGGCGCAGGCGGCGTTCCGGAGTAATGTCTTCGTCTCGGCCGGTAAAGGAAACCGGCTGGAAGCTGACGAACGCGATTTTCTTGGGGTTCTCCATCGCGAACTTCACGATGGTGCCGACCTGGTCGTTGTTCACGTTGTTGACGATGGTTACCACCAGCACGATCTCAATGCCCGCTTCGTGCATGTTTTCGATGGCGCGCAGCTTCACGTCAAACAGGTTGCCGATCTGGCGGTGGCTGTTGGCATCGTTGCCGATGCCGTCAAATTGCAGGTACGCGTAGCGCATGCCCGCTTCGAACGCCTTCTTGCAGAACTCTTTGCTCTTGGCAAACTCGATGCCGTTGGTCGCGGCCTGCACACTGTTGTAGCCGATCTTGCGCGCGTAGGCGACCGCATCAAAGAAATAAGGGCTCATGGTCGGCTCGCCGCCGCTGAACTGCACGGACATCTGGCGGCGTGGCTTGATCCTCAGTGCGTTGTCTAAGATTTCCTTAATCTCCTCCCAGCCCAGCTCGTGCACATATCCAACCTGGTTGGCGTCCATGAAGCACGGATCGCACATCATGTTGCAGCGGTTGGTCAGGTCCACGGTGAGCACCGACCCGCGGCCATAGCGTACGGTCGAGGAACCATGCTTGTGAAGGTCCTCGTCGTTGTGCGCGGGAATGTCGCGGCCGGGAAACTGCTTCTCGATCCAATTGAGGAACTTCGAATCAACCGCCATCATGTCTTCATAGTGGCCGTGCAGCGGGCAATCCTTCACCATCCACACCTGGCCGTCACGCTCGATGATCTGCGCCTTGATCTCGCCGACCTTTTCATGCATCAGGTCGCGCCAGTCCTTCTTGCCCGCGATGATCGATTCGCGCGCTTCCTTCACGCATGCCGGACAAAGAGAGTCGGTCTGCCGCGGGAAGCCCAGCGTCGGCTTGGTCTTCTCCCAGGACTTGAGCAGCGGCTTGTCGGACCATTTCGGTGTGACGGACGGATTGGGATTGCGCTTGTTGAAATACTGGATCGTGTCAAACGTGATTCCAGCGGCTTTGCAGAGTACCCAATCAAACGTCCTTGCAAGCTGAGTGCCTACTTGATTCGGCATAAACCTCTATCCTCCACTTTCAAAAATACAAAGTACTTGGCCCTTGGATTAGATCGAGCCCATTCAATCGTTGGAGTCGAGCCCCAACCGACTGCCCCCGGGCTCACACTTGAGTGCACTAAAACCGTACCACTTAACACCAGGTACGTCCAATAAGTCTTTGGACTCCTATAGTTTGACGGTTACCTAGGGTGGACGCCAGCGCCTTGTGCCGAACGGTCAGAATGGGGGGTTGAACGGTAAAGGGGGGTAGCCAATGGTCGTTCTGAGGGTTCCCTTAGGGGGTTACTCCTAGTGCGAATGGCCTGCAAGTTTTCCTATTTTGGCTACTCGTTCAGGGAGGGGCGCAGCACGGCGACCACGAAATGCGCGAAGTGCGACGCGCCTTCATCCAGCTGCAGCCAGCGAACCACGCAATGATCAGCGAGATACTTTGGCACGCGTGCCTCAGGAATCCCCAGGTGCTCGGCAAGTTGTGGCTTGAGGGAATCCGCCCCGCGCCGGCTCGAGCCACCGCGCAAAAGGTTGCCGATAGCAATCCGCAGCGTCTGGCAAGCTTCGACGTAGTAATAGCTGGTCAGGTCCGAATCTGTCAGCACAAAGACGCCCGGCCCCACCGGCGCCGTATCCGCTTCGTTGAGTCTCACCGGCGGGCAGGTTAGCAACCGGCGGAATTGCATCTCGAGCAGCGAAATCCGCGAAGACAGTCCCGGATCTCCATATCGTCCCTTAACGCTCGGTCCACCGGGCTCTCCCACCGACTCGATCGGCAAGCTGGGCATCGCCCGGCTATGGGTCACTCTCGGAGGCGTCGGTTCAGCCGGTTCATTGAACACCGCTGGCGGCAAACTGCGGCGCTGCGGTGTCGTAGGCACCTCGGCAGCCCGTTGAGCAGGAGCGGCCGCGGCATCTCTACCCGCGCCACCCTTGCGGCGGTTCCGGCCGCCTCGACGACCGCGGCGACGCCGCTTCCCCTCCGCGTCGGGAGTGGCGGGCGCATTGGCGTCAGCTTCGGTGGCTTGTTGGACTTCGCTGCTGACCGCCACAATCGATTCGAACGCTTCCGCGTTCTGCGCAAAGGGCAACCCCGGCTCCGGCATCGTGACGGGAGGCGAGGTCAAAACAAAGTCCTCGGCCGGCGCGGCGCCGGAAGTTTCCAGCGGAAGCTCTCCCGGCACGCCAGCAAGCCGCACCGCCGCTTCCTGCGCTTTGGTTTTCCAATCGGCACGGCGGAATCGCTCCGCGGCAGCGGAATACCATTTCGCGGCATCGGCATTCTGACCCGAAGTTTCGAAATACTTCGCCAGTTCGAACGCCACCATGGCGTCCCGCGTTTTTTCGTAAAGATTCGAAAGTTGTCCCGCGGGATCCTTGCTGGTGCGTGCTCGGCGAATGCGTGCGGTAATCTGTTTCCAGTCGGCCATATGTTGACTGGCATTGTAACAGCGGAAGCCAATGTGGGCCAGCGTCGCTGCTGGGGAGCGGTGGCCGGAGGATTCTTGCTGCGGCGCTGATTATTGATTGACGCCGGAAATGTTAGCCAGTATTCTCTAGCTGGCCCTCTTGGAGGCGTAATGTCGCGCTTGCGCGAAGCTACCGCTGCACTCTTAACTTTAACTCTGTTTCTTTCACCTGTCTGGGGCGCACCCTCTTCTTCGCTCGGAACCGTCGTATACGCCGACCGCGCACACATGGGCGCCGGTGCCGCATCCGTTGGCAGCACGGTTTTTGGCGGCGACCGTTTGAGCACAGAACAATCCGGCAGCGTTCAGGTCCGCGCCGGGGCTGCTCGCTTTCTCTTGGCCAGCGCCAGCAGCGCCACCTTTGCGAACGAGGATGGCTCGCCGGCGGCCACGCTTACACTCGGCTCCGCCACGTTTTCAACCGCCAATTCCAGAGCTTTCACGCTTCACGTGGCCTCCGCCGTGATTCGTTCGAACACTGACGAACCGACCATCGGATACGTCACCGTTCTGAATCCCAAAGAACTCGTGGTCAGGAGCACCAAGGGCTCGCTGATGGTTGCCGTCGGCGATGATGTCCGCGTAATTCCCGAAGGCGCCGCTTATCGCATCGTTCTCGATTCGACGGACGCTCCGCCGCCACAAAAACCTGTCGGAGCTGGTGGTAAGGGTTACGGCGGATCACCAGTGAAAGCCGCCAAGAGCAAATTCATCTGGTACGCCATCGGCGTGACCGCGGTGGTCACTTTCCTCGCCGTCCAGGAAGCCCTCGAAAGCCCCGACCGCCCGTAAGCGTCCTGTCTTCACGCATTTCCTCGGCACTCGCCTGGACTGGTTCGCGTGATTTTTCTGCTTGGATCAGTGCACTGAAAATTTCACCGGCGCCAGTACGGCTGCCGCTTCAGGATTGTAGTAATCGTACAGCCTCGAAGGCGCGCTGAGCGATTCCATGCGATAGCGCGGCCGGAAGTCAAAGCTAAAACTGCTTCCTCCCGCCGACGGCCAGATGTAGAAAACCACCCTGTCTGGCTGCACTTCGTAGTTGCCGCCTCCCGCCTCCAGCGAAGCACGATCCACTTCCGCTCCCGGAGGCAGCCCCACCTCTCCCAGCATCATTCCGTATCCTTTGAACCCGACGCGCTCCGCTTCCACGACGCAGTGAATGGTGTCCCCCATCTTGGCTTCAGTTCGGTCATATTGCACTTTCCAGTGCAACGCGCGATTCTCGCCGCTTAGCAGACTTTCTTCGCTCGTTGCGGAAGATCTCCCCCATGGCAGGTAGTAGCTTGTGAAAACCGTTGCATTTATCGCCTGCGCATTTGCGTCACTCACGATTTCAATCTTGGTTTCCCCTTTTTCAAGCGCGTCCGCCAGCGCCAGCGTGATGGGGCCCGTCGCTTCTTTAGGATCGGGCAAAGACACTGTTTTGAATGTGCGCCCGTTCACTTTGATCATGGCTTGTGTTGCACCCGCCCCACCTGCCGTTACCGGCATGCTCGCAAACATCGCTTCGATTACATTTTGCGTCGCCTGCGTCGAGTACCACACCCCGTAGCGATCTTTATGCGCCAGCAAATATTGTAGTCCGCGGCCGGCCATTTCCTGCCTGTCGCGGCCCGCATGCTGCGCTTCCATTTTCGTCAATGCTTCCACGGCCAGCGCCGTCACCTCTAGCCGGCCCGCGCTCCCCCATCCGTAGAATGGCGAGGTATTCGCCTCCAGGTTCCAGTACATCGTGTCACCCTCGCGGTGCGCCAGTTGCTCAAGCAGCAACCGCGCATTCTCCATGTGCGCGCTCCTCCCGCTCTCCACCGCGGCCAGCGCATAGTTCCCGACGAGATACGCATCGCTCCAGGAATCGATTCTCTGTTCCAGGAAATGCAGCGCCGCATCCACTGCCGCGTGCAACCGCTGCTCTTCCTTCGCTCGCTCTTCTTTGCTGATCGAATTCTCCGTCGCCTCGATTCCCGCTCCCGCCAGGGCGCGCGCAATGTACGCCGTCGAATTTGCGTCCTCCATTTCCTTCTGAAGATCCCAGCGGAACATTCCCCACACTCCTGGCCGGATCTGGTGCGCCAGCAGATAATCGCGCAATCGCCGCAGCACATTTTCGTCCACGGGAACAAACGCTCTCGCGCCGCTCAAAAATCGCAGCGCATACGCGGTCAGCGCAGGGCTGGCCGACCACTTGTACCAGTAGCCCAGCCCGCCATCGAGATTCTGCATTTCGGCAAGCTTTCGAATGCCTTCCTCCACTGCCGCACGAGCCTGCGCGGCCACCGCCGAACGCGGATTCTCGCTTCCCGGTCTGTCCTGCCCCTCCTTTTTCAATAGTTCCAGCGCCATCAAGCTGACGAACGCCGTGGACGTTACCTGCTCGGCGCAACCATCCGGCCGCCGCCCGATCCCTTCCATCGCATCGAGAATATGCGCCATCAAATTCGGATAAATGCGCAGCTCCGCTTCGATCGATCCGCTAATCGCCGTTTCCGGTACGCGAACGCTCATTGCGCTCGCTTTCGCCGTCAGCACCCGGCTCGTGCTGAACGAAATCTCCTGCCCGTTCGGATAAACAAGCAGTTCGCGTTCCACCGCATCACCCGTCGACCCATTCCGCGCGGTCACCCGCTGCTTCGCCTCTTTCGCGCTGTGGATCGCCCGGTAAGTGAACACCGCGGTCGCGTCTCCGTTGGCCGGGACCGTCAACTTCTGCTGTGCCGCCGCCAGATTCAAAAACCACGGCTCGGCCTGCAGCTCCGCGAGAATGGTTTGCGGCTTCTCCATGTAGTTGCGCAGCACCACCGGCTGGCTGATCTGGTCTCCCTCCGTCAGCACTTTCGGCGGATCGCTTTCAGCAAAAAATGGCTGGAAACTCCGTAGCTCTTTTTCCGCCACGCCGATCTGCCCGCCAATCGTGGACGCAATTACCGACATCTTCCACGCTGTGATGTTGTCGCCCATCGGAAATCGGATGAGCGCGTGCCCGCTCTGGTCCGTGATTACTTCCGGCCGCCACACCAGTGTCTCTGGAAAATATTTCCGCAGCTTCGGCGTAAACAGCGGCTTCTCTGTAGGCGTTGCCAGACCCGTGGCTTGATGCCCGCTTAAAGGCAGGTTCGTCACCAGTCCTAGCTCAGAACTGGAAGTTTGCAGGTCCGCTATCGCTGCCTCCACCGTCACCGTTTCGGCGGCGACGCCCACCTGCAATGTGAAATTTACCTTAGTCGTATCGCCTGCCTGTACCGACACGAGCAGCATGGTGCTCGTTGTGAACCCGATTGCCACACATCTCACTTCATAAATCCCCGCCGGGAGATTAGAGAACCGATACGTTCCCGAAGGATCGGTGCTCTCCGTATACTCCACCCCGGCTTCGGCCACCGCGGTGACCGTCGCATTTGGCACCACAGCTCCTGACGGATCGGTGACCATTCCAGTGATCGCTCCCCGTCCGCCGGCCAGCGGCTTCTGTTCCTTCGCGGGCATCGCGCGAATATCCTTGCTGCTTCGTTCCGCCGTCACGCGGCTGAATTCGGCAACGGCAAATGCTCGGTTCACATCGATCTCAGGGCCTTCGCCGTGGCTCGAGACCGTCACGTACTCAACCTCCTGGGTTACCGGTGTGATTTGCGTTCCCTGGCGCGATTCGCCCGCGGCATCCGTGTAGGTCCGCACATCGACGCGGTCGCTGTACCGGCTCTGCTTGCTGAAGGTGAAGTAGTACGGACGGCCCCACGGATCGGTCAATTGTTCCGGAGTCAGTTTTGCTCTGGCCAGGACGGGCTTCAGCTCTTCATCGTTCTTGGGAAAGGTGCCCGTCAGCGCGTATTGCTCCGCCAGCGCTCGGGCCAGTGCTTCACTCTCTCTTGTGAAATACTGCACCGTGGAAGTCCACTCCGGCACGTCGTCCCACGAATGACGCGCCTTGCTGTCGAAGATTCCGTCCGGTCCCGCGCTGCTCACCAGGATGCGATATTGGTTGCGCGTGATGTCAAACTCATAGCGGTACAAGTTGCCCCAAGGATCGCGCAGCGCATCCAGATTGATTCCTCGTTTCTGCATCTCCTCGCGCAGCGTTGGATAATCCCTGATATATTTTCCCGTCCTGGCCGCGTATTCCCGCGCGGCAACATTAATCGCCCATCCTGAAGTGCGGAAATATGCCCACTCGATTCGATCCGCTACAAAATCGTCTGCCGTCCCGGCCTTCTTGTCCGTTCCGTTGCTTACCAGTTCCAGCACCGTTCTCGGCCCAGCCACCGAAAAGACCGCGCGAAACGCCACTCCCCACGGATCCCGGACGTCATCGAACTCCATTCCCGCAACATGCAGCGCGGCGCGTACTTCCGCTTCGTCCCCCGGATATTCGCCGTGCGTTTCGGCCCAGGCCACCAAGGCCTTGCGCGTGTCTTTCAGCTCGCTTTTCAGTGTCGCGGCAAATTCAGTGCTCGCTCCCGCTCCGTTCCATCCGGATGCCGCAAATCCGTTGCTTGCTCCCCACCAGCGGTCGTATCCCGTGCGCACTAGTGCCTCCGCCACCAAATCCAGATCTGCTGGAAACGGTTTGCTGGCATCCAGACTGACCAAGTCCCGATACGTGATTCCTCCGATGCTTTGACGGTAGTAATAATCCAGATAGTCGTAGACAGAGAATCCATATCCGCGTCCAAATTCCTCGTCGGTGCGCACCCGCTCTGCGACCGCCCGGTCGTAGACCAACACGCCCAGCGCGCTTTCCGCCGGCTTGCCGTCCGGCGCGGACACATCCAGGTCGCTGGACACCATTTCGCCCGGGTTGTACACCGTCTTTTTCATCCCCACCTTGACGGCCAGCTCTTCTTTCGCGGGATAGAGGACTTGCACGCTGCCGCTGAGCGTCGCATCTCCATTGTCCTTTGCCGTCAAGCAGTACGCGGTAACGTGGATTTCTCCATGGAATCGCGGTTCGAACGGAATCTTGACGGTCCCCCGCCCCGTGTTCAATTTCGCCACCGTCGACCGCAGCAATCCATCCGCGCTCCACGCGCTGACAATGGCTTCATCCGATATCGCGTTTGTTGCGATTTCCGCCTGGATGGAGTCGCCAGGATGGTAAAGCGTGTGGTTCGGCCGCACGCGGAGGTATTCCAGCGTCACATCGGCGTTGATCTCTTCCTGAAGCACGCCGTGACGCCCTTCCTTGTCTCTCGCCTCCAGTTCGAGCATGGCGCTCCGCGCAGTGGGTTGCGCCGTCGGACCGTAGTAATTCCCATACGAGCGCCAGCGCCCATGGCTTACGAGAATCAACTGTTCCGGGATCGGTCCAATTTCAGCTCGCCCGATGCCATAGCGATTGGTGTGAAAATGACCCAACGTGGTTTTCCTCGTCTCGTCGTAATGGTTTCCCTGCTCGTCTTCCTCGATCGGCATCGCGGCGCCGATCTCTCCATCGGCGGAAACCGGCGTCCCATCGGCATACGAAGTCGTCACGTAGAAAGTGGTATTGCGGCCTGTCAGAATGGAGTTGGCATCCAGGAGATAAACGTGAATCGGTTGCGCCGTCAGCCGCAGATTGAAACGCCGCTGCTCCGTCCGGCCCGTTGACGCGTCCGTCACGTACGCCGCGAACGTCACGTCCTGGAAGCGCTGGTAGTTGCTTTCCCGGAGATTCTTGAACTCTTCGGTGAGATCGATTTTCGCGTGGTAGTGCCCGTCGGCATCCAACTCTCCCGCGACGTCGCCCGATTCTTCCGCTTCCCATTTCTGGTTTTTGTAATTCCATTGTCGTCCCTGTTGCTTCACCACTCTCACTCTTCCGCGCTGCACGGGCTTCCCGAACAGGTATTCCGCGTGCACATCCACAACGGCATTTTGTCCCGGCATGTAGTAAGTGCGGTCAGGTTCCACTTTCACTTCGTAGGTCGGGAGCTCGTACCGGCTTACCCGCACGGTGCTTTCCGCCAGCGCCTCTCGGTTGTAGTCGTCCTTTTCGGATTCCAGTTTTGCGTTCAACCGCTGCTGTCCGAGTTGCAGCAGCTTGGGAATTTCCCAGTCGGCGGTGGCGATCCCGAACGCCGACGTCGTCACTTTCTTCTGGAATTGCTCCTGTCCTTCCTCGTCCTCAATCGTCAGGTCAATCTTTTTTCCAGACAGTGTCCGCTTGTCCGGCCCGAACGCCATCAATCGTACGTGCACGGTCTGCCCCGGCTGGTAGAGCGGTTTATCCGTACTCATTGTGATTCGCGGAGGCGGCCCAGGAAATTCAAACTTTATCGAGGTTTCTTCGTTGAACCCGCCGCGCACGACGGTTGCGGTAACTTCACCGTCGTCATCCTCCGGCTTCGCAGGCAATTCGAACGTCACGACCGCGTTGCCGTCCGCATCCGTCGTGGCCTTCCGTTTTACGGCCTTGTCTTCGTCATTCCCGATCTCCATCGTCACTTGCACCGTCTGTCCCGCCAGCGGTTTCCCTTCCGGTGAGCTCAGAACCCGCAATCGCACCGGATAGTGCGATCCGCGTTCAACCTTTTCGGCTGCCGCCATTCGAATCTCGAATCCGTCCTGAATGACGCGCCCGAATTGCACCACTCCCCCGGTCACCGGGAGCCCGGATTCCGCACTCGGAAAAAATATGTACAGCAGCCTGTACCAGCCCAGAAGCGAGGGGGAAGTACTCGGCAATTTGGCCGCTGCCCAATCGAGTTTTTCCACCGTTTCTCCCGGCTGCTCGACAAACGACCCGGAAGTGGACGCCGCCACCCAATCGTCCTGATCCAGTAGTTCGATCGCAAACGATCCTGAAACCGGTTTGTCCGTTGGATTGAATATCGCAAATTCAAGAACGGGATTTGGCAGCAGGTGAAACCGGATTCGTCCTTCGTCCACTCGCAGGGCGTTCGCCGCTTTTTCTTGAGCCTCGCCGGTTATCGCCAGAAAACCGAACAGTAATCCGGCAACAAGCCATCTTCGGATGGTTATCATTGGACTCCCCACCACAGGTTCTCTCCGACCAGCGTATCAGCGCGTCACTTTTTCGCGGTGGGCTGTTCCCCATCTGCCAGCAAGCAGACGGCCACGCTCCGTTCCGCAACTTCCTGCGCAGCGCCCGCACCCTTTGTTTTCGATTGGTGGAACTTCGACCCGGGATGGATTAAAAACTCGGATGCAGGAGCTGCAAAAAGGGAAGTCTGGCCACTCCAATATCTTTCTTGTACGCCCGTTGGGGAGCGCGCTTCTTCATTCCTGAATCCTGATAAACGATCTCTGATTTCTCGTTGCTGCCTAGCGTAATCCCTACAACGCAGCGATGACTTCGATCTCCACCAGCGCGTCCTTCGGGAGGCGCGCTACCTGCACGGTCGAGCGCGCCGGCGGCGCCAATGTGAAATACTTGGCGTACACTTCGTTCATGGTGGAAAAGTCGTTCATGTCTTTCAGGAAGACCGTGGTCTTCACCACGTGATGCAGATTCGAACCCGCCGCTTCGAGAATCCCCTTTATGTTTTCGAAAACCCGCTCCGTCTGCTGGCGAATCTCCCCGCCGGTCATCTCGTCCGTTTTCGGATCCAGCGCCACCTGCCCGGAGACAAATAGGAATCCGTTCGTTCGAATCGCCTGCGAATACGGTCCGATGGGTTTCGGGCCCCGGTCGGTCAGAACGATGTCTCTCATGCTGTGATCTCCTTTACGGAATGGTATGTCGACGCGGCGGCGTTCGCAGCTCGGCGCTCGACGCGAAGTTCACTCGCCGCTAATGGCGAGGCGCGCCTATAGCATATGACGGATTGCGATTCGAATCATGCGTGGTGAGGTATGCGAGGTGCTGGATCAGCGGGACCGGCGGCCGCCCTGGCGCACGAACCCGGTGTTCGAATGATTGCGCGCGGCCTCGCGTGCGCTGGCTTCTCGGTCGGCTTGCGCATCGGTCATGCCTTCGCTGATGCGCTCAAGAATCTGTTTTTCGGTGAGTCCGGTATTTTTCAGGCGCCCGATTTCCGTGCTCCCCATTGTGGGCAGGCCCTGCAACCGCCGCTGCAAAATCGTGTCGACGGCCCTGTCGGAAAGTCCGATCAGCCGCAGCATCACGGCGTCGCCGCTGACGATATCAAGCTGATCGATTTTCGCAATCTGCAGAATCACCGGCTCGGTATAGCCCGCCCGCAATAAATTGACGGCGGCGTCCGCGCTGGTGAAAAGGTGCTGATGCTGGCGCGCATTTGTGATCAGGGCGACGCAGGTGTCGTCCGACAGCCCGCCCTGTTTCATTCGAACGAGCTGGGCGACCTCGGAATCGGAGGTGTTCAATTTTTTCAGTTCTTCAACGTTGCTGGACCACATGCCGGCCTGATCGAGGGGGCGATAATCCGTGAGCGGATGTTTCTCGCAGCCGTCGATGCGGAGCAGCAGCAAGCTGAAAAGGAGGAGCTGGTAGCGCATGATTTGATTGTATCGAGAGCAACGGCGAAGGCCGGGAAGTGTGCTGTGGGTGATACCCGGCGAGAGGACAGGTGGGCGGACCCGAACGGCCAGCTCTCGCGGGAAAATCGTTTTGAGGAAATAGCATTTGCAAGAATTATCGGCCGGCTTGGATCACGCGCGGGTGAAGTACGTTTTCAATTGCCCATTTTCAATTGCTCATTTTCAATCGCACATTTTGAATTTTTCATTGGCCGGCTTGGAAAACGCGCTCGACTCCGTAGACGCCGGAAACTTTGCGGATATTAACGAGGATGGTTTCGAGCTGGCGCTTGTCGGCAATTTCCAGATTGGCGTCCACGCGAGCGTTCAATTTGTCCGGGCGGCTTTCCAGGCTGCGGATATTCGAGCCGGCGCCGCTGATGACGGCGGTAATTTCCGCGAGCAAGCCGGCACGATCTTTCGCGCGGATGGAGAGTTGCACCGGGAAGGTGGCCTCGCTTCCACCGCCCCATTCGACGGCAATGCGGCGCTCGGTCTGGTACATCAGATTCTGCACGTTGGGACACATCCGTGTGTGCACGGCGACGCCGCGGCCACGCGTAATGTAGCCGACAATTTCGTCGCCGGGGATGGGGTTGCAGCACTTGGCGCGATAAACGAGCAGATCGTCGTAGCCCTTGACGATGAGCGGCGCCTCGCCGAACCCGAGCATGCGCTTGACGGTCTTGACGAGCGTAGGCTTGGAATCTGCGGGCTCCGGCACTTGTTCCGTGCCCGGCTCGCCGAGCACGCGCGCAAGAATCTGGCGCGCGGAATATTTTCCGAAGCCAACAGCGGCATACAAGTCTTCGATTTTGGAGAGGCCGTGGTCCGAAGCGAATTTGAGAATGTCCTCCTCGGGAATTTTTTTCAGGCTGCGGCCAAAGTGGCGCGCTTCGTTTTCGAGGAGCTTCTTCCCCATTTCCGTAGCTTCTTCGCGCTCCTGCTCGTTGATCCAGTGGCGGATTTTGCTTTTGGCGTGCGAGGATTTGACGAAGCTGAGCCAGTCGCGGCTGGGGTGATGGCCCTTCTGCGTGAGAATTTCCACCACGTCACCGCTGGTAATTTCATGGCGCAGCGAAACCATTTGTCCGTTTACTTTTGCGCCCACGCACTGGTGCCCCACTTCGGTATGCACCAGGTAAGCAAAGTCCACGGGGGTGGCGCCGCGGACGAGTTCGAGGACCCGGCCTTTTGGTGTGAAGGCATAAACTTCAACGGGTGCGAGATCGACTTTGAGTGTGGATAGAAATTCTCCGGGCTCCTGTAATTCTTGCGACCACTCGATGAGTTGACGCATCCAGGTGATGCGCTGGTCGTCATCCTCGGAGCCCGGCTTGCCGATTTTGTATTTCCAGTGTGCCGCGACGCCTTCTTCGGCGATACGGTGCATTTCCTGCGTGCGGATTTGCACCTCGAAGGACTGGCCGCCGTGCAAGACGGTGGTATGCAGCGACTGATAAAGATTCGGGCGGGCCATGGCGATGTAATCCTTGAAGCGCCCGGGAACGGGCCTCCAGATGTGGTGGACAACGCCGAGGGCCGCGTAACAGTTGCGCTCTGAATCGGTGACGACGCGCACGGCGAGCAAGTCGTAGACCTGTTCGAGCCCGGTTTCCTGCCGCAGCATTTTGCGGTGTAGCGAATAGAGGCTCTTTACACGCGCTTCGAGTTCAGCGGGAATGCCGCTCTCGACCAGCTTGGTCTGGATGGTGGCTTGGACTTCTTCGAGAAATTTCTTATGGATGGGCGCTTTGTCGCTGACTTCTTTTTGCAGCGCGAGAAAGGCTTCGGGCTCTAGATAGCGGAAGGCCAGATCCTCGAGTTCGCCGCGCATGACGCCCATTCCCAAGCGATGCGCGATGGGGGCGTAGATGTCCAGAGTTTCGCGCGAAATGCGCTGCTGCTTGGCGGGCTCCAGATATTCGAGCGTGCGCATGTTGTGAAGACGGTCGGCCAACTTGACGAGCACGACGCGGACGTCGTGGACCATGGCCAGAAGCATTTTGCGGACGGTTTCCGCCTGGCGCGTTTCTGGCGCCATCATGTTGAGGCGGCCGATTTTCGTGACGCCTTCGACGAGGTGCGCTACCTCCGCGCCGAAGCGTTCCTCGATTCGGGAGACGGGATACTCGGTGTCTTCGATAGCGTCGTGGAGAATGGCGGCGGTGAGCGTAGTGGCATCGAGGCGCATGTCCGCGAGGATGTGCGCGACTTCGAGAAGGTGGGAAAGGTACGGTTCGCCGGAACTGCGGAACTGGTCGTGGTGGCGCTCGGTGGCAATCTCGTACGCGCGGCGGATCATCCAGGGATCTTCGGAGGGGCGATTCCTGCGGAGCTTTTCGAGGAGTTCCTCGAGGCGCGAGTCCAGCTGGCGCACCGCGCGGTCGCGGTTGAAGCTCAGCGGAAAGTTGCTGGGTGACGGCATGCTTTAGTTTACGCCTGGAAGGGTGCCTCCGGCGAGAAGCGCATTGGGAGCGGTGCGGTCCCCCTCGCCTGCACTTGGTTTGCAGGTTACAGGTTGAGACCAGGCGCGGCGGGCGGAAGGAAAATGTCGACCCTTAAGAACGGAGGATACAGCACCAAGCAGTCGAGGGTATGATGCGGCTATTATGGGACAAATAGACGAAGCGAAAGAGTGGCGGCGGCTGGCGGAATTGTATGCCAGTTTGGAGGAAGGGGAGCTGGTAGCGCCGCCGAAACATGCCATGCGTGCGGGTTATGAATGGGATTTCGAGAGTGAGCAGTCTCCTGATTAGGAACAGAATCGACAGAGCAACTGCTTCTGCGCTGGAGAGCCAGAACACGTGAGCAAACCGATGAAGGGAATCGCGAGAGTGAAATTGGCGGGCTGTGTGTTGATCGCGGCGAGCTGCCTGCTGGGCCCGCAGCAAGACACTCGAGCGCAGGCAAATGCGGGCGGGACTACGACGGAAGATCTTCGAAGCATGATCACGGCCGCGCTGACCGCGGCCAGGCGAGGAGACCAGGCAAAGGTCAAGGAAATCGCGCATAGGCTGATCATCCCCAATTACGAACGCTGGTTAAAAGCAACATTCGGCGATGAGCAGGGTGCGAAGATGGCGGCGGGTTACGCGCGCAGCCTGGAGAACGAGGAGAAATGGCTACGCGAACTTTTCGAAGGAGTAGCGAAACAAGATGGCGAGCTGGTGATCACCTCCGCGCGCGTATTGCCGAATCAACCGACGTACTGGTGCGGAGAAGAACTCGTCAAAGCGGGCAAGAACAACACGGAGTTCTACCTGGCCAGCCTGGAGAATGACGGACCGGGAGGAGTAAGGGAGGGAATGATCATCGGATACTTCGCGGTGGCGGAGGGCGGCTACCGCGCGCTGGATTGTACTATCCTGGGGCTAGCGCCGGAACATTTGGAGACGCCACAACCCGGGCAGGCGCGCAAGATCATCAAGATAGGCGGAAACGTTCAATCCGCAAAAATCGTTAAACGAGTGCAGCCGGTATATCCGAGCGAAGCGTTGAAGGAACGAATTGCCGGAACGGTGCGACTGCACGTCGTCGTGGCGAAAGACGGAACCATCGAGCAGATTGAAGTTATCTCCGGGCATCCGCTGCTGCTACAGGCAGCACTGGATGCCGTGCGGCAGTGGACGTATCAACCAACGCTGCTGAACGGCGAGCCGGTGGAAGTGGATACGACGATCGACGTGGTTTTTTCGCTGAGTGAATCCCCGGGAACAAATCCCTAGAAAAACAGTCGCTCTCGCAGCGACCGCCACGACAACGAGCAAACCAAAAGGACCTCCCGGCAGGGACGCCTTGGAGATAAATCGATTCACTAAAGGCGATTTATGATCGTGGATCAGGAGGCCGGCTGGGGCTGTTCGGCGCGTTTCTGCTTGATCTCCTTGACCTTGTCGATGAGCTCGTCGGCTTGTTTTTGCAGCGCGGCGCGCTCTTCGGCGGACTCCACCATATCGGCCTTGCGGCGATAGAGGAGGTTCAGGTAAGCCATGGCGTCGTCATAGTCGGGGCGAAGCTCGATGGCTTTCTTCAGGTCGGCAATGCCCTCATCGACCATGGGGCCGTACTTGACGGCGTATTCAGTGCGCACAGCAGAGGGCAGCGGATCCGTGTCCTTAACCTGCTTCCTGATGTTGTTCTTGTTGTACTCAGCGCGCAATTCGCCGTTGGCGCGAAATGCGAGGGTCCAGTCGATGACGCCGATCCAGTAGTAGGGCTCGGGATCATTGGGACGCAACTCGATGTGCTTCTGGTGGTACGTTTTCGATTCCTCGAACTTCTTGGGATCGTAGGGCTGGCCGGCCATCTGGAAAATGATGGAGCCGATGCCGTCAATGGCGCTGAGATTGTTGGGATCGATCTGCAGAACTTCCTTGAATTCATTGATGGCCTGATTGCCAAGCCGAACGTTTTGCTCCGAGGGCGCGCCGGGAATGTACTGGCTGGCATAGGCGGTGGCCAGGTAGAGGCGCGCGTTCATCAAGCCGGGATCGAGATCCTTGGCCTGCTTGAAGTCCTCGATGGCCGTATCGTACTGGCCGCCCTTGAACGCGGCGACACCTTTATTGAGGAGGTCGCGAGCTTTCAGTTTGTTGCAGCCCGAAACGCCGGCAGCAAAGAGCAAGAGAGCGGCGAGGGCCGAAGCGCGGCGAGCAAACCGCGAAGACCGCGACGCAATCCCAGGTGAACTCGATACCGCCGAAGTTGAGGTTGCGCGTGACACCGATGAAGCATAAGTCATCGAAGCATCCATCCCTGCTGTGCGAGCCCCGGAGAAACCGAGACAGCGCTAGGATTCACGTCCGCCCTGCGAGGGGCAAGTCTAAACTGTTCAGAGGCCCTTATCCAGATCCGGCGTCAGCAGGCCGACTGACGCAATCCCCGAGGTGTGCATGACGTCGATCACGTTGGCCACCACACCAAACTCGACCGGCTTATCGCC
>DATDGF010000001.1:0-1862 GCA_036522195.1 Candidatus Acidiferrum sp. | reverse complement strand
CCTCGAACGAAATCGCCAGTGGCTCAGCTGGAAGCACATCAAAGTACTGCTGGCCATTGCGCGCTGTCGTACCGCCACACTCGGCGGTCATCTCGATGAATGCACTCGCTGCGGGCATCGTGCCACCATCTCCTACAACAGTTGCCGCAATCGACACTGCCCGAAGTGTCAGACCGCGGCCCGGGAACGCTGGATCGCGGCACGTCAAAGAGAACTTCTCCCGACGCGCTACGTCCATGTGGTCTTCACACTTCCTCCGCAGCTCGCTCGACTGGCTTTGCAGAACAAAAAAGTCATCTACGATCTGCTGTTCCGCGCCAGTGCAGAAACACTTCTGGAAGTCGCTCGCGATCCGAAACACCTCGGCGCGGAAATCGGCTTCTTCACCGTGCTGCATACCTGGAATCAGAAGCTCGGGCTCCATCCCCATGTCCACTGCGTCATTCCCGCCGGTGGCCTGTCACTCGATCACGCGCACTGGGTAAAATCACGCGATCGGTTCTTTCTTCCCATTCACGTACTCCGCCGCGTCTTCCGTGGCAAGTTTGTTGCTGCCCTCAGACAAGCCTTCGGTGATCACCAACTCGTCTTTCATGGAAGCCTGACACTCCTCGCTCAGCCCAGGACCTTCGCCGCCTGGCTACGGCCACTGTTTCGAAAGGACTGGGTGGTCTACTCGAAACCACCTTTCGGTGGACCCGAATATGTGCTCCAGTATTTGGGCCGCTACACCCATCGTGTGGCCATATCCAATCATCGCTTGGTTTCGTTTGTCGAAGGCAAGGTCGCCTTTCGCTGGCGCGATTCTGCTCACAACAACGAACAGAAGTTGCTGACTCTTTCTCTCGATGAGTTCTTGCGCCGCTTCTTGTTGCACGTGCTTCCGAAAGGTTTCGTGCGCATTCGTAACTTCGGATCCCTCGCCAACCGGCGACGCGCCACGCTACTGCCACTTTGCTTCCATCTCCTCGGCTCAGCGCCGCAGACAGAGCAAAACATCTCAGGCAGCAAAGACTCAAGTGATCTTTGGCGCTGTCCAAAATGCGGTGGACCGATGAAGGTCATCGAAAGACTCTCTGCTGCCGAGATCCAACTTCGCTCTCCTCCCGCCCTGGTCATCGAGGCCGCATGAACCGACTCTGTACCACAAGAAATCTTTGCGTGTGTCAGCGCACTCAGTCTCTCTGCGCCTGGCCATTCTTCCAACCGCGTCTTTGCACTTTCGCGAGCCATCCCTTCGCCAGAATTTTCCACCTATGTCACTCTCTTCTCTCTCACTGCCGGCTGCTGTGCTCCCGTGCACAGTCCCGGCGCACCTCCACACCACACCTTCCCTCAATTGAATTTGCATAAGGCCCGCGTCCGCCGCAACCGCGGGCGGCTTCCTTCTAACGGCTTTATCGAACGCGCGCCCGAACATCGTGCTCGTGCACACTTTTTCCTGAAAGCGCGCTTCCGATAAAGCACTAACGTCATCCGACCACAGTCCTGAACCGCACCTTCCCAGAAACGGACTCATGGCCCGTCCCAAAAACTTCTCGTCTGTGTTGATGAGTGTAGTCGCCGTCTAACTCTACCTGACGGTCGCTTCCGAGTAGCCGGGTCCCCTCTTAATTTCACTCGGAGCGGTAGTTGAGCGGCGGCTTCTGGTCCGGCGGAATCGCGGTGTAGTAGCTCTTGCCCGCAGTCTGTTTCTTGAAGTCGTCCTTCGCCGCCTGCACGAGCCTGGGATCTGTCAACAGGTCGAGCCCGGTGAGAGCGATTGCCTTGGCCGCAACAACCATTCCCTGATGGCCGATGCTCATCCCTGCCGCTGCTGTCGCCTGCCAGGTGTGCGCCGCACTTCCCGGCACGAACGTCGC